>NZ_MSIE01000025.1 GCF_001921205.1 Actinophytocola xanthii | reverse complement strand
CACTGCTCAGAGGGCACTGCTCAGAGGGCACTGCTCAGAGGGCACTGCCGATGTCGCCGACACCGTCGGCGACATCGACCTCAGGCTCGGGCTCGGGGTCGGGCGCGGTGGCGGCTCCGGCCAGGAACGCGGCACCGGGTGCTGCGGCCCAGGCCACGTTCTTGACCGTGGCGCGGCGGCGTTCCTTGGCCGCGTGCACGGTGTCCTGCTCGGTGGGGTGCTGCAGGTGGCGGGGCCGGGCCGGGCCGTCGTCGGGCTCACGGCCCTCCCACGCGTCGTCCCGGGGCACCGTCTGGTCGAGAAAGGCCCGGGTCGGGTCCTCGTCGTCGGTGGTGGCCATGCCGCACTCCTCGCGTCGCGCCCGAACGGGCACATCGTGCCACGAAAACGGCTACACCAGGAGGGGAAGCAGCGCATGCCGGCGCCGGACGACCGCGCCGTAGCGGGCGTCGATGCGCAGCCAGGCGTCGGTCGCGGTGACCCGGACGTGTTCGTCCGCCGAGCCGCCGGACCCGAGGAAGCCCATGCCGGACATGGCGAACAGGCACCGCAGGGGGATCTTGACCTCGAGCCCGTCGCCGGCCACGGTCAGCACGTTCTGGTCGAGCAGCGAGGCGGGCGGGGTGCCGTGCGGGCCGGCGTTCTCCCGCGCCAGCTCCAGGCCCCGGTCGGCGAGCTCGGTGACGACGCTGGCCGGCAGCGACTCCACCACCTGCCAGTGCGCCTGCGGGGGCAGCGCCGAGCGCCACTGCAGGTCGAGCACGGGACCGGGGTCGATCCGGTCACCGCGCGACACGGCGAGCGCGGCCAGCAGTTCGTTGCCCGACACCGTCACGTCGGCCGGCTCGACCCGGCCCCGGACCGTCCTGGTCGCCAGCACGTCGAACGGCGTCGCGACCCAGGAGTCGATCATGCCGCCCTCCCGGTTGCGCAGGCGCACCACCGTCGAGGCGTCCAGCCGGACCGCGCGGGCGACGAACGCACCGAGGTCGTCCCGCTCCGACTGCTCGGAGAACTCAAGCTCAGGCACCGTTGCTCCCACTGCGCCAGGCGGCGAGGAAGTCCTTCTCCGCCTCGGACATCCGGCGTGGCCGGCCGCTCGCGAGGTCGTAGGGCACCAGCAACGTCTCGGCGGTGACCGCGACCGGGTCGTCGACCGAGGGTCCGGTGTGAACCTCGTAGTCCATGGTGAAGGCCGCGTGGCGCATCTCGCGAACCGACAGCGAGATCCGGACGACGCCGCCGTTGGCCACCAGCGGGGCGTGGTAGTCCACCACGATCCGGGCCACCACGACGCCCTTCGCGATGTGCTCGGCACCAGCGTGCCGGGCGGACTCGCCGAAGAGCAGGGCGATCCGGGCCTCCTCCAGCAGGGTCACCGTGTTGGCATGGTTCACATGCCCGTACACGTCCATGTCCGACCAGCGCGGCCGAACCTCCGTTATGAACACGCCCACTAGCGGACCATACTGCGCACCTGCCGGGCGGCGACCGACAGTGTGGCCAGATCGAGCCGCTCCACCCGGTGGATCTCCTCCAGCGACGCGCGCGACCTCGCGATGCGCGACGCGTTGGCGTGCTCCCAGTTCGCGATCTTCTCCTCGGCGGTGGTGCCGGGGTCGCTCTGGCGCAGCACGTCCAGCGTGATCGCCCGCAGCGACGAGTACAGGTCGTCGCGCAGGGCGAGCCGGGCCAGCGCGTGCCACCGGTTGCCGCGTTCCAGCGCGCTGATCGAGGTGAGCATCGCGTCGATGTTGAGGTGGTCGGACAGCGCGTAGTACAGCTCGGCCGTCTCCCGAGGGCTGCGGTCGGTCTCCAGGCCGGCGTCGCGCTCGGCGAGCTCGGAGACCTCGGTGATGTCCAGCAGCGAGTAGCGGTTGAGCAGCGAGGCTGTGCGTGCCGCCAGGTCGGCCGGGACGCCCTGGGCCACCAGCTCCTCGGCATGCCGCTCGGTCACCGCGCGCTCGGAGCCGCGCAGCAGCGACCCGACGACCGGCGCGAGCTCGACGACCACCTTGTGGAAGCGGTTGATCTCCGCGCCCACCGCGAGCGGCTGCGGACGGTTGGACAGCAGCCACCGGGAGGCGCGGTCCAGCAGCCGTCTGCTCTCCAGCACCATGCCGTCGGCGACGTCCGTGGGTACCACGTTGTCCAGCGCCCGGATGTCCCGCCACAGCTTCTTGAGGTCGTAGATCGTCGTCGCCGCGGTGAACGCGCGGACCGCGTCGGTGGCCGTCGCGTTCATCTCCTCGGCGAGCCGGAACGCGTAGGACACGCCGCCGCCGTCGACCACCTCGTTCACCACGAGCGTGGTGGTGATCTGGCGGCGCAGCGGATGCCGGCCGATCGCGTCGGAGAAGGTCTCGCGCAGCTGGGTCGGGAAGTACTCGGGCAGCCGGCGGGCGAACACGTCCGCCTCTGGCAGCTCGCTGGCCAGCACCTCCTCCTTGAGCGACAGCTTCACGTGCGCGAGCAGCGACGCGAGCTCGGGCGAGGTGAGGCCGAGGCCGGCCTTGTCCATCTCGCGGAACCGCGCCTTGGACGGCAACGCCTCCAGGTCGCGGTCCAGACCGGCCCGCTCCTCCAGGTGGGCGACCAGGCGGGCCAGGACGGTCAGCATGGGCACCGCGTGCGCCCGGCTCACCCCGAGTACCGCGTTCTGGCTGTAGTTGTCGGCGAGCACCAGGTCGGCGACCTCGTCGGTCATCGCCACCAGCAGCTCGTTGCGCTGCTCCTCGTCGAGCGCGCCCTGGAGCACCAGCTGGTCGAGCAGGATCTTGATGTTGACCTCGTGGTCGGAGCAGTCCACGCCCGCCGAGTTGTCCAGCGCGTCGGTGTTGACCTTGCCGCCCTGCCTGGCGAACTCGATCCGGCCCCGTTGGGTGAGGCCGAGGTTCCCGCCCTCGCCGACCACCTTCACCCGCAGGTCGGCCCCGTTGACCCGAACCGCGTCGTTGGCCTTGTCGCCGACCTCCACGTTGCTCTCGGTCGTGGCCTTGACGTAGGTGCCGATGCCCCCGTTCCACAGCAGGTCGACCTCGGCCAGCAGGATCGCCCTCATCAGCTCGGGCGGGGAGAGCTTGGTCGTCCCCTCGGGAAGGCCGAGCGCGACCCGGGCCTGCTCGCTGACCGGGATCGACTTGAGCGTCCGGGGCCAGACCCCGCCGCCCTCGCTGATCAGCTCACGGTCGTAGTCGTCCCAGGTGGAGCGGGGCAGCTCGAACAGCCGGCGCCGCTCGGCGAAGGAGGCGGCCGGGTCCGGGTCGGGGTCGATGAACACGTGCATGTGGTTGAACGCGGCGACCAGGCGGATGTGCTCGGAGAGCAGCATGCCGTTGCCGAACACGTCGCCGGCCATGTCGCCGATCCCGACGACGGTGAAGTCCTCGGTCTGGGTGTCCTTGCCCAGCTCGCGGAAGTGCCGCTTGACGCTCTCCCAGGCGCCGCGGGCGGTGATGCCCATGGCCTTGTGGTCGTAGCCGACCGAACCGCCGGACGCGAACGCGTCGCCGAGCCAGAAGCCGTAGCTCGCCGCGACCTCGTTGGCGATGTCGGAGAACGTGGCGGTGCCCTTGTCCGCGGCGACCACCAGGTAGGAGTCGTCGCCGTCGTAGCGGACCACGTCCTTGGCCGGCAGCACCTCGCCGGCGCGGAGGTTGTCGGTCAGGTCGAGCAGGCCGGAGATGAACATCCGGTAGCAGGCGATGCCCTCGGCGAGCTGCGCCTCCCGGTCCGGGCCGGGCGAGCCGGTCGGCGCGGGTGGGCGCTTGACCACGAACCCGCCCTTGGCGCCGACCGGCACGATGACCGCGTTCTTCACCGCCTGCGCCTTGACCAGCCCGAGGATCTCGGTGCGGAAGTCCTCGCGGCGGTCCGACCAGCGCAGCCCGCCGCGCGCGACGGGGCCGAACCGCAGGTGCACGCCCTCGACGCGTGGCGAGTAGACGAAGATCTCGAACTTGGGCCGCGGCTCGGGCAGGTCGGGGACCAGGCCGGGGTCGAGCTTCACCGCGAGGTAGGGCCGAGGTCGGCCCTCGCTGTCCTGGACGTGGTAGTTGGTACGCAGGGTGGCGCTGATGAGGGTGAGGAAGCTGCGCAGGATGCGGTCCGCGTCGAGGCTGGTGACCTCGTCGATCATCGCGGTGATCCGGTTGATCTGCTCGTCGGCGGCCTCGCGGCGCCGCTGCTCGGGCATGCCGGGGTCGAAGCGCGTCTCGAACAGCTCGACCAGCGCTGTGGCCACCTCGGTGTGGCCGAGCACCGCGTCCTCGATGTACTCGGTGGAGTAGGGCGTGCCGGCCTGGCGGAGGTAGCGGGCGTAGGTGCGGAGCAGGCTGGCCTGGCGCCAGCTCAGCCCGCCACGCAGGACCAGGGAGTTGAACCGGTCCGACTCGGCCTCGCCGCGCCAGATCGCGCCGAACGCCTTCTCGAACTCGGTGCGCAGCTCCGCCCGCTCCTCGGCGGAGAGCCCCTCGACGACGGCAGGGTCGATCCGCAGGCCGAAGTCGTAGATCCACCACTGGCCGCCGTCCGCACGGCGCAGGTCGTACGGGCGCTCGTCGACGACCTCGACGCCCATCTGCTGCAGGACCGGCAGGACCTGGGAGAGGGTGACGCCCTCGCCCGCGAGGTAGAGCTTGAACCGCCGCTCCCCCGGCACGCTGTGCGGAGGCTCGTAGAAGGAGAGGTCCATGTCGCCGGTGTGGCGCAAGGCCTCGAGCCGGCGGAGGTCGGCGAGCGCCGCGGTGGCGTCGAAGTCCTCCTTGTACGCCTCGGGGAACACGTCGGCGAAGCGCTGGCCCTGCTCGGTGGCCGACTCGGCGCCGATCGTGACCGTGCGGTCGTCGGTGGCGCCGGTGAGCAGCTCCCGCTGCTCGGCGAAGACGGCCTCGACGAGCTTGTCGTCCCAGGTGCGGACGGCCTCGGTCATCCTGGCCTGGATGTGGGCGACGTCCGGCTCGATCGCGCGTTCCGGGTCGGCGGTGTGCACGGTGAAGTGCACCTGTGCGAGCGCGGTCTCCCCGATGCGGGTGGAGAACTCGAGGTTGCGCCCGCCCAGCTCGTCGATGAGGACCTCCTGCATGGCCAGGCGGGAGGTCGTCGTGTAGCGGTCGCGCGGGAGAAAGACGAGGCAGGAGTAGAACCGGCCGTAGGGGTCGCGGCGCAGGAACAGGCGCAGCCGGCGGCGGTCGGCGAGGGCGATGACGCCGGTGGTGGTCTGGTAGAGCGACTCGGTGCTGGTGGAGAACAGCTCGGACCGCGGCCAGTTCTGGATGACCTCCAGCATCTTCTGGCCGGTGTAGGAGCTGATCGGGAAGCCGGCGAGGTGGATGACCTCCCGGACCCGGCGGCCGACGACGGGGATGTCGAGGACGTCCTCGTGCAGGGCGGTGATCGTGAAGACGCCGAGGAAGCGGTGCTCGCCGGTCACCTGACCGTCGGTGTCGAACGTCTTCACACCGATGTAGTACGGGTAGACCGACCGGTGGACGGTCGAGGGCTCGCTGGCCTCGGTGAGCACGAGCAGGTCGGCGGAGAGCGCGTGGCTCGCCGCGTCGGGGGAGGCGGGCAGGTGCCGCTCGGCGAGGCTGTCGCGGCGGAGCACGCCGAGACCGCTGGCGAGGGAGGCGCGCAGGGCGGGGGGGTCGCCGGCGCGGAGCTCGTAGTGGCGGTAGCCGAGGAAGGTGAAGTGGCCGTCGGCGAGCCAGCGGAGCAGGGCGGCGCCTTCGAGGCACTGGGCCTGGTCGACCGGCTGCTCCTGCTCGAGCTCGTCGGCGAGGGCGCGTGCGGTGCCCTCCATCTTCGCGGTGTCCTCGACGACCTCGCGGACGTCGTTGAGCACGCCGAGCAGGCCGCCCTCGATGTCCCGGCCGCGGTCGGCGTCGGTGATGAGGTCGACCTCGATCGACATCCAGGACTCGGCGAGCGCGTCTGCCGGGGGGTCGTCGGCCTCGGCGCTGGGCAGGAGGTCCCGCAGCCCGCCGATGGCGTCCCGCCGGACGACGACGATCGGGTGGACGACGCGGTGGACCTGCAGGTTGCTGCGGACGAGCTCGGCCGAGACGGACTCGACGAGGTAGGGCATGTCGTCGGTGACGATCTGGACGACGGTGCCGACCGTGGACCAGCCGTCGTTGGACGCGGCGGGGTTGAACACGCGGACGGCGGGACGTCCGGGCACCCGCCGCTCGGCCAACCGACGGTGACTGCGCACAGCGCCCACAAGATCGACCGGATCGTGGTCGATGACCTCTTCGGGTGGGATGTAGCGGTAGTAGAGGCGGATGAGGTCCGCGATGTCCGGGGCGGCGGCAGCGGCCCGCTCGATCAGCTCGTCCCGAGTCTGCTCCGGGGACTCCTGTCCCTCGGCGGCGTCGGTCCTGGGTCCGGGTGATTCCGAGGACGTCCGGGTTCCGGTCGAGGTCATCTACGCGACTCCACGATTGGCGGCACGTCGGTGTGCCACAGGTATGCACACCCTAAACTGATCAACTGGTCGGCCCACGCTGCAGGAGCCACTGAATCGTGCACAGATTAACGAGGACGCGGCGCCCTCATTCGGGTGACCGATGCCGGCCCGAAGCGGGCGGCTGGTAAGGCCAGTCGAGCAGGCGGTCGAACGAGGCGAGGTCCGCTTCGGCGGAGGGGGTGGGCGGCTGCGCGTCGTGGTCGTCGCGCGCGGTCTCCTGGTAGGCGGCGAGCGCGTCGGCGAGCAGCCCGGCGATGGCGGTGGAGGAGCGTTCGCCGCGGCGCCGGGGCCGGGGGCTGGGTGTCGGCGGATCCACCGGTTCGCCGAAAGGTGCTTCCTGGCCCGTGGTCCCCGGGTACGCGCCGAGGTGGGGGACGACGGTGGGATCACCGGGCGGCTGCGACCCTGGTTCGCCGGGTGGCGGCGGCCCCGGTTCGCCGGGTGGCGGCGACCCCGGTTCGCCCGGTGGCCTCGAACCTGGTTCGCCCGGTGGCCAGGCCCCGGGGTCGTTCGGTGGGGTCGGGACGGGCTCCGGTGGAGGGGGTTCGGGCACCTCGGCGGGGCTGGGTGGTTCGGGGACTTCGCTTGGTTCGGGCGGCGCGGGGACGGAGAGGGCGAGCCCGTAGCGAGGGGTCTGGTCGTCGCCGGGCCGAGCGGGCGCTGGCAGGGCGACCGGTGTGCCGGGTGCGGGGAACGACCACCGGCCGCTGGAGGCGGGTTCGCCTCGTGAGGGCTCCGCAGCGGTGTCCCCTCCGGAGGATTCCGGAGTGACGGCTGGGCTGCGCGGCTCGACAGGGGCGTCGGGCGCTCCGGCTTCGAGCGCGGACATCAACCGCGCCAGTTCGGCTCGCGTCTCCTCGTAGGAGGAGCGGTACCCCTCCTCCACCGCCTCCACCGCGGCAGCCTCGCGGGGCGACGACACCGGCGGTGGGTAGGCCTCGCCGGCGGCAGCCGTGGGCTCCGGAGCCCCGGACGCGGGCAACGCGGTGTCGCTCCGCTCGGAGCTGAACGGTGCGCTTCCGGGCGTGGGGAAGCCGGCGGTCCCGCCCTCTCCCGCTCCCGAAGCGCGGGTGTCCGCTGGGTGCGGCCGCGGGCTGGAAGCCAACCCCGGTGTTGGAGAGCCGGCTCCGGCAGTACCCGGGTCGGAGCCGTGAGCGTCAGCGAGTTCAGTGGTCAGCCCGCTGCCGGACGCGCCCGGGCCGAAGTCGCCGAACGCATCGGCGGCCGTGCCGGGCGCGGCTGGCGTCGAGGTGGGGCTTCCTGTCGTCGGCTGCCCGGTCGGGTTGTCGGCCGCCGCGCCATGGTCGGCGGTGTGGGCGGCGGGCGCGTCAGATCCCCGGCTCGCACGGAAGCCGGGAGCGTCGGTGCCGGTGAAGCCGGCGAATCCGAGCGGCGGGGTCGGCGGGTCCTGCCTCGAGGTGTCCGGCGGCCAGCTCGTCCCCGGAACCGGGAACACGCCCGACGAGCTGTGCCTGGCCCTGCTGGGCTGGTGCTGGCCGGGCGTGGAGCCTTCGGTGCCGGGCACGGGCTGCGCCGGCGACGGGGTCCCAGCTTCACGGGTGTCCGGGGCGTGGGCATCGGTGGGCTCTGCCGGGGTCTGGCTCGCGTGGGAGGGCTGGGATGACGGCGGTTGTGGCCACTGCCCGCTCCGTTCGGAGGGCGATCCCCCGCCGGCGGGTGAACCCGCGAACGAGGAGTTGGCGGAGATGGCGCCGCTGTCGGTCGAGGATGGCGCGGGGGGTGGGCTCGACGGGTCGAGGGCCGGCATGCCGTGGGCGGGTGTCGCGTGCCGCGGAGCTGTGGGGGAACCGGGTGGGGTGGAGGGCGCGGGCGAGTGGGGAGAGTCGGACGGCGCGGGTGGGCGGGGGGAGCCGGTGGGCGGGTGCGTGGTGCCGGCCGGTGTGGGCTGGCCGTCTCCGGAGCTGGAGAGCTTGGGGAAGGTGCCGGTCTCCGCGCGGCGGCGGCCGCCGCTGCCTTCGGGGATGCTCAGGGAGCTGATGATCGAACGGCCGATGCGGAGCGTGTCGCCGACGTCCTGGAGGTCGGCCAGGGCCTGGGCGGTCAGGGCCGTCACGTCGACCGGCTGGGTGCGGTCGGACGGATGCCGGACGGGCTCGGCCTTGCTGAGCGCGTCGCGGGCGGCGTTCAGCAGGGCGTTGGCGTCGACCGACGCGGCGTCCGGGTTGGACTGGACGACGCCCGTGGTGATGCTCCTGGCGTTGGCCGTCGCCAGCCAGTTGGACTCGATCGCCGTCTCGCGGAGGGACTTGGCGAACTCCTCGGCCTGGTCGCGGGTGGTGTGCGGCAGGAGCACGGCCAGCTCGGTGCCGTCGGAGCGGGCGAGTTCGGCATGGGCGGGCGCCAGGTCGCGCACCCGTCGGGCGAGCTCGACGAGGTTGACGCCGTTGGCTCCCGCACGCTCCCCGGCCTCGGCGAGGCGCACCAGCGTCAGGGCGACAGGTCGCTCGCCGTTGCGCACCGTGCTCAGCCGGCGGACCAGGCCAGCGCTGTTGAGCAGCCCCGTCACCCCGTCGGTCTCCGGTGGCCGTTCCACCACGGCCGGTGTGGGGAGGGCCTGCACGGGGGCCATCGCCGGGGCGACCGGCTGCGTCACCCGCTGGACGACCTGGCGCAGCAGCGCGCTGGCCGCCGACACGTCCCACTCCGCGGGGGAGCCGACCTCGGTGAGTACGCGCCGGGCGGCCCGGGCGCTGGCGCGCAGCCTGCGCTGCTCGGCGGCACGGGCGGTGCGCAGCCACTCGAGGGCGTCTGTCGTGTGGCCGGCGCGCTCGTCGAGTTGGGACACCACGGTCAGCGTCTCGGCGAGCAGGTTGTCCAGTCCGTGCCGTTCCGCCACCCACACCGCCTGGTCGAGCAGGCCGCGGCCGCGCTCGACCCGTCCGCGGGGCAGGTGGATCCGCGTCGACACGGCCAGCATCAGCTGCCCGACCGCCGCCGCCGACGTCGCCCGCACCGGCTCGTCGAGCAACGGCAGCGACGCCGCCTCGGCCTCGCCCAGGTCGCCCTCGTCCAGCAGGGCGGAGACGAGCTCGAGCACCAGCTGCGCGCGGAGGCGGGCGGTCTCCGGGCGGCCGCCCCGCAGCCGGTTCAGCTGGCCGAGACCCTCACGCGCCGCCTCGGCCGCGTCCTCGGTGTCGCCGTACCAACGGTGGTAGGCGGCCGTCCGCACGGACAGCCGAGCACGCTCCATGCGCCGCGCGTCCGGGCTGAGCGCCTCGTCCGAGGCGAGCAGCCGGTCGGCCTCGGCGAGCGCGTCCTCCACGTCGTCACGCCGGCCGACATGGGCGGTGCACCCGACGAGCCGGGCGAGCGCCGTCGCCCGCACCGAGGGCTCCGACTGCGCGGCCTCCAGCACCGGCCGCAACAACGCGCAGCCCAGCAGGGGCTCACCCACCTCGCGCGCGCACGCGGCGAGGTCGAGCCGCACCGACGTGGCGAGCTCGGCCATGCCCTCCCCCTCGGCGAGGGTGAGGGCGGCGAAGGCCGGCTCGACCGCGTCGATGTAGTGGCTCACCCGAACGAGACCGGCGGCCAGCACCGCCCGTGCTCGCATGGCCAGGACCAGGGCTCGGCCGTCGCCGTGGTCGACGCCGTCGGAGCCCGACGCGTCGGCGAGCACCGAGAGCGCCCGGCGAGCGAGTTGGACGGCCAGCTCCGGGGCGCTGAAACGCAACGCCTCGGCCGAGCGGACGAGTGCGGAGCACTCGCCAAGCCCGCCGGCCGCCGGCGAGTCGTCCCAGGCCGCCACCACCGGAACCCCCAACCTAGTCCCGGGTGAGCTTGCGATATGTCACCCGGTGCGGACGTGCGGCTTCCTCACCGAGACGCTCGATCTTGTTCTTCTCGTACCCTTCGAAGTTGCCCTCGAACCAGAACCACTTGGCGGGGTTCTCGTCCGTGCCTTCCCACGCGAGGATATGGGTCGCGACCCGATCCAGGAACCACCGGTCGTGGGAGATCACCACGGCACAGCCGGGGAACTGCTCGAGGGCGTTCTCCAGCGAACCGAGGGTCTCCACGTCGAGGTCGTTGGTCGGCTCGTCGAGCAGGATCAGGTTGCCGCCCTGCTTGAGGGTGAGCGCCAGGTTGAGCCGGTTGCGCTCGCCACCGGAGAGCACCCCGGACGGCTTCTGCTGGTCCGCGCCCTTGAACCCGAACGCGCTGACGTACGCGCGGGAGGGCATCTCGACCTGACCGACGTGGATGTAGTCCAGCCCTTCCGACACCACCTCCCAGACGTTCTTCTTGGGGTCGATACCGCCCCGCTCCTGGTCCACGTACGACAGCTTGACCGTGTCGCCGATCTTGACCGAGCCGCTGTCCGGCTCCTCGAGGCCGACGATCGTCTTGAACAGCGTCGTCTTGCCGACCCCGTTCGGCCCGATCACGCCGATGATGCCGTTGCGGGGAAGGCTGAACGACAGGCCGTCGATCAGCACCCGGTCGCCGAACCCCTTGCGCAGGTTCTCGACGTCGACGACCACGTTGCCCAGCCGGGGCCCCGGCGGGATCTGGATCTCCTCGAAGTCGAGCTTGCGGGTGCGCTCGGCCTCCGCCGCCATCTCCTCGTAGCGGTCGAGACGTGCACGGGACTTGGTCTGCCGGGCCTTGGCGTTGGACCGCACCCAGGCCAGCTCGTCCTTGAGCCGCTTCTGCAGCTTCTGGTCCTTCTTGCCCTGGACCGCCAACCGCTCGGCCTTCTTCTCGAGGTAGGTCGAGTAGTTGCCCTCGTAGGGGTGAGCTCGTCCGCGGTCGAGCTCCATGATCCACTGCGAGAGGTTGTCCAGGAAGTACCGGTCGTGGGTGACGGCCAGGACCGCACCGGGGTACTGCGCCAGGTGCTGCTCGAGCCAGAGCACGCTCTCCGCGTCCAGGTGGTTGGTCGGCTCGTCCAGCAACAACAGGTCGGGCTTGGACAGCAGGAGCTTGCACAGGGCCACCCGGCGGCGCTCGCCACCGGAGAGCACCTTCACGTCCGCCTCCGGCGGCGGGCACCGCAGCGCGTCCATGGCCTGCTCGAGCTGGGAGTCCAGGTCCCAGGCGTCGGCGTGGTCGAGGTCCTCCTGGAGTTTGCCCATCTCCTCCATGAGCTCGTCGGAGTAGTCGGTCGCCATCTTCTCGGCGATCTCGTTGAAGCGGTCAAGCTTCTGCTTGATCTCGCCGACACCCTCCTCGACGTTGCCGAGGACGGTCTTGTCTTCGTTGAGCGGCGGCTCCTGCTGCAGGATGCCGACGGTGTACCCGGGGGACAGGAACGCCTCGCCGTTGTTGGGCTGGTCCAATCCGGCCATGATCTTGAGCACGCTGGACTTGCCGGCGCCGTTGGGACCCACCACCCCGATCTTCGCTCCGGGGTAGAACGCGATGGTCACATCGTCAAGGATGACCTTGTCCCCGTGCGCCTTGCGCACCTTCTTCATGGTGTAGATGAACTCGGCCATGGCCGCGATCGTAGAGCGGTCCGCTCTGGGCCGTGACCGCGGTGTGGCACAACAAGGCGGACGATCTTCCCCCGATCGTCGCCACGGAGGTTATACCCGCCGCTCGGAGCGGTGGAGCACCCCCGGGGTACCCCCCTTACGCCGCGCGCTGGGAGACCACCTCCTCCCCCGGCGTTCCACTACTGCTCGGCGGCGCCATGGGCCGGGGCGGCCGGTCCACCACCACCGAACACCACGCCAGGTCCGGCCCCAGTGCCCGGGCGTCGAGCTCGGCCGCGCTCCGGCGCTCGCCGTTCTCGGTCGAGTACTCGCGGATGTAGAACCGCCCGGTCACCAGGACGCTGTCGCCCCTGACCAGGGAGGCCGCCACCCCCTCGGCCATCCTGCGGTAGGCGTTGACCGTGACGAAGACGCGTTCGCCGTCGACCCACTCCTGGGCCTCGCGGTCGAACCGACGCTCCACGGCCATCAGCCGGAAGCTGGTCTTGAGGTCCCCGTTCGGGAAGGTGTGCCTGGTGGGCTCGGTGACAACGCGGCCGGCCACGGTCAGGTGGGTCTCGAACATCGCTGCTCCTTCGGCTGGTGCGGGTGGGCGTATGACTCCACCCTGCCGGGCCGAGGAGGGGTGTGGGGTGGGAGAGACGCTGGCTGTGGACAAGTGGCGGAGTTGTGGACAGGTGGGGGTTGGGAGCGTTCTCACGAGGGGCTATGTCGGGGAGGTGTGCTACCGCGTGAGCGGTCAGGTGCTCTCGCCGCGCGTGCCGGCCTGCTCCTGGTCGGTGTCGTCCCGACCAGCCCTGTCCGCCGCCTCGCCACCGGACAGCGTGGCCAGCATCGCGTTGTACGCGGCCCGGTCGGCGTCCCCGTCGTCGTCGGCCCGGCGGTCGTTGCGGCGCGCCTCGCGGTCGTCGGCCCTGGCCCACTGCACCAGCAGCGCCACCAGCACCAGCAGCAGCGGAACCTCGCCGGCGGCCCAGGCGATTCCGCCACCGAGGCTTTGGTCGGCGAGCAGGTCCGGGACCCACGCCAGGCTGAGCTGCCGGTAGAAGTCCTCGCCGACCACGGTCTGCATGCTCATCATGATCACGCCGAAGAACGCGTGGAACGGCAGCGAGGCGAACACCATCCCCAGCCGTCCGACGTGCGGCAGCCGTCGCGGGGAGGGGTCGACGCCGATCACCGGCCAGTAGAAGAGGTAGCCGACGATCAGGAAGTGGGCGTTCATCAGCAGGTGTGCCCAGTGCTTCTCCAGGGCGGCGTCGAACAACCCAGAGAAGTACAGAACGTAGAAGGAGCCCACGAACAGGACCAGCGCGACCACCGGATGGGTGAGGAGCTTCGACACCGGTGAGCGCACCGCCGCCAGCAGCCATTCCCGCGGACCGGGTGAACCGTCCCGCCCGGCCACCGGCAGGGCACGCAGCGCGAGCGTCACCGGGGCACCCAGCACCAGCAGCACCGGCGCGAGCATGGACAGCAGCATGTGCGCTTCCATGTGGACGCTGAACATGGCCGGCGCGTAGCGGCCGATCCCCGAGGACGTCGCGAACAGCACGACCAGGCAACCGCACAGCCAGGCGACGACCCGCCCGACCGGCCACGCGTCCCCCCGGGCGCGCAGCCGGCGCACCCCGAGCAGGTAGAGGACCGCGAGCGTGATCGCGAGCGTCCCGAAGACGAGGTCGAAGCGCCAGTCCGTGAGCAGCGTCCAAAACGTGGGCGGCCCGTCCAGCGGGTAGCCGAGCCGCATCTCGACCGCGCCAGGCTGGTAGTCCAGGCCCGGTGGTTGCGTCCGAGCGAGCGCGGCCGCGATGCCGATGGTCAGGAACATCACCAGCACCTCGACCGCGGCCAGGCGCACCAGCGAGCTGCCCGACCCCCCGGCCACGATCGTGGCAACGGTCTTCTGGCGGTGCACGAAGCCGAACACGCCGAGCACGACCAGTGCGGCGGTCTTCGCGAGAACGAGCAGCCCGTACTCGGCGGTGAACAGGTCGGCGACGGGCAGGCGGACCCAGGCGTTGAGCGTGCCGGAGGCCGCCATGACGATCCAGCAGACCAGGGCTGTCGCGGAGAACCGGGTGGCGGCCAGCCGAAGGGCGGGGCCGCTGGGAATCCGTCGACCGAAGACGAGCAACGCGACCAGTCCGCCCACCCAGAGCGACGCGGCGACCAGATGGAACAGCAGGCTGTTCGTCGCCAGGTCGTGCTGGCCGCCGCTGGAGGAGTGCCCCGTCACGGCGACCGGGGTGAGGCCGAACAGCGCGACGCCGAACAGGACGACGGTGCTGCCCCACGAGAGGGCGAACCGGGTCCCGACCGCGACCACCATCGCGACCAGGGCCGTGATCAGCCACGCCTTGGCCTGCTCGATTATCTCGAGCAGCGTGATCAGCGTGTCGGCGTTGAGCACCTGCGAGACCGGCTTGTTGATGGCGTCGGCCTCCGTGAACACCACCGCCGCGAGGGAGGCCAGACACCAGAGGACGGCCGCCAGCCCGGCGACGCGGAGCGCCGCGTAACCGTTGACGTCGAGGATCCCGGACCGCTGCGGAGCCACCATGAACGCGGCGAACAGCAGCGAGCCGATGGTGAGGACCATGCCGATCTCGGCGAGCACCCGGACGACGGTGAGGCCGTACAGGTTGACCGCACCCGAGTCGCCGGCGGTGACCGAGAGCAGGGCGACGGCGGCCAGCACGGCGAGCAGGACGCCGATGACGATCAGCGGCAGCAGGCCGGCTGTGGCACCGGAACGGGGTGCCGCAGGGGCCTTCTGCGGCGAACTGTCGACGGACACCCTTTCGAGGGTAGTCACCGGGTGACGAGCACGGACGGTCGCTCACCTATTCGACCAGGGCGGGCTCCCGGTCCCGTGACTCGGCGTCCTCGCGGCGCCGGGCCGCGGCCGCCGCGAGGGCGACCGGAGCGATCAACGCGGCGATGACCCCGGCGAAGCCGATCGCCACCTCGAGGTTGGCGAGGTGCGCCACCGCCCCGATCATCGGCGGCCCGACCAGGAAGCCGCTGTAGGCGATGGTCGTGACGAAGGCGATCTCGTGCTCGCCCCCGGTTCCGTCACCCCGGCGCCCGACCGCGCCGGCGAGGTTCAACGCGATCGGGAAGGCGAAGGCCAGACCGCCCCCGGCGAGCGCGAAGCCGACGAAGGCGAGCGGGGCACCGGGCACGACCGCGGTGAGCAGCAGCCCGAAGGCCGCCGCGAGCGAGCCGGCGACCAGGAGCCGCTCGGGGCTCCACCGGCGTTCTGCCTGCTCACCAAGCAGTCGCACGATCGCCATCGCCACGCAGAACACGGAGAACGTGACCGCCGCGGCGCCCTCGCCCATCCCGCGCTCCCGGACGGCGAACAGGGCCGACCAGTCGCCGCTCGCGCCCTCGACGATTGCCGAGCACAGGGCGATCATGCCGAGCAGCCACAACACCGGACGACGAAGCATCCGGCGGTCGGTCGTGTCCTCCGCCGCGGACTCGGTGACGCGCTCCTCGCGCGGCACGTTCCTGATGGTCACGAGATTCACGGCGACGATGAGCCCGGAGACGACGAGGAAGTGCGGGAGCAGGCCGATCCGGTGCGCCGCGGCGAAGGCGGCACCCAACGACCCGACCAGCGCACCGATGCTGAACCCGGCGTGGAAGACCGGCATCAGCGGCCGTTCGGTGCGGCGAACGACGGTGACCGCCGCGATGTTCATCGAGACGTCGAAGGTGCCCACCGTGGCGCCGACCAGGACGAGCGCGAGACCGAGCTGCAGCGGCGAGCCGACCGTCCCCATGACCGGCAGCGCGACCGTCGTGGCCAGCACCGACACGAGAAGGAGCGCGCGTGCGCCGAAGCGGGCACACCAGCGCCCGGCCATCGACGCGGCCGCGATCATGCCCACGCTCCCGCCGAGGAGGGCGAGGCCGAGCTCGCCCTCGTTCGCACCGATCTGCGCGGTGAACGCTGGCATCCGCGGCGCCCACGAGCCAAGGACCACGCCGTTCAGCGCGAAGATGACGAACACCGACCAACGTTCCGCTCGCACCCCTGGCCTCCCTCCGGAGCCCCTCCGCCCGAGGGTAACTGAAGCGCTTCAGACACCGCTACGCCAGGAGGCCCGCCGAACGGTCCTAGGCTTGCCCGGTGAGCCAGGACCGGGCGCGGAGACCCACCCTGGACACCGTCGCCCGCGAGGTCGGGGTGTCCAGGGCGACGGTGTCGAACGCCTACAACCGGCCCGACCAGCTCTCCCCGCAGCTGCGCGAGCGGATCATCGCGACGGCCAGGAAGCTCGGCTACGCCGGACCGGACCCGGTCGCGCGGTCCCTGGCCACCCAGCGCAGCGGCTCGGTGGCGTTCATGCTGTGCGAGGGTCTGTCCTCGGCGTTCTCCGACCTGGCACTGTGCATCATGCTGGACGCCCTGGCGTCCACAGTAGACAGCGGTGACCGGTCGCTGCTGCTGCTGCCCGGGATCGGCGACGGCGGACCCCGCGCGGAAAGCGTGATCCGCGCCCAGACCGATGTCGTCGTCGCGTACTCGCTACCGGACGACGCGCCGGCTCTGCGGGCCGCACAGGAGCGCAAGCTGCCCCTGGTGATCGTCGACCAGCCGGTGGTGCCGGGCTCGGCGCGGGTGCAGGTGGACGACTACGGGGGCGCGCTGCTCGCCGGCAGGCACCTGGTCGAGCTCGGTCACCAGCGGGTGGCCGTCCTCGGCCTGAGCCTCAGCGCGAACGGCCAGGGAGGGTTGGCGACGCCCGCCCGGCTTCGCGAGGCCCACTTCCGCGTCACGCTCGACCGGTACGCGGGATATCTCGAGGGGCTGGCCGAGGGCGGTATCGTCGCCGAGCAGGTGCCGCTCTGGGAGGCGCCGGGCAACACCCGGGAGTTCGGCAGGGAGGGCACCACGTGGCTGTTGACGCAGCACCCGAGACCGACGGCGGTGCTCTGCATGTCCGACGAGCTGGCCCTGGGAGCGCTGCGGGCGGCCGACGAGCTGGGGCTGGCGGTGCCCGGGGAGGTGTCGATCGTGGGTTTCGATGACACCCCCGCGGCGAGCTGGGGAACGCCGTCGCTGACCACCGTGCGCCAGGACCTGGTGGAGAAGGGCAGACAGGCCGGCACGCTGGCCCTGCGGATGCTCGACGGATCGAGACCGGGCAAACCGGTGACCGTGGGCGTGGAACTGCAGGTCCGAGCCTCGACAGGCCCGGCGCCGCGATAGCCCGACGCAAATCACATCAGCGATCTGAGCAGATTCGGAAACGGCGGAGCGCTCCCGAGCGATCAGATCCAGGGGCAGCAGTCTGCCGAACCGGCAGCGGCGGCCCTGCATGCCCTCGTAGCTCAGCGGAGAGAGCAGGAGCCTTCTAAGCTCTGGGTCGCAGGTTCGAGTCCTGCCGGGGGCGCCATCGTGGCCGGCCAGGAGGGTTGATCGAGTTCGCGTGCTTGATCAACACTACCGTTGGTCGACCTCTCGGTTCGACCACGGGCATCGTGTTCCGGGGCGTCGGGGGCTGGGGCGGCAATGAGACCGACCCACCCACCACGGGTCCGCGCTACAGCGCGCCCTCCACGGGTACCGGTGGCGAGGGCATCCACCGTGCGCGTTGTTGCTCGACCGCGGTGTCGATGGCCTGCAGGATGCTCGCGATGACGAGGTCGTAGATCTGGTCGGCGTCCAGCCCGCGCTCGGCCGCGGCCTTCGCCAGGGCCGGATACTCCTCGGCGGCACTCTCCTCCGGGCCGCCGCTCTGGGTCTCGTGCAGGGCGCTGCTGATGGCGAACGCCGCGAGCGCGTCGAGCAGGGGCATCACCACGGCACTCGGGACGCCGTCGCCCATGAGGCGGGCGGCGGAGGCGTCCAGCAGGCGCGCACCCAGGCCGTGTGACCGGGCCCTGACGACGACCGGCAGCAACGCGGGGTGGGCGAGCAGAGCGCGACGCAGGCTACGCGCGTTCTCCGGCAGCCACTGACGCCAGGACGCGCCGGGCTCGCCGACGCCGCGCACCTCCGCCAGCGCCAGCTCCACCGCGCCGAAAACGATGTCCTCCTTGCTGCTGAAGTGGTGGTAGAGCGAGGCGCCGTTGACACCCAGCGCGGTCGCGAGGCGCCGGATACTCAGCGCGTCGAGTCCGTCGCTGTCGATGATCTCGAGAGCGACCTCGAGCGCTGTGCGCCGCGAGATCAACGGGACCTTGGGCCTGACCACGTCGTCACTATAAACACTGCTGTTCAGTGCGGCGGCCGCTCGAAATTTACGCTGGCGTCAATTACGTGTCGTTCGCGCCGCCGCGAAGCGGCTGGTGAGAGGGTCCGGACGGCGACTGGGCCCCCTCACCAGAGAGTGCCGGAAATCAACCGGGAAAATTGGTCCACTACCTCTTCCAATTGTTCATGTGTGCCAACGAAGCCGGCATACAAAGTCATTCCCCACAACACCGCGACGATCATTTCCGTCACGGCCGGAATGTCGACCTCCGCGCGCACCTCGCCCGCCTCGACGGCGGACCGCAGCGCCAGGCGCACGAACTCGCGAACCTGCTCGATCTGCTCCAGGGTGCTGTCGCGGAGACCCTCGTGCCGGTACCCGTCGAGCACCGACGCGGCCATGAACCGCGCGAACGACCGGTCCCGCGAGTCGATCTGGACGGCGGCCTCGAGGAACGCCGACAGCCGTCCCGGAAGGGTCTGCTGCGCGACCGCCTGTTCCACGCTGGCGCCGACCACACCCTCCTGCACGGACTCGAACAGCGCCCGGTACAGCGCCGCCTTGTCCCGGAAGTAGTGGTTGACCGCGGGCCTCGTGAGGCCAGCCCTGGTCGCGATCTCCTGAAACGTGGTGCGCTCGTAGCCCAGCTCGCTGAACACCTGACGGGCCACCCGGAGAATTTCCTGGCGGGTGTCCGCGCCGGCGGACCTGGGCGGCCTGCCTCTTCGACGCTTGTCCGCCACGATCCCAGCCGCCTTCCCATGCCACCGGGCCTCAGCCTAACAAGATCGCCCCGCTGACCTGGATCGATGGCGCAGAGTTAGTCCCCTCGTAACCATGCGTTGCTGGATTTGTCGCTCGCGCCGACGCGCGGCGAGTGCGTCTCAGATTTTCGTCGCCCGCAAGCTCTTCTCGCCCCTTACGTGTCGATCACGCAGCGGACTACGATCCGTCAGTCCCCCGTAACCAAACGCTGATAGGTGTCGCACATGCTCTCTCCCACACCAGGATCCGACCCGCTCGACAACGCGGCGTGCGATCCCGGCGTGACCTGGACCACCGGCAACGTCGCCGAAGCGTTCCCCGGAGTCTCCACGGCGCTCGGCTTCACCTTCATCCACCGGCCGATGGAGCTGGCGTTCCGCAAGATGTTCCGGAGCATGGGGGTGTTCGGCAAGGCCGCGCTCGCGGTACCCGAGCGCATCGAGGACCAGTTCTGGACCGCCTTCGCCGGCCGCGCCGCGGCCAACATCAACCAGTTCCGCACGGTCGCCGGCTTCATCCCCGGCACCTCGGCGACCGCCATCGAGCAGCAGCTGTTCGGTTACGTGCGGGAAGGCACCGTCGACGAGAACTCGATGCGCCGGTACCCGATCATCGGGGTGAAGGCGCCGCGCGCCGTCATCACCCTGCCCAAGCGGCACGACCGCATGTTCGCCGAGCTCCGCGAGTGGCGCCTGCGAACCCTGCCCGAGATCGCCGGCCAGACCGCCGCCGACAACCTGGCTGTCCTGCGCGACGCCCGGGAGCGCTTCCAGCAGATCATGATCCTCCACCTGCTGACGACGTTCGTCAGCTCGGGAGTGGCCGACCGACTCACCGCCATGGTCACCGCCGCTAAGGTGCCCGGCCTGGAGTCCCGGCTGCTGTCGGGCGTGGGCTCGGACGAGAACGAGGTCGCCCACGACCTCTGGCTGCTCGCGCACGAGCGCCTCGACCTGGCGACCTTCCTGGACCGGCACGGCTACCACGGCCCGCACGAGGGCCAGCTGCACAGCACCTCGTGGCGGGAGGACCCGGCGCCGATCCTCGCCCGCCTCGAGGACTACCGCGCGGTGTCCGAGGACGACCCGAAGGCGCCCCGCAACCGCAGTGCCGAGCAGACCCGGGTCCGGCACGCGGCGGCCGAAGAGCTCAAGAAGGCCGTGTCCCCGCTCCAGCGCCGGTCGATCAAGCTGCTGACCAACCTCGCGGCCCGCTTTCTCGCGCTGCGCGAACAGGGCAAGGCCGGGTACCTCCTCACGTTCGACGTCGCCCGCGCCGCTGCCCGGCGGGTCGGGGCGGACCTGGCGCAGCGAGGGCTCCTGGACGACGCCGCGGACGTCTTCCACCTCACTTACGACGAGCTGATGTCCGGCGACGCGCCCGACCGCGAACTCGTCCGGCAGCGGCGCGCCCAGTACGAGGACCGGTTGCGCTACCGGCTCCCCCAGGCGTGGGCCGGGTTGCCCGAGCTGATCGAGATCGGCGGTGAGGCCGCGGCGGACGCCCCGGCGGGCACCACGATCACCGGTGTCGCGGCCAGCGGCGGCGTCGTCGAGGGACGCGCCCGGGTGGTCCGCGACCCGGCGGCCACCGAGCTGGACGACGGCGACATCCTCGTCTGCGAGACGACCGACCCCAGCTGGGTTTCGCTGTTCCTGGTCGCCGGGGCAGTGGTCACCGACTTCGGCGGTCTGCTCAGCCACGGTCCGATCGTCGCCAGGGAGCTTGGCCTGCCGTGTGTGTGCGGGACGGAGGATGGCAGCCGCCGCATCCGGGACGGCCAGCGGATCCGCGTCGACGGCGACCGCGGCGTGGTAGAGGTCCTCTCCCCCGTCCAGCCGACGGAGCCCGCCACCCGGTGATCACCCCCGCGCCCCCGCCGGTCGCCGGCGGGGGCGCGGGCTCGCCTACGCGACGCGGGCGCGCTGAACAGTCGGCCAGGCGCACCGCCCCGGCGGGGTCACCACCTCCCGGCGGCCGCTCCAGCCGTCGCGAGGGCCATGACGTGCTCCAACAGGCGCACGAGGACATGCTTGCTCGAGGTGCGGTCGCGCGCGTCGCACATCTGCACCGGCACGTTGTCGTCGAGGTCGAGCGCCTGGCGCACCTCTTCCTCGTCGTAGACCTCCGCTCCGTCGAAGCAGTTCACCGCGACGATGAACGGGATCTGCCGCGACTCGAAGAAGTCGATCGACCCGAAGGAGTCGCCGAGGCGCCGCGTGTCGACCAGTACGACCGCGCCGATGGCACCGACCGACAGCTCCTTCCACATGAACCAGAAGCGGTCCTGCCCCGGCGTACCGAACAGGTAGAGCACCACCTCGGAGTTGATCGTGATCCGGCCGAAGTCCAGCGCCACCGTCGTCGTGGTCTTGCGCTCGACGCCGGTCAGGTCGTCAACCCCGGCCCCGATCGCGGACAGCCGCTCCTCGGTGCGCAGGGGCTTGATCTCGCTCACCGCCGTGACCAGGGTCGTCTTGCCGACCCCGAACCCGCCCGCGATGAGCAGCTTGACCGCCCGCACCCCGGCCAGGCCAGGAGAGCCGGCGGATTGGTCAGAGTTTTCGAACACCATCGAGCACCGCCTGCAGCAGTTTGATGTCGGGCCTGCCCGAGGTGGGCGGAGGCGGCGACCGGTAAATGAGGTGGCCGGAACTGATGAGATCGCTGACGAGCACCTTCACCGCCGCAAGCAACAGGCCCATCTTGGCCGAGATCTCCGCGACGGAGAGTGGCTGGCGTGAACACATCCGCAGGATGTCGCCGTACTCCCGGTCCAGCCCGGCGACATCCGCCTCCGGACGCACGGCGACAACCAGCGTGATGATGTCGAGGTCGTGCAGGTCCCTTCCGGCCCGCCCGCGGGTCACCGCGAACGGGCGGATGAGGGGTCCTGGATCGAGCTCGAAGTACCCGTCGTCCCTGCCGTGTTTCATGGTGCGTGTGGAACGGGCATCTCCGTGAGCCTCCCCCGCGGGGTCGCCGCCATGTTGTCGCCGACCTTCTGGACGATCACGTTCATCTCGTAGGCGATCATGCCGAGGTCGGCGTTGGCCGACGCCAGCAGTGCGAGGCACGCGCCCTCGCCTGCCTCGGTCACCACGAGGTAGCCGTCCTCGAGCTCGACGACCGTCTGCTGGACAAGTCCCTTGTCGAACTGCGTGCCCACCCCGCGGGCCAGGCTCCGGAACGCCGACGCCATCGCCGCGAGGTGTTCGCCGTCTTCCCGGTCGAGGCTCGCGGACCGGCCCAGCAGCAGGCCGTCAGCGGACAACGCGGCCGCTCTCTCGGCCCCAGCCAGGCGCTTCACCATGTCGTCGAGCAACCAGTTCAGGCTGCTCGCGTTGCCCCTGACCACGTTTTCGTTCATTGCCTGACCATTCGTGTTCATCGGTTGTGCTCCGAGGGCTGACCACGCCCTTGACGTGTTCCCCGCTGGAAGGACGACATCGACTTGTGGGCTTCCTCGGGGGTGCGGACGCGCCTGGGCCGACTGGTCTTCGGGGGGGACTCGGTGTCCACCTGCAGTTGTGGCACGAGGTTCGCCTGACGCTGACGCCGCGGCAGCGGCGGCCGTTTGCGCGGCGCGGCACCCGCCGCACGCTCGCGTTGCGCCGGCTCCGCCGGCCGTTCGTTACCCGCCGCCGGAGGCCGACCGTTAGCCGGGGGACGTTCGTGAGCCGGGGGACGTTCGTTGCTCGTGGCCGCGGGTCGCGCGGTCGCCGGCGGCGGGGCCACCGGTTCGAACCGCTCGGTGGCCGCGACCGGTGTCACGGGTTCGAACGCCTCGAAGTCCGACCAGGCCGGCGGCAACGTGATCGGCTCCGGCTCCTCCTTGGGCCAGTGGCCGGAACTCTCGCCGGTCGCACGGGGCAGCCGCGGAACGGGGTCCTGCGTCGGCTGCGGCACGAAGCTCGGCTGGGGCGCCTGTTGCCTGCCCGGACGGGACACTCCCGCCGGCACCTGCTGCTGCGACTCCCGGTCCCCGGTCTCGGTGGCCGACGACGGGATGAGCACGATCGCCTTGATCCCACCGTAGGCGGACTCCTGCAGGCTGACCGAGATGTCGTGCCGTTTGGCCAGCTGACCGGTCACGAACAGACCGAGGTGCCGCTGCCCCGCCAGCGCCATCGCCTGGAAGTCCGGCGGGTTCCGCAACGTCTCGTTGAGACGTTCCCGTTCCTCGAAGGCGATACCGAGGCCCTGGTCCTCGACCTCGACCACGACGCCCTTGCCGACGAGGTTGCCGCGCACGGTCACCGGCGCGTCCGGCGGCGAGAACGACGTCGCGTTGTCGACGAGCTCGGCCAGGAGGTGAATGAGGTCGGCGACCACCGCCCCGAGGACCTTCACGTCGGGCAGCCGGACCGCGCTGACCCGGACGAAGTCCTCGGTCTCGGAGATCGCGCTCCGCACGATCTCCTCCAGCTTCACCGGGGTGCGCCACTTCCGGCCGGGCTGGCCACCGCCCAGGATCAGGAGGTTCTCGGCGTTGCGCCGTGCGTGGGTGGCGAGGTGGTCGAGCTGGAACAGCAGCTCGAGGTGTTCCGGATCGCCCTGCTTGGACTCCGCCACATCGAGGACCTCCAGCTGCCGGTGCACGACGAGCTGGCTGCGGTGGGCGATGTCCAGGAAGACCTTGTTGAAGCCGCCGCGGGTCTTCGCCTCGGCCGCGGCCGCGGCGACCGCCGTGCGCTGCGCGGTCTCGAAGGCCTCGGCGACCTGTCCGATCTCGTCGGTGCCGTGGTCGACCCGGACCAGTTCGGCGTCGACGTCCACGTCCTGGCCCTCGGCGATGCGCTGCACCATCGAGGGGAGCTTCTCGTCGGCCAGCTCGAGGGTGTTCGTGCGCAGTCTCCGCAGCCGGCGGACGAGCGCGTTGGCCATGCGGACGGCGATGAGGAACGCCGTGACGGACAACACGAGCACGAGCGAACCGGCGAGGACCGAGCCCAGCAGTGACTTGTTCGCCGCGTCCTCGGCCAGGGACTCGGCGTGGCGGAAGTGGTCGCCCCACAGACCGAGCAGTTCGGCGGAGACCTCGTCCTCGGCCTCGAGCCAGGTGGACAGCGAGATGTCGAGCTCGCCGCGCTGAGCGAGGGCGTCCTCGCCCGCGGTGGCGGTCTTCCACGCGTCGGAGGCGATCAGGCGACCGTAGCGGGCCTTTTCGGTGTCGGTCAGCCGGCTGGTCATCGCCATGAGCAGGTTGCGGTAGGAGCCGGCCAGCTGGGCGACGACGAGTCGCTCGGGAGTGGTCAGCCCTCCTCGGGCCACCCCGCCCGCGGCGAGGCCGACCGCCCGGGAATGCAGGTCGGTCACCCAGAACAGGTCGACCGCGGTCGTCTCCTCGGCCGCGGTCGCCGCGTCCGGCGTGGTGCGCGCCGACCCTTCGAGGCCGGTGATGACCACGCCGGCGAGCCCGGTGTAGAAGCCGTCGACGTCGGTGACGCTCGCCTGGCGGGCGTCGACGCCCTGGCGCACCAGCTGGAGCTGGGTGGACAGCTCGGCGAACTGGGCGTTGGACTGGGAAACCGCGTCCGGGTTCAGGTTCTGCACGACCTCGGCGAGATCGGCGATCTTGGCGAGCACCGCGTTCGTGGTGTCCCGCTGCGCCTGCAGCCCGGCCACCGCAGCCGAGTCCCCGCCCAGGGCACGCAGGGAGAGCGTGCGTTCCTGCTGGACGACGGACTCGAACTCGACCAGCGGGTCGATCGCCTGCCCGAGGTAGCCGGAGAAGTCCCTGGCTTCCAGGCCCTCCGAGATCAGGTAGCCGGCGACCGAGGCACCGGTGACCAGCAGGGCCGCACTGGGGATGAGCACGATCGCGAGAACGCGGTTACGGATGCTCGTCTTTGACTTCCGGCGCGAGAACAACCGTCGCCACCACGGGCCCGCCTGGGTTTTCTCTGCGGTTGGAACACGCAACTGTTTCGCCTTGTCCTCGCTGACGTCTAGGCAACGGTGTAGCCCGGTGCCGGTGACGGCAAATCAAACCACACAGCGATTGGTTAACGGAACTCGGTGGTGACTCAACGAAGTCGCGCGGACACGTTGTCACAGGTAGACCCCGGAACGGGGGTACGCGGGCGTCGCCGGGGTCACCGCCGCGCCCGGATCGCGGCCAGCAACACCGGCAGCGGGTGCTCTGTGACCACAGCCTGCACGTTGTCACGCAACGCGTTCTCGACAGCGGTGTCGGACGAATAGTCCACTTCGTGCACGACTCGCGCGCCCGTCGGGATCTCGTCCGATCGCCATGCCGGCAGCGGCGAGATCTCGCGCGCCCACTGGGTGAGAAGACGCAGGTCCTCGTCGTCGTGTTCGGACGGTGCGCGGAGCGTGATCTCCCCCTGCAGCACCTCGCCCGTGTCACCGCACACGGTGACCGTCCGATCGTCGAGTCCGGTCACGGTGTCCTCGCCGCAGCCGACCACGCAGGGCACCCCCAGCTCGCGGCTGACCACGGCCGCGTGCGAGGTCGCGCCGCCGATCTCGGTGACGATGGCGGCGGCGGCGAGCATTCCGTGCAGGTCGTGCGGGCTCGTCGTCCGGCGTGCGAGCACCACTTCCTCGCCCTCGGCCGCCCGGGCCTCGGCCTCGTCCGGGTCGGTCACGACGACACCGGCGCCGACGCCGGGGCACGCCGGGGTGCCCCGGGCGAGCAGTGGTGCGGCCGCGCGTTCGTCGGGATCGAGGCCCGGCACCAACACCGCGC
The DNA here is from genome assembly GCF_001921205.1 of Actinophytocola xanthii. Classification (GTDB taxonomy): domain Bacteria; phylum Actinomycetota; class Actinomycetes; order Mycobacteriales; family Pseudonocardiaceae; genus Actinophytocola; species Actinophytocola xanthii. Next base: position 102,395 of record NZ_MSIE01000025.1, on the reverse strand, counting down.
GTACCTGGTCCGCGGTCACGCGGGAGACGGCCTCCGCGGGCGAGATGAGTCCTTCCCGGCCGAGCGCGGCGGCGATGGCGACCGCACCCCGCGGAGAGCGTTTGGCCGAGCGCGTCTGCAGCAGCCAGAGTCGGCCGCTCTCCACGGTGAACTCGATGTCCTGCACGTCGCGGTTCCGCTGTTCGAGACGGTGCGCGTGGCCGATGAGCTGGGCATGGACCTCGGGCAGGAGCGCGGCGAGGGCGTCGAGCGGCTGGGGTGCGCGGGTGCCGGAGACGATGTCCTCGCCCTGCGCACGCGCCAGCCACTCGCCGAGGGGTTCCGGGTCACCCGTGGACGGGTTCCGGGTGAACAGGACGCCGGTTCCGGAGCGGTCGTCCGCGTTGCCGAACACCATCGCCTGCACGGTCACGGCGGTTCCGGCCTCGTCGTCGAGCCCGTGTCGGCGGCGGTAGGCCACGGCGCGCGGGGAGCGCCAGGACCGGAAGACCGCCGCGATCGCGAGACGCAGCTGGGACCAGGGATCGGCCGGGATGTCCTCGATGCCGACGACCTCGGAGAAGAGCTGCTCGAAGCGCTGGTGGGTGTCGCGCGCGTACGCCGCCCCCCCGAGGCGGGCGAGGCCGTCCGCGATCTCCTGGTTCAGGCCCAGGTTGAGGACGGTGTCCATCATGCCGGGCATGCTCGTCGGCGCGCCGCTGCGCACGGAGACGAGCAGGGGCGCGTCAGCCGAACCGAAGGACCTGCCGGTGCGCCGTTCCAGGTAGCCCATTCCGGAGCGCACGTCGGTCCACAGCCCGTCCAGGACACGGTCGCCCTCGGCGAGGAACTCGCGGCACACCGAAGTGGACAGCGCGAACGCGGGCGGTACCGGGAAACCGGCCGAGACCATGCGCGCGATACCGGCCGCCTTGCCACCGACGACCACCGGGTCCGGTTCGACGGAGCCGTCGAGGATCAGTACCCTCGTCGCTCCCACCGCTGCCGCGCTCATGCCTGTCCTGCTCTCGGGATCGTCGGATGCCCTGCGGGGCAAGGAAGTCCGGCAGCGTACCCGCCCCCGGGACGAGGAGGAACCACCATGCCCGTCGACATCGCGGACCCGACGCTGCACATCCTCCGCATCAGAGGACGTGCCACCCCAGAGTCGCTCGGCGCGGCACTCGACTCCCCACTGGAGCAGGTCACGGCCGCTCTGCGCGACCTCGAGTCCCGGGGTCTGGCCGAGGACAGCGGGAAACCCCGGCTGGGTTGGAAGATCACCGCGAACGGTCGCCTGTACGCGGACAGGCGGATGACCGGAATCAGCCCGCAGGCGCTGACCCTGGTGGCCGACCGTTACGAGGTCTTCCGGAAGCTCAACGACGACCTCAAGCAGCTGTGCGCCGACTGGCAGGCTCGCGCTGAGGACCAGGGCCCTTCGGACTTCGTCGACCGCCTTTCGGCGACAGACCAGCAGGTGCAGCGGATCCTGGTCGAGATCACTCCGGTGGCACCGCACTTCGCCGAGTACAGCGCACGGTTCGCCCGGGCGCACAGCCAGTTCGCGTCCGGTTCGGACAGTTATCTGACCGGAGTTCTGGTCGACTCCTACCACAGCATCTGGTTCGAATGCCACGAGTGCTTCTTCATCACGCTGGGCCGGTCACGACAGGCAGAAGAGTCGGCGCCCTGACGCGGTGGTGGCGCCGCGGCACGGCGCGCGGCTCCCGGCGCCGATGAGAAATCGAACAAGACCACATTCTTGGATAGTGAGACACTGCCAACCGCACTCCCTTGAGTCCTAAGTAGACAGATTAACCGAAAGTTGACTGGCTCTAACGGAGAGCTGAACTGGAGGTTGATCCACTCTGCGGCTGCCGCTATGGTTCAAGTGATCGACTTCGCCGCCGACTGGAGGGGATGCGCTGCCCTGTAAGGCATTCGGCCGCTTCATTCGAACCTCGGGCATCGGGATGGATGCCCGGCGACGGACGAGGATCTCACTATGGTGGCAACCCGCTGGACCCCTGCGGTGCACTGGCCCGGCGAGCAGGCGCCGGACTCGAACCTCGTGATCAGCTGCCCTTTTCCCGCCCGCCTGAACCCGCACTTCGACCAGCTCGTCGTCGACACCGAGCGGTGGTTCGTCGAACAGGGTGTTTTTTCCGGTCACGAGGACGCCGACCGCCTTACCAGGCAGTTCCTCAACTTCCAGGGCGCCGAAGAGCACGCGCGGATGTGGCCCGACGCCGACTATCCCGGTCTCTGGCTGGCCGGCCGACTGCTGACGCACATGTCGTGCCTTGATGACTTCCTCGACGAGATCTGGGGCCCCGACCAGGACGAACACGCTGCCCATGTGGTCGGACTCCTCCGCGACATCCTCACCGGCAAGGCCACGGCGGCCGACGTGGCGGCCGAGCCGCTGGCGGTACTTCTGGACTCGCTGTGGACCGAAACCCGTTCGGTCGCACCGGAACACTGGCTGGACCGAGCCGCACGGATCCATTTGGCCTATCTGGAAACGAGCATGGAGGAGCGCATGCACCGGGCGGCGAGCTCGGTGCCCACGACGGCGCAGTACGTGACATCCCGCCACTACAACGGAGGAATGTTCTACGCCGCCGCGCTCATCGAGCTGGCGAACGAAGCCTGGCTGCCGGCCGAGGTGTCCAGCCGCCCGGAGATCACCGACCTGGCGCTGCGGCTCAGCAACGCGAGCGCGTGGGCCAACGACCTGTTCTCCTACCAGCGCGAAGCCGCCCACGGCACCGGCGCCAACCTGGCGGTGGTGCTGACCACGCACGAGGGCCTGACCGAGGACGAAGCGGTAACCAAGATCGTCGAGCTGGTCAACGCCGAACTGCTCACGCTGGACTTCCTGTGTGACGCGGCGGCCGCCCTGCCGGACCCGGCGGCCCGCTACGCCGAAGGCGTGCGGGCACTGGCTTCCGGACTGATGCACTGGATGGCCACGACCGCCCGCTACGAGTCGACGCCGAGCACCTGACCTGGTCCGCCTCGCACGCGATGAGCTCGGTCAGCGTGTAGCGGTCGGGCTTGGCGATGCCGTGATCGGCCGGCGCTGTCGCGGCCTCGGGAAACCCTGGTGGAGCACGGCGACGTCCAGATGGGTGAGCGCGGCACGCCGCGCCTCGGTCGGTAGTTCCGGCGTCAGCCGAGCAGCTGGTCCAGTCCGGCCTTGATCCGCTCGACGCTCAGGTCGTTCTCCCGCTGGTGGACGAACTGCGCCGCGGCCAGGGGGGCCAGCAGGGCGTCCGCCAGGAAGTGGGCGTCGGTGCCGGGCCGGGCCTCGGCGAGCAGGCCGGCCAGGTGGCTGTGGTGCAGGCGGTACGCGCCGGTCTCGAACCTGGCCTTCGGTGTCGCGGTTTCGGCGACCATGAGCAGCGTGCCCTGCTCCTCCAGGCGGTCGACGAACGCGTGGAGAAACGCCCGGATCCTTTCGAGGGCGGGGGCTCCCGGTCCGAGCGGCGGGGGCCCGCTGATGAACGCCTCCTGGAACCGGCGCTCCCGCTCGTCCAGCAGGGCCTGAGCCAGCACGCCGCGGTCGGCGAACCGCCGGTAGACGGTACCCACACCGACACCCGCAGCCGCCGCGACCTCGTCGAGCGCGAGGGCGTCCGCCCCCCGCGCGGCGACGAGGCGAGCCGCGGCTCGCAGGATCTTCTGCCTGTTGCGGGCCGCGTCGGCCCGTTCGGCCGGGCCACCACCGGCGATCGGTAGTCGCACGACCGGGAGCGTACCCCTTGACTAAGTGGAATCATTTCCGGTTTGATGAAGTGGAACTTCTTCCATTTACTGTCCGAGAGGGGCTCCCATGTCAGTCGAGCTGTTCACCAGCGATCAGGCGTCGAACTGGTTCCAGCGCGGGGACCAGCAACTGTTCCTCGCCGATGTGCTGGACGAGCAGAGCGGAGCGGCGATGAGCGTCGGCTTCGCCCGGTACGGGAAGGGCGAGACCAACCCGTGGACCATGGCCTACGACGAGGCTCTGATCATCACGAGGGGCGCGTTCACGGTGCGCACCGCCGAGGGCTCGGTGACGGCGCGCGCGGGCGAGGTCATCTACCTGCGCAGCGGTGTGGACGTCGTCTACGCGGCGGACGAGGAGACCGAGCTGGTCTACGTGACCCATCCGCACTGGCTGGCCGCGACCGGGAGGTCGCCCTACGCGGACCGCCTCGGCGAGTTCCAGCCGGTCTAGCGGAGGGCGGCGGTCGCTCCTCAGCCGAGCCTCTCGGCCAGCGCGACGATGATGCCCTCGGGCCCGCGGACGTAGCAGAGCCGATAGCTGTCCTCGTACTGCTCCAGCTCACCCATGGGCTCCGCCCCGTGGGCGCGCAGCCGGGCGAGGACGTCCTCGATGTCCTCGACGGCGAACATGATGCGACGAATGCCAAGGGTGTTGACCGGCGCGTTCGGCTCGGCGGGGACGGCCACCGGCGAGTGGAACCTCATCAGCTCCAGCCGCCCGTGGCCGTCCGGGGTCCGCACCACGGCCAGGTCGGCCCGGACGCCGTCGAGTCCGACGAGGCGGTCGACCGACGGGCCCCCGACCGCCGCCTGGCCCTCGAGCTCGAGGCCGAGCTCGAGGAAGAACGCGACGGCGGCCGCGAGGTCGTCGACGACGATGCCGATGTTGTCCATCCGCTGGACCGTCATGGTTCTCCTCCCGAGTCGCGGCCTTCGTGGCCGCTCACGTCACGGGGACGGAGCCGGCGCGCCGTTCCCGACATCCGTGCCGCGTCGAGTTCTGGTGGTGGGCGCGACGAGCGTGCCCACCACCAGAACGGTCAGCGGGTGGCTCGGGGTCAGTCCTCGGGGGTGAGCAGGACGATCGGGATCACCCGGTCAGTCTTCTGCGCGTACTCCTCGTAGAGCGGGAAGATGCGTGCCATCTGCGCCCACAGCGGCTCACGCTCGGCCGGAGACACGACGCGGGCGCGGGCGGTGAACCGACGAGTGCCGACCTGCACCCCGACGCTCGGCTCCGCCAGGAGGTTCTTGAACCACTCCGGATCCTCGTCCGACCCTCCCTTGGAGGCCACGACCACGAAGTCCTCACCGGAGGTGCCGTAGATCAGACAGGTTCGACGGGGCTCACCGGACCTGCGTCCGGTAGTCGCGAGCACGAGGGTGTACACCCCGTTCGACTCGTGCCCCTCCGTACCACCCGAGGCCAGGTAGGTACGAGTGTGCTCGGCGACCCAGTCCCACTTCGAGTCGCTGGCGCGGTCGAGATCATCGGCGACAGCCATGCAGCGGTCCCTCCTCGGTGAGCTTCGCGGCCGGCCCACTGACGAGGCCCCCCAGCTCCGCGAACGTAGCAGAGCCCTCAACCGGCCTGGTAGACCCGGACGACCGTCGCCCGCCATGTTGGCCGCCATGGCGGCGTGTTGTGCGTCGGGCTCGCCGGTGACGTTCTCCATCCGTAAGCGGTGATCCGGGTTCACGCATACGCCGATGCCGAGATTCACGCGAGAACAACGGTAGGTTGGGGCGGTGACCGATCTCGACGCGTTTGCCGAACTGGTGTCCCTCGACAACGGGTTGTGCGTGTTCAACACGCTCCGCTCGGCCGGCGGCATCCAGTCGTCCGTGGTCAATGCCGGGGTGTTGGCGCATCCGTTGCGGCAGAACCAGGTCGTGGGGCTCGTCGCCATCGGTGGGTCTCGCAAGCTGGCCCACCTGCGTGCCGACCCCCGGGCGACGATCGTCGTCCGGGCGGGTTGGCACTGGGTGGCCGTCGAGGGGAACGCCGAGGTCGTCGGTCCCGACGACCCTCATCCCGATGTCGACGGCGGCGCGCTGCGGCAGCTGCTGCGCGCCGTCTTCACCGCCGCCGGCGGGTCCCACGATGACTGGGACACCTACGACCGGGTCATGGCGCAGGAGCGGCGGGCCGCGGTGCTCATAACCCCCGCCCGCGTGTACGGCAACCCGCGGAGCTGACCCGGCGGGCCGGGGCCAGGAGAGGTTCCTGGCCCCGGCCCGCCGGGGCCCTGCTCAGCGCAGATGGTAGGCGCGGACGATGGTCTGCTTGACCGTGTTGCCCTCGGCGTCCGACGCGGACGCCCGGAACGACACCGTCTTCGCGTCGGCGGGATGGGTGAGCACGGCGGTCCGCTTGCCGAGAACCGGAACCGTGCGCCAGCTCTTGCCTTCGTCGTAGGACGCCTCGACCGTGAGCGTACGGGGGACCACGGTGCCGCCGGTGTGGCTCTGCATGAGGATCGGCACGTGGAACCTGGTACCGGCCGGAGCCGCGTTGTCCTGGTCGAGCTTCGGCTGGAAGCGGAGTACGTTGACCGGCAGGCTCTCGGGCTCCGGCCCTTCCACAAAGGACGAGCGGAACGTCCACTCGGCACTGACGGACGAGCTCAGCGTGAAGGCCGGCTTGCGAACCGACTCCGTGGTGATCCGGTAGTCCACCGGCTCGGCCGGGAGACCGGAGAACATCGCGATCCCACCGAACGGCGACTCGTCGATCAGCTGGTCCCCGGCGTACAGCCTCGTCCACTCGGACTGGGGCCGGTTGTCGCCGAGGTTCCCCGCGTGGTCGCTGTACAGGTGGACGTGCAGGGCCATCTGGTCCTGCAACCGGCCGAGCGAGTACGGGTTCGGCTCGGCCGGCAACGCGGGACCGAACACCGCGTGGTTGAACGGCTCTCGGTAGGTGCGCCCGGCTGTGTAGGACTTGTCGGCCGGCGAGCTGTACCTGCTGTTGTCCGAACCGTCCGGCTCGGACAGCCACATCCCGTAGCTCCACACCGTGTCCGCGGTGGTCAGGTACAGGGTCCGCACGGTCGGCGCGGTGATGTCGATTCCGTTCGCTCCCGCGCTGGGTGACGCGTTGGTCGTCGGAGCCGGGTAGGACGCGAACCTGATCGGGCCACCGGCATCCACCCGCTTGCCGACGTCCACGCGCACCGTCGCGAGCTCCGCCCGGGTGACGACCTTGGTGAAGCCGACCGGGAACTCGCGGGGATACCAGGCCAGGTGGTAGTACTCGCCGGCCGCGCCGAGCCACTCGGTGTCGACCGTGCCGTCGATCGTGTAACCCGCCGCGAGGGCACCGACCTGCGCCGTCCGCGCCCCGCTGATGGCCGGGAGGCCGACGCCGGCACCGAGCACGGGGCCGTCCGGCCCGCTCAGCGCGTACCCGAGACCGACGCCGAGGTTCTCGGCGGCCGCCGGAGGTGTCACCGACACCGGTTCGGCCGTCCGCGCGTCGATGGTGAGCGTCACGTCCTGGTCGACGACCAGCCCCGGTTGGACCAGCCAGTCGAACTGCGGGGACTCGCCGTCCTCGCCCACGATCGCGTGGTCCATCAGGTAGGTGCCCTTGGGCAGCCGGGAGGTGAACCTGCCCCCCTCGGCGAAGGCGATGCCGAGCACCGGGTTGTCCAGACCGAAGTAGAACACCTCGACGTCCGCGGCCGGCGCCCGGTCCGGTCCAGGTAGTCGAAGGTGACGGTGTAGCTCTCCACCTCGCGCTCGACCACGACCGGGGTGCGGACCGTCGACTCGCCGGCCCTGGCGACGACCACGCCGGCATGCACGCCGTCGACGCCACCACGGCGGGTGTCCGCGACCACCTCCACCGTCGCGGTCTCCCCGGCGGGGATCACCACCTCGGTGGCGGACAGGGAGAACAGGTCGCTCGGGCTGCCGTCCGGACCGTGCGCGTCGACCGCGAGCGCCACCGTGGACGCGGTGTCGCCGGTGTTGCGGTAGGTCAGCGTCCTGGTGATCGGCTCGTCGTCGCCGTGCGGCCACGAGGCGGTGCCGAAGGCCAGGTTCGCCGGTTCGGCGAGGACCCGGCTGCCCAACGCGGCGGGGACGTCGACCCGGCCGGTGCCCTGGTCGAACGCCGTCGCCCCCGCTGTCGGCGTCGCCGACCCGGTGAGCACGGCCTTCAGCTGCGCGCCGGTCCAGTCCGGATGAGCACTGGCCAGCAACGCGGCGGCACCGGCGACATGGGGCGTGGCCATCGAGGTCCCCGACAGCGCGACATAGCCGTCCTCCACCGGGCTGCCCGCGAACCCGTTGGCCGCCTTGGCCGCGGCGATGTCGACACCGGGTGCCGTCACGTCCGGCTTGATCCCGCCGTCGCCGGTACGCGGTCCGCGCGAGGAGAACTCGGCGATCCGGTTCCGGTCGTCGACCGCGCCGACGGTGAGCGCCGCGTCGGCGCTGCCAGGAGAGCCGACGCTGCCCGGGTAGGGCCCGTCGTTGCCGGCGGCGACCACGAACAGCGTGCCGTGCTAGGCGGAGAGCGTGTTCACCGCCTGCTCGAGGGGGTCGATCTCCGGCGTGTCGAAGCCACCGAGGCTCAGGTTGACGATGTCCGCGTCCTGCTCGACGGCCCACTGCATCCCGGCGATGATCCCCGAGTCGTAGCCGTAGCCGAAGTCGTCGAGCACCTTCCCGTCGACCAGCGACGCGTCGGAGGCGACGCCCCGGTACCGGCCACCCGAGCGCGTGCCGGTGTCCGCGATCGTCGACGCGACGTGCGTACCGTGGCCGGTGCGGTCCACGGTGTCCGGCGCGTCGGAGAAGTTGGCCTCGGCCACCTCCTGCCCGGTGAGGTCGGGATGGGTCTGGTCGACACCGGTGTCCAACACGGCGACGGTGACACCCGCACCGGTGTGGCCGGCGGCCCAGGCGCTCGGAGCACCGATCTGCGGAACGCTGACGTCCAGGGTGGACCGGCGCCTGCCGTCCAGCCAGATCTTGCTGACGCCCCGGGCGGGGGCGACCCGGTCGGCTCTGCCGTCGGTCAACGCGTCCCATGTCGCCGTCGACTTGTCAGCCGCGACGGCCTGCCCGTTCACGCTCGGCAGCTCACGAACCACGGGCCCGACCGCGACGAGGGGTGCGGCGGCTCCCTCCGGATGAGTGATGATCAGCGGGATCGTCGCGCGTCGGGAGTCGTCATAGCCGAGCTCGACGAGCGTGGTGATGTCGAACAGGCGGCGGTCCAGGGTGCCGTTCGCGACCAGACGACGTGCGTCGGTCGGGATGACGTAGTCGTGCCCCCGTGCGGTCACCGTCCGGTGCCCGACCTTCTCCCGACCCTTGGCCGGTTCGAAGGAGAGGTGGTCGCCGCGAACGACCACGCGGTCGCCGGTGAGCAACGTGACCGCGGTGCTCACCGCCTCTCCCATCGACCGAGGTCCTCCCTCCGCCGGGGCCGCGGCCGCGGACTGGGTCGGCCCGAAGGCCAACCCGGCCACCATCGCACCGGCGACCAGCTGTGCCAGACGGCGTGAACGTCTCCGCATACAAACCCTTCCGTAGGCGCCGGCCGTCCCGTCAGCTGGGCAGGACCAGGCGGTCGGCGATGTCGTACAGCTCGGTCATGGGGACGTGGCCGGCGATGGCGATCGAGGTGTCGTCGACCGCGTCGAGGACCCACAGCGTGTGGTAGCCGTCCACGCTGACCTCGCGCGTCGCGCGGCCGAGTACGAGCCGGCCCGCGGTGCCCAGCGGCTGTTCGAACCTGGTTTGGACGACGATGTCCCGCGCGTCGGTACAGGTGCCCAGGTTGTACTCCGTGATGGGCTTCGGCACGTGGTCCGAGGGGGGCTGGACGCCGAAGCCGCAGATCCGCCGGTCGGGGGGCAGGTCGTGGAGCCCGAACGTGGGGGTGACGGTCGCCGAGCCCGGGAAGCGGACGTTCTCGGCGATCCGGCGGCCGACCTCGACCAGCCGTGCGGGTGCGACATTGCCGGACACGTGCACGTACAGGGACCCACGGTCGGGGTGTGCCAGGTACAGCTCGTAGCCGTGTTCGCCGCCGGGGTTCGCGCTCTCGACACCGCGCCGCCCGGCGACGGTGACGGCGCGACCCGGGCCGGACTTGAACACCGCGCCCTCCGGTGGGCTCATCTTGAGCTCCTGGACGCCGACGTACAGCTTCTGCCCGCCGGTGGTGACGGTGAGCTGGTACTCACCACCGAACAGCGGAAGGCTCGGGTCCTCCGGCGCCGGCACGGCGGCCATCCGTTCCAGCGAGTAGGCGGCCGAACCCTGCGGCAACCACCCGAGGGAGAAGGGCATCTTCAGGTCCTGCACCACCTGCGGAGCCGCGGCCTCGCTCCCCCGAGCCGCGGTCTGGTCGGCTTGCCGGACCGACCGGTCCGCCCCGACGACGACGACCGCGACAACGGTCAGCACGGCCGCCGCGGCCGCCACCAGCAACGGGCGGCTCCGCACGAAGCGCCGGCGGTCGACCCGCTCCCGTGCGGCGGCGAGCACGGCGTCGCCGTCGGGTGCCTCGTGCTCGTGCGCCCGGAAGGTTTCCGCGATCAGCTTCTCGATGTCCATCAGCTCTCCCTGACCTCGGCCATCCGCTCGACGGCCAAGCCGTTCCGCAACGTCGTCAGCGCTCGGTGGGCGTGGGCGCGTACCGTCGCCCGGGCGCACCCGAGCAACTCGGCGATCTCGGCGTCGTCGAACTGCTCGTAGTACCGCAGGACCAGCACCGTCCGCTGACGACGAGGCAAGCCCGCCAGCCGCTGCCACATGTCCTCGCGTGCCGCGTGCTCGGAGGCGAAGTCGTCCCCTCGCACCTCGTCGGGAACCTCACCCACGGCCACCAACCGCGCCGCCGTGCTACGCCGCCAGGACAGGTACCCGTTGGTGACCATCCGCAGCACGTACCGCTCGCGATAGTCCAGGTCGCTGATCCGCCGCCAACGCCCGTAGAGCTTGACCAACACGTCCTGCACCAGGTCGGCGGCCTGCTCCCGCTCGCCGGTGAGCATCGTCGCGTAGCGCAACAACCGAGGAAGCTGTCCCCGGACGAAGTCCTCGTAGTCACCCATCACCACTAAGACTCCGCCCGGGGCGAAGCTGTTTACCTCGCGATCAGTCCTTTGTCGCCAGGACGAAGCGCTCGACCTCGGAGACCGGGAGGGTGCGTCCGGTGGGGGCCAGGTAGCGGGACCGGTACTCGGCCGCGCCCGCCTGTTCCCGCTCGGTCCAGGCGTGCTCGGCGAGCAGGGGTGCCACCTGCTCCGGCGTCAGGCCGAAGTGCCACATCCCCTTGCTGACGAAGGCCTTGCGCACCGTCGGCGCGTGGTAGTCGTTGCTGCCGTCGAGGTAGTCGGCCAGGACGTAGGAGAAGGCCAGCCGGCTGCCCGGGGCGGCGTGGGACAGGGCGGCCAGGGTCCGGCGCACGCCTCGTTCGGTGAGGTACGGGGTAACGGCCTCCCAGACGAACATCGCCGGCTGGTCCAGCCGGACGCCGGTGGCGGTCAGGATGGCGGTGATGTCGTCGTTCTCGAGGTCCAGTGCTCTTCGGGGGATGTCGCCGGGGACGGTGCCCAGGGCCGCGCCGAGCTTCTCCTCCTTGGTGGCGATGTTCTCGGGAAGGTCGAACTCGAACGCGCGGGAACAGTGCGAACGGTAGGCGAGCGTGTCCATTCCCGCGCCCAGCACCACCAGTTGGTCCACACCCGCCTGAGCCGCCGCCACCACCTGGTCGTGGGCGTACCGCTTGCGGCAGAGGACCAGGCCCCACATTCCGAGCGCCAGCCGGTCCATCGTGGCGACAAAACCGTTGCGCACGGGGCCCCAACGCAGGGCACGGATGGCCAGGGCCTGGGCCGGTGAGAGGAGCCGGACGGTCAGGGGGTCGCTCACGATTCTGCGGTGGGCGGGCTCAAACTGCTCGACCGCGGCGATCACCATGGGGCCGAACGCCGTTCTCGCGGCGGGTGGGCGGGTTGGGGCTGTTCTTCGCAGGGAGTTCATCGCGCCACACCGTAGCGTTCTCCCGACCTTGTTACGGCACCCGCAGGACGACGATCGTGGGGCCGTTGCCGGTGAAGCGGGCGACCTCGGGCCAGCGGGCGAACAAGGACCGGTACGCCCGCTCCTCCTCGGGATGGTCCCCGGTGAGGTAGCGGCCGTACATCCCTTCCGACGCGACCACGTAGTCGGTGCCGGGTGGGACCGGTCCGTCGATGAGGCGTACCCGGTCAAGCACCTCGTGGCGCTCCGGGTCGACATAAGGGCTGTAGGACTCGATCAGCACGGTCGAGGCGGGGCGCTGGTTCAGCCACTCGCGCGCACTGGTCCAGGTGGTGGGACCGCGCTGGGGTAGCGCGGCCGGCGCCGTCACGGCCAGGGCGACGGCCGCGGCGACCGCGGCGGGCCACCGCACCCGCTCGACCAGGAACGCGGCGAGTACGGCCAGGGGCGGAAGGATCAGCATGATCGTCCGGTCGTTGCGCACCACCTGCATGCTCACCGAGGCGCTGTAGACCACGGGAAACGCCAACAGGATCGCGGCGATGCGCCACTTCTCGCGCATCAGCAGGGCGACGGCGACCAGGCCGGCCACCGCGGCCAGGGCCACCACGCCCTCCCGGCCCACCAGCCAGTCCGCGTAGAACCCGAGTGTGTCGCCTTCCATGCCGTCGTGCCCGGTGGCGTAGTGCCGGCGCTCGAACTCGACGTCGGCGAGGAACTCCTCCCGGTCCAGGAGCGCGAACGGGGTGGTGGCCAGGAACGCCGCGAGGGCCACACCTCCGGCAGCCGGCAGCCGCAGCAGCGCGGCACGACGTCCGGCCAGGGCAGCGGCCACCACCAGCGGTACGGCCACCAACACGGCCGTGTACTTCGCGCTGGCCGCCAGACCCACCATGGCGCCCGCCACGAGGTAGGACCACCAGGAGCCGCTCTGGTGGACCCAGACCGCGCACAGCACACCGAGGCCGACGAACAGCACGGCCAGCATGTCCGGGGTGACCAGCGTCGAGTGCGCGACCAGGGTCGGCGACAGCGCCAGCAGGGCCGCGGTGACCACGGGCGGCAGGGCGGCGGTGGTGAGACGTCGTGCGGTCGCCCAGCCGACGACCACCACGGCCAGGCCGAACACGACGGTGAGCAGGCGGTGCACGGTGATCGCCGCCGGGGTCTGGGCGAAGGACACGCCGGTCGTCGCGGTCACCGGTGCGCTCTCGGCCAGTCCGGGTATCCAGCCGAGGAGCGGGCCGTCGAAGTGCACGAGGGCGTTGAGGTAGAGAAACAGGCTCGGATAGTTGAAGAAATGGGGGTTCGGATCACCGTTCGCCACCATCGCGTCAATGGTCCGCAGATTAGTCGGCTCGTCCGGATGGTGCATGAAGGGCAGGTCAGGGCTGAGGTTGAGAACCCGAAAAAGACATGCCAGAGCCACGACAGGAATGAGCACGAGCCAGTGCGGTAACGCGGTGCGCAATCGAGTTTCGCGGCTCTCCTCGGAGAGCAACATATTCAGTTAACGCAAGGCGCACGCACCCGCGTTGCCGCCGGCCGAGAAATATTTTAGGTTGCCCGGCGGACAGAGTTTGATCGAATCGTGACATACCAGCGGGCGCCATGAGCGGGAGACGCGACTCGCGAGTCCACATTAGACGGATGCGCGCCAGAGATGTCGGGCCATCTCCGGCCGAGGCCATAACGCGGTGAGGCCGCCGAACGACTAACCAATTGTCGGCCCAGTGACTGTGGGAGTGAGCGTGGCCATGCCAGTTGTTCCGTCCTCGGGTGTACAGGACTCCGTCGTGGCCCGGGTGTCCAGCCGGACCCACGACCGGCTCGCGAAGATCGGCATCCTCCGCGTACCGGGAGGCATCGCGGAGGCGGACGAGCCGCGCCGGGTGGCTGTGCGCATCGACCGCCTCGGGCGCCACTACCCGGACCTGCCGCCGGTCAGCACCGACGCCGTCGCGGCCAGCGAGCCGGGGGCGATGGCCACGGCCAAGGCCATCCTCGAGGCCATCGTGCTGGACAACGACCTGCTCGGGGTCGGCTACCTCGAGGGGGGCGTGGTCGCCGCACAGGCCGTCGCACGGATCAACGTGCGGGACGCGCGTGGGCGCCTGCAGGGCTACGGAACCGGGTCGCTGGTATCCCCCGAGCTGCTGCTCACCAACCACCACGTGCTGCCCGACGCCGCCGTCGCCGGGCACAGCCTCGTCGAGTTCAACTACCAGGACGGAACGGACGGGCGACCCAAGCCGTTGCAGGGCTTCGAGCTCGACCCGGACCGGTTCTTCGTCGCCGACGAGGCGCTGGACTTCGCCCTGGTCGCCGTGCGGGCACAACCGGGCGAGCTCGACCAGTTCGGGTACAACCGGCTCGTCCGCGAGGAGGGCAAGGCGATCGTCGGCGACTACGTGACGATCATCCAGCACCCGCGCGGCGAGAAGAAGATGGTGGCGCTGCGGGAGAACCGGGTCGTCGACGTGCTCGACAAGTTCCTGCACTACGAGACCGACACCGAACCCGGATCCTCCGGCTCCCCGGTGTTCAACGACCAGTGGGAGGTCGTCGCGCTGCACCACGCCAGCGTTCCCGCGCCCGGCCGGGGCGAGCTCGGCACGCGGCTCAACGAGGGGCTGCGGATCAGCGCGCTGATCGAGCACCTGCGCGGGCTCGACCTCACCCCCGAGTGCGCGGCGCTGGTCGACACGCTCGGCTGAGGCGACGCCCCGGTACGGTAGGGCCATGTCCCGGTACGTGATCGCTGACGTCTTCGCCGATGCCCCCTTGTCCGGGAACCCAGTGGCGGTGTTCCTGGACGCACAGGGCATCCCGGGTGAGTGGATGCAGCGGATCGCCCGCGAGATGAACCTCTCGGAGACCACGTTCGTGCTGCCGCCCGAGGCCGGCGGGGACGTCCGGGTGCGGATCTTCACCACGGTGAACGAGCTCCCGTTCGCCGGGCACCCGACGCTCGGCACCGCGATCGTGCTCGCCGCGGAGTCCGACGCCACCGAGCTGGTGCTGGAGACGGGGATGGGACCGGTACCGGTGCGCTTCGAGCGGACCGGTGGGCGGATCCACACGGCGACCATGCGCCAGCCGATCCCCACCTGGGAGCCCTACGCCGAGACCGACCGGCTGCTCGCAGCGCTCGGCCTGACCGACTCCACCGTGCCCGTCGACGCCTACCGGAACGGGCCGCGGCATGCCTACGTGGGACTGCCGGACATCGCGGCGCTCTCGGCGCTGCGCCCCGACCAGAACGCGCTGGCCGAGCTCGATGACGTGGGCGTCAACTGCTTCGCCGGCGCCGGCCACCGCTGGCGCAACCGCATGTTCGGCCCCGCCTACGGGGTACCGGAGGACCCGGCGACCGGCTCGGCCGCCGGCCCGCTCGCGCTGCACCTCGCGCGACACCGGCTGGCCGGCTACGGCGAGCGGATCGAGATTGCCCAAGGCGTGGAGATGGGCCGCCCGTCCACCATGTACGCGCAGGTCACCGGGTCGGACGAGGCCGTGGAGCTGATCGAGGTCGCGGGTTGCGCGGTCATCGTCGCCCGGGGAGAGTTCCTCGCCGACCAACCGGTTTGAACTCGTCCGGCCCTGGCTCCGTATCAGCTGGTGTGACCCGTCTACCCGCCCGCTCGCTGGTCGCGTGCCTGGCCGCGGCCTCGCTGCTGCTGGCCGGCTGCGCCGGGGAGCTCACCGAGGAGGACAAGCGCGCGGCGGCCGAGTACGACTCACACGAGCAGGACGACGGCGGCGGGCACCACGCCCGGTCCACGCCGTCGACCAGCGCGAGCGCCCTGCCCACGAAGTTCTACACCTGGCAGGAGCTGGCCGCGACGGTCGGCTGCACGGCACGGCTGCAGGGGCGGGCGGCCGACTTCCGGCAGGCATCCTGCGTGCACGAGGGCGAGACGTTCGTCTTCCTGGACTTCGACACCGAGCAGGGCCAGCAGAGCTGGCTCGAGTACGCGTTGCTGTACGGGGGTGTCTACCTCGTCGGCGACCGGTGGGTGCTGTCCGGGAAGTCGAGGGAGTACATGGAAAGTCTGCTGCCGAAGCTGGGCGGCACCATCGCCGAGGACTCCAGCCACGGTTCGTCCTGATCCCGGCACACCGCCGGTCGTCACCGGTTACCGGGACCGCGGGGGAGGGTCAGAGAGCCGTACTGCCACCAAGCCGTCCGCGTCACTCACCCAACCGACCGCGGTCCCGTACCCGGGACGAACCACGGGTTCGGACTGTCGGCCGGTTCGACGATGCCGCTGCGGCCCCCAAGCCGAGCGGCAACCGTCGATACCGGACCGGCAATCCGGCCCGGGGAGTAGCAGCCAGCCAATCGCATATCGAGGTCACCTCCCGAACTGGCCGCGGGGACTCAACCTTCGGTGAGAGCGTCGTGCACGCGCTTCGGTTCCAGCGTAGCCCAGGATCTCTGTTCTGGAATACACCTCTCGGTCCACGCGGACGGCCATTTCCGCCGGGGCTGGGGCCCGGTCCGGGTGCGGGCACCGGCAAGCGAGACCTCCGTCGTCGTGCCGAAGTCCACCTCCCCCTCGAAGGTGGTGCCGCGGAAGGGTTTCGGCTCCTCGCCGAAGCTGACCCGGCGGAAGTCGGCCAGACCGAGGAAGCGCGCCTCCCGGAAGTCCGCCCCTCGGACCACCCGGGTGCCGCGGAACGTCGCCGACCCCACGAACGTCGCTCCGGCGCACCGCAGCGAGCCGATCTCGCAGTGGGTGAGGACCAGGCCGTGCAGCGTCGCGCCGGCGAGGTTGATGTCGGTGTCCGGCCAGAACCGCTCCCCCGGGCGCAGGTGCCGCGCCAGGAGGTCCTGGGCCGCCTGGCGCACCTCGGCCTCCTCGCTGCCCCGGCGGGGCAGTGGCCGCGCCGGCATCCGCAGGTAGGCGCAGATGAGGTCGACGATCGTCTGGCGGTGGTCGGGGTACTGCTGGGCCAGCCGTTCCAGGGCGAACAGACCGGCCAGCCGCACCGGGGCCTGCTCGGCGCCCAGCTGGTCGGCGGCCTTCCCGTACAGCTCGGTCACCCGTCGCTCGGTCGCGTCGAAGTCGCGCTGCCGGACGTCGAGCTCGGTCACCCGCTGGCGGCGGGCGGCCAGCAGCAGCGCGGCGGCGCCGCCGGTGCCGACGACGATGCTCGCGCCGGTGCGGATGACGTCGAGCCGGACCGAGTCCTGCGAGTGGCCGGAGCCGAGCGTCGTCCACAGCAGCGTCACCACGACCGCGGCCAGAACCAGCAGTCCGGCCGCCCACAACGCGATGGTCGTGGTCGACAGGACTGGGTGGATGTCGGTGCGATCTCGCGGCATACCTCTGCTCTCCGTAGCCGAAGCGTAGCGGAAAGCAAGATTCTGGCGGCCGACAATCACACCGAAGCGGGTGACGGACCTACAGTTGGTGGTATGTCGGCAACGGTGCGCGGTCATGCCGGCCGGATCCGGGCCGTCGCCACCACACCGCCGGGTGTGCCGAGAAGCGCATGAGCACCACGGCGGGCGGGAGGTGGCGGCCGGGGACGACCGTGCTCGGCGAGTTCACCGTGGAACGCGAGCTCGCCGGGGGCGGGACCTGGCGGGTCGCCCTGGTGCGTGACCGCGACGGCGGGCGGCACACGGTCCGGCGGGTCGAGGTCGCCGACCTCGTCGCCCAGCACCGCGTGCTCACCGACGTCCGGCGCTGGATCGACCTCCCACCCCACCCGCACCTCGCCGCCTGCCGGTTCGTGCGGGTGGCGGGCGCCGAGCTGTTGGTGTTCGCGGAGTACGCCGCAGGCGGCTCGCTGGCCGACCACATCGCCGACGGCCGTCTCTACGCCGGCGCCGACCCGGTGCGCACGGTGCTGCGGCTCGCCGCCGAGGTCGCCTGGGGCCTGGACGCGGCGCATGCCATGGGTCTGCCGCACCTCGACGTTGCGCCGGCCAACGTGGTGCTGACCGAGGACGGCACGGCCAAGTTGACCGACTTCGCCACCCCGCGGCCGCCCGAACACCTGCGCCACCTGGACGCCGACGGCACGATCCGCGAGGCGCCCGAGGGCGCCTACGCGGCGCCGGAGCAGGTCGAGGACCAGCCGGTCGGGCCGGCCGCCGACCTCTGGAGCTGGGCGGTCGTCGTGCTGGAGATGTTCGCCGGCGAGCGGACCTGGCCGTCGGGGGTGCTCGCCGACGCGGTGCTCGAGCAACTCGCCGCCCGGGAGCGCTGGCGGGTTCCCGTACCGCCGGGGGTGGTCGACCTGCTCCGGAGGTGTCTGCGGTTCGACCCGGCACAGCGGCCGAGGTCGATGGGCGAGGTCGCCGCCACGCTCGCCACGGCCCTGCCCGGACATCCCCGGCCGACCCGGCCCTCGGTGCTGGACGGCCCACCGTCCGGTCCCTGGCGCGACCCGAGGGCGTGGCTGGCCTTCGCCTACGCGACAGCGGGGCTCGACCCGCGCACGGCGACGGTATTCTGGCCGTCCTGGCGCAGCACCCGCCG
Source organism: Actinophytocola xanthii (assembly GCF_001921205.1). Taxonomy (GTDB): domain Bacteria; phylum Actinomycetota; class Actinomycetes; order Mycobacteriales; family Pseudonocardiaceae; genus Actinophytocola; species Actinophytocola xanthii. Next base: position 84,132 of record NZ_MSIE01000025.1, on the reverse strand, counting down.
GGCCAAGGCCGGCGAGGACCTGCGGGCGTTCACCGAGGCGCAGCGGGTGCTCGACGAGACGGGTGGTCCGGTCCTGGCGCGGGCGCGGCTGCGGGCCGACACCGGCCGTGCGGCGCTGCGGGCCGGGGAGGTGATGGCGGGGGCGGCGAACCTGCGCGCCTGCGTCGACCTGCTCGACGGGCGCACCGACGAGGACTCCCGGGTCCTGCTGGCGACCGTGCTCACCGAGCTGGCGGTCGCCGCACCCGACCAGGCGGGACCGGCGACCGGTGCCGACCGGGCGATCGCCGTCGCCGAGCAGCTCGAGGACCATCCGGAGGTGCTCGCCGGCGCCCTGCTGGCGCGCGCCGGCACGCTGGCCGACCTCGACCTCTACGACCGGGCCCGGTCGGCCTACGAGCGGGCCGGCGACCGGGCCGGCGCGCTCGCGGCGGGAACGGCGAAGGCCCGCGCGCTGCACGCCGCGGGTGCCCGGGAGCAGGCGGAGCGGGTGCTGGACGGCCTCACCCCGGCCGACGACGCGCTCGCCGGGCAGGTCGCGCTGGAGCGGGCGACGCTCGCCGCGGCTCCGGCCGACCAGCTCCACCACGCGCGGCGGGTGGTCGACCTGCTCACCCCGCTGGTGAACGACGCCGGCCGGCACGAGCTGGCCGCCGACCTCGGTCGCGGCTGGTTCCTGCTCGCCAGGGCGCTGGAGAGCCTCGGTCGGCGAGAGCCGGCGATGGACGCCTACCGCATGACGCGCTACCTGCTCACCGAGGCCGTCGTCCGGGACGGCCGCGACGAGCTGACCGACAAGCTGGCCACCGCCTACGACCGCGAGGTGGCCCTGGCCGACCCGCGGGCGGGTGCCGAGATCGCCACCCGGGCCGTCGAGCTGTGGCAGCGCCTCGCCGACCTCGACGGCCCGGGCGGCTGGACGGTGGAGCTGGCGGCGGCGCGGGAGAAGCTGGGGACCGCGCTGATGGAGGCGGGCGACGAGGACGGAGCGCGCGAGCAGTTCGACGAGGTGCTGCGGCTGGTCCCGGAGCAGGAGATCGGCACCTCGGCCCGGCGGCGGACGCTTGCCGCGATGGCGCACCGCCAGCACGGGGTGCTGCTGCGCCGGGCCGGCGACCCCATGGGGGCGTGCGGGCGGTACCGGCACGCGCTGTACCTGCTCGCCGACGACGAGGAGCCGGGTTTCACCCGGGTCCTGGTGCTGGAGAGCCTGAGCGCCGCGCTCGGCGACGCCGGGCACCTCGACGAGTCGGCGCAGGTGCTCGCCCAGTCGACCGAGGAGCTGGCACCCCTGGTCGACCGCGGCCTGCGCGGCGAGGCCGACCTGGCCGACTCCTACCGCCGGCTCACCAACGCCCGCTACGAGCTGGGTGACTTCCACGGCGCGCAGGACGCCGCGCAAGCCGGGCTCGAGGTCTACACCCGGCTGGTCGGGCAGGGCCGGGACGACCTGGTGGAGGCGGCCGCTCGGCTGCGCGCGTCCTACGGCTACCTGCGTCACCGTTTGTCCGATGTAGACGGTGCGGTCGTCGCGATCACCGCGGCCAGGGCGAGGCTGGGCTCGGACCCGGTGGTGGCACGCGGGCTCGACTCGCAGCTGGAGCTGCTCCGCTCGCTCACCGCGATGGAGCCGGACGAGCTCGACGGGTGGTTCGACGCCCAGCGCGAGGTGCTGGCCGAGGCGACCACCCTGTCCGGGTCGGGACTTGCCCTGGCGGCGTCGCGGCTGGTGGAGGAGGTGCTGGGCAGTGCGGGATGGGTGGCCAGGACCCATCCCGGGGAACGGGCGTTCGCGCTGTGCGGACTGGCCGGCGTCCAGCTGGGCATGTCGGCGATGCCGGTGCGGCGCAACGGGGCCGCCCGGCACGGGTTCCTCGCCGCGGTCGAGGCCTACGGCCGGCTGGTGGCCGACGGGCGGCGGCAGTACGTCGACGACTGGGCACGAGCCCACGTCGGCCTCGCCTCGCTGCTGACGGTGGTCGAGGACGACGCGGGCGCCGACGAGGTGGTGACCGACCTGCTCGCGAAGCTGGCCGACGCCGCGCCGGCAGCGCTGCCCACCTGGCGCGAGCGCGTGGTCCGGGCGGTGGCTGACATGCGAGCAACCCGCTGATTCTTCTCCCGGTCACCCATCGGTGTCACCTGCGCGGGGCATTAGTGGGAATTTGGTCACGGAAATAGCATCAAGCCCGAGACACCAGCAGAGTATTGACGGCGACATCCCCGACCGAGCGACGAGGTATGACGACCGTGACGCCGCAGAGCGACGACATCGACCGGAGTCAGGCCGATTTCGAGAACTTCTACCGAGCCACCGTGGAGCGTACGTACCAGGCCGCGTTGCGGATGGCCCGCGGTGACCCCGACCTCGCCAGGGACGCCACCCAGGACGCCTACGCGCGCCTGCTCCGGCAGTGGCGCGGGAGCGGGTCCCGTTCCAGGCAGGCAATGGCGGCGCGCGGTGGGGACGAGGGCAGGCACGTCGCCGCGGTGGCGGTCCGCCGCGTGGCCGACGCCGAGCGGCGCGGGGGCCGCGCCGCGACCGGCCGATCGGAGGAGGGTGGCGAACACGAGGACGTCCCCGGCAGGAAGCTGCCGGACTCGGTTCGCGAGCTGATCGACCGCCAGCCGGTCGAGCGCCGCGCGGTCGCCGTCCTGTTCTTTCTGCTCGAATGCGGCGACGGGGAGATCGCCGACATTCTCGCAATCCCGCGGACGGTGATTCGAGCCCACGTCGAGCGAATGCGGGTGCTGATGAAACCCCTGGTGGACGGAGCCCGGGAATGATCGACGAGGACATCCGCCACCTGGTCCACCTCGCCGTCGCCGAGGACAGCGTGCCCGAGTTCGACGTCGAGTCGGGACTGCGCGAGGTGGTCCTGCGGGTGCGCGTGGGCACCCGCTGGGCAAACCTGGAAGGCCGGGAACGGCACGCCGCGTGCCTGCTGGCCGCCCGCGACGGGGACCGCGGGGCGTTCGCCGCACTGATCGGCGATCTGAGCCCGCTGGTCTGGCACGTCGCGCGGAGCAACGGGCTGGGCCGGGTCGAGGCCGAGGACGTGGCGCAGACGGTCTGGCTCGCGTTCGTCCGCCACATCCACCGGCTCAGCGACCCGAGCGCGCTCGCCGCGTGGTTGATCACCACGACGCGCCGGGAGGCCAACCACCTCGCCCGCCAGTCCCAGCGCACGAGGACCGTCGAGCTCGGCGGCCCGGCGACCGGGGAGCTGGCCGCACCCGACCCCTCGCCCGAGGACCAGGTGCTGCGCGGCGACCGTGACCGGGCGCTGTGGCTCGCGTTCAACCGGTTGACCCCGCGCTGCCAGGAGCTGCTGCGGTTGACCGTCCTCGCCGGACGCGCCGAGTACCGGGCGGTGGCCGAGGAGCTCGGCATCCCGGTCGGCAGCATCGGGCCGACCCGGCGCCGCTGTCTGAGCCTGCTGCAGCGGTACTACGAACAGGAGAACGGGCGCTGAGCGAGTGCCTCGTCGAGGTCGGCGAGCAGCCGCGCCTTGGGCTTGGCGCCGACGAACGTGCGGACCGGTCGGCCGTCGCGGAACAGGATCATGGTCGGCAGCGACAGCACGGTGTGGTCCCGCGCGGTCGCCGGGTTCTCGTCGGCGTTGATCGAGCGGATCGTCAGCTCGCCCGCGCGTTCGGCGGCGATCTGCTCGAGTACGGGGGTGACCATCCGGCACGGCCCGCACCAGTCGGCCCAGAACTCGACCAGCACCGGCCGGTCGTGGGTGAGCACGTCGCGGGCGAAGGTCTCGTCGGTGACGGCGTCGAGCATGGCGGTCTCCTTCAGGTGGTGGGGACGACGCAGGGATCGAGGAAGCCGTCCCGGCGGGTCAGCGCCTCGGTGAGCTTCTCGGCGAGCTCGGCCCGGACCGTGCCGAGCCGGGCCAGACAGGCGTCGACCTCGGCCAGCTTGCGCCGGTAGACCTCGATCGAGTCACCGCAGGAGTCGCCGCTGTCGTGCCCCGCCCGCAGGCACGCCACGAACGGCCGGGTGTCCTCGAGGGTCATCCCGACGGCCTGCAGTGCCTGGATCTCGACCACGAGCCGCACGTCGTCCTCGCCGTACTCGCGGTACCCGTTGGCCGAGCGCCGCGCGCTCAGCAGCCCCTGTGCCTCGTAGAACCGCAGCGCCCGCGTGGTGGTGCCGGTGCGCCTGGCCAGCTCGCCGATTCGCATGCGGCCGAGCGTAGACATTGACGCGCACGTCAGGGCAAGCGTGGACGCCGCTCAGCCGCCCCAGGTCCGCTGCCGGTCGGTCATGCGGTTCCAGACGTCCGCGGGGACGACCTCCTCAGCGGCGGCCTGGACCTGGTCCAGGGCCCGCTGGCTGTTCTCGCTCAGGCCGAGCTCGCCGGAGCGGGTGGTCCGCCCGCCGACCGTCGCCTCCACCGACCCCGTCGGCCCACCGCTCAGGCCCTCGTCCACCGAGCGCGCCCCACCGAGCACGGCCGCCGTGCGCAGCCGCTCGTAGAGGTCGGCCCGCTGCTCCTCGGTCACCGCCACGCTCTCCACCCACGGCGGCTCGGCCTCGTCGTACCCGGGCCGCCAGGACAGCTCCGCCTGGGTCCGGTCGACCCGCAACCGCCACTCGAAGTGGTGGGGCGGGGCCACCGAACCGTTGCGGTAGACGATCGTGGTGGTGAAGTCGTCCGGCATCCCGCCTTCGTGCGTGGCGGTCATCGTGCCACCGCCGGCCTGCGCGCAGCCCGCGAGCAGGAACGCGACGACGAGCGGAAGAAGTCGACTCATGCGGGGTTCGAGGCTGACGCGAGCCGTCCGGTTCCCACCCGGCTCGGTCACGGTCCGGACACGACTGAGGGCGGGCCCGTTCGGGCCCGCCCTCAGTCGTTGCTACGTCGTGTCGTTACTCAGGCGCGGCCGCGGCGACGGACCACGATCATCAGCACGACACCGCCGGCCAGCAGGACGGCGCCGATCCCCAGCGGGATCGCGATGCTCGCACCGGTCTCGGCCAGCGCGGCCTCCTCCACCTCGACCGAGGTCGTGGGCGGAGCGGGGGTGTCGGAGACCGAGGGGGTCGGAGCCGGCTGCGCGGACGGGGACTCGCTCGGCTGGGTCGGCTCCGAGGACGGCGGGAGGGTCGGCTCCGGCTCCGGCTCCACGCACGCCTCGATCGTCAGGGTGTCCTCGAAGGAGAAGCCCTTCGAGGCGTCCGGGTCGTCCCAGGCCTGGACGACGACCGCGACCTCGTGCTCGACGGTCGGGTCGAGCTCGTCCCAGGTCTGGGAGAAGTCCTTGCCGAACTCCTCCTCGAGAACGACCTCGCCGTCGACGGCCACGGCGATCCCGTTGGCCTGCTTGTCGTTGTACTGCGTCAGCTCAACCTTCAGCCACGAACCGTCCTCGGCGCAGCCAGCGTCGATCTTCGGCGTGTGTGCGCTGGCCGTACCGGCCATGCCGACGAGGGCGGCCGCAGCCATCCCGCTCACGGCGAACGCCCCCAAGGCGCCGAACCGGCGGCGCGAGGTCGAGTTGTGTGCCATTAATGCCTCCGGCTGGAAGATGGTGTGAACCCCGGGCTGCGGACCGCTGGCGACGATCAACAACCACAATGGGGTGACAGAGTATCCACCGTCCGGAGGGCGCTTTCAGGGGGTCACCACTTTTCGGTGACACCCCAACGGATTGATCAACCCGATCGGGGAGAAGTGTCCGGGGCGTCCGTTTCGCTGCGTGTCGGCCACCGCCCGTTCACCTGACAAAAACGGCCGGTCACGACCTGTGCACCGGGGGTTAGTGCGGTCGTGACCGGCCGTGGAAGGCCAGATCGCTACCTGGAAGGCGACTGGCCGGGTCGGATGTTGGTGATCACCGGCTGCTGCTCGTGGCCCCGGCGACCGGTGTCACCGGAGGTGTTGGGCGCCGCGGCGGGGGCACCACTGGGGGTACCGCCCTGGGTCGAGACCGGCTGAGTGGGCTGGTTGTGGGCGGCCGGCTGGCTGGCGGGCGGAGTGGTGACGACGGTCTGCTGACCGCTGTCGTGCTTGGCGCGGTTCTCCTCGTCCCGGCGAAGCTTCTCGGCCAGCTCGTCCCGCTCGGCCGCGGCGGCCTTCGCCTCGCGGCGCGCCTCCCGGTAGCGCGCCCGGTTCTCCCGTCCACGGCGGCCCGCCATCATCACCATGGCCAGACCGAGCAGGAACACCAGCGCGACCACCACGCCGGCGATGAACGCCTGCGCCAGGGTGAAGTCGCCCAGTTCCCGCCCGAACGCGTCCACGGTCTGCGCCGTGCCACCGCTGTTGTACGCGATCAGCACTGCCGCCGCCGCGCCGCTGGCCACCACCAGCAGCAAGCCGAGGATCAGCATTGCTCCTGCACCTCCAAGTTCGGCACTCCTGTCACCGCGTGTACCCAACCGGTGGCGTGACCAACCGTCCCCGATGCGGACAAATTAACAGAACATCGGTCTCTTGTTAGCTCAACGCCGTTCTGTTAACTTCGGCTCATGGTCGAAATACGCATGAGGGTCAACGGCGCCGAGGTGTCGGCCGAGCTGGAAGCCCGGGTCAGCCTGCTCGACGCGTTGCGCGTACGCCTGGGGGTGACCGGCCCCAAGAAGGGCTGCGACCAGGGGGCGTGCGGAGCCTGCACGGTCCTGGTCGACGGCCGGCGGATCCTGTCCTGCCTCGCCCTGGCGGTGCAGTACGACGGCAGCGAGGTCACGACCATCGAGGGGGTCGACCATCCGCTGCAGGCCGCATTCGTCCGACACGACGGCTTCCAGTGTGGGTACTGCACTCCCGGCCAGATCTGTTCGGCGATCGGCATGCTCGCCGAACACGCGGCCGGCGCTCCGAGCGCGGCCACCGAGCACGTGGCCGGCGCACCGGCACTGACCCGGACCGAGATCCGCGAGCGGATGAGCGGCAACCTCTGCCGCTGCGGTGCCTACAACGGCATCGTCGCGGCGATCGAGGAGGTGGCGCCGTGAAGGACTTCGGCTACCGAGTCGCGGTCGACGTGGCCGGCGCGGTGGCGGCCGTCGCGGCGGAGCCCGGCGCCCGCTTCCTCGGCGGCGGCACGAACCTCGTCGACCTGATGCGGTCGGGCGTCGAGCACCCGGACACTCTGGTCGACATCACCCGCCTCCCGCTCGACGCCGTGGACGAGCTGCCCGACGGAGGCCTGCGGATCGGCGCGCTCGTGCGCAACAGCGACCTCGCCGCCCACCCCGCGGTGCGCCGGCGGTACCCGGTGCTCGCTCAGGCCGTCCTCTCCGGCGCCTCCGGCCAGCTGCGCAACATGGCAACCGTGGGCGGGAACCTGTTGCAGCGCACCAGGTGTGCCTATTTCTACGACCAAGCCACCGCCTGCAACCGGCGCGAGCCCGGCTCGGGGTGCGGCGCCATCGGCGGTTTCACCCGGACACACGCGATCCTCGGGACCTCGCCGAGCTGTCTGGCCACCCACCCCTCGGACATGTGCGTCGCGCTCGCCGCGCTGGACGCCGTGGTCGAGGTGGAGAGCGTGCGCGGCACCCGCCGCGTGCCGCTGCTCGACCTGCACCGGCTGCCCGGCGACACTCCGCACCAGGAGACCGTGCTGGAGCCGGACGAGCTTGTCACGGCGGTCGAGCTGCCGGCGGCCGAGGTCGCGGCGGTCTCCCGCTACCGCAAGGTGCGCGACCGGGCGTCCTACGCGTTCGCGCTCGTCTCGGTGGCCGCCGGGCTCGTGGTCCGGGACGGTGCGGTGGTCGCCGTCCGGCTCGCGCTGGGCGGTGTGGCGACCAAGCCCTGGCGGGCAGTGGAGGCCGAGCGGGTGCTCACCGGCGCACCGGCCACCGAGGACTCCTTCCGGGCCGCCGCCGACGCCGAGCTCGCGACGGCGGTCGTCCAGGAGGACAACGGGTTCAAGGTCGAGCTGGCCAGGCGGACGATCGTGGCGACGCTGCACCGCCTCGCCACCGAGGGGAGCGCGGCATGACCCAGGCACCACCGGCCGCGGTGGACACCGCGGGCGTGCTCGGCCGGCCGGTCGACCGGGTGGACGGCACGGCCAAGACCTCCGGCGCGGTCCGCTTCTCCACCGACTACCCCTACCCCGACCTCGCCCACGCGGCACTGGTCTGCGCGACCGTCGCCCGGGGACGGATCATCTCGATCGACACCGCCGCGGCGACGGCGCTGCCCGGGGTGCTCGCTGTGCTCACCCACGAGAACGCGCCGACGATGAACCCGCCGCGGGCGGTCACCCTGCTCGACCTGAGCACGATGGCCGCATCCAGCACGGTCAACGTGCTCAACACCGACGAGGTCCACTGGGACGGACAGCCGGTCGCGGTCGCCGTCGCGACGTCGCCGGAGGCGGCCGCGGAAGCGGCGGCGCTGGTTCGTGTGGACTACCAGGCGTCGCCGTCGGCCGTGGACTTCGACGCGGCGCTGCCGGACGCCGTGGAGCAGAAGAACTCCATGCTCGCTCCGGCCGGCGGCAGCAAGGGCGACGCCGAACGGGCACTGGCCGAGGCGGCGGTGTCGGTGGACCTGCGCTTCACCACGCCCGGGCACAACCACAACGCGCTCGAGCCGCATGGGACCACGGCGGCGTGGGTCGGCGACGAGCTGACCGTCCACGACGGAACCCAGAGCATCGAGTGGACCAGGCGGCACCTCGCGCACCGGTTCGGCGTTCCGGTCTCGAACGTCCGGGTGATCGCCCCGTTCGTCGGCGGCGGGTTCGGCGGCAAGGCCAGGGTCTGGCCGGGCACGGTCCTCGCCGTGCTGGCCGCCAGAGCCACTGGCCGGCCGGTGCGCCTGCTGCTCACCCGGGAGGCGGTCTACCGCACGGTCGGCGGCCGCACGCCCTCGGTTCAGCGCGTCGCCCTCGGTGCCACGGCGAGCGGCCGGCTGACCGCACTGGTGCACACGTCCACCACCCTCACGGGCCGGGCCGGCGGGAGTCCGGAACAGGTGGTCTCCCAGTCCCGCCACCTGTACGCGGCGAAGCACATGCTGCTGCGCCAGAGTCAGGTCACGCTCGACCTGCTGCCGAACACCTCGATGCGCGCGCCGGGCGAGGCGATCGGCACCTACGCCCTGGAGGCCGCGATCGACGAGCTGGCCCACCGGCTCGACCTGGACCCGGTCGAGCTGCGGCTGCGCAACGAGCCGGAGCGCGATCCCCTGGACGGCAAGCGGTTCTCCCACCGCCGGCTGCGGGCCGCGCTGGAGGTCGGCGCGGCCAGGTTCGGCTGGGCGGGCCGCTCGCCGGACCCGCGCTCGATGCGGGACGGCCGGTGGCTGGTCGGCTGGGGGGTCGCGGCGGCGTACCACCCGTCCTGGCAGCTGCCGGCGGCGCTGACGTTGCGGCTCTCGGCGGACGGCTCGGTCGTGCTGCGCTCGGCCCTCCACGAGATGGGCATGGGCACGGCGACGGCACAGGCCCAGATCGTCGCGCACGAGCTGGGCGTGCCGTTCGAGTCGGTCCGGGTGGAGCACGGCGACAGCGCGCTGCCCTCCGGCCCGCCCGCCGGCGGGTCCGCCCAGACCGCGAGCCTGGCGGCCGCCGTCCTGTCGGTGTGCGCGGAGCTCCGGGGCGCGGTGCACGCGCTCGCCCGGCGGTCGGGTTCGCCGCTCGGCCGTCGGCCGCTCGCCGGCCTGGCCGCCCGCGACGGCGGTCTGTTCGGACCCGACGGTGGGGAGACCTATGTCGAGGTCCTCACCCGAGCGGGGCGCGCACACCTCGACGCCTCGGTCGGCGGCGGCTCGAGGCTCCGCCGGTTCGCCGACCAGGCGCGGTTCATGACCAGGCTGGCACTCGACGGCCGCCGGTGGGTCAGGGCGGCCTCGGGCGCCCACTTCTGCGAGGTGCGGGTCGACCCGGACACCGGCGAGGTCCGCGTCTCGCGGTGGGTGGGCGTGTTCGACATCGGCACGGTGGTCAACGCGAAGACCGCCGCGAGCCAGCTGCGCGGCGGGATCGTCATGGGGCTCGGGCTGGCCCTGGGCGAGCACACGCTGGTCGACCCCAGGACGGGCCGGATCATGAACGCGAACCTGTCCGAGTACCACGTTCCGGTGCACGCGGACGTGCCGGAGCTGGACGTGTCGTTCCTGGACGATCCCGACCCGACGATGCCGCTCGGCGTGCTCGGCGCGGGCGAGGTCGGGATCACCGGCGTCGGCGGGGCGGTGGCCAACGCGGTGTTCCACGCCACCGGGCGGCGGGTCTACGACCTGCCGATCACGCTGGACAAGCTGCTCTAACGTGAACATGTGACGTTCCAGCGGGCGCGGCGGCCCGAACACAAGCGGCAGCGGTACGAGGCCATCCTGGCCGCCGCCCGCGCGCTGGGGACGCGGCAGGGGGTGCGGGCGGTGAGCCTGGCCGACATCGCGGGCGCGGTCGGCGTGCACAAGTCCGCGCTGCTGCGGTACTTCGAGACCCGCGAGGAGATCTACCTGCGGATCGCCACGGAGGACTGGCCCGACTGGGTCCAGGGCATGCGCGCCAGGCTGGCGGGCGTCGCGGTGGGCTCGGTGAGCGAGGTCGCCGCCGCCCTCGCCGCCACCCTCGCTGAGCGGCCGCTGCTCTGCGACCTGCTCACGCACGCCTCGCTGAACCTGGAACGCAACGTGTCCCTGGACGCGGCCCGTGCCTACAAGCGGGCGACGGTGGACGCGCTCGCGGCGGTGGCCGCAGAGATACGCACCGTCCTGCCCGAGCTGTCCGAGGACGACGCGATCGAGCTGGTGGGCGCGGTGAACGCGGTCGCGGCCAGCCTCTGGCAGGCGGCCCACCCGCCACCGCTGATGCAGGCCCTCTACGAGGAGGAACCCGACCTGCGGGTCGCCAACTTCCCCTTCGAGCCGACGATCGCCCGTCTCGCCGAGACGCTGATCCTCGGGATCCGGGCCCGTTAGAGCGCCCTGGTCTTGCCTTTGTCGGACAGGTCCAGTACCTGTTGAACAGGAAGCACACAGAAACTTCCAGATTTCGACAGCCGTAGTGCCCGCCCGATGTCGTGCGCGGAGGTAGCCGAATGCTGTCCTCGTTGTCCCGCCTCGCCGCCGGTACCGTCGCCGTGCTCGCCCTGAGCGCCGGCGCGGTGACCGCCGTCCCGGCAGCCGCCCAGCCGAGCCCGTCCCGGTGGACCGCCGCGCAGGGGCAGGTGTCGGCACGGGTGGAGCTGACCGGCGGCTCGCTCACGCTGGCGGTCGTGCGTGGCGGCCGCACAGTGCTCGCCCCGGCGGCGGTCGGCCTGCACACCGCGGAGGTGGATCTGAGCACGGGCCTGCGGGTGGTCGACGTGGACCGCCGGACGGTCGTCGAGCGCTACCGGATGACTACCGGCAAGCGGCTCGAGCGCTCGGCGAGGATGTCCGAGCTCCGCCTCGCGCTGCGGGGCGCCGGGGACGCGGCGATGGACCTCGTCGTCCGCGTGGCGCGCGACGGCGTTGCCTACCGCTACGAGCTCCCGGCTCCGCTGACCGTGACCGGCGAGGCGTCGGCGTTCACGCTGCCGGCGGACGCGCCGGCCTGGCTGCTGCCCTACAACTCCTACTACGAGCAGAACAGGGTGGCCACCACGGCCGCCGGGGCCGCGGCAGGGGACTTCGGCAACCCGTCGCTGTTCCAGGTCGGCGAGGACTTCGCCCTGCTCACCGAGTCCGATGTGGATGGCCGGTACTCGGGCAGCCGCCTGCGCCACGCCGCCGGGTCGCCGACCTACCAGGTCGTGCTGGCCGACGCCGAGGTCACCGCGCGGCGGACCCCTTGGCGCACGGCCATCGTGGGCGACCTGGCCACGGTCACCGAGTCCACTCTGGTCGACGACCTGGCCAGCCCGTCGCGGGTCAGGGACACCTCCTGGGTCCGGCCGGGCAAGGTCGCGTGGTCGTGGCTGTCCGACCACCCCAGCCCCAGCGACTTCGCACGGCAGAAGGACTTCGTGGACTTCGCCGCCCGCAACAACTGGTACGCGGTGCTGGTGGACGAGGGCTGGAGCGCGGAGTGGGTGCCCGAGCTGGTGCGGTACGCCAGGGCTCGGGGCGTGGAGATCCTGTTGTGGTTCCACTGGAACCGCCTGGACACCGCCGAGGAACGGGACACGACGCTGCCGCTGGTGAAGAGCTGGGGTGTGCGCGGGGTCAAGCTGGACTTCATGGAGTCCGACAGCCAGGCTCGCTACCAGTGGTACGACGCGGTCTTGGCGAAGACGGCCGAGCTCGAGCTCATGGTCAACTTCCACGGTTCGACGATCCCGCACGGCCTCGCCAGGACCTGGCCGCACATCATGACGATGGAGGCCGTCCGGGGTGCGGAGAACTACCCGCTGCCGGCGAACAACCCGGTGCAGGCGTTCACCCGCAACGTCGTGGGCTCGATGGACTACACCCCCGTCTCGCTGGACACCGGGATCCATCGGGCCTCGATCGCCCACGAGGTGGCCCTGGCGGTGGTCTACGAGTCGGGCTGGCAGCACTTCGCGGACATGCCGGAGGCCTACGAGCGCCGGCCGGAGGCGTTGCGGTACCTCAACCAGCTGCCGACGGCGTGGGACGAGACCCAGCTGGTCGCCGGTCACCCGGGAAGCGGCGCGGTGTTCGCCCGCCGCGGCGGTGACCGCTGGTTCCTCGGGGCGATCGCCTCGGGCGAGGCGCGCACGGTCACCGCGCCGCTGCGGTTCCTCGGCCCCGGCCGGTGGCTGGTCGAGGTCGTCCGGGACGGCGAGGAGCCGCGGGGGGACCTGGTGCGCTCGGCTCGGGTGTTGACCAACCGGGACACGCTGGCGATCGACGTCCCGAGCGACGGCGGGTTCGCCGCTGTCGCCTGCCGCGCCCGGCCCGGCCGGTCGACCTGCTACCTGCCGCCGCGTCACGTGCCGGCCTCCGCGCTGAGCGTCACGCCGGCCGGCGAGGTGGACGTGGCGAAGGGCGAGGCGGTCGAGGTGACCGCGGTGTTCTCGGCGGACCGGGAGGTGCGCGACGTCCGACTCGCCCCGGTGGTGCCGGAGGGCTGGAGCGTGCACGGGCGGGAGGTCACCAGGCACCGCCTGCCCGCCGGCGAGGAGCTGCGCGGTCGCTGGACCGTGCGGGTGGGACAGGGCAGTGCCGAGGGCTATGTGGACCTTCCGGTGGTCGCGACGTTCGACGCGGCCGGGTGGCCGGACCGGGTCCACGTCGAGGAGGCGGTCCGCCTGTTCGTCCCGCCGCCACCGCTGAACGGCACGCCGTTCGTGAGCGAGGTGCCGTTCGTGACCGAGACCAACGGCTGGGGGCCGGTCGAGCGGGACCGCTCGGTCGGCGAGTCCGACGCCGGCGACGGCAACCCGCTGACCATCGACGGCGTGGTGTACGACAGGGGCCTCGGCACCCACGCGCCGGCCAACGTCACGGTCTACTTGGGACAACGCTGCTCGCGGTTTACCGCACTGCTCGGCCTGGACGACGAGACGTCGGAACCGGGCTCGGTCGCCTTCCAGGTCGTCGGGGACGGCGAGCCCCTGTTCGACTCGGGCGTCCTGCGCCCGGGCCCGGCGCTGCCGGTGGACCTGGACGTCACGGGGGTGCGGATGCTCTCGTTGCGCGTCACCGACGGCGGGGACAACAAGAACTTCGACCACGCCGACTGGGCCGAGGCCCGACTGACCTGCTGAGCGGTTGCGTCGCCGGCACGGGTAGCTCCGGGAGCGACCCGATGTGGATGTAGTTCGGACACCCCTGGGAGCGGCTGAGCCCCCAGGGGTGTCCGGGTTCTGGTCAGGTGAGCGTCGGGCCGCCGCGTCTGCGGCCGGCCAGGAACACCACTGTGCCGACGGCGAGCGTCGCCAGCGCGATGCCGAGCCCGAAGGCCACGCCGATCACCAGCACCACCGCGAGGAACAGCAGCGCCATCCAGAGTGCCTGCCGCAGCGTCGCCGCCCAGTCGCCGACCAGCCACTCGGCGAGGCGCAGCCAGTCGTCTCGGGCGGTCGGGCTGAAGCGACGACGACGGGGTTCGGGTAGGGCCGTCCGCCGAGGGGGCGGCAGCTCCGGCGCTTCCCGTGTCACGGCCAGCACCGCGAGTTGGACACGACGTCTACGGGGTGCTCGCTGGATGGGTTTCGTGGTGTTCGTGCTGTTCTCTTCTGGTGCCGGGACGGTGTCTGGTCTTAAAATAGTCACCGTTCTATCCCTTTCGATCTTGTTCGCCCATGAACTTGTCGCCTGAGGGCTGGACGCGAAGTGGCTCCCTGTGCCAGCAGGGAGCCACTTGTCATTGAAGGCGGCTCGGTCGGCGCGCCGGCCCCGGGGCGTGCCGCTGTCCATCATCCCGGATCGATCTTGTGCCGCGTCGGTGATCATTCGCGTGAAGCGATGAACGGTGCGTATTCATCGACGAGTGGCCGCTGTTGTTCATGAAAGCAGAATGGCAGACCGTGCACCTGCACATGCAGTCGCAAGGATCGCTTTCACCTGCGATTACGCTCAAGATAACTCGATCGGATGACGGTCGGCGGCGTTCGGGACGCAACCTGCGCGCTAGCTCCTTCGCACCGTTCTTGGTTACTCTCCGAAGTGGAAACCGGCGCACGTTCCCCCGAGTAGACGCATGATCGGCGCCACCCGAATGGCTTGCGTTTCGCACAACCACGGGGAGTGTCGCTAGTGATGCGGTGATCGCGCGGCCGGGTCTCCGGGGACGAAGTGGGGCGTCCGGGAGAGGCGATGCTCGAGGACGATCGTGGCAGCGGGCACGCTGGCCCGAAGCGGCTCGGGAGTGCGGAACGACCGAGGCGAAGGCCCGCCCGCTCCGCGGAGGTCACGACGCCGGCGGGAAGCGCTCGTTCCACCAGGGGGTCCACCGACCGGTCAGCTCGGCGAGCTCGGTGTCGTCGAGGCCGTAGGTCGACAGCAGCGCCATCGCGACCCCGTCGGGCCGGCCGTCGAACGGACCCGTGCTGGAGACCACCAGCAGGCCTCCGCCCCAGGTGTCGACGGCCACCCCGAACTGGTGCTCGGAGCGGTACCAGGTCTCGCCCTTCACCGGCTCGCCGAGCAGGGTCGCCTCGAACGGGCCGTCCCCCGTCGGCAGGCCGAGCTCGGCCGCGAGCGAGCGGCCGGCCCTGTTGGTGCCGGTGAGAAACACCGTCCGCCGGACCGCGCCGGGCTTGCGTTCGACGGCGAAGCGGAGCTGCTGGAGGAACGTGACCCAGCCCTCGGTGATCTCGCCGTAGAAGGCGTCCCAGTCCGGGTTCGCCCCGAGCGGTGCCCGGGTGAGCGTGACCCTGGTGCCCTCCCCGGCCGGCTCGAGGCGGATCAGGTCCCCGCCCTGCACGCCGAGCGTGCGCGCCTGCTCGTCCTCCTCGGCGTCGGTGAAGTAGATGAGGTCGATCTCGCCGTCGAGCCCCTCGTACTCCCAGCCGTGCCAGTGCCGGATGGACTCCTTGTCGCGCAGCGCGTGCCACACGGCCTCGACCGGCGCCGCGATCGTGACCTCGATCCGCGGGGTGTCGTTCATGAGTTGTCTCCCTGGGGGGCTGCGGGTTTCGGGTGGCCGCCGACGACCAGCCGGTAGGGCCGTCCCTCGGCGCGGTCGTACCGGTCGACGACCTCCTGGAGCGCCTGAGCGAGCTCGTCGGTGAACGCGTGGACGTCGGCGGGGCGCTCGAAGCGGACCTCCGCCTCGACGGTGAACGTGAGCAGCCGCTTGTCCTCCTCGGCCGCCCGGGCCTGCATCCGTGCGACGTCCCGGACGGTGGCCGCGGCGACGCCGACCAGGTGCTCGGCCGCGTACTGGTCGTGGATCTGGGTGAGCTCGGCGCCCATGAGCGCCGGGTCGACGACGAACGCGCCCGGCCGGGTGCGCATGATCCGCTCGACGCAGCCCCGCCGCGGTCGCTCCTCGACGAGCTCGACGAGCCCCGCGTTCTCGAGGGCCCGCAGGTGGTAGTTGACCCGCTGCCGCGGCAGGTCGAGCGCGGCGGCGAGCTGCGTCGCCGACGCGGGCTCGCGCAGCCGGGCCAGCAGCCGACGACGCAGCGGCGAGAGCGCGAGCCGGACCTGGTCCGGCTCGTCGACGTAGGTGATCCCGGCGGCCACGGCACCATCATGTCTATTGACAGTTTTTCTTGTCAATATAGTCCGGCAGAATCGCCGTGTGGGCAGCACCGCGGCAGGGGCCGGGCAGGACGCGGCGGAGTGGCTGGCGATGCGCGCGCGCCTGCGGGAGCACCGCCACCGGTTGGGCGTCGAGGCCGCCTCGCGCTACCCCGACCTGCCCAGGCTCGCCGGCACCCCCCTGCTCACCCGACCGGAGTGGACACCCACGCGGCCGGTTCCGCTCGACGAGCTGCGGCTCACCCTCGGCGACTCACCGCCGCTGCCCCAACTGCCCGGCGCCGGCTACTCAGGACTCATGGCCGAGCTCGACGCACCCACGGTGTTCGAGAACCGGCCGACCTACCGCCTGCTGAACGCCACGCTCACCGGCGAGCCGCGGCTGGATTTCGGTCCGGGCACCTACTTCGACCACATCGAGACCGGGGAGGCCGCGGCGCATGAGTACGCCGCCGGGGGCCCCACCCCGCTGCGCGACGCGATCGGCGACCCGTGCGACCTGTCCCGTCGTCCGGCCAACCTCGGGGTCAGCGTGCTCACCGTCCGGTCGGGACCCGACCCCACGTTCTTCCTCCACTGGCGGGATCCCGCGCGGGTGGGTCATGCGGGCGGGCTCTACCAGGTCGTCCCGGTCGGCGTGTTCCAGGCCACCGCCCCGGGCCGCGACCATCTGGACTTCTCGCTGTGGCACGGGATCCTTCGCGAGTACGCGGAGGAGCTGCTCGGCGAGCCGGAGCGGTCCGATGTGGACTACGGGGCCTGGCCGTTCGCCGCCGCGATGACGGCTGCCTGGCGAGCCGGCCGTCTGCGCGCACACTGCCTCGGCCTCGGGGTCGACCCGCTCACGTTCGCGACCGACCTGTTGGTCTCGGTCGTGTTCGACGGCGACGTCTTCGACGAGTTGCTCGGCGACTGGGTGGGCCACAACGAGGAGGGCTCGGTGACCGAGCGGCCGTTCACCGCGGCCTCGGTGGCCGGCCTGCCGATGCAGGCCGCGGGGGCCGCCGTGGTCCGGCTCGGGCTCGACGCCGACCTGCGCTGACCGACCCGCGCTGACCGGCTACCCGCGCTGGCCTCAGCCGTTCCGCCTGGCCAGCAGCACCACCGGTGCCACCGCGACCAGGCCCCCGACCACGGCGACGAGGGCGTACCCGCCCGCGTGGAACAGGGTGCCGGCGGCGAGGCTGGCCAGCGCCGAGGAGCCCCACACCACCGCGTCCACCACGCCCTGCAGCTGGATCCGCTCCTCGGCCGGCAGGTCCCTGCTCAGCAGGCTGCTCCCGCCGACGAACACCAGGTTCCAGCCGTAGCCGAGCAGGAACAGGCCGAACGACAGCTCGACTCCCCCGGCCGGAGCCGACGCGGCGGCGGCGAGCACGAGCGCGCCGATTCCGAGACCGATCGTCACGCGGCCCCCGAGGCGGTCGGCGATCCGCCCGGACAGCGGCGCCAGCGCGAACATGCCGATCATGTGCGCGGCCAGGGTCCAGCCCACCACGTCCAGGCCGTGGCCGTGGTGTTCGAGCTGCAGCGGCGTCATCGTCATCACCGCGACCATCGCCAGCTGGGCAGCCACCATCGCGACGAGCGGGGTGAGCACCACCGGCCGGCGCAGCGCGGCGAACGCCGTCACCGCGGACAGCCGAGGACGTGCCGGCGGCGGGGGCACCCTCGGCAGCGTCGCCGTCGCCAGGAGCGCGAGCCCGGACGCGACGGCCGCGACCAGGACCGGTCCCGCGAGCGCCGGCAGCCCGAGCCATTCGCCGACCCGTGCCCCCGGGGCGAGGAGCGCGGGCCCGGCCACGGCGCCGACGGTGCCGGCCCACACGATCACCGACAGCCCGAAGCCCCTGCGCCGCACCGGGTACAGCTCCGCCGCCACGTACCGGGAGAGCTGTGCGGCACCATTGCCGATCCCCACCAGCACCATGCCCACCAGCAGGACGGCGAACACTGTCCCGGCCGCGGCGGCGAAGGCGACCAGCGCCCCGGCCACCGCGAGGCCGTACATCGCGAGCAGCACCGGGCGGCTGCCGCGCCTGGCCATCACCGTGCCCGCGCCGAGGGTGCCGAGCGCGCTGCCGAGCACCCCGCACGCCGAGGGCAGCCCGCTCCAGCCCGAGCCCGCCGCCGCGGCGGCCAGCAGCGTGCCGGCGGTGCTCGCCCCGACCATCGCGGTGTTCATCGAGGCCACGCCGGCGAACAGGGGCAGCATCGACCGGCGTGTGGTCGTCGTCGTCACGGTCATACGCACGACGCTATGCGTGCTCGGCACGGTTTCGAAGGGCCGACACACGGCGTATGGTCGCCCGCACCCCTCGACTGGAAGGAGTTCGGCTCCGATGACCTTCCGATCGGAAAGGCCCCTGGACCGCGTCGACTGGCAGATCGTGGCCGAGCTGCAGGCCGACGGCCGGCTGTCGTTCAAGGAGCTGGGCCGCCGGATCAACCTCTCCCCGCCGGCGGTCGCCGAACGCGTCCGCCGCCTGGAGGAGTCCGGGGTGATCACCGGCTACCGCGCGGAGGTCGACGCCCGGCGTGCCGGCTACCCGTTCCTCGCGTTCGTCCAGATGCGTTGCTCGCTCGGCAAGTGCCTGCTCAAGACCAGCACCGCCAACGACTACCCGGAGATCGTCGAGATCCACAAGCTCTCCGGCGACCACTGCGCGATGGTCAAGGTCCGCGCGGCAACCCTCGAGCACCTCGAGGGCCTGTTCGAGCGGGTCGGCCAGCACGGCGAGCTGCGCTCCTCGGTCGTGCTGTCCACCCAGTTCGATGGTCGGCCGGTGGCGCCGCCGGTCGAGGACTACCTGACCGCGACCCGAGCCGAGGGGTGGTCGTCCCGGTCGGCGGGCGCTGCGGACGTGCCCTAGACCTGGTCCGGGGTGTACATCGCGCCGAGGAACTCGACCAGCAGGCGTTCCCGCAGGCGCGGCGAGGCCGCGGCGAGCATCGCGTTCACCTCGGCCATCCGCTTGGGCGCGGTCACGCCGTCGAGTCCGGCCGCGGAGAGCAGGGCGGCGAACTGGGCGGGGGTCAACGCGTCCGGGTCGAGTGCGGCGATCGCGTCGAGCAGCTCCGGGGCGAGGCGGACCGGTCCGGCCGCGCGCGCCGCGGCCACCGCGGCCGCGAGGTCGGCCAGCAGCTCCGGCTCGGTGCCGTGGTTGGCCGCGGTGACGGTCAGGTGCAGGTTCGCCGGGGAGGCGCCGAAGCCGAACTGGGGCTGGAGGTACCAGCGGCGCGCCGTCATCTCGTCCGCGACCGTGAACACGTCCAGCTCGTCGGTTCCGGCGACCGCCAGCAGCGAGGCGACCGGCTCACCGAGTACCCGTACCCCGTCGAGGGCCTCGATGCCCGAGCGCAGCGCGGCGACCGCGGCCAGCGTCCGCTCGGCCAGCCGCGCGTAGCCGGCATCGCCGATGTGGCGCAGCACCGCCCACGCCGCGGCGAGCGGTCCGCCGGACCGGGTGGACTGCAACGTCGAGTTCAGCATCGTGTAGCCCGGCCACTGCGCGCTGGCGAACAGCTGGGGACGGCGCAGCTCGGCCGAGGCGTGCAGCAGAACCGAGGTCCCCTTGGGACAGTAGGCGTACTTGTGCAGGTCGACCGAGAGGCTGGTCACCCCCGGCACGGACAGGTCGAACTCGGGCACAGCCACGCCGAGGCGGCGGAAGTACGGCAGCAGCCAGCCGCCGATGCACGCGTCCACATGGCAGCGCACCCCGCGTTCGGCCGCCGCCGCGGCGACCGCGGCGACCGGGTCGACCACGCCGTGGGCGTAGGACGGCGCACTCACCACCACGAGCACCGTCGAGTCGTCGATCGCCGCCGCCATCGCGTCCGGGTCGGCGCGGAACGTCGCCGGGTCCACCGGCACCGTCACCGCCTCGACCCCGAAGTAGTGGGCTGCCTTGCGGAAGGCGGCGTGCGCGGTCTCGGCCAGCACCATGCGCGGACGACTCAGGTCCGGCCGGGCGTCCCGGGCGGTCTGGACCGCCAGCAGGCAGCTCTCGGTGCCACCGGAGGTCACGGTGCCCACTGTGGACGGCCCACCGCCGAGCAGCCGGACGGCCGCCCCCACCACCTCGTTCTCCATCCGCAGCAGGCTGGGGAACGCGGTCGGGTCGAGGCCGTTGGTGGCGGTGGCCATCGCGTGTGCCGTCGCAGCCAGGTCATCCACGCCGGACAGGCCGCTGTCGTACACGTAGGCGAGCGTCCGCCCGCCGTGCGTCGGCAGATCGCCGGCGCGCAGCGTGCGCAGCTCGTCCAGTACCTGGTCGGCGGGGACACCCGGGGTCATCTACTCAAACCTCCACGATGCGCCGGCGCAGCAGGGGCAGCCCGGCGAGTACGAACACGGCCGGCACGAGCCCGATGCCCAGGACGACGGCGGTGACCGCGCCCGCCGGCTGGGCCACGTCCTCCCCGGCCGAGGACACGTAGCCGCCGATTGCCAGGACCAGCCCGTAGAGCGCGGGCCCGAGCGCGAGCCCGAGGGTCTCCCCCGCGGTCCACACCCCGGCGAACAGGCCGGCCCGGATCTGCCCGGTCCGCCGCTCCTCGGCGCTGATCACGTCCGGCAGCATCGCCAGCGGGAACACCTGCACCCCCGCGTAGCCGACGCCGACCACGGCCGCGCAGGCGATCACCACTCCGACCGGCAGGACCCGGGTGCCGAGCAGGCCGAGCGCGCCGACCGCGAACACGAGCGTGGCGAGGACGTACCCGGTCCGCTTGCCGTACCGGGCCGAGACCCGCTGCCAGACCGGCATCACCAGCAGCGCCGGCGCTACGAACGCGACGAACAGCAGGGGCTGCACGCCCTTGTCCCCGATCGCGACCCTGGCCAGGTAGTCGACGCCGGCGAGCATGGTCCCGATCCCGACGGCCTGGACGACGAACGCCCCGAGCAGCCAGCGGAACGGTCGGCACTCCCGGATCGCCTGAACCACCTCGCCCCACGACGAGACCGACGGCAGCACCCGCGTGTGCGGTGCGCGTGCGGTGCCCAGGAACACGCCGACGGCCCCGACGACGATCAGGACGCCGACGGCGACACCCATGACGCGGTACCCGTCGGTGCCGCCGACCGCGTCGCGTACCGCGGGCGCCCCCGCCCCGCTGACCAGGATCGCGATCGCGAGCACGGCGATGCGCCATGCGGTGAGCCGCGTCCGCTCGGTCGGGTCCTCGGTCAGCTCGGCCGGCAGCGCGTTGTAGGGCACCTGGAAGAACGCGAAGGCCGTCGCGCACAGCAGGAACATGCCCGCCACGTAGAGCGCGGCCCCGGTCGAGGAGGTGGTCGGTCCGGCGAAGAGTCCCGCGAAGCAGATCGCGAGCGCGACTCCCCCACCTATCAGATAGGGCCGCCGAGGCCCGATCCTCGTCCGCGTGCGGTCGCTGATCCGCCCCGCCACCGGGTTGAACAGCACGTCCCAGGCCTTGGGCAGCAGCACCAGCAGACCGGCCGCCGAGGCCGACACGGCGAGCGTGTCGGTCAGGTAGGGCAGCAGCAGCAGCCCGGGCACGGTGCCGAACGCCCCCGTGGACAGCGACCCCAGGGCATAGCCCAGCCGGGTGCGGACCGGAAGCCGGTGACCGACAGCAGGAACGTGAGCCGAATTCATCATTTAGCCGTGACCCTACGGTTGGACGGCGCGCGCGTCCAGTCCGATGTGCACATCAGGGCCGTCAGGCCCAGGAGAGCACCAGTCGCACGCACCGCTTGTCGATGACGTACTCGCCGTCCACCGGCGTACCCGGCGGGTAGGCGTCGATGTGGAGGCCTTCCGAGCCGGGCCGGCCGGCCTCGTTCCACGCGGTGATCTGCCCCGCCAGCTCGCGTGCCGGCTGTTCGGCACCGGCGACGGCGAGCTCACCACCCTCGTCCAGGCGCATTGTGGCGAGGCCGAAGTCGTCGAGCATCCCCACCGTCGCCCTGCCGTCGGGCGCCTGCAGCGGCGCGTGCCGCAGCCGGGTCCCGGAACCGGCCTCGGCGAGCGCGAACCAGCGCGGCTCGCGGATCGCGAGCCACAGCCCGAACCCGTCGAGCAGCTCGATCCTCTCGGGCGAGACGCCGGTCCGGATCTCGGTCTCCGGGTCGTCGAGGGCCTCGACGACCGCCTCGGCGTCGAGGTCGCCGGCCAGCGCCTCGACGTCGGGGAGGCTGAGCGTGAGTTGGGTGTCCGCGTCGAGCACGTAGACGCCCTCTGGGCCCTTGAGCGCACCCCGCATCCGCATGAACCCGCATGGCTGGGCCGACCTGCTGGCCCAGTGGTCGCCCTCGCGTTCGAAGGCCACCGAGCGCTGCACGCCCCGCAGGTCGAGCGGCACGACGATGCGCCCGTCCGGGGCGAGCTGGTCCAGCCAGGCGGGCGCCAGGTCCCAGACGCCGACGGTGGCGATGATGCGGTCGTAGGGGGCGCGGTCGGGGTGGCCGAGGGCGCCGTCGGCGGTGAGCACGGTGACGCGTTCGACGCCGGCCGCCGAGAGGTTCTCCTCGGCCCGGTCCACGACGTCCTGGTCGAGGTCGATGCTCACCACGCGCCCCTTGGGGCCGACGATGTGCGCGAGCAGCGCGGCGTTGAACCCGGTGCCGGTACCCACCTCGAGCACCTTGTGCCCGCGCACCGCACCGAGCTGGTCCAGCATGATCGCCATGATCGTGGGCTGGGACGACGAGCTGGTCGGGATGCCGAGCTGGTCCCGCTTGGTGACGATGGCCTCGTCGCGGTAGGCGGCGTCCGGCGGGAGGTCGGGCAGGAAGATGTGCCGCGGCACGGTGCGCAGGGCGTCGGCGACGAGGGCGTTGGTCGCCGCGCCGCGCTCGCGGACGTGCGCCAGCAGCTGCTCGCGCAACCCGTTCAGCTCCGCGCCCACGCTGCCTCCAGATCTTCGTGTCCGGCGGCATCATGCTCCCACCGCACCCGGCCGGTGCGGTGCGGGACCCCTTGCTTCGAGTCGGTTTCGACCGGGCCCGCACCGCACCGCCGGGGCGTCTACAGCGAACGCTGGTAGGAGCGGAACGCCCGGGTGGCCAACCAGACGGCCACCACCGCGACCGCGAGCAACCCGCCCAGCCGGGCGAACACCGCCGACCAGTCAGGATCGGCCGACAGCGCCTCCCGGCTCGCGACGACCGACCAGTCCACGGGGTTGAAGCGGGAGACCGTCTGGATCCACCCGGGTGCCGCCTCACGCGCCATCATCGCCGAGGACATGAACGACAGCGGCAGCGTGAGCATCGTCGAGAAGCCGATCAGCGACTCCTGGGTCCGCACGACCAGCGCCATGCCGTTGGACAGTGAGGCGAACGCCGCGGCGAGCAGGACCGCGGCGACCAGCATCACCAGCACGCCCACCACGCCTCCGGCGAACTCCGCGCCGAGCAGCAGCGCGACCACCACCACGATCAGGCTCTGCACGACGATGGCCACCGCCTGGTTGACCACCGACGAGACCATCATCGCCATCCGGCTGATCGGCGAGGCGAGCATGCGGTCCATCACGCCCCGGTCCATGTCCTCGATGAAGCCCATCCCGGCCCAGCCGCTGGAGAACAGCACGGTCATCACAACGACGCCGGGGGTGAGGAAGTCGATGTAGGACCCGGCCGCGAAGCCGGGGATCTCCACCACCCGCTCGAACAGCTGACCGAACAGCAGCAGCCACATCATCGGCTGCACCAGGCTGATCGCCACGAACGCCGGCTGGCGCAGGGTGGCGCGGAGAAGACGGGCGGTCAGGTAACCGGAGTGGGACACCAGTGGCGCCATCAGACCCGCACCTCCCCGGCGATCGCGAATGAACGGCCGGTGTGACGCAGGTAGACGTCGTCGAGCGCGGGGCGCGCGACGGTCACCGCGGCCACCGGCACCGCCTCCCGCTCCAGCACGGCGAGCACCGCCGGCACCGCGCTGGCGCCGTTGTCGACGCGGCTGCGGATCGTCCGCCCCTCCACGGTGACCTCGTGGGTGCCGGACATCGCCTCGACGGCGCGCTCCGCCAGCCCGAGGTCGGCCTCCGGAGCGAGGTCGATCACCACGGCGTCGCCGCGCAGCTCGCTCTTGAGCTGGTCGGGCGTGCCGCTCGCGACAGCCGTACCCCGGTCCACGATCAGCAGCCGCTCGGCGAGGTGATCGGCCTCCTCCAGGTAGTGGGTGGTGAGCAGAACGGTCAACCGCTCCTGGGCGGACAGCCGGGCGATCTCCGCCCACATGTCCGCACGGGCCTGCGGGTCCAACCCGGTCGTCGGCTCGTCCAGGAACAGCACCACCGGACCGTGCACCAGTCCCATCGCGACATCCAGCTTCCGCTGCATGCCACCGGAGTACGTACGCACCACCCGATCGGCGGCCGAGGTGAGGTCGAACCGCTCGAGCAGCTCGTCCACCCTGGACCGCGCGGCCGTACCGCGCATGCCGTGGATGCGCCCGGCCAGCAGCAGGTTCTCCCGGCCGGTGGCCTGCGGGTCGGTGCCCGAGCGCTGGGTCACCACGCCGATGGCGCGGCGCACCTCGTTCGGCTCGCGCAGCACGTCGTGGCCGGCCACGGTGGCCGTTCCGCTGTCCGGGCGGGACAGGGTGGTGAGGATCTTCATCGTGGTGGACTTGCCGGCGCCGTTCGGGCCGAGCAGCCCGAACACGCTGCCGGCGGGCACGGTGAAGCTGAGCCCGGCGAGGGCGGTGACCTCGCCGTAGGTCTTGACCAGGGTGTCGGCCTTGATGGCCGACTCCCCGAATGGTCCGGGCATGACGGTGAACCTCCTGGTAGGCCAGGTCGGTCCGCGTGCACGGCCGCTAAGGTGGAGAGTGCAGCCTGGGTGTCGAGCCGTCACGGGAACGAGCCTGGGTTTCTGGTCGCTGGCCGGGTGTTGCCGCACCCGGCCAGCGTTTCTGTATCGGATATCCGGGTCAGAGTATGTCGCTGACGTCAGCGTGACGTCAAGCTGACGTCGCAATGGCGCCTACTTGACGTTGCGCAGATGTCGAACGGCCTCCTCCCAGTCGCTCTCGGCCGGGAGCCCGCCGGACTCGTGCGCGTGCCGCCAGACCTCGACGCCCTCCAGCGAGCCGTCCTTGATCCTGGCGATGAGGTCGTCGACGAACGCCAACTCGGCCCGGCGCAGGGCCTGGACGTAGTCCGCCTCGACCACCCAGAGGTAGGGCATCCCCCGCTTGGACATCTCCTCCATCACCGCGGTCATGCCTGCCACCTCGGCGGCGACGCGCATCCGTCGCGT
Source organism: Actinophytocola xanthii (assembly GCF_001921205.1). Classification (GTDB taxonomy): domain Bacteria; phylum Actinomycetota; class Actinomycetes; order Mycobacteriales; family Pseudonocardiaceae; genus Actinophytocola; species Actinophytocola xanthii. The sequence continues at coordinate 58,812 of NZ_MSIE01000025.1, read as the reverse complement.
CTCGAGCAGCCGGACCACGATGTCGGGGGGTAGCGCGGGCATCAGCGAGAGCGCCGCCTCGAACTGGGTGAACTCCTTGGCCGGTATCGAGAGCAGCTCGCTCTCCCAGTCCACGAACTCGTCGCGGCCGGGGTCGGTGATCGCGTAGACGGTGCGCTCGGGCCGCCGCCCCTCCCGCACCGTCTCGTGCACCTCGATCAGCCCGTGCCTCCGCAGCGACTCGACCACCGAGTAGAGCGACCCGTAGTTGAGCTTGATGCTCTCCTCCTTGGCCCGCTCGCGCAGCGTGCTGGACATTTCGTAGGGGTGCATCGGCCGCTCCAGGAGCAGGCCCAGCACCGCGAGAGCCAGCGGGTTGGTGAGCTTGCGCTTGCCCATGGCGTCAGGATAGTCCAAATATCCGACTTCGAATATCAGGGGTAGCACCGTCGGTGTTCCGGTGTTGAATGGGCCCATGACCGAGCCTGCCGAGTACCGCCAGTTCCGCTTCGCGCTCCCACCCGGGGCCACCGAGATCCTGCTGGTCCGCCACGGTGAGTCCGCTCCGGCGCGCGAGGACGAGCGGTTCCCGCTGGTCGACGGGCACGGCGATCCGCCGTTGGCGCCGGAGGGCGAGCGCGAGGCCGAGCTGGTCGGCGACCGGCTCGCGGTGGAGCCGGTCGACGCGCTCTACGTCACCAGCCTGCGGCGGACCCAGCAGACAGCCGCCCCGCTCGCCAAGCGCCTCGGTCTGACCCCGCGGGTGGAGCCGGACCTGCGTGAGGTGCTGCTCGGCGAGTGGGAGGGCGGGCTGTTCCGGATCCGGGTGGCGCAGCGGCACGAGTACGCGGTGCGGATGTGGGAGACCCAGCGCTGGGACGCCATCCCGGGCGCGGAGTCCACCGAGGACCTCGCCGCGCGGGTCCGCGCCGCGGTCGGCCGCATCGCCTCGGCGCACCCCGACGGCCGGGTGGTGGCCTTCACCCACGGCGGCGTCATCGGCCAGATCGTCGCGATGGCCACCGGCTCCGAGCCGTTCGCCTTCGTCGACGCCGACAACGCCTCGATCACCCAGCTCGTGGTCACCGACGACCGCTGGATCATCCGCCGCTTCAACGACACCGCCCACCTGCACCCGGCGTTCACCATCCGCCCGGAGCCGCTGACCTGACGCACGAGTGCCGCCGGGTTCTGGTCGAGGTCCACACCCGGCGGCCTGGTCGGCCCTCTGAGATCAGGAGCGGGACCAGTGGTACTGGGCCCACACCTCCACCGGCGACACGGCACGGTCCAGGAACATCAACCCGTCCATCCGGCAGTCGCACGGGTTGCGTTCGAGGGTGTCCTGCGGGAAGCTGCCGCCGATCTTGATGCCGGCCGGGTCGGTCGGGCTCGCCCGGTCGGGCTCTGGCGGCCCGGTCACGGCCCACGGGTCGCCCGCCACCGTGTAGGTACCGGGCAGCGGTCGGCCGTTGCGGTAGAGCGCCATCTCGCCGGTGTCGAAGTCGAACGTCGCGGCCAGGTGGACCCACCGGCCGCGCGGCAGCACCTCGCGCCAGTCGGCCGAGGCGGCGAAGGTCTGCGAGCTCGCGCCGTCCACCCGCCGGCCCAGCGCGACCACACGCAGCTCGCCGGCCACGTCGATCACCTCGAGCAGTGCGCGGACCGCGTGCCCGTCGGAGTCGCCGCTCAGCACCCCCGCCAGGCCGACCGCGTTGTACCGATCGTCGGGTGCCGGCGTCGTCGAGTTCAACGCCGGCAGCTCACCGGTCACCTTGAACCACCCGAGCACGCTGATCTGCCGGGCTCCGTTGAACGCACGCAGCGTCGGCACCCCGTCGGCCGCGTACACCCCGGCCTTCCAGTCGTCGTTGCCGGCGGTGGCGGGGTCGACCTGCCTGGTCACCAGCGCGTGCCCGCCGCGGTCGCGTATGCGCATCTCCGCGCCCCCGTTGACCAGCCACAGGTCGGTCCCCGAGCGGCCCTGGTCCCGTTCCAGCTCCGGGCGGCCCCGTACCGGGTGCTCGAAGTCGTAGTACGCGACGAGGTTGCGGGCCAGGGTGGGAAACACGGCGCCGACCGAGGGAGTCGCCGCGGCCGGCACCGGTGCGGGCAGCAGAGCGAGCGAGGCACACAGCGACGCCGCGACCACCCGAGCGACGCGGGACACCGGCCTCACCGGCGCACCGCCGTTCCCGTCGTGGCGAAGTGGCTGGTGCGACCGATGTTGTCGAACGAGCCGAACCCGGTCCGGCCCTCGGCGAACGTCCGGTCCACCGCGGTCATCACGAGCGTCCCGTCGACGTGCACCGCGATCTCGCCCGACGACGCGCAGTGCGTCACGCGCACGTCGTGCCAGCGCGTGTCGGTGATGGACGGTGGTGCGCCGCGCGAGAGCGCCTCGTCCCACTGGTCGTCGATCCGCACCCGGTCCGCGTCGTTCACCACGAAGATCCCGTTGTGCGGGTAGATCGTGTTGTCCGTGGACAGGTGCGCGTAGTAGAAGCGGGTGTCGGACTGGTACCCGAACAGGATCACCACGTCCCGGTTCGTGACCTCGACCGGGGTGTCCAGGCGAACCCGCGCGGAGGTCCGGCTGTTCGCGAACGCCGGGCCGTCGGAGAGCACCGCGTACTCGAACGGGCGGCGCGGGCCGGGAGGGGCTTCACCGGGACTGGTGAGAATGGCCTGCCCATGGCGGAAGTCCCACTTCTCCGGGGTGAGCGGGGTCCAGTCCCGCGCGTCGTTCGCCCGGACCGTCGTGTGCCCAGTGGCGCAGGCGGCGAAGCGCTTGGCCCCGACCACCTTCCAGACCTTGCCGTTGGCCTTGGCCAGCAGGTACAGCTCGCCCTCCGCGTCGCGGCCGAAGCGCAGGTCGACCCGGGTGTCACCGGCCAGCTCCCGCATCGTCGTCCGCACGCCGTCGGGGGTGTAGACCATCAGCTGGTGGATCTGGGCCATCGGCCGGCCGCGTCGCATCTCGCTGGCCTCGGTGTAGAAGATCCGGCCGTCGACCAGGTCGGTGAACACGTACTTCCCGCGCAGCTGCGGCACGTCGTGGCCGCGGTAGACGAAGCCGCCGCTGATCGCGTGCCCGGAGTCGGAGCAGAGCGGGTGGCCGGGCGGCGGGTTGTGGTCGAAGGCGGCGACCGGGTAGGTGTAGCCGTACTGCTCGTCGTCCTCGGGCAGCGGGTAGACACCGCACACGGGGTCGCCGCGCTTGAACACGAACGGCCCCTCGCGCTCGCTCCAGCCGAAGTTGTCGCCGGGGCGCACGTCGTAGACGGCCTCGACGCGGTGCTCGCCGATGTGGCCGAGGAATATCCGGTTCCCCGCGGCCGGGTCCCAGCTGAAGCGGTGCGGGTCACGCATGCCGAGGGCGTAGATCTCGTCGAGCACGCCGTCCTCGCCCGCGAACGGGTTGTCCGGCGGGATGCCGTAGGTGCCGCCGGGACCGTCGGTACCCAACGGGTCGATGCGCAGCAGCTTGCCGTACGGGGTGGTCGGGTCCTGCGGGTCGGTCGTCGTGGCGCCGAGGCCGCCGTCACCCGCCGCGATGTAGAGGATGCCGTGGTCGGGGCTGCCCCGGCGCGCGGTCGGGTTGAAGTCGATCTGCTGGAGGCCGTGGATCCGCCCGAAGAAGCCCAACCGCAGGACCTGGCGCCGGGTCCCGCTGAACACGTCGGCGGCCGGGTCGTCGGCGGTCCACTCGGTGACGATCCCGTGGAACTCGGCACCGGGCTGCTCGGGATGAGTCGTCGGCTCGTCCAGGCCGGCCCCCCACTCGGTGTGCACCGTGTAGAACTTGCCGTTGCGCGCGAAGTCCGGGTGGAAGGTGATGAACCCGGAGCCGGAGCCCAGGCCGCGGCCTGAGATGAACTCGGGTGCGAACTCGGCGCCGACATCGAGGTACAGGTGCGGGACGCCGTCGTCGCCGAGCAGGTACATCCGCCCGTTCAGGTCGGGGACGTACATCCGGCCGGAGCCGTCGGGGATCTCGCCGAGGTGGTTGATGCGCGCGTGGCGCACCAGCCGCTGGTCTGTCGGCGCCGGGACAGGTTCGGTCTTGGGGAACTGGGCGAACTCCTCGACCGTGATGCCCAGCGAGGACGGGACCGGGTCCGGGAGCGGGTCCTGGATCGGCTCGTCCGCCTGGGCTGCCGCCGAAGGAGTTCCGACGAGGCTTCCGGTGAGGACCGCCGCCGCGATCGGAACCAGCAACCGTCGGGAGAAAGACAATTCGTCCACCACCTCGGGGGTCGAACGCTCCGGGAAAGCGCTTGCCGGCAAGCGCTTTCCCGACCATAGCACGGGTGCCACGGCGGGGACCCTCTACTGTCGTGAGTGTGTTCGCGGCGGAACGACGGCAACGCATCCTCGAGCTGGTGCGGTCCAGCGGTGCCATTTCCCTGCGGGAGCTCGCCCGCCAGGTGGAGACCTCGGAGGTCACCGTCCGCCGCGACCTGCGCGCGCTCGAGGCCCAGGGGCTGCTCGACCGGCGCCACGGCGGGGCGGTGCTGCCCGGCGGCCTCTCCCACGAGCCGTCCTACTCGGAGAAGTCGCTGGTCGCGGCGGACGCGAAGGCCGCGATAGCCGCGCTCGCGGCGGAGCTCGTGGCCGACGGGGACGCGATCGTGGTGGGTGCCGGCACCACCACCCAGGCGTTCGCCGGGCGGCTCACCCGGCACACCGAGCTGACCGTGGTGACCAACTCGCTGCTGGTGGCTCGGGCACTGGCCGGCGCGCACGGGGTCGACGTCGTGGTCACCGGCGGCTCGTTGCGGGGCCCGATCCACGCCCTGGTGGGCGGCACGACCGAGCAGGCGCTTGCGACCGTGCAGGGCACCCGGGCGTTCATCTCCGGCAACGGGCTCACCGCCGTCCGGGGACTGTCGACACCGAACCTGGCCGTGGCCGGAGTCGACCGCGCGATCGCCGCGGCAGCGGCCGAGGTCGTCGTGCTCGCCGACCACACCAAGATCGGCACCGACGCGCTGCTGCAGACGGTGGCCGTGGAGGACATCCAGCACGTCGTCACCGACGACCAGGCCGACCCGGATGAGCTGGACGCCTTGCGCGCACTCGGCATCACCGTGCACGTGGCCGCCGTTCCCGCGGCGCCGCGCCCCCGCACCGCCCGCCGTTCCGGCTGATCAGCGGTTCGTTCAGGTCCTGAATTTGTTCGTGCCTGTGCGGAATCGAGTTGTGCCTTGACAGATAAGTTTCGGATGTGACTGAATTTGATCGGCGAGGTTGCCGACCGGGTGCGACCTCCGTGATCGGCCAGGAGTGAGCCAATGGTGGCCTTCCGTTCCCCCCGCACCATGCGCCTCGCCGGCGCCACCGCCCTCTGCGCGGCCCTGGCACTGAGCGCGTGCACCAAGTCCGAGGAGTCCGGCACCGGCGGCTCCCCCGAGGGCACCGGTGGCGCCCAGGTCGCGCAGAGCGAGTCCGCCGAGGGCCCGACCTGCACGCTGGAGCAGTACGGCGGCGAGCAGCTGGACCTCTCGAACGCGATCGTCGGCTTCTCCCAGTCGGAGAAGGAGGCCAACCCGTTCCGGATCGCCGAGACCGAGTCGATCAAGTCCGAGGCCGCCAAGGTCGGCGTGAAGCAACTGCTCACCACCAACGCGAACTCGCAGCTGAGCAAGCAGATCTCGGACATCCAGGACATGATCAACAAGGGCGCGCAGGCGCTGATCGTGGCCCCGCTGAACTCCGACGGGCTGGAGCCGGCGCTGGACGCCGCCCGCGCGAAGAACATCCCCGTGCTCACGATCGACCGCAAGGTCAACTCCGAGCCCTGCAAGGACTACGTGGCCTTCCTCGGTTCGAACTTCGTGGAGCAGGGCAAGCGCGCCGCCCAGGAGATGGCCAAGGCCCTGGACAACAAGGGCAAGGTCGCCATCCTGCTGGGGGCCTCGGGCAACAACGTGACCACCGACCGCACCAACGGCTTCGTCGACGAACTCGGCGAGATCGCACCGGACATCGAGATCGTCGCCCAGCAGACCGGTGAGTTCGCCCGGGACAAGGGCCAGCAGGTGATGGAACAGATCATCCAGGCCCAGCCGGACATCAACGGTGTCTACGCGGAGAACGACGAGATGGCGCTGGGCGCGCTGGTCGCCCTGAAGAGCGCGGGCAAGACCCCCGGCACCGACATCCAGCTGGTCTCGATCGACGGGACGCGCAACGCCGTGCAGAAGATCGTCGACGGCGAGCTGTACGCGGTCGTCGAGTCCAACCCGCGGTTCGGCCCGCTGGCGTTCGAGACCCTGGAGAAGTTCCTGTCCGGCGAAGAGGTGTCGCAGAACGTCGTGATCAGCGACAAGCTCTACGGCAAGGACAACGCCCCCGACGAGGTCGCGAACGCCTACTGAGGCGAGGCGGGACGGGCACGCTCATGGACTCGGTACTCGTCGCCACGGCGATCGGCAAGCGGTTCCCCGGCGTCATCGCGCTGTCCGATGTGGACCTGACGCTGCGCGCCGGGGAGGTGCATGCGCTCGTCGGCGAGAACGGGGCGGGAAAGTCCACCCTGATCAAGGTTCTGACCGGGGTGTACACGCCCGACGAGGGGACGCTGCACCACCTCGGCCGGCCGGTCCGGTTCGGCGGTCCGGCCGAGGCCCAGGCGGCGGGCATCAGCACCGTGTACCAGGAGGTCAACCTGGTGCCGATGCAGTCGGTGGCCAGCAACCTGTTCCTCGGCCGGGAGCCGCGGACCCGCTTCGGGCTGCTGGACTTCCGGGCGATGAACGAGGCCGCTACCCAGCTGCTCGGCTCCTACGGAATCCGGGTCGACGTGACCAGGCCACTGCGCACGCTCGGGATGGGCGTGCAGCAGATGGTCGCGGTGGCCAGGGCCGCGGACACCAGGGCGCGGGTGGTGATCCTGGACGAGCCGACCTCCTCGCTCGAGCCGCGCGAGGTCGACACGCTCTTCGGGATCGTGGAGCGGCTGCGGGCCGACGGTGTCGCCGTGCTCTACGTCAGCCACCGGCTCGACGAGCTCTACCGGATCTGCGACCAGGTGACCGTCCTGCGCGACGGCCGGGTGGTCCACAGTGGTCCCATGGACGAGCTGCCCAGGCTGCGGCTGGTAGCCACGATGCTCGGCCGGGACCTCGAGGAGGTTCGCCGCGAGGGCGCGACGAAGTTCGAGGGCGAGCACGCCGCCGAGGAGGCGGCACCGGTACTGGCGGCGACCGGCCTCACGGTCAAACACCGGCTCGACTCGGTGGAGGTCACGGTCCGGCCCGGAGAGATCGTCGGGCTGGGCGGGCTGCTCGGCGCGGGGCGCAGCGAGACCGCGCTGGCGATCGCCGGCGCGCTCCCGCTCGACGACGGGGAGGTCACCGTCGCCGGCCGGAGCGTGCGGGGCGGTTCGGTGGCCGCCGCGATGCGCGCCGGCGTGGTGCTGCTGCCGGAGGACCGCAAGGCGGACGGCATTCTCCCGGACCTGTCGGTCCGGGAGAACATCGTGTTGGCCGCGCTTCCGCGGCTGTCCGCGGCCGGGCTGGTCTCCAGGCGTCGCCAGGACTCCATTGTGGAGACGTTCATGCAGCGGCTGCGGATCAAGGCGGCGAGCCCTGACCAGCGGGTCGGTGAACTGTCCGGGGGCAACCAGCAGAAGGTGCTGTTGGCCAGGCTGCTCTGCATGCAGCCCAAGGTGCTCCTGCTCGACGAGCCCACCAGGGGCATCGACGTGGGGGCCAAGGCCGAGGTCCAGGCCCTGGTGGACGAGCTCGCCAAGGACGGCCTCGCCGTGGTGCTGATCTCCTCGGAGTTCGAGGAGGTCGTCGAGGGCTCGGACGCGATCGTGGTGCTGCGCGAGGGCCGCGTCGTCACCCGCCTCGAGGGCGCCGATGTGAACGAGGCCTCCCTGCTGGCGGCCCTGGCCGAAGAACACTAGAACCCATGCGGAGCGAACGATGAAGCCTCCCCGCTGGCGCGGCGTGCGATGAGCGCGACGACGACCGCCGCGGCACCACGACAGACGGTGGGAACCCGGGCCTTCCTGCGCGACAACGGGGTGTACCTCGCGATCGCGGTGCTGGTGGCCTACAACCTCGTCTTCACCGAGAACTTCGCCACGGTCGCCAACCTCAACACCCAGCTCGTCCAGGTCGCCCCCGTGCTGATCGTCGCACTGGGCATGGCGCTGGTGATCGGCACCGAGGGCGTGGACCTGTCCGTCGGCTCGGTGATGGCTGTCGCCGCCGCGATCCTGCCGCTGTACCTCGGCTACGGCATCATCCCCGCGCTCGGCCTGGCACTCCTCGCCGGAGCGCTGTGTGGCGCGCTGAACGGGACGCTGGTCGCGCTGGTCGGCATCCAGCCGATCGTGGCGACGCTGGCGCTGCTGGTCGGCGGTCGCGGGCTGGCGCTGGTGCTCGCCGACGGGCAGCTCAAGGACATCCGCAACCCCGAGCTGCTGGACCTGGGCTCGGGCAAGCTGCTCGGGCTCCCGGTGATCGTCTGGATCGCCGCTGTGCTGGCCGCGCTGGTGTGGCTGCTGGTGCGGTACACGACGTTTGGCCGACAGCTGGTGGCGGTGGGCGGTAACCGATCGGCGAGCGCCCTGGCCGGGTTGCCGGTCCGCCGGGTGCTGATGATCACCTACATCATCAGCGGCGTGCTGGCCGCCGTCGCCGGGGTCGTCGCCACGGCCCGGCTGACCGCCTCGGACCCCTCGGCGATCGGCACCCTGTTCGAGCTGTCCGCGATCACCGCGGTCGTGGTCGGCGGCACGCCTCTGTCCGGCGGGCGGGTGCGCATCCTGGGAACCGTCGCCGGTGCCCTGCTCATGCAGCTGATCACGGCGACACTGATCAAACACGACCTTCCCGACTCGACCGCGCAGATCGTCCAGGCGGCGATCATCGTGCTCGCGGTGTACCTGCAGCGATCTCGTTCTGGTGGTGACCGATGACGTCGGTGGAGCAGCGGGTGGAGCCCGAGGAGTCGGTCGCCAGCGGCGGGATGACCCGGGCCGAGCGGATCGCGGGTCTCGTGCAGCGGCGCGGCTCGGTGGTGGTGCTCGCGCTGGTGGTGCTGATCGCGTCGGTCTCGTTCGACTCGTTCGCGACGGTCGGCAACGCGCAGAACATCGCCATCCAGAGCTCGTTCCTCGCGATCGTGGCGCTGGGCATGACGTTCGTGATCATCTCCGGCGGTATCGACCTGTCGGTCGGCTCGGTCTACGCCCTGGGCGGGGTGCTGGCCGCCTACGGAATCCAGTGGGGCAGCCTGGTCGGCCTGCTGCTGCCGCTGGTGGTGTGTGGGGCCATCGGGCTGCTCAACGGCGTGCTGGTGGCCTACGGGCGGCTGGCGCCGTTCATCGTGACGCTGGCGACGCTGCTCGGTGCCCGCGGCCTGCTGCTGGCGATCACCGACGAGGGCTCGACGACCCGGCTGATGCAGCGCGAGGACTGGCTCACCCAGCTCGGGCAGGGCACCTTCCTCGGCCTGGGCATCCCGGTCTGGATCACGATCGTGTTGTTCGCGGTCGGCGTGGTGGTGCTGCAACGCACCCGCTTCGGCCACGCGACGCTGGCGATCGGCGGCAGCCGGGAGGCGGCCACGCTGATGGGGCTGCCGGTGGCGCGCGACACGATGCTGCTCTACCTGGGCAGCGGCCTGCTCGCCGGGCTCGCCGGTGCGCTGGCCGCCGCCTACTCCGCCTCCGGCGTGACGATCGTCGGCGAGGGCCTCGAGCTGGACGCGATCGCGGCGGTCGTGATCGGCGGCACGCTGCTGACCGGCGGCGCCGGCACGGTCGGCGGAACGCTCGCCGGCGTGCTGCTGCTGCGGGTGATCCAGAACGTGATCAACCAGGTGGGCACGCTGTCCTCGCACTACCAGTCCGTGGTCAGCGGCGCCTTCCTGGCCGTCGTCGTCGCCGTGCAGGCCTACCTGAGCCGCGCACACCTCCGTGGGGGGCGGTGAGCGCACCCGGTTTTGCCCATGAGAGAAGGGTGACCCTGCAATGAGGACAGCCGTTCGAAGAAGGGTGCTCGGTGCGATCGCCGCTACTGTCACAGCTGTGGCACTGATCCCCGGAGCACCTGGTACGGCGGCCGCGGATCCCGGCTGGCAGCCCGGGACGCCGCCGCTGTCCACCCCCTGGACCGACGAGGTGAGTCCGGACAACGCCCTACCGGAGTACCCCCGCCCCCAGCTGACCCGGGACCGCTGGCAGAACCTCAACGGCGTCTGGGAGTTCGCCGCCGCGGGTTCGCTCGGCACTCCCCCGGTCGGCCAGACACTCGGCGAGCGGGTGCTCGTCCCCTACCCGATCGAGTCGGCCCTGTCCGGGATCCAGCGCAGCGAGGACCGGATGTGGTACCGCCGCACGTTCGAGGTGCCGTCGCGGTGGCGCGGCGACCGGGTCGTGCTCAACTTCGGAGCGGTGGACTACGAGACGAAGGTCTGGGTCAACGGCCGGCTCGTGACCACCCACGAGGGCGGCTACGACAAGTTCAGTGTGGACATCACCGATGCGCTGACCCGGCGTGGGCCGCAGGAGCTGATCGTCGGCGTGGAGGACCTCACCGACGCCACCTGGCAGCCGGTGGGCAAGCAGCGGCGGGTGCCCGACCGCGGCATCTTCTACACCGGCAGCTCCGGCATCTGGCAGACGGTCTGGCTGGAGCCGGTGGCGTCCAAACACATCACCAAGCTGGACATGACGCCGAAGCTGTCCGACAGGAGCCTCACGCTGCGGGCCAACACGGTCGGCGGCAGCGCGACCGTCGAGGCGATCGCCTACGACGGCCGGCGTGAGGTGGGCCGGGTCCGCGGACCGGCGAACGCCGACCTGCGGCTGCCCGTGCCCAGGGCGAAGCTGTGGTCGCCGGACTCGCCGTTCCTCTACGACCTGAAGGTCCGTTTGCTGGACCGCAACCGCACCGTGGACAAGGTCGAGTCGTACTTCGGCATGCGCGAGATCGGCATGAAGCCGGGTGCCGACGGCAGGCTCCGGATGACGTTGAACGGCGAGATCCTCTTCCACATGTCCACTCTGGACCAGGGGTTCTGGCCGGACGGGATCCACACCGCACCCACGGACGAGGCACTGCGCTTCGATCTGGAGCAGCACAAGGTGCTGGGCTTCAACACGGTGCGCAAGCACATCAAGGTCGAGCCGGACCGCTGGTTCTACCACGCCGACCGGCTGGGCCTGATGGTCTGGCAGGACATGCCGGCGATGAAGACCCACCCGACCGAGGACCCGCCGCGACACGCGCAGACCCAGTTCGAGGCCGAGCTGCACACGATGGTGGAGCAGCACGACAACTGGACCTCGATCGTGGCCTGGGTGCCGTTCAACGAGGGCTGGGGCGAGTGGCAGCGCGAGGCAACCGGTCGGATCGCCGACGAGGTCAAGGCGCAGGACCCCAGCCGGCTGGTGAACGCGCACTCCGGCGTGAACTGCTGCGACTCCAAGGGTGACTCGGGCCGGGGTGACATGATCGACCACCACGCCTACGTCGGCCCGGCGCAGCCGGTGCCCGACGCGCGCCGGGTGTCGGTGGACGGTGAGCACGGCGGCTTCGGCCTCGAGGTCGAGGGGCACATGTGGTTCGGCGAGGGCCACGCCTACGAGATGGCCCCGGACTCGGCCACCCTCACCCGCCGGTACGTCGAGAACCAGCGCGACGTGCTGTCCTCGGCCCAGAACTGCGGCATCTCCGGCGCCGTCTACACGCAGATCACCGACGTCGAGCACGAGGTGAACGGCTTCTTCACCTACGACCGGCAGGTGGAGAAGATGGACTTCGCCCAGGTGCGGGCGGTGAACGAGGAGATCATCGCCGGCGCAGACGGCTCCGGCGGCGGCACCGAGCCGCCCGGCCCAGGCACACCCGGCGCGGACGGCATCCACTACTACCCGTTCAGCGAGGGCTCCGGCACGACGACCGAGGACGCGGTGGGCGACGCGGACGGCACGTTCGTCGGCGCTCCCACGTGGACCGAGGGACGCAACGGGCCGGGGCTCCAGTTCGACGGCAGCTCGTTCGTCGACACCGGCAGCCCACTGGCCGACACCACCGGGAACTACTCGGTCGCCGCCTGGGTCAAGCTGGACAGCCTGGGCGGGTTCGCCACCGCGGTCAGCCAGGACGGCGTTTCCGACAGTGGCTACTTCCTGCAGTACTCGGGTGCGGACAACCGGTTCGCGTTCAGCTTCGTCGGGGTGCGTGCGCTGGCACCGCAGCCGCCGGAGACCGGCCGCTGGTACCACCTGGTCGGCGTGCGCGACGTCACCTCCGGGACGTTGAAGCTCTATGTCGACGGTCAGCTCGCCGGGACGACCAACGCGTGCCTGGGCAGCGACGCCCGAGGCAACACGGTGATCGGCCGGGCCAAGTTCGGCGGCAACCCGGTTGACCACTGGCGCGGCGGGATCGACCAGGTGCACGTGTTCGACCGCGCGCTGCCGGCCGACGAGGTGGCCGCGCTGCACGAGTCGGGCAGGTAGACCGATGCGCCGCGTCGCCCTCGCGATCGCGGCGGTGCTGGTGACGTCGGTCGTGCCGGCCGTGGCGCCCTCAGGTGCCACGGCCGGTGCGGCCGTCGCCGCGCCGTACCCACCCGTCGGTGCGGGCACCGCCTTCCTCGATCATGACGCGCTGCTGGGGGAGCTCGCCGAACCCGAGTGGTTCAAGGCGAACATCCCGTTCCTGGAGGTGCCGGACCGTGAGATCCAGGACGTCTACTACTACCGCTGGAGTGTCTACAAGCGCCACCTCCGCTACACCGACCAGTCGTCGGGCCATGTGATCACCGAGTTCCACAACCCGCCCGGCTACTCGGCGCCGCTGGGCGGCATCGTCGCAGCGGCCGGGCACCACGTGGCGGAGGGCCGCTGGCTGCGCGACCGCCGCCCGGTCGACGACTACCTGCGCTACTGGCTGAGCGGCCCGGGCGCCGGCCCCAAGCCGATGGAGGAGTTCGTCAACCCCGACACCGACGACTGGGCCCACCAGTACTCGTTCTGGGCGGCGTCCTCGGCCTACCAGCGGTACCTCGTCACCGGCGACCGGGCTCACGTGGTGTCGCTGCTGCCCGACCTGGTGCGCCAGTACGACAAGTGGGGCCACCAGTTCAACCCGCGACTGGGCCTGTACTGGTCGGTGCCGGTGTGGGACGCGATGGAGTACACCGCGTCCGCCTACGAGACCGACCCGGCCGACCCCTACCACGGCGGCGACGGCTACCGCCCGACCCTGAACGCCTACCAGTACGGCGACGCACGGGCGATAGCCGCGATAGCCCGCCTGGCCGGCCGACGCGACGTGGCAGCCGACTTCGACCGCCGCGCCGACGCGTTGCGCGACGCGCTACACCGCTGGCTCTGGGACCCGACCCGGAAGTTCTTCTACCACAAGGCCAGGGCGACCCTGGACCCCGCTGAGCCCCTGGTCGCGGACCGCGAGCAGGTGGGCTTCCTGCCGTGGATGTTCGACATGGCCAGGCCGTCGGCCGACGTCGCCTGGTCCCAGCTGCGCGATGGGTTCGCCGCCCCGTACGGCCCGACCACCGTGGAGCGCCGGTCACGCTGGTTCATGCACGACGCGTCGGGCTGCTGCCACTGGAACGGCCCGAGCTGGCCGTTCTCGACGTCGCAGACGCTGACAGCGCTGGCCAACCTGCTGAACACTCGGACACAGCCGTATGTGTCCTCATCGGACTACTACGCCCTGCTGCGGACGTATGCACGGACCCAGTACAAGAACGGCGTGCCCTATGTGGCGGAGGCCCACCACCCCGACGAGAACCGCTGGCTGTACGACGGGTTCGGGCACAGCGAGCACTACAACCACTCCACGTTCACAGATCTGGTGGTCAACGGTCTGGTGGGTCTGCGGCCGGGCGACCCGCTGGTGGTGAACCCTCTTGTCCCGTCCACCTGGGACTACTTCGCCCTGGAGAACGTCCCGTACCGGGGCCACAACGTGACGGTGCTCTGGGACAGGACGGGTGCCCGCTACAAGGCCGGCGCCGGCCTGTCCGTGTACGTGGACGGTGTTCGGGTGGCAGCCCGACCGTCCCTGGGGTCCCTCCGGGTTCCCGTGCCGACCACGCCGCTGCCCCAGCCGCGGGAGGTGAACGACGCCGCCAACCCCCACGGCAGTGGTTACCCGCGCCCGTTCGCGTCATTCACCGGCGTCATCGACAGCGAGTGGGACGCCGTCGACGGCCGAATCTACTACGACGACGTGCCGCACAGCCGGTGGACGAACTACGGCTCGCCCAACGGGTCGGATCACCTGGGCGTGGACTTCGGCGTCCCGACCCCGGTCTCCGACCTACGCCTACACCTGTACGACGACGGAGGGGGCGTCCAGACGCCTGCCGGGTATCGCCTGGAGTACTGGGACGGGGCGACCTGGCGTGAAGTGCCCGCGCAGCAGCGTGTTCCGGCGGTTCCGGCCGGGAACGCGTTGAACCGCGTGACCTTTCCGTCGGTGACGACCAGCCGGATCAGGGTCGTGTTCACCAACCCGCCCGGTGCACGGGTCGGCGTGACCGAGCTGGGTGCGTGGCGGGTTCAGCGGGTGGGGTCTCGCTAGTCGGCGAGGTGGTTGAGCAGGTGAGTCCAGTGGTCCGGCGTGAACGCCAGCGTCGGGCCGCTGGGCTGCTTGCTGTCCCGCACGAGGACCTCCTCGCCGCCGTGCGCCACGGCGACACAGTTGGCGTCCTCCGCACTGAAGCTACTCTTCCGCCACCGGCGCTTCACCGACATCGAGTTACCTCGCTCTCTCCATACCCTCGGCGATCGCGAGCAGCAGATCGCGAGAACCCTCCTCGGACAACGTCAAGTCTGCCACCTTCTCCGCCGCTTGCCTATATTCCGCCACCTCCTCGGGGTCGTCGGGAAACATCCCCGAACGGCGTCCCTCGATGAACACCACAGGCTGCTCGTCGGCGAAGTCCAGCACCACGTAGGCACCGCGTAGCGCCGGGTGCGCCGCCACGCTGACGGGGATGAGTCGAACCGAGACGTGCGGTCGCCTGGCCTGCTCGGCCATGTGCCGCAACTGGCGTGCCATGACAGCGTCGCCTCCAACAGGCTGATGTAGTGCCAACTCGCTGACCACGAACACCAACGCGGGAGGCTCCCACCGGTCGAGGAGTTGCTGCCGCCTCACCCGACGCGCGATCCGCCCCGGGATCTCCGACTTGTTCACCCCGAACGCGATGAACAGGGCGTGCATGTACTCCGGCGTCTGGAGCAGTCCGGGCACCAGCAACGGCTCGACGTCGACGATCCGGCTTGCCCGGCTCTCGAACCCGAGGTAGGTCCGAGCCTGGTCGCTCATGTTGGCGTTGTTCGTCTCCCACCACCCCTGCTCGACAAGCCCGAACGCCATCCGCATGACCCGCTCCCGGTCGGCGCCCACGACCCCCATGACAGCCAACAACGCCGAGACCTCGTCCGGCGTCGTGTCCGGCCGAAGACCGCGCTCCAGCCGGCTCATCGTGTTCGCCGACCAGCCCAGCACAGCGCCGACCTTCTCCAGGCTCAGCCCCGTTCGCTCCCGATGCCGCCGCAGCTCCATTCCCAACCCCCGACCGCCCACGCCCCCGTGCGCCCTCGCCTTTCGCACCATCACCACGTTTCCCCCGTTTCTTGTCACACCATGACAAGCGAATAACAGAATGTGTATGCCGCGCCCCGGAATTCACCCCAACTCACATTCACCCACGACGCGCGACGCTGCCAACCTAGCGGCACAACCCCAGATCCGCCGCTCAGGAAGGGAACGCGAGATGCCCGCACCCCCACCAGGAATTGCCCGCCGCTGGTCGGTGGTAGGTCGCACCCGCGACCATTGGGAATGCACCCTGATCATCGACCTCCCGAAGAAAGCCGACGACCTCCTCGTACTCCACCCGGCCGGCGTGTCCATGTACACGGTCACCACGACCCGGCACGCCATCCAGCAACTCCACGAGACGCTCACCACCGGCGGAGCCTGCGCCGTCCCCGTCCATCACGAAGCGCACGGCGACCGCCTCCTGTGCCTACGCCCCACCACGCTGCCCGCGGAGCCCCCCTGGACCGACCGCCCAGCCGACGCCCCGCCCCACCGCGGCCCCATGGAGCTCTACCTGGGCCTCCCCGACTCCCAGATCTCGATCATCTTCCCCCGCGACCGCGTCCTGCTCCTGGCCCGAACCCTCACCCAGATCCTCAACGAGGAGGATTCCGTTGCCCAGTAGGCACGTGCTCGCAGCCCTGGCCCTCTTGGCAGCAGCCGGCTGCACCCCCTCAGAGCCCGGCTTCTTCGACCGCCCAATGGCACCCCCCGCTCCCACCATCGACCGCCTCGACGCGATCCCCGTAGCCGACCTGTCCACGTCCGCAAGACCCCCCTTGAACGAATCAACCCCCTGCGACAGCGTCCCCGCGTCGGTAGTCGCCCCCGCCGGCTTCACCGAGGCGCCGGTGGCCAACCAACCACCCGGCTGCGTCTGGCTGTCGCCGAGAAACCTGGTCCTCACCGTCTCGTCGATCTCCCAGCGCACCATGGCCGAGCAGGTGGCGACCCACCTCGACATGTCCCCAGCCGCACTGGCCCACTTGACGTGGCTCCGCGTCGACAGGTCGTACGCCATCCAACGCATCCTCACCACAGACGAGGCAAGCACCTGCTTCCTGATCGTCGACGTCAGCGCACCGCGCCCGGTAGAGATCCAGATCTACCGCCTGAACCCGGAGACCGGCGACGCCGTCCCCACACCCGCGAGGAAGGCAGCCGAGGCGTTCTGCCCGGTCGCCCAGGAGGTCGCCCTGAACCTGCTCCGCCACCTGGACCGCCCATGACCACCGAACCCGGCCACCCCTACCCCCCGATCGGCTACCCTGCTGATCAGAGCCACACGAGGGGAGGCGACGCCAAGGTGTACATCGACACCGGCCGCTCAGACGAGCCAGGCCGCATGATCGTCGACCCCGAGAAGCTGATGCAGCTCAAACAGGGCATAGAAGCCGAACGCGACCGAGTCCGCGAGTGGCTCTTTAGAAACCGCGTCCGGCTGGAAGAGATGGGTTCGCCTGGCGCCGACCCGTGCAGCATCGACGCGACGGACGTCGTTACACAGAATGGCGGCATCGCGATCGACAAGGGCGATGCGTACGTGCAGCGGCTGACCGCAATCATCGGCAAGATGCACGAGAGCGCGGTGACCTACGGTCTCGTCGAGGACACCCAAAATGCGGCGTTCCAGCGAGGACCAGCATGATTCGCACCCGAGCCAGGGTGCTGGTTCTGTTCCTGCTCATCGGCACCCTCGCTGGGTGTACGAGTTTGTCCGCCGGCGAACCGTCGCCTGATGACGCTGTCGTCCCCTCGACGGAGCAGCCAGGCACCACTTCTTCTGCCCAGCCGACACGTCCCCGTGAGCTCCCTCTCGACAACGTCGATCCCTGCACCTTGCTTCCTCAGGCGGACTACGCCGACTACTACCTCGACAAGCCAGGCAAAGCCGGAACGACCGACAAGGGTGCGGCCGACTGTCTCTGGTCCGGCGACGTGGGCTACATGGCTGTCGCTCTCGTCACCTACGAAGGGGTCGAAGCCCAGGAAGATCGCTTCGGCGAACTGGCACCGACCGAGCCCATCGACGACTTTCCCACCTACACCATCACCCTCCCCAACGACGAAAATGCCTGCTCCATCGCAGTCGATGTCGCTGACGGCCAGTACCTATACAGCCAAGTCGGCCTCGATGCCAGGCCAGCCGAAGTCACCTCGGTCTGCGACTACGCACGTCAGTTCGCCGCCTCGATCATGAGCACCCTGCTGAAATGAGATTGACTGTCGGCTTTCCTGCGATACAAGATCCGAAACGATGCGGCGCCGCCGAAGGCCGTGAGAATCCCCCTTGCGGGTATCGATACCTGACTCTTGCCCCCAGCGCCGCAAGCGAAAGCAGCACCCACTGTCTTCCAGCGGTGTAGCTGTGTCGCACGCGCGGAGACACCGGTCTCAAGATCCACTTACCCCTATGTGACAAAGCGCACCACGTGGGCAGCCTCAGCATGGACCCCGCTAGACCAGCGGTCGGGTGCAATTTAGGCGACCGACAGGCGAGGAGCCGGACACTGCCCTATCATCTCAACCCTGGGTGAGCGAACAACCGCTGCACGTGACATCTGGGGGCCGCGAGACCTGCGTCAACCGGCCATGTCACGTCACCCGATCAGCTACGCTGCTGGTCGGAGGCTTGCGAGCAGCGGTAGACGCTTCAGGAGGGGGACGAACACCGTGTTCATCGACACCGGCGACCTGGACGGGCCGGAGCGCATGGTCGTGGACCCGGACAAGCTTCTTCAGCTCAAGCAGGGCATCGAGGAGGAACGCGACCGAGTCGCTGAGTGGATTCTTCGACACGGGCGCCAGCTGGCAGAGGTCGAGTCCCCCGGGGGCGACCCTTGTAGCAGAGACGCGATCGCGATCGTGTCCGAGAACGGCGGCATAGCGACGGCGAAGGGCGCCGCTTACGCTGCCCGACTGGACATAGTGATCGACAAGATGCGTGAGAGCGCGCTCGCTTACGGTCTAATCGAGGAGACCGCCGCCGCCACCTTTCGGCAGGGACCAGCGTGACCCGGCGGATCGGCATCCTCTTGCCCCTGCTGTTCATCACAACGGCTGGGTGCACGAGCGTCTCCGCCGGGCAACCTCGCCCAGGCGCCTCGGAGAGCCCAAGTCCGGACGAGCAAACCAGCACCAGCGTTTCGGCTCCCCCTGCCCGACCCCGAGATATCCGCCTCGACGACGTCGACCCCTGCACCCTGCTGCCGCAGGCCGACTTTGCCGGATACGGCCTGGACAAGCCCGGCGAACGCAGCAGCGACGACAACGGTGCATCCACCTGCGCCTGGTACGGCGATCTCGGAGCGATGGACGCCAACCTCGTGACCCACGAAGGCGTCGAAGCCCGGGAGGGACGCCTCCTCCAGATCGGCCCCGCGGACCCGATCGACGGTTTCCCGGCCTACACCGGCACCCTGCCCGGCGATGACATGGTGTGCTTCATCGCTGTCGACGTGGCCGACGGTCAGTATCTTGACGTGCAGGTTCGGCTGTACTCCCTCCCAGCCGGGGTTGACTCGGTTTGTGACTACGCACACCAGTTCGCCAGCTCGATCATGAGCACGTTGGTCAAGAGATAACGAAGGACATCCGATGAGTATTCGGGGCCCGGGGTTCTGGGGGTACCGGTGGGACGGCTACTCCCACCAGGAGATCTACGACATGGTCAAGACCAATGCCAAGGGCCCGAGCGCCTTGGACGAGGCCGACCGCGCGTGGAACGAGCTCGTCGGGTTGATGAACGAGTCGCGGGACCGCATCGAGCAGTTGCAGCGGGAGGCGGGCGTCTCCTGGGAGGGCCGGGCCAGCACCGCGATGAGTGAGAGCGTGTCGCCGCTTGGCTCGTGGGCGCAGGAAACCGCCACGGCCGCCGAGCAGAGTCGGGCTAGTTTGCAGCAGATCGCGGACGGCTTCGCTCGTGCCTCCAACTCTATGCCGGAGCCGGTCGTTGTGCCGTCGCGGATCGGGCAGGGGATGCCGTCCAACTTCTCGGGATTGTTGGCGGGGCAGAACGACGAGGACGTCGCCGATCGGCAGGCTCAGCGTGCGCACCTGTACGCGGTCGAGCTGATGAACGGGTACACGGACAACAACATCTCCTCCGCCGACACGTTGGGGAACTTCGCGGAGCCGCCCGACATCGGGATCAGCTCGCACGAGCGCACGAGCGCGGGTGGCAGTGCGGGCAGCTTCATCGACAGCCGCTCGTTCGGTGACAGCGGCGACACCGCCGGGGGCGACGGAGCACGGGCGCTTTCGGACACGGGGCCCGGCGGTGACACCGGGCGCGGCGGCGACACGGGACGCGGCTCGACCGGGCCCGGTCAGTTCGGCGCGCCCGGCGGTGACGGGGGCAGCGCGCCCGGGAACGGCAGCGGGAACGGGAACGGGACCGTGCCGGGGGGTGTGACTCCCAACGAGGTGGGGACTACGGATCCCTCCCGGGTCGGCGGCACGCCCACCCCGACGCCGCTGCCGTCGGGAACGTCTGGCCCCTCGGGACCGACCGGAAGCAACCCGTTCCCGCCGATCACCGGCGTGCTCACCGACCCGACCGATCGGGTCGCCGGCAACACGGGACGGCCGTTCGGCGGCACCGGCGCGGGACCCGGCAGTGGCGGGACTCCAGGAGGCGGCGCCCCGCGCGGCACGGGCGGCGGGCTCGGGAGCGGCGGGGTCGGCGGAAGTCCTGGCAGCGGTCAGGGCGGCGGCGCCGCTGGGCGCGGCGGGGCTGTCGGCGCGGCACCACTGTCCGAAAACACGGCCGTCGCGCGGGGTGGGGTTGGGGCGGCACGGCCCGGCGGGCCGGCCGGCGGCATGGGCGCCGGACCGATGGGTGCCCCGGCCCGCAACGAGGAGGACAAGGAGCGCACCTCCCCCGAGTACCTCCGCGACTTCAACGACGACTTCTGGGACGACACCCCGCCCGTCGCGCCGGCGGTTATCGGTGAGGACGACGACTGAGGACCACTATGGGCGGCAGGATCACGTTGAGCCGGCTCGAGTATGACGTGCTGTGGGAGCATCTCGGGCTGGGGCCGTTTCAGCCGGTACTCGCGGTCGAGTCGCCGGGGCGCACCCACGACGAGCGCGCCGAGCTTCGGGTCAAGGCCTGGGCATCGCTTGCCGCACGCAACCTCGGCCGCCCGGACGACCTCGACGAACGGCTCGCGCACCGACTGGCTCGGCTCGCGCGGCCGGAGTGGGAGATCGACGCGCGGTTGCAGCTGAGCGAACACGGGCCACGCACGACCGCCCTCGCGGCGGTGGCCGGGCGGGGCGCCACAGTGGCCGTGTTGGACGACGAGCTCGGGTTGTGGTCGGTACGGCCGGACCAGGTCGTGGCCGAGACGGCCGCGTTGTTGCCGCCGCATCCGGCCGGCACTGGCGGGTCGATCACGTTGCCGGCCGCGACACTCGACCACGCGGCTGGACGGGCGGGAGCGGACCGGGACCGGTTCTGGCGGGCCTTGACAGCGAAAGGGCTTCCTCGCTCCGAGGCGACGAAGGTCACGGGGGTGTTGGCCGAGGTCGTCCGAATGGGACACTTCGGAGCGGCGCGCACGACCGCCGACCGGACCCGTCGTCGGGCCTCGTATGTCGTCAGCGTGTACGACACCCCGACGAACCGGTACCTGTTCACCAGGAAGAACGGCTGGGTGACGCTGCTACCGGGAACCGACGCCGCGCTTCGGCGTCAGCTGGACGAGCTGCTCGGCGAGCTGGGCCGGGCCTGAGAGAGGAACACGGTGGAAGGCAACCCGTTCGCCGGCATGGAGCCGGAGGCGATGCTGCGAACCCTGCGCGAGGAGGCCGAGCGGCTCGAGGCCAAGGCGACCGAGCTGCGCGAGAACCTGGCCGCCGCGAGCGCGACGGCGACCTCGCCCGACGGAGCGGTGACCGTCACCCTCTCGCCGACCGGTGCGTTGCAGAACATCTCCTTCTCCGCCAAGGTTTCCGACCACCGACCCGAGGCCCTCGGGGCGCTGGTGATGCGGACCGTGCGTGAGGCCGGGCGTCAGGTGTCGACGAAGCTGACCGAGTCGCTCGACCCGGCCACGGCGGAGTTCGTCCGCCAGTTCGCGCCGGAGCCGGAGGAGGAACACCTCGGACGGTCGGAGCAGCATCCGGACGAGGAGTACGGGGGCGTTCTCCGGAAACGAAAGGGACGGTCGTGACCGACAGGACCGAAGTAGCGACTGGCGAACTCCGCAGGTTCGCCCACGGCGTGGAGCACCGAGGCGAGGCGATCAGCGCGGCGTCGGACCACGCCGCCTCGTTCCTGTCGGACAGACTTGCCTTCGGGGTGCTCAACGCGCCCTTCGTCGGCTGCCTGATGGACTCCGCGGACGAGGCGGTCCGAGGGCTGAAGCAGCTGGGCAACGCGGTAAAAGTGGACGCGGGTAAGGTCCGGTACTCGGCGGACACCTTCGACAGGACCGAGGAGAACCAGGTACAGCGGTTCGGGGGTGAGCAGGATGGTTGAGCCACTGGCGGGCGCCGGCCCGGTGGACACCCTCGCCGAGCTCGGCCAGTCCATCGCCGCGGGTGACATCGACTCGGTGGTGGCCAACACCGGCCTTCTCGGAGTCGACATGATCGGCGCGTTCGCCAACCCCATCGACACCCTGGCCACGTCGGCGATCGGGTGGATGCTCGAGCACATCCCGATGCTGCGCGTCCCGCTCGACGTGACCGCCGGGAACCCGGATGCCGTGAAGAACGCCGTGCAACAGTGGAACGACACCGCGCTCGCGCTGGAGAACATCGCCAACCAGCAAGGGAACTCCCTGCGGACGGAGGTCCCGACCTACCTCCACGGCGACTCGACCTCGTCCCACGAGTTCGCCGCCGCCATGAACCACCGCGAGGCGCAGATCCGCGGTGCGGCCCTCACGTGTGCGGAGATGGCGAGTGAGACCGCCAAGGCCGGTGCCGACGTCGCCGTCGTCCGCGGCGTCATCCGGGACATGCTCGCCGACTTCGCCTGGCGTACGTTGCAGTGGGCGGCGGCCCAGCTCGCGGCGGCACCGATGACCCTCGGTGCCACCTCGGTTCAGATGCTGTGCAGGGTCATGGAGCACGCCGCCGACGTCTTCAGGCGCATCATCGGCAAGCTCGACGAGCTTGTGGACCACCTCGGGCACCTCGGTTCCAGGGTCCAGCAGCTGGCCCACCGGTTCGACAAGGCCGTGACACCGCGAATCCCGGTGGGCTTCCGCGAGGTCGAAGGACTCGGGCCGCTTGCCAGGAAGGTGCCGTTGGAGATGGCCAAAGAGGACGCGAAGCTCAGTACCACTGGGACCGCCACCAGCGACGACGTGGACGCGGAACGCGCGCGACAGCTGCACGAGCGGCTGCCTACCGACGGTGAGACCGTGGACTGGTGGACAAAGAAGGGACAACTGTGAGCGTAGCCGCCCTGGTCGTGGTAATGGGGGTCACCGGCTGCGGAAAGTCCACTGTAGGCAAGGCGATCGCCGCTCGGCTCGGGATGCCGTTCGCCGACGCGGACGACTTCCACAGTCCGGCCAACGTCGCCAAGATGACCGCCGGTGTGCCGCTGACCGACGAGGACCGGGTGCCGTGGCTGCACGCCATCGGCACCTGGCTCGCCAGCCAGCGCGACACCGGCGCAGTCGCCAGCTGCTCCGCGCTGCGCCGCCGCTACCGGGACGCGCTGCGCGACACCGCCCCGGACGTCGTGTTCGTCCACCTGCACGGCGACCGGGAGACCGCCTACCGGCGGGTGTCCAACCGTCGCGGGCACTTCATGCCGTCCTCGCTCGTGGACTCTCAGTTCGACACGCTCGAGCCGCTCGAGCCGGACGAGCGGGGCATGGTGCTCGACATGTCCCTTCCGGTCGACGAGCTGGTGGACCAGGCGGTCGGCGAGCTTCGATAGCTTGCCGTCGCCAGCTGGACGAACGACTGGACCAACGGGCTCGTCCGGCTCTCTTTCCAGGCCAGGATCACGCGGCTGGGACGCATGTCGACCACCGGCACGACGATGAGTCCCGCCGCGGGCCTGTGGCCGACGAGCGTCATCCCGACCGTCCCGTTCCAGAGAACGGCCTGCTGGCACTCCTGGACCGCTCGCACCACCGGTCCCTCGCGGGTTTCCCCACCGTTCCAGTAGGACTGCCAGCGGGGGTCGGTGCCCGCCGGGAACACGAACCACCGACGCCCCGCCAGCTCGGCGAGCGTCAGGCTCTCGTGCCGGGCCAGCGGGTCGTCGGCACGCAGCAGCGCGCCCACCGGGTCCGCGCGCAGCTCGCGCACCACCAGGCCGGTCTCGTCGAACGGTGCCCGGGTCAGGGCGATGTCCACCAGGCCCGCGTGCAGTCCGCAGGTGGGATCGGTCAGGTCGGTCTCGCGCACGCTGACCTCCACGTGGGGATACCGCCGGCGGTAGGCGCCGGCCAGCCGGATCAGGTCCGGGTCGGTGCTGTCGCCGAGGATGCCGACGGTGATGGTCGCGGCCCCGGCAGCGGCGGCCACGCGCAGGCGGGTTCGGTCGGCCTGGTCGAGCAGTGCCCGTGCCTCGTCGAGCAGCACCACCCCGGCCGCGGTGAGCGTGACACCGGCCGGGGACCGGTCGAACAGTCTGGTGCCGAGCTCGGCCTCCAGCTGCTTGATCGCCCGACTCAGCGCCGGCTGGCTGATGTGCAGTCGGGCGGCGGCACGGCCGAAGTGGAGCTCCTCGGCGACCGCGACGAAATAGCGCAGCGTGCGAAGCTCCATGCTGCGACGATACCCGCACGGTATCGGCGACGCGGGCAACGGAATCGGGCTCGCCGACTCCCTACCCAGGAAAATTGACTCGGCTGGCCTCAACGTCAAGATTTGTCGAACCCGGCCTCGTGCGCTCTAAGCTCGCGATCATGAGTGCTGGGGAGGCTCCTCGGTTGCCGGGCATGCTGTGGTTCGCCCGGCTGGTGTTCGTGTCCATGGGGTTGTTGCTGCTGGCGGCCCACGCCCTCGGTTCCCTGACGTCCGACTCGCAGGTCGACGCGTCCGTCGAGAACGTTGTCGTCGACACGCTGGCCTGGCTGGCGCCGATCGTGATGCTGGTCCTCGCCTTGTGGCTCCGGGGTAGCGGCAACCTGGTCCGCGTCCTCCTCGCCCTCGTCGTCGTGTTCCTGGTGTCCGGGTCGATGGAGATCGCGATCGGGGACTTCCTGTCCGACGACTCCGGGGGTGGAGGGATGTTGGCGCTCCCCGTGGTCGGTCTGGTGTCCTTGCCGCTGCTCTACGTGGCGGTGGCCCTGCTCTTCCTGCCGTCGTCCAACGCGTACGTGCGGGAGATCCGCCGGCTGCGGTTCACCGGCCAGGCGCCGCTCGGGCCGTCTCCAGCGTCCGATCCGGAAGGATGACCAGGGCCTCCGCGGTGGTCAGAACTTCTTCACCTGGTCGATGATCGTCAGCACGCTCAGCACGCCGAACAGTGCGAACGACCAGGCCAGAACCCCGAGCCGCACCCCCTTGATCCGGATCTGCTCGGGCAGCACCTTGCGGTTGAGCATGATCAGCAGCGCCGAGTAGACGAACATCATCACGCCGCCGACCGACGCTGAGATCACCAGGAGCACCAGTGGCTGCGCGAAACCGGCCACCACGATCACGCACCCGACCAGCACCAGCCCCCAGACGATTCCGAAGTAGAGCGAGCTCTCCTTGGCCTTCGGTGCGTATGCCGTCTTGATCACGTCGGCGACCAGCCGGCCGGTGTAGTCCACGATCCCCAGCGCCGCGGCGAACAGGGCGAACGCTCCGATCGCCCAGAACAGCGTGCGGAACCAGCCGCCGACCGTCTCGCCGAGCACGTTGCCCTCGACCTGGAGGAACGCGATGCCGTTGGCCACGTCGTCCCGGCCGAACACCGTCGAGTACGCCAGCAGCGAGGTGAACATGATCGACAGGAACGTGATCAGCACGAACGTGTAGAGCTGCTCGCGGTTCGCGAAGCGCCACCAGGCACGCCACCGGCCGAGGTTCTCGTCGGTCGGCTCGAAGATGAAGCCGGTGCTCGGCGCCGCCTCCGGCTTGCCGGTGACCGGGCTCGCGATGCGCGGGACGTACCGCCCCATGCCGAAGCCCTTGTCCCGGATCCAGTTGCTCTGCACCAGGTTCTGCCCACCGCCGGCGCCGGCGAACGCCAGCGCACCCAGCAGCAGCGCGAAGCCGAGCGACTCGGCCGGGATGGACGCGTCCGTCACGATCTTCGGCACGTCGCCCCACGCGTCGGCGGAGATGGCGACGAACGCGCCGACCACCAGCAGCACGGCCACCGCGGCGACCTTGAGCATCTCGGCCCGTTCCAGGGCGACGTAGACGACGGGTGCCAGGGTGAGGATCAGTCCGATCACGAGCAGCATCCCCATGGCGATCCACTTGACATCGCCGCCCCAGAGGTAGGTGACCAGCGTCGCCGACGAGGTCACCCAGCCGGGCCAGAGGTTCGCGAACAGCGCGAGGACGGCGAACACGAGCCCCCAGTGCCGCCAGAAGCGGCTGAACCCGGTCAGCGCGGTCTCGCCGGTGGCCAGCGTGTAGCGCTCGATCTCCATGTTGATGAAGAACTGGGTGGCGAGGCCGACCAGTGCCGCCCACACGAACACCAGCCCGACCTGCGACGCGATGTAGGGGAAGAGGACGAACTCGCCCGAGGCGAGCCCCACGCCGGCCGCCACCACGCCCGGTCCGATGATCCGCCACGTCGATGTCGGGGCCTCCGGCAACTGTCTGATCTCCGGCTTGGCCAGGTGCTTCGCGGGGAACCGGTCGACCACCGAGGACGCCACGCCGTCGTGCTGCCTCGTCATAGCCCTCATCACCTTTCCACCTGGGAAACGATCACGAAAATCCTATCCGCCCCGGGTGGACTAGCGTTAATAACGATGAAGACCATGATCGACTTCCACGAGGCCCGGACGTTCGCCATCCCGATGACGACGCGCTTCCGCGGCGTCGACGTGCGCGAGGGCATGCTGATCGAGGGACCGGCCGGGTGGGGCGAGTTCTGCCCGTTCCCCGAGTACGACGACCCGGAGGCGGCGTCCTGGCTCACCGCCGCGCTCGAGGCCTGCACGGTCGGCTGGCCCGACCCCGTCCGCGGGCGCGTGCCGATCAACGCGATCGTGCCCGCGGTGTCACCGGAGCGCGCCCACGAGATCGCCTCGTCCTCGGGCTGCCGCACGGTCAAGGTGAAGGTGGCCGACCACGCGGACTCCCTGCCCGAGGACATCGAGCGGCTCGCCGCGGTGCGTGACGCCCTCGGCCCGTCGGGCGCGGTCCGCTGCGACGCCAACGGCGCCTGGGACACCGACACCGCGATCACCGCGATCCCCCGGCTGGACAGCGCGGCGGGCGGGCTGGAGTACGTCGAACAGCCCTGCCGGACGGTGGAGGAGCTGGCCGCGGTCCGCCGTCGGGTCGACGTGCGGATCGCCGCGGACGAGTCCATCCGCCGCGCGGCCGACCCGCTGCGGGTGGCCCTCGCCGAGGCGGCCGACGTCGCCGTGCTCAAGTGCGCGCCGCTGGGCGGGGTTCGCCGTGCGCTGCGGGTCGCCGAGGCCTGCGGCCTGCCGTGCGTGGTGTCCTCGGCGCTGGAGACCAGCGTCGGGCTGGCCGCGGGCCTGGCCCTGGCCGGTGCCCTGCCGACCCTGGACTTCGCCTGCGGCCTGGGCACCCTGTCCCTGCTGGCCGGGGACGTGGTCGGGCCGGCGCGGTCGCTGCTGCCGGTGGACGGCTACCTGCCGGTGGCCCCGGTTCCCCCGACCCCGGAGCCGTCCCTGCTGGACCGCTACGACAACGCCGACCCCGAGCGCGCGCGGTGGTGGCGGGACCGCCTCACCCGCCTGGTCGAGCAGGGGCGTTCACCGGAGTGACCCACCGGCCTGCTTCCGGGTCGGCATTCCGGACTGGGCACCCCAGCGGGTGGTGGAGATGCCGGCCACCCGCACCGCCCAGGCCGTCGCGTCCTCGAGCGAGTCGCCGCGGGCCAGGCCGTCGGCAAGGGCGCCGCAGAACGCGTCGCCCGCGCCGGTGGTGTCCACGGCCTCGACCGGCGTAGCCGGCACGTGCGTTGTCCGTCCCCTGTGGAGCACGAGGGCGCCGTCCGCGCCGAGGGTGACCACGACCGCGCCGGGGCCGGTCAGTGCCTCGGCCTGGATGACCGCATCGTCCAGGGTGGATGGTTCCTGGTTCCCCGTCAGGAACGCCAGCTCCGACCGGTTGGGCACCAGGACGTCCACCGAGGACAGCAGGGCCGGGGTCAGCGGACGAGCCGGGGCGGGGTTGAGCACCACCCGGCCGCCGGCGCCCCGGGTCGCCGCGTCGACCACCTCCGGCGCGATCTCCAGCTGGATCAGCGTCACCTCGGCCTCGGCGAGCAGCGACCCGGCCGCGGCGACGTCCTCGGTGCCCAGGCGCGCGTTGGCACCGGGACTCACCGCGATCGTGTTCTCGCCGTCCTCGGCGACGGTGATCAGCGCGATGCCGCTCGGGGTGTCGGCCACCTCGCGCAGCCAGTCCAGCCGCACGCCGGCCGCCTCGAGGGCGCCCCGGATCGTGCCGGCGAGCTCGTCGTCGCCCACACACCCCACGAACGCGACCTCGCTGCCCAGCCGGGCGGCGGCAACCGACTGGTTGGCGCCCTTGCCGCCCGGGGTGCGCAGGTGGTCACGACCCAGGACCGTCTCGCCGGGAGCCGGGAGGGTCGCCACCGGCACGACGAAGTCGACGTTGCAGCTGCCGACGACCGCGATCATCGCGTCAGTGGGCGCTGGAGCGGGCCCACAGGTTGATGCCGCTCTCCTCGGCATGCCGGTCGATCTCGGCCAGCTCGTCGTCGGTGAACTCCCGCGTGTCCAGCGCGGCCAGGTTGTCCTCCAGCTGCCGGACGCTGGACGCGCCGATCAGCGTGGAGGTCATCCGCGGGTCGCGCAGGGTCCAGGCCAGCGCCATCTGCGCCAGCGTCTGCCCCCTCCCCTTCGCGATCTCGTTCAGCGCGCGCACCCGCTCCAGGTTCTCCTCGGTGAGCATCGAACGCGAAAGCGAGCCGTCGCGGCTGGCGCGTGAGCCCTCGGGGATGCCGTCGAGGTAGCGGTCGGTGAGCATGCCCTGCGCGAGCGGGGAGAACCCGATACAGCCGACGCCGAGCTCGCCGAGGGTGTCCAGCAGCTCGCCCTCGACCCAGCGGTTGAGCATCGAGTACGACGGCTGGTGGATGAGCAGCCGCACGCCCATTCCGGCGAGCAGGGTGTGCGCCTCCCTGGTCTTGGCCGCGCTGTAGGAGGAGATGCCGACGTAGAGCGCCTTGCCCTGCTGCACGGCCGAGGCCAGCGCACCCATCGTCTCGTCCAGCGGGGTGTCCGGGTCGAACCGGTGGGAGTAGAAGATGTCGACGTAGTCCAGCCCCATCCGGGACAGGCTCTGGTCCAGGCTCGCCAGCAGGTACTTGCGCGACCCGCCGCCCTGGCCGTACGGCCCCGGCCACATGTCGTAGCCCGCCTTGGTGGAGATGACGAGCTCGTCCCGGTAGGGCCGGAAGTCCGACGCCATCAGCGCGCCGAAGTTCGCCTCCGCCGAGCCGTAGGGCGGGCCGTAGTTGTTGGCGAGGTCGAAGTGGGTCACGCCGCGGTCGAACGCGCGGCGCAGGATCGCGCGGCACTGCTCGAGGGGGACCTCGGTTCCGAAGTTCTGCCACAGGCCGAGCGAGACCGCCGGGAGGTGGAGCCCGCTGTCCCCCGTGCGGCGGTAGGACATGGTCTCGTAGCGGTCCTGCGCGGCGGCGAAGCCCATGCTCATCTCCTCGAGGTGCTGGCGGGTGGGCCGATCGTATGTCCTGGCCGACCCGGTTCGCCCGCCGGAGCCGGCGGCGGTGGATCCCGCCGCCGGTGCGGGCGGTCAGTCCTCCTGGAGCTCGGCGAGCGCCTGCCGCACCTTGGACAGCTCGGCCTCCAGCTCGGCGAGCCGGGACTGGTGCTGCTGGCGCGCGGCGTCGAGCACGCTCTCGATGGCCTTGGAGATGTCCTCGTGCAGCTCCGCGGCGGCTCGGGAGACTGCGGCGGCCGGGACCGACAGGCCCTGCAGGACCCGGGTGCCGGACTGGGTCAGCTCGGCCTGCCACTCGCCGTCCATGGTGCCGGTGACCGTGAGCGTCAGCTCGACCGTGCGGGTCTTGCGGGCGGTGCTGCCGGGCTTGCGGCCGCGCTTCTTCGGGGCCTCGGCCGCGGCCTCGACCGGCGCGGGGGCGGCCTCGACGGTGGGCTCCGGCGCCTCGGCGGCGGTCGCGGGCTTCTTCTTCGGGGCCTCGGCGGCGGTGGGCTCGCTCGTGGGGGACACCCTCACGCTCCTTCGTCGTCTCGAACGCTGCGGGACGCAACATTAGAACACGCGTTCCCATGACATGTTGCGGCGGTCGAGGGAGAACGGTAGGTCAGTCCCTTCGGCCGCTCACCGCGAGGCCTGCCCCCAGGCCGATCATCATGAGCCCGCCGGTGCCCCCGACCAGCTCCAGGCGCCGGGGCGAGCGGGCGAACCAGGCCCGCGCGGTGGCCGCGGCGAGGGCCCAGACACTGTCGAACACCAGGGCGGTCACCGGGAACAGCGCGCCGAGCACGAGCATCTGGACCGGCACCGCGCCGGCCTCCGGAGCGACGAACTGCGGCAGCGCCACGGCGAAGAACAGAATCGACTTCGGGTTCAGCAGCCCGACCACGAGACCGTCCCGCACCGAGCGCCCGGCGGAGTACACCGGCCGCACGGCGAGCGCCTCGGTGACCCGCCGGCGGTGGCGGATCGCCTGGACGCCGAGGAACACGAGGTAGCCCGCGCCGGCCAGCTTCACCGCCGTGAACACCGCCGCGGACCGCTCGACGAGGACCCCGACCCCGAAGGCCACCGCGACGACCTGCAGGTAGACCCCGACCGCGTTGCCGACGACGGTCAACAACGCCTCCCGCCGTCCGACGGTCAGCGCGCGACCGATCGTGAACAGCACGCTCGGCCCCGGCACGACCACCATGACCACGGTCAGCACCGCGAACGCCGCCACCTGGCTCATCGACATCACGGTCGAGAACGCTAGACCGCAGCGCGAAGCACGTCCTCCGAATTCCCCGCCGGTCGGGCGGCGGCACCGAGGGCCACCCCGAGCACCAGGATCGTGATCGCGGCCACCCCGCTGAACGTGATGCCCCGCTCCACCAGGCCGAGCGGCACGAACCGCCACCACGGCCCGCCGCCGGCCGACATCCGGACCACGCCGACGAGGATCACGCAGAACTGGGCGAGGGAGAGCACGGCGAACCCGCGTGCCGCCAGGCGCCAGCCCGGACGCCCGGCGAACGCGGCGCCGGCCGCGAGCAGCACCGCCAGCGGCAGCGAGACGAACGCGACGACGCTGGCATAGCGATGGACGAGACCGCTGATCGAGGGCCCGACCGACCAGTCCGTCTTCGTGAAGTACACGATCACCAGCAGGCTGAGCGTCCACAACGCACCGAAGAACACGGTGCCCGACCACGGCCGGACCACCCGGTGGCGCACCAGCAGCGCCAGTCCGAGCGCGGAACCGAGCGCGATGAGCAGCACCGAGACGTCGAACACCCACTTGTTCGGGCCAAGGGCGTACTGGCTGAGCGTTCTACGCACCGGGCTGATCTCGCTGGTCGGCGGCACGACGTGGAGGGCGAGCATCAGCGCGACGCCGAGCAGCAGCGCGGCCAGGCTCGCGACCGCCACGGCTCGTGCGTTGGACATGCGTTCCACAGTAAGCAGCGAACCTATGAGCAAGGTAAGAAGACAAATCAGACAGCGCGGGACGCGATCAACACGCCGAACCCGTCCATGAGCCGGGCCAGACCGAACGCGAAGTCGTCGTCGAGCTGTTCGTCCTCGTCGACGAACGGCTCGGCCGCGAGGACCTCGTGCAGCGCGGGGAACCGCTCGGGCGTGGTGAGCTTCATCAGGAGCCGGGGGTAGTCCGCCACGACCTCGACCCCGACCGCCCCCTCGGTGACGGACTCCGCGTCGAGCTGTGAGCTCATCGCCGCCCAGGCCCGCGTGTAGCTGGTCAACGTGAGGATCACCGACATCTTCTCTGCCGGCGTGAGCGGCGTGCCGGTCAGGCAGCGCAGGCCCTGCTCGAGGAAGGTGATCGAGTTCGGGGTGACCGGCGGGCCCTTGATGGGCACCTGCAGCACCCACAGGTTCTTCCGGTACGCCGCGAGCTCGGTCCACGCCCACCGCTCCAGGCCGGCCCGCCACCCGTCGTCCCGGGCGATCGTGGTGATGTCGACCTCGCCGAGGACGGCGTCGAGCATCAGCGCGAGCAGCTCGTCCTTCGACCCGACGTACCGGTACAGCGACATCGCCGAGGTTCCGAGCACCTTCGCCACCCGGCTCATCGACACCGCCGCCAGCCCCTCCTCGGCGGCTACGGTGACGCCCGCCCGCACCACGCGCTCCAGGCTCAGCCCGGCGCGCGGTCCCTTGGTCGGGCGCTCACGCACGCCCCAGGCCAACTCGAAGCTGGCCGGCAGCCCGGTCTCGCTCTCTCCGCTCATCCCCTGACCACCCCGATGTCGGCCTCAGGGTATTTCCCCGATGCACTGTTTATGTCATACGCAATATGGTTTACGCCATACGCAGAACCACTGACCGCGACAGACAGGGATCACCATGCCCGACCAGCCAGCGATCGAGGCCGTCGGCCTCGAGAAGTCCTTCGGCGCCGTGCGCGTGCTCGACGGCGTCGACCTCCGGGTGGCCCGGGGCAGCGTCTTCTCGCTGCTCGGCCCGAACGGCGCCGGCAAGACCACGACCGTGCGCATCCTCTCGACCCTGCTGCCCCCGACCGCGGGCACGGCCAGGGTCGCCGGGTTCGACATCAGGCGGCAGCGCGCCGAGGTCCGCCGCGGCATCAGCGTGACCGGGCAGGACACCGCCGTTGACGAGCTCCAGACCGGAGCCGAGAACCTCCGGATGATGGCTCGGCTGCACGGGCTGCGGGGGTCCGCGGCCAGGGCGCGGGCCGGTGCGCTGCTCGAACGGTTCGACCTGACCGAGGC
Source organism: Actinophytocola xanthii (assembly GCF_001921205.1). Lineage (GTDB taxonomy): Bacteria > Actinomycetota > Actinomycetes > Mycobacteriales > Pseudonocardiaceae > Actinophytocola > Actinophytocola xanthii. The sequence continues at coordinate 26,138 of NZ_MSIE01000025.1, read as the reverse complement.
CGGCGACCGGCGGGTCCGCACGTACTCGGGCGGCATGCGGCGGCGGCTGGACCTCGCCGCGAGCCTGATCACGCAGCCCGCGGTGATCTTCCTGGACGAGCCGACAACGGGCCTGGACCCGCGCAGCCGCCAGCAGGTCTGGGAGGTCGTCAACGAGCTCGTCCGGAACGGGGTGACGATCTTCCTGACCACCCAGTACCTCGAGGAGGCCGATCGGCTGGCCGACCAGATCGCGGTCGTGGACGGCGGGCGGATCGTCGCGCAGGGCCACGCCGCCCAGCTCAAGCAACAGGTCGCCGGCCACCGGCTCGACCTGGTCGCCCCGGACCCGGCCGCGTACGAGGGCCTGGTCCACCGGCTCGGTCCCCGCGCCACGCAGCCGGCGCCCGAGCGCCTGGCCGTCTCGGTCGCCACCGACGGCAGCGCCAACCACGTGCGGGCACTGCTCGACGAGCTCGATCCGGAACACCGCGCCGTCGCCCGGTTCACCGTCCACAGCGCGACCCTCGACGACGTGTTTCTCGCCCTCACCGGGCACGCCACCACCCAGTCCCAGAAGGAGACCGCCGGTGTCTGAGACCGCAACCCTCCAGCGCCCGGCCTCGCTCGCCGGCGACGCGCTGGCGATGACCGCCCGCTCGATCCGCCTTTCGCTGCGCAACATCGACGGGCTGATCACCGCGTTGTTCCTGCCGGTGATGCTGATGCTGCTGTTCGTGTACCTGTTCGGCGGGGCGATCGAGACCGGGACCGAGTACGTGACCTACGTGGTGCCGGGGGTGATCGTCCTGTGTGCCGGGTTCGGCTCCTCGCTCACCGCTGTCGCCGTGACCAACGACATGACCGGCGGCATCATGGACCGCTTCCGCTCGATGGACGTCAGCGGCGCCGCCGTCCTGGGCGGCCACGTGGTCGCCTCGGTCGCGCGCAACCTGATGTCCACCGTGCTGGTGATCCTGGTCGGGTTCCTGATCGGCTTCCGACCGCAGGCCGACGCTCCGGACGTGCTCGCCGCGGTCAGCGTGCTGGTGCTGTTCGTGGTCGCGTTCTCCTGGGTCGCCGCCGCCGTCGGGGTGCTGGCGCGCTCGCCCGAGGCAGCCGGGGGGTTCACCTTCTTCATCATGTTCCTGCCCTACCCGAGCAGCGCGTTCGTCCCGATCGACACCATGCCGAGCTGGATCCACGGCTTCGCCGAGCACCAGCCGATGACGCCGGTGATCGAGTCGATGCGCGGCCTGCTGCTCGGTACGCCGGTCGGCGACAGCGCCTGGCTGGCGATTGCCTGGTGCGCCGGGATCCTGGCGGTCGCGCTGGCCGCTGCGAGCGTGCTGTTCCGCCGCCGGATCACCTGAGGACAGATCACTCCTCGAGGGTGAGCCGGACCGGCTCACCCTCGAGGAGCGCCAGTATCGCCTTGGGTGCCCAGGCCAGGCGCATCCCGTCCACACCGGCCAGTCGCTCGGCCGAGTGCAGCTCCCGGGGTTCTCCGCCCGGCTCGGCGACGACCTTCACCGAGCCGGGCGGCTCGACGTAGGCGATGGCCTGCCCGCCCGGCGCCCAGGTCGGGAAGGCGACATCGCCGTCTGCCACCGGCACCGGGTCCCCACCGGTGGCCGGCACGACCCGCGCGAACCCGCCGGGCCGAGGGCTGGACGTGACGTACTGGGTGCCGGAGTCGACGAGCAGCCACTTGCCGTTCGGGGAGAACGAGAGCAGCATGCGGTCCTCGCCCTTCTTGCTCCGCATCACCTCGACGGCGTTCTGTCCGGAGTGGTCGGCCGTCCACACCGACGGCTCGTGGGCCCCGCAGGTCCAGGCGACCCGGTCGGCCGACCAGGCCAGCGCGACGAACTCGGCTCTGCCGCAGCCGATCGTGCCGTGCGACCGCGGCTCGCCCTCACCGTCCACGGCGACGGTCATCAGCTCGGAGGACCCGGAGTCCCAGTGCCCGCGGGCGAACCGGATCGACCGGCCGTCCGGCGACCAGGACGGCAGGAGGTCGATGTGGGCGTCGGGGTCCGGAGCGCTCAGGTCGAACTGGTCGACGCCGTCGTCGGTCAGGTTCTCCAGCCGGCCGTCGGCCAGGTCGAGGACCCACACGTCCGGATCGCGCAGCCGCCGCCAGAAGTCGCCGGTGAACACGAGCCGCGTGCCGTCGGGAGACCACTCCGCGTGGGCAAGGTCCGCGATCACCTCGTTGCCGATGCACTGCTCGCCGGCGCCCTCCAGCGAGGTGACACAGGGGTCACCGACCAGCCGGAGCAGCCGGTCGCCGTCCCGGGACACGCGGACCGGACCCTCGACGCCGGTCGCCTCGGTCCCGGTCACCCGGAGCGCGGCGACGTCGGGTCCGGCCAGCCGGCCCAGGTCGGGCCAGGCGGTCGAGGAGGAGCAGCCGGTCGAGACGAGACCGGCGAGGACGAGCCAGAACGCGATAACCGGGGTACGCCGCCACACCCGCCGATGATGACACCTCAGCGGCGCGGGTGCCCCGGTTTCGCCCGATCTCTCCCACCGGCGTGCTGTGGCCGCGGTCGGGACGACCGCGGCCACAGTGGAGCACGGGCTACTTGACACCGCCCGCGGTGAGCCCGGCGATGATCCGCCGCTGGAAGATCAGTACGACGACGACCAGCGGCACGGTGACGATCACACCGGCGGCCATCTTCGTGCCGAACGGGCTGTCGAAGCCGGTGATGCCGGTGAACTGCGAGATGGCGACGGTGGCGGTCTTCATCTCCTGGTCGTTGACCATCGACAGCGCGATGATGAACTCGTTCCAGGCCGCGATGAACGTGATGATCGCCGTGGTGAACATGCCGGGCGCGGCCAGCGGCAGGATCACCCGCCGGAACGCCTGGCCCCGGGTGAGGCCGTCCACCATCGCCGCCTCCTCCAGCTCCTTGGGCATCTGCCGGAAGAACGTGGCCAGCGTCCACACCGCCAGCGGCAGCGCGAACGAGAGGCTCGGCACGATCATCCCCTGGTAGGTGTCGATCCAGCCGATCTCGCTGAACAGCTTGAGCAGCGGCACGATCAGCGAGATCCCGGGGAACATCGCGGTCGCGATGATGATGCCCGCGACCAGGTTCTTGAACCGGAAGTTGAGCCTGGCCAGCGTGTAGGCGGCGAACGTGCCGATCAGCAGCGTGAGCAGTGTCGTCGCGCCGGCGACGACGACGCTGTTGAGCAGCGACCGGCCGAAGCCCACGCCCGGACCGAACACACCCCTGAAGTTCTCCAGCGAGAACGGGCTCGGGAGCCAGGTGTTCTCACCCTGGTCGTTGGGCCGGCGGAACGCCGACACCACCATCCAGTAGAACGGCGCCAGGCAGTAGAGCACGATGACCAGGATGCCCAGCTGCAGCAGCCACCGGCGGCCGCGCGGTGCCTGGGTCTTCGTGCTCATGTCGCCATCGCCTTCCTGCGCATCCTGCTCTCCTTGTTCCGCACCCTGGCCTCACCGAGCAGGTCGGCACCGAGCAGCTTCACGAACGCGTACGCGACGATCGCCACGTAGAGGAACAGGATCGTCGCGTAGGTCGCCGCCGGTCCGTACCTGACCTGGTTGGCCTCCTCGAAGGCCAGCATCGACAGCGTCTCGACCGAGTGCTTGCGCGCTCCGATGAGCACGTAGGGCAGGTCGAAGATGCGCAACACGTCCATCACCCGGAACAGCACAGCCACCATCAGGGCCGGCCTGACCAGCGGCAGGGTGATCCGCCAGAACTGGCGCCAGCCGCTGGCCCCGTCCACCCTGGCCGCCTCGTAGACGTCGTTGGGGATGATCTGGAGCCCGGCGAGCACCAGCAGGCCGACGAACGGAGCCGTCTTCCAGGTGTCCGCGATCAACACCGCGAGCTTCGCCTGGAACCCTTCCGTGGTCCACAGGATCTGGGTGTTGAGGATCTCGTTCGCGACGCCGTCCGCCTGGAAGATCCACTGCCACAGCACGGCGGACATCGCCGTCGGCACCGCCCATGGCACCAGGATGCTGGCCCGGACGATGCCCCGGCCGCGCAGCGCGTGGTGCATGACCAGCGCCATGGCGATGCCGAGCACGACTTCGATGGTCACCCCGACGATGGTGAAGAACGTGGTGTTGAAGAAGGCGTTCCAGAACCGCTCGGCGGCCTCGCCGGTGAACGCCTGCATGTAGTTGTCGATGGCGACGAACTTGTCGCCCTCGACCACGAATCCGCTCTCGTCGAGCCCTTCCTCCCTGCGGTAGAGCGACTCGCGCAGGGCGGAGATGAGCGGGTAGAGGACGATCAGGGCCAGCACGATCAACGTGGGCGAGAGCAGCGCGGCGGCCAGGCGGCCGTGGCGCTGCGGACTGCTTGCGGCGTCGCCGCCGGTGGTCGGCGGCAGGGCAGGAGCGGTCACGAGTTTCTCCCGTACATGGTCACAGGAGGGCCGGCCGGACGGGAGGTGAGTCCCGCCCGGCCCAACCCACTGCCCTTATTCCGCCGTCAGCTCTTCGAGCTTGGTCTGCAGCTGCTCGAGCGCCTCGTCGGTGGTCGTCTCACCGGTGATGGCACCGTACGCGGCCTCCTGGATGGCGGCCGTGACGTCGCCGTAGCGCACGACCCGCGGCCGCGGCGCGGCGTTCTCGATCGAGGAGAGCAGGGTCGGCAGGTACGGGAACTTGTCGACCAGCTCCTGCTCCTCGTAGAGCGCCGAACGGGTCGGCGCCTGCGAGGTCGCCAGCAGGTTGGAGCGCTGGGCCTCCTCCGAGGAGAAGAACTTGATGAAGTCCAGCGCGGTGGCCTTGTTCGGCGTGAACGCGGAGATGGCGAAGTTGTGCCCGCCGAGGCTGGACACGCCCGGGCCGTCCTTGCCGGGCAGCGGGGCGACGTCGAACTTGCCGGCCACCTTCGAGGAGCCGTCGGTGGCGTTGGCCAGCGCCCACTGGTACGGCCACTGCCGGTGGAAGATCAGCCCGCCGTCCTGGAACGCGCGGCGACCCTCCTCCTCCTTGTAGGTGATCGCGGCCTGCGGGATCAGGTTGCTCTTGCGGGCCTCGACGAGGAAGTTCAGGCCGTCCTTGGCTTCCTGCGTGTTGACGTCCGGCTTGCCGTCCTCACCGACGACGGTGCCGCCCGAGGACGCCACGGCCTCGGAGAAGTTCACCGTGAGGCCCTCGTACTTGTCGAGCTGGCCGGCATAGCAACCGGTGTTCTTCGCCTCGGGCAGCTTCTTGACCGCCGTGCAGGCGGCCGTCAGCTCGTCCCAGGTCTCCGGCGGCTGGACGCCCGCCTTGTCGAGCAGGTCCTTGCGGTAGTACATCAGGCCGCCGTCGGAGTACACCGGGACCGCGTACAGCTTGTCCCGGTACTTGCCGGTCTCCACCGCCGGCTCGAGGAACTGGTCGAGGTCGAACTCGTCCTGCGGCAGCTCGACGATCCACCGGTTCGCGGCGAACTCCGCGGTCCAGATCACGTCCAGGTTCAGCACGCTGAACTCGTCGGACTTGACCTGGGCGTTCTGGATCATCCGGTTGCGCTGGTCGTCGGCCGACTCCGGCAGCTCGGTGATCGTCACCTTCTCGTCGGGGTGCTCGGAGTTCCACTCGTCGGCCAGCTTCTGCATGTTGCCCGACGTGTCCTTGCCGCTCGCGAACGTGATCGGACCGCGCCCCTCCAGGGCAGTCCCGCCGCCCGGCTGGTCGCCACCGCCACCGCCGCCGCCGTCGTCACCACACGCGGCCAGCACGACCGCCGCGACGGCAAGGAGGGCAGCACTGCGCACCCTTGCTCCAGCACTCATTTCCGTTACTCCTGTCGATCCGTGACTGAATGCACCGCACCTGTTTTCTCTCCGCACCCGGAGCAGGCTCAGTCAAGGGATTCCTGAAAGCGCGCGGGGAGAGACCACGCCAGCCGCCACCGGGCGAACGGCCGCCGTGAGGCGACGGGTCCACCGTCGAGTCATCTTCGACTCCTCCACAGGGGTCCACTTCGGACCTGGTGTAATCGATGCGGCTGCTCAACCGGCGGCACAGGTTGGCCGACTTGATCGGTTAATGGCGGACTAGCCTGGACCAGCGCGAGCTTTGAAGTCAACCCCCCGACCAAGCACACCCGCCGAAGGGAGGCCAGGTGACCACCGATCAGCCCACCGGGCCCGATCCAGACCTCATGCCCACTCCGCCGCGAGGGTTTCCGACACCGGTTCCAGGGCGCCGAGGGAGCCGTGGACCCCTGCTCATCGCCGGCATCGTCGGTCTCGCGGTCGGTGCCGCGCTGGTCGGAGGTGCATGGTTGCTGTTCGGCAACAATGGCGCATCGTCCTCGGCGATTTCCGCACCGGAACGACTGTCGGACTACGTCCAGTACGGGGACGCGTCCGTGTTCGATGAGGACGATCGGGGTCAGGAGAACGCCGACCGGCAGCGCGACTGGGACTCGCGCAGCACGCAGCGGCTCGCCGCGGCCTACGACGACGCCGGCGCCCTCGTGCGTACCTACTCCGACGACAGCGTCGAGAACAGGTTCGCGCTCGAGGCGGTCCGGGCGCCGAGCCCGAACCTGTACGCCCCCTACAGCGACGCCGAGTACCTCCGGCTGGACCGGCCGGTCGAGGAGGTTCGCGTGTTCGGCGAGGTGAGCTGCTCGATCAACAACACCAGCCCGGACCTCTCCGCCGTGGTCGCCTGCCAGCGCGGCGACGAGGAGCTGACCGTCCGCATCACCCGGGTCGGCGGAGACCTCCTGCAGGACCCGGAGCAGGTGGCCGAGCTCGTCGACATCGCCTGGCGGGAGCTGTCCTGACCCGAGCCGCGCTCGAGCCGGTCGCGACCCCGGCTCCGCCCGCACCGCACGACTACGCAAGGTCGAACCGGGCGATCGCGCGTTCGGCGAGGCTGCCGAGGTAGACCGTGCCGTTGGCCTCCCGCACGCCGGTGACCATGTGGAAGTCCGGGTGCTCGCCGTACAGGTCGTGCACGACGCGCCCGGTCTCGATGTCCAGCGCGCGCACCCACACCACCCGCTTCTCCTTGACCTGAAGGGCTTCGGGCAGTGCCCAGACGCCCTTGCGCAGCACGGGGTGCAGCCGGCTGAGGATGTCCAGCGCCGCGATCCGCGGGCTCGCCATGGCGATCCAGACCAGCCCGTCCGAACCGGTCGCGATGTTGTCCGGGAACGCGGGCAGGCCTTCGGCGAGCGGTTCGCTCTCCCCCTGCCGCTCCCCCGTGAGGTGGACCTTGTCCAGCCGGTAGGCGCCGGTCTGCGCCACCACCACCGACGACTCGTCAGGCGCGAGCGCGACGCCGTTGGCGAAGTGCAGGCCCTCGAGCACGGTCTCGACGGTGCCGTCGGGATCGCGGCGCAGCAGGCGCCCGGTACCCCCGTGCTCGAGCAGGTCGGCTTTCCAGTGTTCGAGGTCGAACCGGCTGGTGGAGTCCGTGAAGTACACGGTGCCGTCCATGGTCACCGCGGCGTTGTTGCAGACCCTCAGGTTCGGCCCCCGCTCGACGAGGACCTCGATCTCGCCGCTGGCCCGCTCGACCGCCAGCAGTCCGCGGACGGCGTCGCAGACCAGCAGCCGGCCGTCGGTGTGGAGTTCGATGCCCAGGGGCCGCCCGCCGGTGTCGGCGATCGTGTCGAGCCGTCGGCCGTCGGGGGTCAGCCGCAGGATCCGGCCGTCCTCCACTCCGGTGAACAGGTGCCCCTTGTCGCACAGGACGTCCTCCGGCCCGAGGCCGCTCACCTGGATCAACGACAACGCGGGCAGGGTCGCCCTGGTCGGCCGCGCACCCTCGACCTTGGCCGGGCGCCACACGACGGGGTCGATGCTGGGTCGACGCATGCCCATTGCCTACACCGGTCGGACCGCACGGGCAACCGGCAGGTCAGCGATAAGTCAACAGCTCTCGGTTCTCCCCCTCGAAGTGACCGTGCTCGTTGTAGGACAGCAGGCTCACCCCCGACCGGCCGCTGACCAGCTTGGTGATGCTCGCGTTGGCCATCGTCCGGTTCAGGGCCAGGTAGCCCTCCGGGGGCAGGTGCAGCAGCCGGGCGCAGATCGCGCTGATCAGGCCGGCGGAGGTGAACACGAGCGCCGTACCGCCCTTGGGCAGGCCGGCGAACACCTCGGCCGCGGCCTCGACCGCGCCGCCGCTGAACTGCGCCCAGGTGCCGCTGGTGCCGACGGCGTCGTCACCGGCGAGCCAGCGCGACAGCGCCGCGTCCAGCTGGGCCTGGAAGTGGCGGGCGGAGGCGACCAGGTCCTCGGGGTCGGCCGCCTGCCCCTCCGGGACCAGGCCGAGGTGGTCGTACTCGTTCCAGCGCGGGTCCTCGCGGACCTCCAGCTCCACACCGGCCGCGGGCAGGCAGGCCGCGGCGGTGGCGAGTTGGCGGCGCAGTGTGCCCGACCACACCGCGTGCACCCGCACCCCGCGCCGGCGCAGCTCGTCGCCCAGCGCCTTGGCCTGCAACTCGCCGACCGGGGAGAGCACGTCGTAGTCGGCTGTCCCAAAGCTCGCCTGGCCGTGCCGCAACAGGTAGATCGCCGCCACGTCAACGCCCCATCGCGGTGCGGCAGCGGTCGGCGAGGTAGGCGACGAACCGGCCGAAGTGCTCGAAGGCGGGGTTGTGGGTCTGGCCGGCGCGAAACCGGTAGTAGATCTGCTGCATGATCACCAGCAGCCGGAACTGGCCGAACACCTCGTAGAACGTCCAGTTGCCGGCGGAGCGGCCCGTCCGCGCGCAGTAGTACTCGACGATCTCGGCCCGGGTCGGCATGCCGGGCAGGTGGGTCGGCTGGCGGCGCAGCAGCTGCGCCACCTCGTCGTCGTCGGCCTGGATCCAGTACGCGACGCTGCCGGCGAGGTCCATCAGCGGGTCGCCGAGCGTCGCCATCTCCCAGTCGAGCACCCCGACCACCTCGAGCGCGTCGTCCAGCACGACGTTGTCGAACCGGAAGTCGTTGTGAATCACGCAGGTCGCCACGTCCTCGGGCCGGTTCGCGGCCAGCCAGTCCATGACCTCCGCGCAGTCGGGCGCGTCGTCGGTGCGGGCCCGGACATAGCGGTCCGACCAGCCGGTCACCTGCCGCTCGACGTACCCGGGACCCCGGCCGAGGTCGGCGAGCCCCGCTGCGGCCGGGTCCACCTCGTGCAGCTCGATCAGCCGATCGAACACCCGGAACGCCAGCGCCCTTGCCTGCTCGGCGGACAGCGTCATCCCCGCGGGCAGGTCCCCGCGCAGGATGAGGCCTTCGACGCGCTCCATGACGTAGAAGTCCGAGCCCAGCACGGCGGGGTCCTCGCAGAGCGCGAGCACCTCGGGCACGTACGGGTACACCGGGTGGAGCTGCCGCTGCACCCGGTACTCCCGCTTCATGTCGTGCGCGGACTTCGCCTTCCGTCCCACGGGCGGGCGACGCAGGATCAGCTCGCGGCCGTCGAAGCGCAGCAGGTAGGTCAGGTTCGAGGCGCCGCCGGGGTACTGGCGCACCTCCCGCAGCTCACCGAGCCCATCCAGCCGCGCGCCGAGCCACCGCGTCACCGCGGCGGTGTCGAACGCGTCCTCCTCCCGCACCTCGCCCGGCTGGTTGTGGGTTCGTGGCGGGGCCGCGTCACGTCCTTCGGTCATCGGTTGTTCTCGCTGAGGTACTTGGCAAGTTCGAAGCGGGCCACGAGGTTGAGGTGGACCTCGTCGGGCCCGTCGGCCAGGCGCAGTGACCGCGCGCCGGCGTAGGCGTCGGCGAGGGGGAAGTCCGCGGACAGGCCGGCCGCGCCGTGCAGCTGGATCGCCATGTCGATCACCTCGAGGGCCATGTTCGGCACGGCCACCTTGATCTGCGAGACCTCGCTGCGCGCGCCGGCCAGGCCCTGGGTGTCCAGCAGCCAGGCGGTGTGCAGTACCAGCAGCCTGGCCTGGTTGATCGCGATCCTGGCCCTGGCGATCCGCTCGCGGTTCCCGCCGAGGTTCGCCAGCGGCTTGCCGAACGCCACCCGCGAGCTCGCCCGCTCGCAGGCCAGCTCCAGCGCCCGCTCGGCCAGCCCGATGGAGCGCATGCAGTGGTGGATGCGACCCGGGCCGAGCCGTCCCTGGGCGATCTCGAACCCGCGACCGGGGCCGGCGATGACCGCCGAGAGCGGCAGCCGGACATCGGTGAAGCTGACCTCGCCGTGGCCGAAGGGCTCGTCGCGGTGGCCAAACACCGACAGCATCCGCTCGACCTTGACCCCCTCGGCGTCCATCGGCACGAGCACCATCGAGTGCCGCTGGTACCTGTGCGCCTCGGGGTCGGTGAGCCCCATGAAGATCACGAACGAACAGTCGGGGTGGCCGACCCCGGTACTCCACCACTTGCGTCCGTTGAGGACGATCTCGTCCCCGTCGACGACCGCCGTGGCGACCATGTTCGTCGCGTCCGAGGAGGCGACGTCCGGCTCGGTCATGCAGAAGGCCGAGCGGATCTCACCGCGCAGCAACGGACCGAGCCACCGCTCCTGCTGCTCGGCACTGCCGTACTTGACCAACACCTCGGCGTTGCCCGTGTCCGGGGCGTTGCAGTTGAACACCACCGGCGCGAACGAGGACCGGCCCATCAGCTCGGCGAGCGGTGCGTACTCCACGTTGGACAGTCCGGCGCCACCGAACTCCTCGTCGGGCAGGAAGAGGTTCCACAGGCCCTGCGCGCGGGCCTTGGCCTTCAGCTCGGCGAGGACCGGTGGCACCACCCAGGCGGCGTCCCGGTCCCGCGTCGTCTCGAACAGGACACGGTGGTACTCGGCCTCGACGGGCTCGATCTCCGTACGAATGAAGTCACCGACACGCCTCAGGTAGTCGGCCGCCTTGGCCGAGTGCGAGAAGTCCACCTCACGCACCCTAGTCCGAGCACGCGGCGTTGGGGGTCGTCGGCGGGCACAGGTCACGTCGGGCGCGCCGCACGCACGTCAGTCGGAACTCGCCAGCTCGCCGCGGAGCAGTTTGCCCGTGGCGTTGTGCGGCAGCTCATCGACGAAGACCACCTCGCGCGGCACCTTGTACCGAGCCAGGTTCGCCCGCACGAACTCGCGGATCTCCTCGCCGGTCACGCTCGCGCCCGGCCGCAGCACCAGGTGCGCCTTCAGCCGCTGGCCGAACTCCTCGTCCGGCACCCCGGTCACCGCGGCCTCGGCCACCGCCTCGTGCTCGAGCAGGAGGTTCTCGATCTCACCGGGGAACACGTTCTCGCCACCGGAGACGATCATGTCGTCGTCGCGGCCGTCGATGAACAGGCGCCCCTGCGCGTCGAAGTGGCCCAGGTCACCGGTGGCGAGCAGGCCGTCGACGATCTCCCGGTGCCGGCCGTCGGTGTAGCCCTCGAAGGACAGGACGCTGCCGACGAACACCCGGCCGACCACGCCGGGCTCGGTGACCCGGCGGCCCTCCTCGTCCACCAGGGCGACCCGGCAGCCGACCGGCGGCCGACCGACGGTACCCGGCGCCGCCCGCCAGTCCTCGGGGGTCGCCACCGTCGCCACCGCGACCTCGGTCGACCCGTACAGGTTGTGCACGACGTCGCCGAACGCCTCGGTCGCCCGGTTGCCCAGCTCGGGCGGGAGCGCCGAACCGGCCGAGAACAGGATGCGCAGCGACGAGGTGTCGTAGGCCGCGAGCACCTCGGGGCCGAGGTCGAGGACGCGGCGCAGCATGGTCGGCACCAGCACGAGGGCGGTGGCCCGGTTGTCCTGGACCGCGCGCAGCGCCTCGACCGGGTCGAACCGGCGGCGCAGGACGACCGCCGACCCCAGCGCGAAGGACAGCAGGAACTGGGAGAGCCCTGTCCCGTGGAACAGCGGCGCGGCGAGCACGGTGGCTTCCCCGGCGCGCAGCGGGATGCGGTCGAGGAACTGCGCCACCGCCAGCGGCGAGCTGACCTGCCTCGGGGCTCCCTTGGGGGTGCCGGTCGTGCCGCTGGTGAGCAGGACGAAGCCGCCGGGGCGCGGCGGGTGCGCGAGCGGGGCGTCGTCCGTGCTCGCGATCAGCTCCTCGAGGGTCGGCCGGTCCGCGGTGGCGGGGTCCTCGACCCAGGCGAGCACGCGGGGACCTTCGCCGGGTACGGCGTCGACCTGCTCGGCGAACTCCTGGTCGAACACCAGCGCGGAGACCTTCTCCCGACGGGCCACGTCGACGAGCTGGGGCGTGGCGAAGCCGGTGTTCATCAGCAGCAACCGCGCGCCAAGCTTGCCAGCGGCGATCATCGTCTCGACCGTGCCGCGGTGGTCGCGGGCCAGCAGCGCGACGACCGAACCGGGGCCGACGCCCTGGCCCGCCAGCGCCCTGGCCACGGCGTTGGAGCGGACGTCGAGCTGGGCGTAGGTGAGTGGGCCCAGCTCGTCGACCAGGCCGATCGCGGTGCGGTCGCGGTTGGCGGCGACCTGGGCCGCGCCGGCGACCGGGCCGAGCCGCCGCAGCCTGAGCAGGGCGGTCAGCGCGAGGTCGGGGCGGGTGAGGTCGACCATGCCCGAGCGGCGGATGACCTCGAGGCCCCGCAGCATCGTCGGCACCCGCGCGACGGCGTCCCGGACCCGGGGCAGATAGCTCGACAAACCCGGACCTCCTTGTCGGCGTGTCCCCCCTCCGCGAACCTACTAGGGAGTTAACTAACGGTCCACCACGCTTGTCGGTGGCGACGCGCACAATGCCGGTATGCAGGTCGTCGTGGCGCCGGGCGCCGAGGGCACCGGGCGGGTGCGGGTGCTCCCGTCCGGCCCGGAGACGGCGGTGGGCGACCTGGCCGGCTGGGTCGCGGCGACCGAGGCACGGCACTCGCCACGCTGGGTGCTCCCCTCGGCCGACGCGCTCTACCCCGACCTGCTCGCGGCGGGGGTGCCGGTGGCCCGCTGCCACGACCTCGAGCTGACCGAGGCCATCCTGCTCGCGTTCGCCGGGACCCCGAAGCGGCCCCGCAACCTGGCCGCCGCCTGGGCTCGCCTGCACGGCCTCGCCGAACCGGACGATCCGCCGCCGACCTCCCGGGGTGACCAGCCCGCGTTGTTCGAGGCAGCGCGCGAACCGGTGCCGGCCGGCGCCGACCCGCTCGAGGCGGCCGCCGCGGTGTACGCCGACCAACTCCGGCGGATCGACGACACCCCGCACCCGGACCGGCTGCGCCTGCTGGTCGCCGCCGAGTCCGCCGCCGCGCTGGCCGCGGCCGAGATGCGGCACCACGGCCTGCCCTGGCACGCCGACGTGCACGCGGCGCTGCTCACCGAGTTGCTCGGCCCCCGGCCCTCCCCCGGCGCGCGACCGAAGGTCCTCGCCGGCCTCGCCGAGGAGATCACCGTGGCGTTCGGACTGGTCGGCGCGCCGGAGAGCCGCCAGGTGAACCCGGACAACCCGGCGAGCGTCGTGCGCGCGTTCGGCCGGGCCGGAATCGAGGTCCCGTCCAGCCGGGCGCACGTGCTGCGCGAGGTGGACCACCCGGCCGTGGAGCCGCTGCTGCGCTACAAGGAGCTGGCCCGGCTGTGGGTGGCCAACGGCTGGAGCTGGCTGGAGACCTGGGTGCACGGCGGCCGGTTCCGCCCGGAGTTCGTGGTCGGGGGTGTGGTGTCCGGGCGCTGGGCCACCCGCGGCAACGCCGCCCTGCAGCTCCCGCGAGCGCTGCGCACCGCGGTGCGGGCCGATCCCGGCTGGTCGCTGGTGGTGGCCGACGCAGCGCAGCTCGAACCGCGGGTCCTCGCGGCGCTCTCCGGGGACCGCGGGCTCGCCGAGGTCTCCGCCGGGGTCGACCTGTACGCGCGGCTGGCCGACGAGGCCTTCGGCGGCGACCGGCAACAGGCGAAGATCGCCATGCTGTCGGCGATGTACGGCGGCACCTCCGGGAGCGCCGGAGCCCTGCTGGCGACGCTGCGCAAACGCTTTCCCGGGGCGGTCGGCTACGTCGAGCAGGCCGCCCGTGCCGGGGAGGAGGGGCGGCTGGTCCGCTCGCGCCTGGGCCGGACCAGCCCGCCACCCAGCGAGGGATGGCGGGCCATCACCGGCGCCGCGGCGGCCGACGAGGGCGCCGAGCGCCGGTCCCGCCGGGTTGCCCGCGACTGGGGTCGCTTCACCCGCAACTTCGTGGTGCAGGCCAGTGCCGCGGACTGGGCACTGACCGTGCTGGCGACGCTGCGCCGCCGGTTGGCCGGCACGGAAGCGCAGCTGGTGTTCTTCCAGCACGACGAGGTCCTCGTGCACTGCCCGGCCGCCCTGGCCCCCCGGGTGAGCGCCGAGGTCGCCGCCGCCGCCGAGGAAGCGACCCGGCTGGTCTTCCCGGGCACCCTGGTCAACTTCCCCCTCCAGGCCACCACGGTCGCCACCTACGCCGACGCGAAATAAGGCCCAGCGCGGTGGTCAGCTCCGGCGCAGGGCACCGGGGGCGAGCTCGGCCGGGGTGCGGTGGCCGGACAGGCCCAGCGTCAGGTCGAAGTCGGCCAGCAGTCCGCGTACGACATGCCGCACCCCGGCCTCGCCGCCCATCGCGAGCCCGTAGACGTACGGCCGCCCCAGCATGACGGCGTCGGCACCCAGGGCCAGGGCCTTCAGGACGTCCGCACCGGTCCGGATCCCCGAGTCGAACAACACCGTGGTCTGGTCGCCGACCGCGGCCGCGATCTCGGGTAACACCTCGAGCGAGCCGACGGCTCCGTCGACCTGGCGGCCCCCGTGGTTGGACACGACGATGCCGTCCATGCCCGCCTCGACCGCCCGGCGCGCGTCGTCGACGTGCTGGATGCCCTTCAGCACGATCGGGCCGTCCCAGTGCTCGCGGAGGAACGGCAGCTGGTCCCACCGCTTGTCGGTCCCGGTGAACAGGGGGATCCAGTGCAGGATCGCGGCGGTCTGGTCCTCCTCCGGGGTCTTCGCGAGCCCCGCGCGGAAGGCCGGGTCGGAGAACGGGACCGCGGTGCCGACGCCGCGGATGAACGGCAGGTAGGCCTGGTCGAGGTCGGCGGTGCGCCAGGCCAGCGTCCAGGTGTCCAGGGTCAGCACGAGGGCGGTGTACCCGGCGGCCTTGGCCCGGCCGAGGAGGCTGATCGTCACGTCGTTGTCGTTGGGCCAGTAGAGCTGGAACCACCGCGGGCCGTCCCCGCTCGCCTCGGCGACCTCCTCGATCGAGTGCGAGGACGCGGTGGACAGCACCATCGGCACGCCGAGCGCGGCCGCCGCCCTGGCCGTGGCGAGCTCACCCTCGGGGTGCGCGATCGACTGCACCCCGAGCGGCGCGAGCAGCACGGGCGCCGGCATCGCGGTGCCGAGGACCGTCGTCGAGAGGTCCCGGTTCGTCGCGTCGGTCAGCATCCTCGGCACGATCCGCCACCGGTCGAACGCCTCGCGGTTGGCCCGCACGGTCGCGCCGGAGCCGGCTCCGCCGGACACGTACCCGAAGGGCTCGGGGTCCATCGCCTCCCGGGCGACCACCTCGAGCGCGGAGCCGTCTGTGGTGAACGGCGGGAGCTGCCCACCGAGGCCCTGAAGGTAGATCTCGTTCTGGTAGGAACCCCACTGACCAGCCACTTCGCCGCTCCTCACCACCGTCGGGCCTGCTCGATGCGGGCTCATCTTCCCCGACCGGGAGCCGCGGGTGCTCAGCGCGGCTCCCGCAGCACCCCGGTGACGACCGTGGTCACGGCGCGGCGCACCGCCTCCGCGTCCGGGCGGGTGCCCGTCCGGTCGGCGAACAGCAGGTGCACCGTGCCGATCAGCATGGGCGCGAGCCCGTCGACCTCGGCGTCCGCGGCGAGGCGGCCCAGGTCGCGCTCCGCGGCGAGGTAGGCGGCGACCATCTCGGCCGCCTCGGTGAGCACCGGCACCCCGGCCGGCCAGGTCCGGCGCAGCCTGGCGCGCAGCTCGTCGCGGAAGATCACCAGCGGCACCACGGCCACCGCGACCGAGGTGAACAGCGCGGTCAGCGCGCTGGTGAGGTTGTCCACGACGGTGCCGGTGCCGGCGGCCTCGCGCAGGGCGGCGGCCTGCGCGTCCATCCGGTGTGCGCGGTCGACGACGAACTCGGCGAGGAAGCCGTCGAAGTCGTCGAAGTGGCGGTGCAGCACCCCCTTGGCGCAGCCGGCCTCAGTCGTGACCGCCCGGCTGGTCAGCGCGCTCGGCCCGTCCCGGAGCAGGATGCGTTCGGCCGCGTCGAACAGCTGCTGCCGCACGTCGCGGATGGCGACCCCGGTCGGCATCGCGTTCCTCCTCCTGCTGCGCGCGTTGCCGAAGTGGGCGCTTGCCCACTACGGTGGGCACATGCCCACTATCGCTCGTGACCCGTCATCCTCCCCCGAGAACGAGCCTCACCGGTACCGGGAGGTGGCCGAGTCCTTCGGCGTGGACGCCGAACGCTACGACCGGACGCGGCCGCCCTACCCCGAGACGATGGTGAACCGCATCGTCGCCGACAGCCCGGGACCCGGTGTCCTGGATGTCGGCTGCGGCACCGGTATCGAGGCCAGGCAGTTCCGGGCCGCCGGCTGCACCGTGCTCGGCGTCGAGCCCGACGCGCGGATGGCCGAGTTCGCCCGGCGTGCCGGCCTGGCCGTCGAGGTGTCGACGTTCGAGACCTGGGACCCTGCCGGGCGGACCTTCGACGCCGTCGTCGCCGGTCAGGCCTGGCACTGGGTGGACCCGGTGAAGGGCGCCGCCAAGGCGGCGGCGGTACTGCGCCCCGGCGGACTACTGGCCGCGTTCTGGCACGTGTTCGAGCCTCCGGCGGACGTGGCACTGGCCCTCGCCGACGTCTACCGGCGGCTGCTGCCCCACGCGCCGGACCTCGGCTCGATGGCACAGCGCCCGCTGGACGGCTACCAGGTGATGTTCACCAAGGCGGCCGACGGGATCCGAGCGGCCGGCGGCTTCGGCGAACCCGAGCAGTGGCCGTTCGACTGGGAGCGGCACTACACGCGGGACGAGTGGCTCGACCAGCTGCCCACCTCCGGCGCACTCACCCGGCTGCCGGCGGACCGGCTGGCCGAGGTGCTCGACGAGGTCCGCGCCGCAACCGACCCGGGCGGCTTCACCATGCACTACACGACGGTCGCCGTCACCGCCCGCCGAACCGGCGGCTGACACCCGAGTTCGTCGTCGATCGTGGAGCCGGCTGGTTGGGGCGAACGACCAGCGGCCGCCGAGATCCCTATCCGCGCTGGTCGGTGGGGATGCCGCCGACCGGGCCGAACGGCTGAGCCGGCTGCTGGTCGAGCCGGCGCGGCGCCGGCGGGAACTGCGGCAGCGGAGCCTGTCGGGGCGGGGCGGCAGGAGCCGTCGGCGCGGGGACCTGCGGGGCGAACTGCGGCCGGCCCAGCACCGGCTCCGGCCGCTGACCTCCCCACTGCTGCTGGGCCTGCGGCGCGGCGAGGCCCTGCTGTCCGGGCGGGAACGGCGGCTGCTGCTGGAGGCCCGGCTGCCGCGGGTCCCGCTGCACCGCGGGAAGCGGCGCGTAGCCCTCCGGCGGCGGCCCGAACCCCTGCGGCTCGGTCGCCGCCGAGTCCCGCTTGGACAGTGCAAACCTGAGCACCACGAGCCCCACACCCAGCGTCCCGACAACGAGACCGAGCACGGGCTGCACCGGCTCCGCCCACATCATCAGCCGGAACTGCACCGAGGTCAGATGTAGTAACGCCGAACCGAAGCCGAAGAAGATGAGAATCCCACCGAAACGGACCATTGCAATGTCCCCTTACCCCGCACCAACTGCCGCACCCTAACCATTGCCCGCCCAGATCCGCCATAGGCCGATCGAACTGTTTGCGGCTGCGACCACGCCCCCGCCGAGGGCGACCGCGAGCGCGATCAGCGGGGCGGATCCCAGGACCAGCAACAAGATCCACACGAGCAGTGCGGCGACGGCCAGGGCAACAGCGGTCGCCGACACCGCGACCAGCGGCTCCCGTGTGGACAGTTCATCGAGCGGTACCCGGGCCCGCTCGGGCAGGCCGAGCCACCCGCGCCAGGCCAGCAGTGAGACGAACACCACTACGCCGAGCCCGAACCACGCCAGCGAAGGGCTCGACGACGGGTGCCCGGTGAGCAGCAGAACCAGCGACCCGACCGCCTGCCAGACTCCCAGCCTGCGCGCCAGGAGAAGCAGCGCGACCCGTTCGCCCCGGCCGAAGCGTCCCGCGCGTCGGGACCGCACCGTCCTCTCCGGACGCCGCGGGTCCTGTGCCGGGCGGCGGTCCAGGCGCGCCAGCTTCGCCCGCACGTCATCGTTCTCCGGGTCGAGCCGACGCGCCTCGCGGTAGGCGCCCTCGGCGACCCGCCAGTCGTGCGCCAGCACCGCGGCGTCGCCGAGCACCTCCCGGGCGCGGGGTTCGTCCGGGGCGAGCGCCACCGCCGCGCGTGCCGCGTTCACCGCGTCCAACGGCGTGTCGCGGGCGAGCGCCTCGGCGAGCGCCACGTGCGAACGCCAGTCGCCCTCGTCCCGCCGCACCGCCTCCCGGGCCGACACCACGGCCTCGTCGTAGCGGCCGAGCTCCACCAGCGCGAGGCTCGCCAGCCGGTGCGCCCAGGACCGCTCGCCGAGCATGATCGCACGTTTGGCGGCGGCCAGGGACTCGCCGGGATCCCCGGCGTCCAGGTGCGCCGCGGCCAGCCGGCACCAGGCGGCCGGGTGCTCGGGGAACTCCTCGAGCACCGGCACCAGCACCGCGATGGCCGAGAGCGGCCGACCCTGCGCGGTCAACAGCTCCGCGCGGACCAGTACTGATTCGATCGAGCCGGCCATCATGCCCTCCCCGGGCTACCCCATCATGCTGGCCAGGTCTCCGGCAACGAGCCCCGCCGAGTCCACAGTGGTGTCCCCGTCCACGAGCTTCCCCAGCGCGTCACCGTCGTCCCACATGTTGACGTTCATCGCCGCGCGGACGACACCGTCTCGCAACCAGAACGCGATGAACTCCCGGGCGGCCAGGTCGCCGCGCACCACGAGCGTGTCCACGGCCGGGTCGGCCAGTCCCCGGAACTCCATCCCCAGGTCGTACTGGTCGGAGAAGAAGTAGGGGCTCGCCCGGTAGGGCTCGTGCCCCCCGAGCAGGTTCCCCGCCACGTGGGCGCCCTGGTCCTTCGCGTTCGCCCAGTGCTCCACCCGCACCCGGTTGCGGTAGCGGGGGTGGACCTGCGCGGCGATGTCGCCGATCGCGTACACGTCCGGGGCCGACGTGCGCAGCTCCTCGTCGACGGCCACGCCGCCGGGGTAGGCCAGTTCCAGGCCCATCGCCGCCGCCAGCTCCACCCTCGGCGCCGCGCCGACGGCCACCAACACGACGTCCGCCGGCAGCTCCGAGCCGTCGGCCAGCGCCACCCCGGACACCGCGCCCTCGCCCAGGAACGCGGTCACCCCGACGCCGAGCCGCCAGTTCACCCCGTGCGCGGCGTGCACGTCGCGGTACACGCCGGCCACCACGTCGCCGAGCACCCGGTGCAGCGGCAGCGGCAACGGGTCGACCACGGTCACCTCGGCGCCGTGCGCCCGGGCGGCGGCGGCCACCTCACAGCCGATCCACCCCCCGCCGACGATCACCACGCGGCGCCCCTCGGACAGCTCCTCGCGCAGCCCCAGCGCGTCGTCCAGGCTGCGCAGCGTGCGCAGGCCGGCCAGCTCGGCCCCGGGCACCTCGAGCCGGCGGGGCGCCGAGCCCGTGGCGAGCAGCAACCGGTCGAAGGGGTGGGCCGTGCCGTCCGCCTCGACCACCTCCCGGTCGGCGAGCCGAACCCCGGAGACCACCGTCGACAGGCGCAGGTCGATGTCCCGCTCCTGGTAGAAGGCCTCGTCGTGCACCCAGTCCGGGTCGTTGGTCTCGCCGAGCAGGATGCCCTTGGACAGGGCCGGCAGCTCGTAGGGCCGCCTCGCCTCCTCCCCGAGCAGCGTGAGCTGCCCGGAGTAGCCCCGTTCCCGCAGCGCCCCGGCAGCCGTGGCGCCGGCGAGGCCGGTGCCGATGATGACTATGCGCTGCGGATCGCTCATCGTGATCATGCCCTTCGAGAAATGGTCCGGACCGTGCGAGGAAGCCGGGCAACCGCCGTCATGCCGGCGATCGTGCCGCGTCCCCTGGGTATACGGCGCCCGACGCGGCGTAGTTCAGCGCGAACCCAAGGACGGGAAACGTGAACAACCACAGGGAGTGGTCGATCACCTGTCGCGACGTCGCCGGGCGGCGGCGCGACCTCACGGTGTTCGTGCGGCAGGGCCGCGTTGTGCTGGTCGCCCCGCCAGGCGAGACGGCCGTGCTCGCGCCGCTCGACGTCGGCCGGTTGCGTGCGGCACTGCGCGACGCCGTGGTCGACGCCTCGCAGGGCGAGAGCTGAGGAGTCACACCCCCGGCCAGGTGTGCACCGGCTCGTTCGTGTGCATGTGGGCGGTGTAGCGCCTGGTCATCTCGCGCAGCGCCTGCTCCCGGCCCACCCCGGTGGTCCGCTCGATCGCGTTGACCGCGTCCACCTGCCAGGTGGCGCCGTTGCGCCCGGTGATGCAGCGCTGCTCGATCACGCCGAGCAGGCGGTCGCGGTGCTCGGTGGCCACGCCCCAGGCCTCCAGGCCCTGGTGGGCGAGCGGCAGCAGCCGCCGCAGCACCAGCTCGGTGACGGGCACCTCGCCGATGCCCGGCCAGTACACCCGGGCGCCGATCCCCTCCCGGGCCGCCGAGTGGAAGTTCTCCTCGGCCGCCGAGAAGCTCATCTGCGTCCACAGCGGGCGCTCCTGGTCGACCAGCGCGCGGACCAGGCCGAAGTAGAGCGCCGCGTTGGCCATGACGTCCACCACCGTCGGCCCGGCGGGCAGCACGCGGTTCTCCACCCGCAGGTGGGGGCGGTTCTCGACCACGTCGTAGATGGGCCGGTTCCAGCGGTAGATCGTGCCGTTGTGCAACCGCAGCTCGCCCAGCTGGGGCGTCTGCCCCTTGGCGAGGACCTCTGCCGGGTCCTCGTCGTCACAGAGCGGGAGCAGCGCCGAGTAGTAGCGGACGTTCTCCTCGAACAGGTCGAAGATCGAGGTGATCCAGCGGTCGCCGAACCAGACCCGCGGCCGCACCCCCTGGGCCTTCAGCTCGTCCGGCCGGGTGTCGGTGGCCTGCTCGAACAGGGCGATCCGGCTCTCGGCCCAGAGCTGCTTGCCGTAGAGGTAGGGGGCGTTGGCCCCCAGCGCCACCTGCACGCCGGCGACGACCTGGCTCGCGTTCCAGTACTGGGCGAACGTCTCCGGCGCCACCTGGAGGTGGTACTGGACGCTCGTACAGGCGCTCTCCGGGGCGATCGTGTCGGCCTGGGTGACCAGGCGCTCCTGCCCGGAGATGTTGATCTCCAGGTTTTCGCCCCGGGCGGCGAAGATCTGCTCGTCGAGCAGCTTGTAGCGCTGGTTCGCCGAGAGCGTGTGCGGGCCCATGTGCTCGTCCCTCAGCGTCGGCAGGATCCCGATCATCACGATGTCGGTGTCCGCCGCCGAGGCCTTGGAGTCGGCCGCGTTGAGGCACTGCCGCAGGTTCTCCTCGAACTCGGCCAGCCCCGCCGGGCCGAGCTCCCGCGGCGGCAGGTTGATCTCGATGTTGAACCGCCCGAGCTCGGTCTGGAAGGCCGGGTCGGCGATCGCCGCCAGCACGTCGGCGTTGCGCATCGCCGGGTCACCGGTCCGGTCGACCAGGTTCAGCTCGACCTCGAGGCCCGACATCGGGCGCTCCGAGTCGAACCGGGACTCGGCCAACATCTGCGCGAACACGTCCAGACACTGCCGGACCTTCTGGCGGAACCGATGCCGGTCCTCCCGGGTGAACTCGGTCCGCTCGACGTCCTTGCCCATCGCCTCTGGCCTCCCGGTTCGAGATCAAACAAGCCTACCGGGGATAAGCTCGCCAGGTGACGGACAACCTGGTCTGGATTGACTGCGAGATGACGGGGCTCGACCTGGGCAAGGACGCCCTGATCGAGATCGCCGTCCTCGTGACCGACTCCGAGCTCAACATCCTGGACGACGGGGTCGACCTGGTCATCCACGCCGAGGACGCCCAGCTCGACGGCATGGTCGAGGTGGTGCGGGAGATGCACGCGCTGTCCGGCCTCACCGAGGCGGTGCGGGCCTCCACCCTGACCGTCGCCGAGGCGGAGCGGGTCGTGCTCGACTACGTGCGCCAACACGTGCCGGACCCGCGCACCGCGCCCCTGTGCGGGAACTCGATCGCCACCGACCGCGGCTTCATCGCCAGGGACATGCCGGCGCTGGACGGGCACCTGCACTACCGGATGATCGACGTGTCATCGATCAAGGAACTGTGCCGGCGGTGGTACCCGCGCGTGTACTACGCCCAGCCCGACAAGGGCCTCACCCACCGCGCGCTGGCCGACATCCGCGAGTCCATCCGCGAGCTGGTCTACTACCGGCAGACCCTGTTCGTCCCCCAGCCCGGCCCGTCGAGCGACCAGGCCAAAGCCGTAGCCGAGGCCATGCTCGGGACCAACCGGTAACCGAGTGCCGCCCACCGGGAGGCGCAGGCTACGATATTGTCCGCCGCCCCCCGAGGCGGCGATGGTGGGTGTAGCTCAGCTGGTAGAGCACCTGGTTGTGGTCCAGGATGTCGCGGGTTCAAGTCCCGTCACTCACCCCAGGCGAGGTATGTTCGGTGGCCCTTCGGGGCCACCTTCCCCCTCTTGGGGTTTCGTTGTTGTATCTGGGGGCCGAGCCCCCAGACCCCACGGTGCGGGCTTCTTGCGGGGGCGGCCACTTAATTCGCGGCGTAGACCAGCGGCGGATGACGGGGAGCGGCCACCTCCACTCGCGGCGTGGACCCGCACCGGATGACGGGAGCGGGTCAACCCCATTCGCGGCGTGGACCAGCGGCGGACAACGGCGGGCGGCCACGACGAGACGAGCTAAAGGCCCTTGCGCCGCATATGACAAGCGGACGCCCCTCAACCCGCTGACCGTGTTGGCTCAGCGGGTTGAGTAGTTCATCCAGTTTCCGGCGCCCTCGGGGAGGGCGGTGGTCAGCGGTTGCCCTTCTGCCACTCGGTCCAGGGGATCTGCCAGTCGCCTAAGCCGTCCCAGGGTTCGAGGGTGGGGCCGCCCGTGTTGCGGACGACGATGATGTCGCCCTTCTGGGAGATCTCCTGGAGCCAGGCGGCGTTCTCGGTGGACATGTTGATGCAGCCGTGGCTGACGTTGCGGTGGCCCTGATCGCCCACCGACCAGGGGGCGGAGTGGTAGAAGATGCCGCTGTTGGACATGCGGCTCGCCACGTCGACCTCGGTGCGGTAGCCGAGGGGTGAGTCGGCGGGGACGCCGTAGGTGCTCGAGTCCATTGTGTAGTCGGTGTGCTCGCTCATCACGACATAGGTGCCGACCGGGGTCTCGTGGCCGGGCTTGCCGGTCGAGATGGGGATGTTCCGCGCCACCTTGCCGTCGATCGCCACCTCCATCTGGTGGCTCGCGCCGTCGACGATCGCGGTGATCGCCCGGCCCACGGTGATGTTCGCCACGCGGTCGTTGTTGCCGAACACGCCGTCGCCGAAGTGCTTGCCGTAGATCGTGGCGCGGATCGTGATCTTGGTGCCGGCGGGCCAGTACTCCTTCGGCCGCCAGTGCACCTCGCTGTCGTCGAACCAGTAGAACGCGCCCTGGACGGCCGGGGTGGTGGAGATCTGGATCGCCCGCTCGACGGCCGCCTTGTCGGCGATGTCGACGTCGAAGTAGAACGCCAGCGGCTGACCGACGCCGACGGTCTGGCCGTCCAGCGGGTTCATCGACAGATCGGCCTTGAAACGAGCCGTCGCGGTGGTGAACGACGAGGTCAGCGTGGCGGGCTTGCCATCGGTGCCCTGGCCGGCGGCCGTCGCCGTGTAGGTGCGGCCGAAGCCCAGGGGCTCCGCGGCGATCCAGCTCGTCGCGTCCGGCGACAGACGACCCTTGACCGGCTCCCCGGCGTCGTTCTTCAGCACGACCTGGGTGAGCTTGCCCCCGACCGCGGCAATCGTGATCGGGGCTCCGGGGGCGACGTCGACAGCCTTGTCACCGGGAGTCATCGTCAACCGCACCGGCGTGGGCGGTGGGGCTGCCTTGGTGGAGGGGGGCTCCGAGGAGCGGTCGTCGCGGGGCTCCGCAGCCTCACTGCTGGTACATGCCGAGGCCAGCGCCCCCAGAAGCAACGCCGCGACGAGCAACCCCAGCCCGCGCCGACGACGCCCAGCCCATGCCGTCATCAATAACCCCGCCGATCTGCTCCGGTGTGCTGATCACCCATAGTGTGCCGGATTGCCCCGACAGGGGGAACCGGTGGTCACGAGCGGGGGTGGGGGCCATCCGGTTACCGGGGTGCTCAGCGCCCGTGCTAACGTTTCGTCGTCGCGTCGGAGGGCATCCTCCGACCAGGCGCCGCTAGCTCAACTGGCAGAGCAGCTGGCTCTTAACCAGCGGGTTCGGGGTTCGAGTCCCTG
Organism: Actinophytocola xanthii; assembly: GCF_001921205.1. GTDB lineage: Bacteria > Actinomycetota > Actinomycetes > Mycobacteriales > Pseudonocardiaceae > Actinophytocola > Actinophytocola xanthii. The sequence continues at coordinate 1,746 of NZ_MSIE01000025.1, read as the reverse complement.
GCGGCGTACGTCCGAGCAGGTCGGGGACCATAACCGGTCCCCGACCTTTCTCGTAGGGACGGTTTACGGACCGTATTCGCCCAGGTGCCGCAGCATGCCGGCGTGATGCAGACCCCGTCGTTGATGCTTACGGTCCGCCGGGTGTGCGGCCACAGATCCAGCCACTGGCGCCGGAGCGCTAGCCTGGCCGGCGCTGCCGGCACGTTGGAGGATCGATGAAGAGCCTGCGTGGTCGATGGAGGATCGTCGAGACGGAGCACTGGGACCGGGACGCGATCGATCTCGACGGACCCGCGTTCATCGAGTTCGCCGAGGAGGGGACCGGCGAGTTCGGGTTCATCGCGGTTCGTGGCTGGTTGGACTGCCGGTGGTCCGAGCGGGACGGCCGGCCGTTCGTCGAGTTCAGCTGGGAAGGCGTGGACGAGGGCGACCAGGTCAACGGACGGGGCTGGGCCGCGCTGACCGAAGGCGGTGACCTCATCGGACACCTGTTCTTCCACCTCGGCGACGACTCCGACTTCCGCGCGACGCCGCTGGGAGCCGACGTGGGCGTCGAGCGTTGAGCGAGTACCAGTACTACGAGTTCCTCGCGGTCGACCGGCCACTTGACGAGCACGCGCTCGCCGAGGTGCGGTCGCTGTCCACCCGAGCTCGGATCACCGCCACGAGCTTCGTCAACGAGTACCACTGGGGCGACTTCCGCGGTAACCCGAGCACGATGATGGAGCGCTACTACGACGCGCATCTGTACCTGGCGAGCTGGGGCACCCGACACGTGATGCTGCGCCTACCGCGCAGTGTCCTCGACCTGGACGTGGCCGAGCAGTACTGCGTCGGTGACCACGTCACGGCCTGGACCGCGGGCAAGCATGTGATCCTCAGGCTTGCCAGCGAGGAGGAAGAAGACAGCTGGGACTACGAGCCGCAGGGAAGTCTGGCCGCGATCGTCGGCGCCCGGGGCGAGCTCGCCGCCGGTGACTACCGCGCGCTGTACCTGGCGTGGCTGGCCGGGTACAGCATGGTGGAACACGACGAGGACGAGGACGAACTCGAGCCCCCGGTGCCAGCAGGACTGCGGACTCTCACCGCGTCGCAACGCGCGCTGGCCGACTTCCTGCGTCTCGACGACGACCTGCTCGCGACCGCGGCAGAGGCGAGCCCGTCGCTCGGCAAGGCCACCGACGATTCGAAACGCCTCGCTGCCTGGGTGGCGGCATTGTCGACAGTGGAGAAGGACCAGTTGCTCGTGCGTGTGGCCCAGGATCACGCCGCAACCGTGCGTCTGGAGATGCTGCGCCGGTTCCGCGACGAAACCCCGCGACCAGTCGCCGACCAGCCGCGTCGTGCCGTGGCCGACCTCCTGGACGGCGCGGCTCGCCGACGCGCAGACCGGCAGCGCCGGGAGGCCGTGCGACGAGCCGACGAACAAGCCCGCGACGAAGCATCTCGGGCGCTTGCGCGCGAGCGGCGGCTGGACGAACTGGCCAGCGACGAGGAAGCCGCCTGGACGCGCGTGGCCGAGCTGATCGCCACACGCCGCCCCGGCCAGTACGACGAAGCCGTCCGACTCCTCGCCGACCTGCAGGGTCTCGCCGAACGCGACGACCGCTCCCCCGAGTTCGACCGGCGCTGCGGCGCCATCCGGCGAGAACACGTGCGCAAGACCACCCTTGTCGGCAAGCTCGACCGCGCGAACCTCTGAGAGCCTGTTCCTGAACTGATCTTGGTCGGCGTGTCGGGTGCTGG
>NZ_MSIE01000024.1 GCF_001921205.1 Actinophytocola xanthii | reverse complement strand
CCGGGCGAGCCAGTCCCGCCGCGAGGGCGCCGACCTGGGCCGCCACGCCGCACCCGAGCCGCCCGCCCCAGCGTCCGGCGACCCGGCCCGGCTCACCGCGCCCTCGGCCGCCGCGAGCACCCCGCCCGCCCAGCACCCCGAAGGCACCCCTGCGACGCCGGGCCCCACCCCCTTCGCGGCCATTCCGTCCCCCGCGACCCCGCCGGGCACCGAGACGAGCAGCACCCCGGCCGCACCACACACACCCGAACCCACCCCACCGGGCACCCAGCCGAGCAGCACCCCGGCCGCACCCGCCGACACCCCACCGAGCACCGCCGCCACCCCATACGCGACTGAACCCGCCCCACCGGCCACCCAGGGGAGCACCGCCGCCACCCCGCCGGCCACCCAGCCGAACGAGACCCCCGCCCCACCACGCGCGGCCGAACCCACCCCGCCGGCAACCCAACCGAGCAGCACCCCGGCCCCACCACGCGCAGCCGAACTCACCCCGCCGGCGACCCGACCGGACAGCACCCCGGCCCCGCCAGCGCCCGGATCCACCCCGCCGAGCAGCACGCCGGCCCCACCACACGCGGCCGAACCCACCTCACCGGCCACCCAGCCGGGCACCACCCCAACCGCGCCGCCAGCGCCCCAGCCGATCCCGTCGGCCACCGAGACGAGCACCACACCGGCCCCACCACCCGCGCCGGAACCGGCGAATGGCCCCACCCCCCACCCGGCCGAACCGATTCCCCCGCTCACCCCTGCCTCGCCCCACGTGGACTCCGGCACCGCGACCCCGTCGGCGGAGTTCACCGGCTCCCCGCCACCCGAGGCCGAGCCACCCGCAGCGCCCACCCCCGGACCGGACCCGGCACCAGCCACCGAGCCCACGGCGGAGCCCGCCGCCAAGACCAGCGACGGGCCTACCGCCCACCCGCCGGCCAGCATCCGCGAGGCCCCCGCCGCCCCGGCCCTGGCCAGCCTGCCGGCGCCGCCCCAGGCCCTGCGCCAACCCCGCCCGCCGGTCGACCCCCTGTCGATCTGGCAGGTGCCGCCGACCGACCCGATCCCCCGCCAGACCCCCACCCCCCGTGACACCACCCACACCGTCGCCGTCGGGCTCCCGATCGGCGGCTACCTCGCGCTCTGGCGACACGACACCCCCACCTACTGGCGGATGACCGACCCCGACACCGTCCGCGCGCGGCTCGGCGTCGGCCTCGAGCTCCGGGCCGAGATCGACAACCACCGGTTCCGGGAGGTCGCGATGCTCGGCGAGGACGGCCACACGCTGTTCCTCATGGACCGCTACCGGGACCGCACCGGCCACCTCGGCGGGATCACCACCGAGCTCGTCCCGGCCACCGAGCAGGAGGCCCGCCGGGCCGCCGACGACAAGGCGATGTCCGAGCTGTACGGCTGGCTCGGCGAGGTCGTGCTGGCCGCCGGCGAACGCGACGAGCTGGTCGCGGTCGAGGGGGGCGGATGGTCGGCCCCGGACGCGCCGGTCGTGCTGATCTCGCTGCGCACCGACGGCGAGGAGTGGCACTCGGTGGTCGAGGCCTCACCGGTACCGGTCGACGCGCCGGTCTGGCGTGACCAACAGCCCGCGGACGGCGACAGCCAGTTACTGGTCTCGCCGGCCACCGACGGGACCCTCCGCGCCGCCGGCCTCCTGACCAGGTTCGCCGTCGCGACCTGGTCGCTGCACCCCTTCCAGCTCGGTCTGTCGTTCGGTCCAAACCCCACGCTGGGTGAAGTACCGACCCGGTAAGGTCAACTCTCGCCACAGGGGTGCCCAGAGGGTGGAGAACGTGCAGTGACCGAGCCGCAGCCGGTGATGGACCAGGCCGAGCAGGACCGGTTGACCCGGCAGGTCGGCCGTGCGCTGCTGACCGTCGCCGGGCAGGACTGGGTACAGGTGCGCGCGGAGTACCGCTCCGTCGGCCGGCACGTCGAGGTCGACGTGTTCGTCACCGGGCCGGACGGCCAGAGCCGTCCCGTCCGCCCGCCGCAGGCGGTCGTCGAGGGCCTCGGCCGGCTGCGCCAGGGCATGTACCGCCCCGGCCGGGGCACCTGGCTCTCCGCCGTCTACCTCCTCGACCCGCCGAGCAGCTTCAGCGCCGAGTTCGAACCCGACGTGGAGCCCCGCTGGCGCCGACTGCCGCCCCCGATCGGCTTCGCCGACGAGCTGCGCTTCTTCCCCCGTTCCGAGGAGCACATCCCGGACTGGTTCCGGCAGCGCGCCGCCATCCCCCCGACCGGCGCCGACCGGCCCCCGCCCCCGCCGGGCGACCGGCCGCGGCAGCCGCCACCGCCACCACCCCCGGGTCAGCCACCTCGGCCGACCCCGGGCACCCCGCCGCGGGGCCAAGCCCAACCGCCCGGACACCACACCCCGCCCGGCGGCCAGCCGCGGCCGCCGGGCCCGCCTCCCCCCACCGGTCACTCCGGCCCGGGCGCGACCGGTCGGGGGCCGCACCTCGGGCGGCCGCCGCACCCACCCTCGGTGGACGGCCGGGCCCAACCCCCCGGCGGGGGACCGTATCCGCCGGCCGCCACGTAGGTTCCTCAGCCGTCGGCGGTGAGCAGGGCGACGCACTCCACGTGGTGGGTCATCGGGAACGCGTCGAACACCCTGAGCTCCGCCAGCTCGTACCCGTGCCCGCGGAACCCGGCGACGTCGCGGGCCAGTGCCGCCGGGTCGCAGGCCACGTACACCACCCGGCGCGCTCCCTGCCGCGCGATCGCGTCCACGACCGCCCGCCCGGCGCCCCGGCGCGGCGGGTCGAGCACCACCACCCGCGGGGACGGGGCGTCGGCCAGGACGTGCTCGACCCGGCCGGCGACCACCCGCACCTGCTCGAGGTCGGCGAGGTTGCGCTCGGCGAACGAGGCCGCCGGCCCGACCGACTCGACGGCGAGGACTGTTCCCGACGACCCGACCTGCGCGGCCAGCACCGAGGCGAACAGCCCGACCCCGCTGTAGAGGTCCCAGGCGACGTCGCCGGGACGCGCCCCGGACCAGGCCTGGACCACCTCGGCGTAGACGTCCGCGGCGTCCGGGTGGGTCTGCCAGAACCCGTCGGGTGCCACCCGCCAGCGGCGGCGAGCCGCCAGCTCCACCGGCTCGCCCCCGGTGACCACCCGGTCGTCCTCCAGCACGTGGGTGTGCGCCGTGGCGTCCAGGGCGACCGTCAGCGACGCACCGGGCCGCCAACGGCGGCCGACGACCGCGTCCACCGTGCCGGGTGCGGCGATGGGGCAGTCGTCCACCGCCACGACGCGGTGGCTGCGATGGGCGTAGAAGCCGGGCCGGCCCCCGCGGTCCACCGTCATCCGGCCCCGGGTCCGCCACGACAGCGGCCCGCCGGGCAGCTCCTCGACGGTCACCGGGACCGTCAGCCCCGCCAGCCGGGAGAGCTGCTCGGCCACCACGGCCGCCTTGAGCCGCCGCTGCTCTGCCGGGGTCACGTGCTGCCAGTCGCAGCCGCCGCACAGCCCTGGCCCGGAGAACGGGCACGCCGGTGCCACCCGCTCCGGCGAGGCCGACAGCACCGCCACCGCGTCGGCCCGGCAGAACGAGCCGCCGCGGTCCTCGGTGACCGCCGCGACCACCCGCTCGCCGGGCAGCGTGTGGCGGACGAACACGACCCGCCCCTCGTGACGGGCCACGCAGTGCCCGCCGTGGGCGACCCGGTCCACGGTCACCTCGAACCGCCTGCCGACCCAGGAGCTCACCGCTTGTTGTCCTTGTCCGACAGGCCGCGCCGGATCGCGCCCGGGGCGACGACCTGGTCGTCCCGCACTCGCTGCGCCGAGGCCAGCTGCCAGGGCACGCTGGTCACCATGACACCGGGCTGGAACAGCAACCGGCCCTTGAGCCGCAGCGCGCTCTGGTTGTGCAGCAGCTGCTCCCACCACCGGCCCACGACGTACTCGGGGATGTAGACGGTCACCACGTCCCGCGGGTTGTCCGTGCGCACCCGACGCACGTAGTCCAACACCGGCTTGGTGATCTCGCGGTAGGGCGACTCGACGACCTTCAGCGGCACCGAGAAGTCCTCCTTCTCCCACTGCGCGACCAGCGCTCGGGTGTCCGCGTCGTCCACGTTGACCGTGACCGCCTCGAGCACGTCCGGCCGGGTCGCCCTGGCGTAGGCCAGCGCCCGCCGGGTCGGCAGGTGCAGCCTGGACACCAGCACGATCGCGTGGTTGCGCGAGGGCAACGTCCTGGTCTCGCGGTTGAGCTCGGCTTCCCGCAGCTCCGCGGCGACCCGGTCGTAGTGCTTCCGGATCGCCGTCATCAGGACGTAGATGACGGCCATGGCGGCGATCGCGATCCACGCGCCGTGGGTGAACTTGGTGATCAGCACGATCACGAGCACGGCCGCGGTCATGAACAGGCCGAACGCGTTGACCGCGCGCGAGCGGCGCATGCGCCGCGCCACCGCCGGGTCCGGGTCGGCACGCAGCGCGCGGTTCCAGTGCCGGATCATCCCGCTCTGGCTGAGCACGAACGAGACGAACACGCCGACGATGTAGAGCTGGATCAGCCGGGTCACCTCGGCGTCGAACGCCACCACCAGGATGATCGCGAACGTGGCCAGCCCCACGATGCCGTTGGAGAACGCCAGCCGGTCGCCGCGGGTGTGCAGCTGCCGGGGCAGGAAGCGGTCCTGGGCGAGGATCGAGCCGAGCACGGGGAAGCCGTTGAACGCGGTGTTCGCCGCCAGGACCAGGATCAGCCCGGTGAAGAAGATGACCCACCACACCGCCGGGTCGAACCCGCCGAACACGGCCTCCGCGAGCTGGGCGACGAGGGTCTTCTGCTCGTAGTCGGCCGGGGCGTTCACCAGCTGGTGAGCCGGGTCCTCGGCGATCTTCGCCCCGCTCAGCGCGGCCAGCATGATCAGCCCGAGGAACATCACGATCGCCAGGACGCCCATCAGCAGCAGCGTCGTCGCGGCGTTTCGGGACTTGGGCTTGCGGAACGCCGGCACGCCGTTGCTGATCGCCTCCACCCCGGTCAGCGCGGCGCTGCCGGAGGAGAACGCCCGCAGCACGAGGAAGACCAGCGCCATCCCGCTGAGGTGGTCGCCCTCCTCGAGCAGGGTGAAGTCGGCGCTCTCCGCCCGCACGTCGTCGCCGAGCAGGAAGACCCGGGTCGCGCCCCAGACCACCATGGCCAGGATGCCGACGACGAAGGCGTAGGTCGGGATCGCGAACAGGGTGCCGGACTCGCGCACGCCGCGCAGGTTCATCGCCGTCAGCAGCACGATCGCCCCGACGGCGAACTCCACCTTGTGCGTGGCGACGAACGGCACGACCGAGCCGATGTTGGCCGCCGCGGAGGCGATCGACACCGACACCGTGAGCACGTAGTCGACCAGCAGGGCGCTGCCGACGACCAGGCCCCAGCGGGGGCCGTGGTTGACCGTGGCGACCTCGTAGTCGCCGCCGCCCGACGGGTAGGCATGCACGTTCTGCCGGTAGGACAGCACCACCGCGGCCATCAGCATGACGACGACGAGCGCGATCCAGGGGCTGAACAGATAGGCCGACGCGCCGGCCACCGACAGCGTGAGCAGGATCTCCTCCGGCGCGTAGGCCACACTGGACATCGCGTCGGAGGCGAAGACGGGCAGCGCGACGCGCTTGGGCAGCAGCGTGTGCGCGAGCCGGTCGGTGCGGAACGGCCGACCGACGAGCACGCGCTTCGCCACGGATGCGAGCTTGGGCACGGGTGTACAGCGTATGCGCCTCGCGTCACCGGTTTGGAGCAGCCACCGGTAGGTTTCACCCTGATCGGCGGGCGAGGTGCCCGGGAAGAAGGAGAGGCCCTGTCGTGCACGTGGTGGTCATGGGCTGCGGTCGGGTCGGCTCGTCCCTCGCGGCCGCGGTCGAGCGGCTCGGCCACTCGGTTGCGGTGATCGACAAGGACCGTCAGGCGTTCCGCCGGCTCGGCGCCGACTTCCACGGCCAGCAGGTCGTCGGCGGCGGTTTCGACCGCCGGGTGCTGGTGGAGGCCGGGATCGAGCGCGCCGGCGCCTTCGCCGCGGTGTCCAGCGGGGACAACTCCAACATCATCTCGGCGCGGGTGGCCCGGGAGACCTTCGGCGTCGAGCACGTCGTCGCGCGGATCTACGACGCCAAGCGGGCCGAGGTCTACGAGCGGCTGGGCATCCCCACGGTGGCGACCGTGCCCTGGACGACCGACCGGCTCATGCGCACGCTGCTGCCCGACGGCGTGGCCTCGGCCTGGCGGGACCCCACCGGCAAGGTCGCGATCGTCCAGGTCCCCGTGCACGAGGGCTGGGTGGGGCACACCGTGGACACGCTGGAGCGCGCGATCGGCGCCCGGGTCGCGTTCGTCATGCGTTTCGGCACGGGCGTGCTGCCCAAGCCCAAGACCGTTGTGCAGGCCGACGACCAGGTGTACGTGGCGGCGCTGTCCGGCACGATCTCCGATGTCACCAACGCAGCGGGTCAACCGCCCGAGGAGGCGTCCTGATGCGGGTCGCGATCGCGGGAGCGGGCGCCGTCGGCCGCTCCATCGCCGCCGAGCTGGTCGCCGGCGACCACCAGGTGATGCTGATCGAGCGGCAGGAGGCCCAGTTCGAGCCGCACACGGTCGAGCAGGCCGAGTGGGTGCTGGCCGACGCCTGCGAGCTGGCCTCGCTCGAGGACGCCGGAATGCACCTGTGCGACGTGGTCATCGCCGCCACCGGCGACGACAAGGTGAACCTGGTCGTCGCGCTGCTGGCCAAGACGGTGTTCGCCGTGCGGCGCGTGGTGGCCAGGGTGAACGACCCGGCCAACGAGTGGCTGTTCACCGAGGCCTGGGGGGTCGACGTCGCGGTGTCGACACCCAGGATGCTCGCGGCCATGGTCGAGGAGGCGGTGTCGGTCGGCGACCTCGTGCGGTTGCTGACGCTGCGGCAGGGACAGGCCAACCTGGTCGAGCTGACGCTGCCCGAGGACACGCCGCTCGCCGGCCGGCCCGTGCGGGACGTGCACCTGCCCCGGGACGCCGCGCTGGTCACGATCCTGCGCGGCGGCCGGGTCATCGTCCCGCAGCCCGACGACCCGCTCGAGGCGGGTGACGAGCTGCTGTTCGTCGCGCCGACGAACGTCGAGGACGAGATCCGCCGGGCCCTGGGCTACTGAGGGCGCTCAGGCGCCCTCGGGCGCCTGATCACCGCCGTACTTGGCCCGCAGCCGGGCCTCGGCGGCACGCTCCTCGGCCTCCCTGGCCTCGGCCGCGGCCTCGAGGTCCTGCTGCCGGTGCCCGGCCGCCCGGACCGCCCAGACGGTCACCACCAGCGCGACCGCGGTCAGCGGGTAGCCCATGGCGATCCTGGCGAAGGCCAGCCAGCCGGTCTGGTCCTCGTCGTAGAGCCAGCTCTGCACGACGTACCGGGCGGCGAACACCAGGACCCAGGTGAGCGTGGCCACGCTGTAGGCGCGGACGGCCTTGCGGTCGGTGCGCCAGAGCATCCCGTGGCCGTTGAGGAACGTCCAGATCACGCCGACCAGGGGCCAGCGCACGAGCACCGAGACCGCGAACACGCCGCCGTAGACCAGGCTGGCCCAGATGCCGAACAGGAAGAAGCCCTTGGCCGAGCCGGTCCGGTAGGCGAAGAACGCCGCGATCGCGACGCCGAAGAACCCGGAGATGGCCGGCTGCAGGGGCTCGCGGCGGACCAGCCGCCAGACGGTGATCGCGACCGCGGCGCCCAGCGCGCTCCAGATCGCCGGGCCGAGCCCGAACAGCGAGTTGACCAGGATGAACACCAGCACCGGGATCGTGGAGTAGACGAGCCCGCTGACGCCGCCCATCTGCTCGAGCAGGGTCGGCTGCTTCTCGGTGCCGGAGTCGGCCGCGGCGCGCTCGACAGCGGACTTCTCGGCGGCGGATTTCTCGGTGGCGGATTTCTCGGTGGCGGATTTCTCGGTGGCGGAACTGTCAGATGGGGTCATGTAGCCGTCTGCAACTCGTAGTAGGGGTTGTAGAGCACCTTCTGCCCGTCCCGCATGGCGATCCGGCCCTGTGCCTTGATCGTCCGGCCGGGCTCGATGCCCGGGATACGGCGGCGACCGAGCCAGACTAATGTCACGCCCTCGGTCCCGTCGAACAGCTCCGCCTCGAGGGTGGCCACGGCGTCACGCGGGCTGAGCTCGACCGAGCGCACCCGGCCGAGAACCGTCACCTCGTCGCCCGAGCGGCAGTCGCAGGCCTTGCGGGCCCCGACCGCCTCGACGTTCTCCGACAGGTTCTCGGCGTCCAGCTCGTCGATATCGCTCGTGAGCCGCCTGACCAGGCGGCGTATCGGACCGCGTCCGGCTCCGGTGCCCATGCTGACGCTCCAGTCGCTGGGGGTCGGTCCCCGAGACCCGACCCGTACTACAGACCAGCGTAACCACGCGGAGCAGCGCTGGGTGGAGGATCTTCGACGTGAATGTCTCGGTTCGTCCGTTCACCGGGGACGACGCTCCACGATCCGCGATTATGCTGCCCGGCACCGGGTCGGACGACGTGTTCGTCAGATCTGTGTTCGAGATCCCCCTCGCCGCGGTCGGTGTGCGGACGCTGGCGCCCGCCCCCACCCCGGGGGCGGAGCTGGCGCGGGCCTACCTCGCCTCCCTCGACCAGGCAGCGCGCGAGGCGCCGTTGCTGGTCGGGGGCATCTCCTTCGGTGCCCACCTGGCCGCCGAGTGGGCCGTTCGCAACCCGAGGCGCTGCGCGGGGCTGCTGCTCGCGCTGCCCGCCTGGCTCGGCGACCCGGGGGTGGCCCCGGCCGCCGTCTCCGCCCGGCTGTCCGCGGCGGAGGTCCGGGCCAGGGGCGTGGACGGCGCGCTCGCCGGCGTCGCGGCCGACGCGCCGGCCTGGGTCAGCGCGGAGCTGGGCCGGGCCTGGCCGCGCTACGGGCGGGAGCTGGCCGACTCGCTGGAGCTTGCCGCCGCCCGCCCGGCGCCGACCGAGGAGCAGCTGCGGGCACTGGACGTGCCGGTCGGCATCGCGGCCTGCACGGACGACCCGATCCACCCCGCGGGGACGGCCGGGGCGTGGGCGGCCGCCCTGCCCAGGGCGGTCGTGCGCAGCACCCGGTTGGCCGTCGTGGGTCGGGACCCGGAGTCGCTCGGCCGGGCCGCCGTACTGGCCTGGCTGCATGCGGGCGGCCGGCCCGCCTGAGCGGTCCCCCTCGGTCCCCTCAGCCCCGTTCGGCCACCGCCAGGGCCCCGCCGAGGCCGATCATGGTGAGCCCGCTCGCCACCCGCTCCCGGGTCCGCCAGCGCGGGTTGCCGAGCAGCCGGCTGGACAACGCGCCGGCGAACACGGCCACCACCAGGTCCACCACGACGGTCATGGCCACCGCCACCAGCCCCAGCACCACGAACACCACCGGCGCCGGCGCGGTCTCCGGGTGGACGAAGTGGGGCAGGAAGGCCAGGAAGAACAGCGCCGTCTTGGGGTTGAGCGCCTCGACGAGAATGCCCTGGCGCAGCGCGCCCGGGCGCGGCGCCGGCTCGGCCTCCGGCACGGGATGCCGTTCCAGCAGCGCCCGGACCCCCAGGTAGACCAGGTAGGCGGCGCCGGCGAGCTTCACCACGGTGAACGCGGCGGCCGAGGTCGCCAGCACCGCGGAGAGGCCGAAGGCCGCGGCGACGACGTGCGCGGACGCCCCGATCCCGTTGCCGACGACCGAGCGCACGCCCTCGGCGCGCCCGCCGCGCAGGCTGCGTGCGAGCACGTAGAGCACGCCCGGCCCGGGCAGGAGCGCGAACACGGCGGACGCGGTGAGGAACACCAGCCATTCGGCGGAGGTGGGCATGGCCCGAACCTACAACGGCGCCGGTCGCCGGAGCTCAGGAGATCCCGGCCTGGCCCCTGATGTGCGCGGCGAGCGCCGGGGGCAGCTGCAGCGGCAGCGGCATGCCGACCGGCATCGGGACCTCCCCGCGGACCACCACCGTTCCGCGCACGAGCTCGTACAGGGCGGCGGCGGCGTTCTCGGCCCGTTCCGGCGCCGAGGTCGCGACCGCGCGCATCATCCAGCGGGGCCCGTCCACACCGACGAACCTGTTCACCTCGCCGGGGAAGGAGACCAGGAGCTCCTGGCCCCAGGCCCCGGCCGCGCTGTGCACGGCGGCGCCCTTGGCCCGCATGTCCCTGGCGAGGTCGCCGCACCACTCCTCGCGCCACAGCTCGGCCGAGCGCGGCGCGGCGAACACGCCGACGGTGAGGACGCAGATGTCGGTGATGAGGTAGGCCTCGTTCGCCGTGCCGTCCGGCCTCATCCTGACCTTGAGCTCCGACTGGCCGGCGGTCACCGGCAGCCGCAGTGCCCCGAGGTCGATCCGGGGCACGCCGTCCTCCGGGACGTCCTCGACGTCGTAGGGACCGGCGTCGTCGAACAGGTCCCCGCCGACCTCGCCGGCCTCGTGGTCCCCGTACTCGTCCTCGTACCCGTCCTCGTACCCATCGTCGTACCGGGCGTCGGAGTCCGCGTAGTCCCCGTCCACCCGGAACGCCTCGTCCTCGAGGTCGCGCCTGCGACGTCTGAACAGTCCCACCTGAGCTACTCCTCGGCCCCAGACACGGCCGACCCGGTCAGCAGCGAGTGCCCACCGGTCGACCCGTAGCCGCCCGCCCCCCTCGACGACGCGCCCAACTCCGCCACCTCACGGAACACCGCGTGCTCGACGCGTTGCACCACCAGTTGGGCGATCCGATCCCCGCGACGCAACGTCACCGGCTCCCGGAGGTCGTGGTTGACCAGGCAGACCCTGATCTCGCCGCGGTAGCCGGCGTCGATGGTGCCCGGGGTGTTCACCACGCTCAGCCCGACCCGGGCGGCGAGACCGGACCGGGGGTGGACGAACGCGGCGTACCCGTCGGGCAGCGCGATCGCCACACCGGTGCCGACCATGGCCCGCTCGCCGGGGGCTATCCGCACGTCGGAGGTCGTCACCAGGTCGGCCCCGGCATCGCCGGGCCGCGCGTAGGCCGGCACGGGAACGCCCGGGTCGAGCCGGGTCAGCAGGACCTCCACGCTGGACATGAGCGGCGAGACTACCCTGGTGTCGTGAGCGAGACTTCCCCTGGTGCGGACGCCGACGCCGGCGCCGCCACCACCGGCGGCCCCCCGCGCTACTCCGAACGGCTGTACGTGACCTGGTACTGGTGGCTCCTGCCGTTGGTCGGCGCCGGGCTGCTCGCGGCGGAGGTCCACCTCGGCTACCCGGGGGTCCGCGCGTGGCTGCCCTACGTCGTGCTGCTCCCGCTCACCGCGCTGCTCATCCACCGTGCCGGGCGCACCCTGGTCGAGGTGCGGGACGGCGAGCTGTGGGTCGGGCCAGCGCACCTGCCGCTGGAACACGTCGGCGAGGTCCAGGTGGTGTCCGAGAAGGACAAGCGCCGGGTTCTCGGCCCGCACCTGGACCCCGCCGCGTACGTGCTGCACCGGGGCTGGGTGGGCCCTCTGGTCAGGGTGCGGCAGACCGACCCCGAGGACCCGACCCCGTACTGGGTGTTCAGCACGCGGCGCCCCGACCGGGTGGTCGAGGCGCTGCGTACCCGTTGACCCGCGCGTCCGTCAGGCGCAGTCGCGGCAGATGTACTGCCCGCTGCTCTCCTCGGCCAACCTGCTCCTGTGGTGCACCAGGAAGCACTTGGAACAGGTGAACTCGTCGGCCTGCTTCGGCACGACGCGGACGGTGAGGTCCTCGCCGGACAGGCCGGAGAGATCCGCACCGGGCAGCTCGAAGCTCTCCGCGGTCTCCGACTCGTCCACGTCGACTACCCCGGACTGGTTCTCGTTCCGACGCGCCTTGAGCTCTTCGAGAGAGTCCTCCGCGAGGTCGTCGGCCTCGCTGCGGCGTGGCGCGTCGTAATCGGTGGCCATGGTCCAGCACCCCCACTTCAGGATTGTTCGTGCCGCTGGTCAACGTTCAGGCGCTCCAGTTTGTGCCCGCGTCTCACGTGACCGAGGTCTCGCGCGACACGCCGGCACGCCAGACCCGTCGGAATCGATTCGCCAGAACATCCGATGACTGGAGCCCGCAGAGGGTAGCCCATGGATCCGCCGGCATCCAGCAGCTCACTCGGTCGGGTGTGTCAGCGGCTCGGCGTCGTTCTCGACCGGCCATGACTCAATCTCGACACGATGCGCCTTCAGGAGCCGCCCCGCCCCGCCGAAGAAGCGGGAAACGCCTAGGCTGACCAGCGTCGGGTACTGGGGTGTCGGAGGGGTCTTTTTCGGACCGGAGGAGGCGGAGCGGTGGCGTCCGGAAACGTGTGGCCGAGCAACGGCCCGCAGCGCTATCGGAAGCGGCGTCCACTGCCCGCGTTCATCCTGATCCTGGTGCTCGGCATCGCCGCCACCATGGTCTGGCTCAACGTGATGTCCACCGAGCGGGAGGCGACGGCGAACGCGACGCACTGCGACCCGCCGGGGCCCGCACCGGCTCAGAAGACCACGCCGTCCACGCCGCCGACCACGCTCGGCAAGGCCCTCGACTACACCTCGCTGGACCGCACCGTTCCCGCCCCGCCCCGACAGGTCCTGGTCAGGGTGGTGAACGCGAGCACGACGAAGGGCGCTGCCCGGATCGTCACCGAGAGCCTGCGGCAGCTGGGCTTCGAGCAGGTCGCCAAGCCAACGAACGACCCGCTCTACGGCAACACGATGACCTGCCGCAGCCAGATCCGCTTCGGCCCGCAGGGCACCGCGGCGGCCAGGACGCTGAGCCTGGTCGAGCCCTGCGCGCAGCTGGTCCGCGACGAGCGCAAGGACGCCACGGTCGACGTGGCGATCGGCGAGGACTTCGACACCCTGCGCCCGAACTCCTCGGCTCGCTCGGCGCTGGAGAAGCTCGAGCAGTGGGCCGAGGAGCACCCGGAGACCAAGGGCGGGCTGCAGGCCAACGGCCCCCAGCCGGAGATCGACGGCGCGTTGCTGACCGGCGCGCGCGACGTGCGCTGCTGAACAGGGCGAGTCCGCAACGGTTCCGGTCGATGGGCCTCGTACCGGGTCAGACCTCCCCGTACCCGGCCTCGGACAGGGCCGTCCACAGCTCCTCGGCGATGCCGGGGGCCGCGACGAACGTGAGGCCGTCGGCCGAGGCCGGCAGGCGCACGACCGCGCCGGCCTCCTCGGCGATCAGCGCTCCGCCCGCCCAGTCCCACCGGTTCAGGCCGTGCTCGAAGTACCCGTCGAGCCATCCGGCGGCGACCGCGCACAGGTCCAGCGAGGCGGCCCCGGCCCGCCGGATGTCCCGCACCCGGCCGAGCAGCCGCGACACCGCGACCGCCTGCCTGGCCCGCCGCTCGACGCGGTAGGCGAACCCGGTGCCGACCAGGGACAGCTCGAGCCTGGTCGCCGAGGACACCCGCAGCGGGCGCCCGTCCAGGAAGGCGCCGCCGCCCCGGACGGCGGTCCACCGCCGGCCGGAGACCGGCTCGACCACCGCCGCCGCCACCGACTCGTCGCCGACCTGGGCCGCGAGCGACACCGCGTACCAGGGGTAGCCGTAGAGGTAGTTCACGGTGCCGTCGATCGGGTCCACCACCCACCGCACCCCGTCGCCGGGGTCTCCGGAGGCGCCGGCCTCCTCGCCGAGCACCGGCTCGCCCGGCCGCAGCTCGGCCAGCCGGTCGCGGACCAACCGCTCCACCGCGAGGTCCGCGGCGGTCACCACGTCGGTCTCGCTGGACTTGGTGTCGACGTCCTCGATGGCGCCGTCGCGGGCCCGTCTGGCGAGCCCCGCGGCCTCCTCCGCGACCACCAGCGCGATCTCGAGAAGGTCTCCCTCTGCAACACCCACAAGACCTATCCGACCACACCCGGCTAAGGTCCGGGGGACGGTGAGCTGAATCGAGTACGAAGGGATCCGTGGGGATGGGCGCAACCCTCGGCTTCGGCGTGGACATCGGCGGTTCGGGCATCAAGGGAGGCGTTGTCGACCTCGATGCCGGGAAGCTGCAGGGCGAGCGGTTGCGGATCCCGACACCCGACCCCTCCAAGCCGGACGCGGTCGCCGAGGTGGTCAGGCAGATCGTCGACGAGTTCGGCTGGACCGGCAAGGTCGGCGTCACCCTGCCCGCGGTGATCAAGAACGGGACCGTGGCCACCGCGGCCAACATCGACAAGGACTGGATGGGCACCGACGCCGCCACGCTGTTCGCGCAGCGGCTGGGCCGCCAGCCGGGGGACGTGGTCGTGCTCAACGACGCCGACGCGGCCGGAGTCGCCGAGATCACCTACGGCTGGCCGCAGGACCGCGAGGGCGTGGTCATCCTGCTGACCTTCGGCACCGGTATCGGCAGCGCGTTGTTCCGGGACGGCACGCTCGTCCCCAACACCGAGTTCGGCCACCTCGAGGTCGACGGGCACGACGCGGAGACCCGCGCGGCCGCCTCGGTCAAGGAGGAGAACGACCTGTCCTGGGCGGACTGGGCCAAGCGGGTGACCCGGTACCTGCGCAGCGTCGAGGACCTCATCTGGCCGGACCTGATCATCGCCGGTGGCGGGGTGAGCAAGAAGGCCGACAAGTGGCTGCCGCTGCTCGAGGTGCGCACGAAGGTCGTCGCGGCCGAACTGCGCAACGACGCGGGCATCGTCGGGGCGGCCCTCGCCGCCCGCCAGGGCCACCACGGGTGACACCGTCCCGGCGAGGGACGGATCTTTCGCCGGGGCGCACCCCTTCCGGGGGATCGTCGTTACAATGGAACGGTACCCGCGACACACAGTGTCCCGGGTCTTTCCCGAAATCCGGATGACCAGAGTGTTGTCCCTGGTCCCCGTGATAGACCGCAGCGAAAGGGCGTACGTGGCAGCCGCACGAACCGCAACCCGACGCTCCACCGCCTCGGCGGGCGACGCCAAGCCGGCGGACGCCCAGCCGGACACCGAATCGACCGAGAAGCCTGCCTTGAAGACCGCGACGAAGAAGCCGGCCACCCGGGCGCCCCGCAAGACCGCGGCCAAGTCCGCCGGCGCCAAGAAGACCAAGGCCGGTGAGACCACCAAGAAGGCCGACGGGGCGGGTGCGGAGCCGGACGGCGACGAGCCCGATCTCGAGTCCCCCGATCTGGAGGACCTGGAGGACGTCGAGGTCGACATCGTCGAGGAGCCGGTGGCCGAGGAGGAGCCGGCCGAGGAGAAGAGCGGCAAGGAGACCAAGGACGGCGACTTCGTCTGGGACGAGGAGGAGTCGGAGGCCCTGCGGCAGGCCCGCAAGGACGCCGAGCTCACCGCGTCCGCGGACTCCGTCCGCGCCTACCTCAAGCAGATCGGCAAGGTCGCGCTGCTCAACGCCGAGGAGGAGGTCGAGCTCGCCAAGCGGATCGAGGCCGGCCTGTACGCGGCGGAGCGGGTGCGCAAGGCCGAGGAGGAGTCCTCGGAGAAGCTCGCCCCCCAGATGCGCCGCGACCTGCGCTGGATCGTGCGCGACGGTGAGCGGGCCAAGAACCACCTGCTGGAGGCGAACCTGCGGCTGGTGGTGTCGCTGGCCAAGCGCTACACCGGTCGCGGCATGGCGTTCCTGGACCTGATCCAGGAGGGCAACCTGGGCCTGATCCGCGCGGTCGAGAAGTTCGACTACACCAAGGGCTACAAGTTCTCCACCTACGCCACGTGGTGGATCCGCCAGGCGATCACCCGCGCGATGGCCGACCAGGCCAGGACCATCCGCATCCCGGTCCACATGGTCGAGGTCATCAACAAGCTGGGCCGCATCCAGCGCGAGCTGCTCCAGGACCTCGGCCGCGAGCCGACGCCGGAGGAGCTGGCCAAGGAGATGGACATCACCCCGGAGAAGGTGCTGGAGATCCAGCAGTACGCCCGGGAGCCCATCTCGCTCGACCAGACCATCGGCGACGAGGGCGACAGCCAGCTCGGCGACTTCATCGAGGACTCCGAGGCCGTCGTCGCGGTCGACGCGGTGAGCTTCACGCTGCTGCAGGACCAGCTCCAGTCGGTGCTGGCCACCCTGTCCGAGCGCGAGGCCGGCGTGGTCCGCCTCCGTTTCGGCCTGACCGACGGGCAGCCCAGGACCCTGGACGAGATCGGCCAGGTCTACGGCGTGACCCGGGAGCGCATCCGTCAGATCGAGTCGAAGACCATGTCCAAGCTGCGCCACCCCTCCCGCTCCCAGGTCCTGCGCGACTACCTGGAGTGAGACCGCTCCTCACGGCACCCCGAACGCCCGTCGGCCCCGCGCCGGCGGGCGTTCGGCGTCTCAGCGGCCCCGGGTGACCTCGAGGCGCGGTGGAGCCCAGCTCGAGGCCCGGTCTGCCACCGGGGACCTCAGAGCGGCTCGGGACGGGCCGGCTCGCGGGAGCGCATGGCCAGCCCGCCCACGACCGCGAGGATCCCCAGTGCCTCCGGCAGCGTCGGCACCTGCCGCAGCACCACCAGCCCGATCACCGTCGCCGTCACCGGCAGTAACGCCAGCAGCAACGCGAACGCCGACGACCCCAGCCGGCGCAGGACCACCTGGTCCAACACGTACGGCACCACCGTGGACGCGACACCGACCCCGATTCCCAGGAACAGCAGCCGGGGCGAGGTCCACACCGGCCCGGTCCCGAACGCCAGCGGCACCAGCAGCACGGTGGCGGCCGCGAACCCGACGGCCAGGCCGTCCACGCCCAGGCCCACGTCCGCCACCCGCTTGCCCAGCACGATGTAGCCGGCCCACAGGACAGCCGCCGCGAGCGCGAACAGCACCCCCAGCGTGCTGCCGGCCCACTGCACGTCCGCGATCAGCACCACGCCGGCCACGACCAGCAGCAACGCCGTGACGTCCCGGCCCGTCCGCGACCCGAACGCGGCCACCAGCACCGGCCCCACGAACTCGAGCGCGACGGCCGTCCCCAGCGGCAGCCGGGCGATGGCCTCGTAGAAGGCCACGTTCATCCCCGCCGTGACCAGACCGAACACCACCGCCAGCCAGAACACGCGGCCGCGCCAGGCGTGCCGGCCGGGACGGCGCCAGGCCAGCAGCACGAGCGCGGCGCCGAACTGCCGCAGCCAGGCCACCCCCGCCGGGTCGAGCTCGTCGAACAGCCAGACCGCCGCCGCGGCGCCCAGGTACATCGACACGCCGCCGACCACGAAAAGTAGCGGCGCCGGCACTCTCGTGCCGCTTAGCACACGACCAAGTGAGTTCACCAGCAGATCCTGTAGTGGACGAGTACAGATGCGACAACCGGGTTAAATCTCTCGTTGAGCGAACTCTTAATGCCGCCGGGAACACTGACGATCGCTCGAACGTCTGGAAGAGTAGAAGGCGCGAGCACCTCATGGTGATCGCAGCCGGAGACGGCATCGGGTCCACCGGTGCCGGGACGGAGGGAGATCGACCATGAACACCACACTCGCCCGCCCCGACCTGACCGCTGCCGACCGCTGCGACCGCTGTGGCGCCGCTGCCCAGGTCCGCGCCGTACTTCCCTCCGGGGGCGAACTCCTCTTCTGCGGTCACCACGCCCGCAAGCACCAGGAGCGCCTGCGTGAGATGTCGGCCAACATCCAGCACGGTCAGGCCTGATCACAACGACGCTCGGAGGGCGGGACCCGGTCGACCGGGTCCCGCCCTCCGCGTTCGGACCGGACGAATCAGACAGGCCCGACAGACGATCACCAATCCAGCCGGACATGACTCTTATCACACGGCGCCCAGCACCGACTCGAACGCGAGTTCCGCGGCCCCCAGAAGAGTGACGTCCGCCCCGAGAGTGGACGTCACGATCCTGGTCCCCCCGACCGCGCGCGAAACCAGGCTTCGCTCCCGCACCGACTCGGCGACCTCCGCGATCAGCGACGCGGGCAGTGCGGTGAACAGGTCACCCAGCACCACCAGCTCGGGACCGAGGACGTTCACCACGTTCACCAGCCCGACCTCCAGCCAGTCGGCGAACTCGCCGAGGCGGGACCGGACCTGCGCCGGATCGGCGGCCAGCGCCCGCAGCTCGGCCACCACGGAGCCCCGCGGGGCCCCCTCCCGCAGCCCCAGCACGCGGCAGAGCGCCCGCTCGCCGACCTCGGTCTCCCAGCAGCCCCGGCTCCCGCAGTAGCAGGACCGGCCGGCGGGGTTGACCACCATGTGCCCAAGCTCGCCCAGGTAGCCGGCGGTGCCGCGCAGGGCGGAGCCGTCGGAGATGACCCCACCCCCGACGCCCACGTCCGCCGTGACGTACACGGCGTCCGAGCTGCCGCGCGCGCTGCCCCGCAGGTGCTCGGCGAGCGCACCCAGCTCCGCGTCGTTGCCGACCATGATCGGCATGTCGAACACCGAGCCGAGCCGGTCGCCGAGCGGCACGTCGGTCCAGTGCAGGTTGGGTGCCTCGTGGACGAAACCGTCGGAACGTCGGACGACTCCGGGAACCGAGATCCCGGCGGCCACCATCCGCACCCCGAGATCGGCGGCGAGCAGCAGCGCCGAGTCCACCACGTGGGTCGCCACTTCGGCCGGCTCCCGGGTCCGGACCCGCAGGTTCCAGCTGTTCCGCCCGAGGATCTCCCCGCCCAGCCCGACCAGCGCGATCGAGACCTGCTCGACGCGGATGTCCACGGCCAGGACGACCGCGGCATGCGCCTGCGGGAGCACGAGCAGCGAGGGGCGCCCGGCGCCGCTGCGCTGCCGAGGTACCCGCTCCTCGACCACCCCGGACTCGGCGAGCCCGTCCACCAGGGCCTTGATCGTGCTGCGGTTGAGCCCGAGCTCCGCCGCGAGCGAGGCCCTGGTGCACGGGCCCTCGATGTGCAACCTCCGTAACAGGACCGTGCGGTTGTGCCGGCGCACCTCGTCGGGGCGTGCGCCCAGGTTGGGCGCGCCCGTTGGCGTGCTCGTCAAACCCCTCGCTCCTGTCTGGTCAACGCAGTGCGGCGGCGGCCCTCCGTCGGGACAGGGCGTCGACCGTGGCAGCGAGCAGCAGGACGAGCCCGGTGACGATGTTGACCACCGCGGCCGGCTGGCGGAGCAGCCCGAGGCCGTTC
Source organism: Actinophytocola xanthii (assembly GCF_001921205.1). Classification (GTDB taxonomy): domain Bacteria; phylum Actinomycetota; class Actinomycetes; order Mycobacteriales; family Pseudonocardiaceae; genus Actinophytocola; species Actinophytocola xanthii. Next base: position 114,491 of record NZ_MSIE01000024.1, on the reverse strand, counting down.
TCCACGACCGCGAGCACCAGCCCACCGATGACCGCGTGGGCGACCTTGCCCCGCCCACCGAACAGCGACGTGCCGCCGATGACGGCGGCCCCCACCGCGAACAGCAGGGTGTTCAGGCCGCCGGCCTGCGGGTCGACCGAACCCGCCTTGGACGAGTACACGATCGCACCGATCGCCGCCGCGGAGGCGGAGACCACGAAGACACTCGCTCTGATCTTGCTCACATTGATCCCGGCGCGGCGCGCCGCCTCGGCGTTGCCGCCGACCGCGTAGATGTGCCGCCCGTAGCGGGTCCGGTTGAGCACGTAGGTCCCGACGACCAGCAGGGCCAGGATGATCGGCACGACGTAGGGCACGCCCTGGATAGTCACCAGGTTGGGGTTGGGCGAGCGGTTGATCGTGAGCGCCCAGGTGGCCAGGATCGCGATGGCCGCGACGGCACCCACCTTGAACAGCACGATCGGTGTCGGCCGGGTCACCAGGCCCTTGCGCAGCCGGCGGAAGTGCTCGCCGAGCACGACCGCGGCGTAGCCGCCGGCGGCGATGAGGCACAGCAGCCAGCTGCCGAACAGCGACAGGCTGCCGTTGGCGACGTTGAACAGGATCGGCGAGGTGCGGATGCCGAACACGCCGCCCTCGCCGATGAACTGGAGGATCACACCCTGCCAGGTGATGAACAGCGCCAGCGTCACGACGAACGAGGGCATACCGATCTTGGAGACCATGAAGCCGGTGATGCAGCCGATGGCGGCGCCGACGCAGACCGCGAGCAGCATCTCGATCCAGGCGTTGGGCGGCACGCCGAGCATCGCGATGGCCACGGCGATGAGGCTGAGCACCGCACCGGCCCAGATCCGCATCAGGATCGCGAGGCCGGCGGCCACGACCATGCCGAGCACGAAGACGTAGAAGACGGTGCTGCCCATGCCGCCGAGCAGGTTGCCGTCCCGGACGTAGTGCATCGCCATCACGGCCGCGCAGACGCCGGAGAGCGTGCCGGCGGACAGGTCGATCTCGCCCAGCAGCAGGACGTAGACCAGGCCCATCGCGATGATCATCTTGCCGGCGCCCTGGGCGATCAGGTTCGCCGTGTTGTTCAGGGTGAGGAAGTTGTCCGACAGGGCGGTGAACGCGATCACCAGGGCGGCGAGGCCCAGCAGCGCGGGCAGCGAACCCAGCTCGCCGCCGCGCAGCCTGGCGAAGTAGTTCCCGATGGCCTCGCGCGTGGACTGGGAGGTGGTGTCGATGCCGAAGTCGGAGATCGCGCCGCCGACCGGCGGCGGTGGGGTCTCGGTCTTGGCCGGTGAGTCGGTCATGAAGGGGGTCCTCGGGGGTATGGGGCTACAGGGTGACGTGCTCGGGCCGGGCCAGACCGAGCTCGCCCGACCGGCCGGCGGTGATCAGCTCGACGACCTGGCTGTGGGTGGTCTCCTTCGCCGGCAGGTCGGCGACCAGGCGGCCCAGGTAGAGGGTGCAGATGCGATCCGCGACCTCGAACACGTCGGCCATGTTGTGGCTGATCAGGACGACGCCGAGACCCTGCTCAGCGAGCCTGCGGACCAGGTCGAGGACCTGGCGGGTCTGCGCGACGCCGAGCGCGGCGGTCGGCTCGTCGAGCAGCACGACCTTGCTGTCCCACAGCACGGCCTTGGCGATCGCGACGGTCTGCCGCTGCCCACCGGACAGGGCCGAGACCGGCGTCCGGACCGACTTGACCGTGCGCACCGACAGCGAGGCGAGCGTCTCGCGCGCCGCGCGCTCCATGCTGAACTCGTCCATCAGCCACCCGGACCCGCGCTCACGGCCCAGGAACATGTTCTGCACGACGTCGAGGTTGTCGGCCAGCGCGAGGTCCTGGTACACGACCTCGATGCCGAGGTCGGCGGCGTCCTTGGGACTGTGGATGTGGACCGGTTCGCCGCGGAAGCGGACCTCGCCCGAGTCGGTGGGGTGGATCCCCGCCACGCACTTGATCAGCGTGGACTTGCCGGCACCGTTGTCGCCGACCAGCGCGGTGACCTCGCCGGCGCGAACGGTCAGGTTCACGTCGTGCAGCACGTGCACCGGGCCGAAGCTCTTGTTGATCCCGATCAGCTCGAGAAGGGGCTCAGTCATGGTTCCTCCTACTCCGGAAGGGGGCCCGCACCCAGGTCCGAGTGCGGGCCCCCTCGCGGATCGACACTGATCAGGAGATGTCGAGCTCGCTGCAGGCGGCGGTCAGGTCGCCGGTGCACACCTCGGCGGCCTTCACATAGCCCTCGTCGATGACCCGCTTGACGTCGGCGCGGGTGATCATGAACGGCTCCAGCAGCACCGACTTGACGTCCCGGTTGCCCTCGGGGTCGTTGAGGGTGTCGGTGGCGATGTCGTCGGCGGCGTCGGTGTCACCCTTGGCCAGCGCGGCGGCCAGCTTCGCGGTGGCCTCGGCCTCCTGCTTGATCGGCTTGAACACGGTCATGTACTGGTCCCCGGCGAGGATCGCCTTGAGGCCGTCCGCGGTCGCGTCCTGGCCGGTGACCGGGACCTTCCCGTTCAGACCGTTCTTCTTGAGGATGGTGATGATCGCACCGGCCAGGCCGTCGTTCGCCGCGACGACGCCGTCCACCTTGCCGCCGTTCGAGGTGAGGATCTGCTCGAACGTGGTGCCGCCCTTCTGGTTGTCCCAGTTGTCGATCTTCTGGGACTGCACCAGCTTGAGCTTGCCCGACTCGTACAGCGGGTCGAGAACCTTGCGCTGGCCCTGGTGGAACAGGGTGGCGTTGTTGTCGGTCGGGGCGCCCTCGATCTCGATGACCTGCGCGCCTTCCGGCTTGTCCTTCAGCGCGTCGGCCAGGCCCTGGCCCTGCAGCTCGCCGACCTTCACGTTGTCGAAGGACACGTAGTACTCGGAGCTGCCGCCGAGGTTGAGCCGGTCGTAGTCGATGGTCGGGATGCCCTGCGCGTTGGCCTTCTGCGCGACGGTCCCACCAAGCTCGCTGTTGATCGACGCGATGATCAGTACCTTGACGCCGTCGTTGATCATGCCGTCGGCCAGCGTGCTGAACTTCTGCACATCGCCCTGGGCGTTCTGGATGTCGGGGTCGAGACCCTCGGCCTTGAGCGCCGCCTCCAGCATGGGCTTGTCGAAGCCCTCCCAGCGCGCCGAGCTGGCAGTCTCGGGCAGGATGACCCCGACGGGGACACCGCCCGTGGACTCGTTCTCGGTCCCCTGGTCCCCGCCGCCCCCGCCCGGCGATTCCTCGTTGGCCCCACACGCCGAGAGCGCGAGGGTCAGACCCATCCCCGCGGCGAGCAGAGCAAGCCTTGTACTACGCATAAAACGGTCCCTTCACGGTCCTCAGGGCGAAATGTTGCGGTGCACAACATATGCCCGGACGGGCGGTGATGGAAGCCACGGACGAGCTTTTCGTGCCACGCAACCGACACAGTTTGGCAACGAACAGATAATCTCGGGGCAATGTCCGAGGGCTCGCTACCAGGAACGGAGAGTAGCGATCCGCTCCTCGAGCTGCTCGACGGAAGCCATCGCCGTGGGCGGGCCGGCGCATACTCTGCGCAACTCACTGTGGATCTTGGCGTGGGGTTTCCCCGTCCGGTGGTGATACATCGCCACTAACGTGTTCAGCTCCTTGCGGAGCGCGGTCAGCCGTTCGGCCACGGTCTGTGACCGAGCGGGCGGCGGTGGTGCCGTCTCGTCGGCGCCGCGCTCCTTGGCCCGGCGGGAACGCTCCGTGACCTGGTCGGCCTGACGCTGCCGCAACAGGGCGCGCACCTGCTCGGGCTCGAGCAGCCCCGGCAGCCCCAGGTACTCCTGTTCCTCCGCCGAACCGGCGAACGCCGCCGTCCCGAACGACGACCCGTCGTAAATCACCTGATCGAGCTCGGCCGAAGCACCGAGGGAGGTGAAAGCCTTCTCCTCCTCGCCCGGTTCGTCCTTGGTGCGGTTCGCGTCGGCCAGCAGCTCGTCGTCCCAGCCGTCCTTCTCCCGGTGGGGCTTGCCGAGCACGTGGTCGCGCTGCGCCTCGAGCTCGCTCGCGAGCTCCAACAGCACCGGCACGCTGGGCAGGAACACGCTCGCGGTCTCCCCCGGTCGCCGGGCCCGGACGAACCGGCCGACGGCCTGGGCGAAGAACAGCGGGGTCGAGGCACTGGTGGCGTAGACGCCGACGGCCAGCCGGGGCACGTCGACACCCTCGGAGACCATCCGCACGGCGACCAGCCACCGGTCGTCGGACTCGGCGAACTCGGCGATCCGGCCGGAGGCGCGGGGGTCGTCGGAGAGCACGACGACCGGCGGCACACCGGTGGTCCGCTCGAGGATCCTGGCGTAGGCCTTGGCCGACTCGTGGTCGGAGGCGATCACCAGGCCGCCCGCGTCCGGCACGCTCTGGCGAAGCTGCTGCAGGCGCAGGTCGGCGGCGCCGAGCACGGCCGGGATCCACTCGCCGGCCGGGTCGAGCGCCGTACGCCACGCCCGGGCGGTCTGCTCGGCGGTCATCGGCTCGCCCAGCCGGGCGGTGAACTCCTCGCCGGCGCTGGTCCGCCAGCTCGCCTCGCCGGAGTAGGCAAGGAAGATCACCGGGCGGACCACGCCGTCGGCCAGCGCCTCGGCGTAGCCGTAGGTGTGGTCGGCCCTGCTGCGCTGGAACCCGCCCTGGTCCGGCTCGTAGGTGACGAACGGGATCGGCGAGTCATCGCTGCGGAAGGGGGTACCGGTCAGGGCGAGCCGGCGCACGGCCGGGGTGAACGCCTCCCGGATCGCGTCGCCCCAGGACTTGGCGTCGCCGCCGTGGTGGATCTCGTCCAGGATGACCAGCGTCTTGCGGTTCTCGGTGCGGACCCGGTGCAGCATCGGGTGGGCGGCCACCTGGGCGTAGGTGATCGCGACCCCGCGGTAGTCCCGCGAGGTGGCTCCGGTGCCGTTGCGGAAGTTGGGGTCGACGGGGATGCCCGCGGCGGCCGCGGCGGCGGCCCACTGGTGCTTGAGGTGCTCGGTGGGGGTCACGATCGTGACCTGCTCGACGATGCGGTCGGCCAGCAGCTCGGCGGCCACCCGCAGCCCGAACACCGTCTTGCCCGCGCCGGGCGTGGCCACGGCGAGGAAGTCCTTCGGCCCCCCGGCCAGGTACTTGGTGATCGCCCTGCGCTGCCAGGCCCGCAACGGCCTGGCCGACGCTCGTTCTCCGGTCCCCTGCACGATCGGCTCGGCTGTCACCGGCTGGCCGCTCCTTCCCCCCGCACGCGCACCTGGCATGACGTCCTGGCGAACTCCGGACAAACCAAAGCCCTCAAGCGAGGAGATGCGGCTCCGTTGAGGGCGCCCCGACTCTACCCTCGGGCTCGGAGCGCCACCGGGGCGCGCCACGCGACACCTCCGTCACGATCTTCGCCCGCGTCGCGCCGAACTCGTTCCGATGGACCATGCTTGAACCCGAGATGAGCCCGCAACCACAGCATCCGGCCCGCAACGCGGCGCGCAAGACCGGCGCCCTGCTGCGGCGCGGCCCGCTGCGGTTGTTACGGCGCACCTGGGACAAGGCGTGGGAGGGCAACCTCTTCTCCGAGGCCGCGGAGGCGGCGTTCTGGCAGATCCTGTCGCTGCCGCCGCTACTGCTCGGCCTGCTGGGCAGCCTCGGCTACGTGGCCGAGTGGTTCGGCGAGGACGTGATCAAGTCCGTGCAGGACTCGATCATCGAGTGGTCCCGGACGGCGTTCTCGCCCAGTGTGGTCGACCAGATCATCCAGCCCACGGTGGACGACATCCTCAAGCACGGCCGGGGCGAGATCCTCACCGTCGGCTTCCTGATCTCGCTGTGGGCCGGCTCCTCGGCCATGTCCTCGTTCGTCGACGCGATCACGGTCGCGCACGACCAGTACGGCGTGCGCAACGAGGTCTGGCAGCGGATCTTCGCGCTGCTGCTGTACATGGCGTCGCTGGTGCTGCTGGTGATCGGCCTGCCGCTGCTGGCGCTGGGCCCCGAGCTCCTGCCCAACATCTTCCCGACCCCCTGGCGCCAGGAGATCTCGTTCTGGGTCGACACGTTCTACTATCCCGCGCTCGGGGTGCTGATCGTACTGGCGCTCGCGACGCTGTACAAGCTCGCGCTGCCGAGGAAGCTGCCCTGGCACCGCGGGCTGCCGGGCGCGGTGCTCGCGATGGCCGTGTTCCTGCTCTCCAGCATCGGGCTGCGGCTCTACATCGCCTGGATCACCACCACCGGCTACACCTACGGCGCGCTGGCCACCCCGATCGCCTTCCTGCTGTTCGCGTTCTTCATCGGGCTCGCGATCGTGATCGGCGCCTACTTCAACGCCGCCATCCAGGAGATGTGGCCGGCCCGGATGACCCGGCGCCAACGCCGGCGCTGGCGGCGGCTGGAGATGGGCCGCGCCCGCGAGGCCGGCGCCGCCGGCGAGGCCGGCGAGCACGCGCGGAACGACAAACCAGACGACAAACCAGACGACAAACCAGACGACAAACCAGACGACAAACCAGACGACGCGGCCGGCTCCCGCGGGTCCGAGCCGTCCCCCGAGTCCGTCCAGGACTCGGCGGCCCCCCGCCCCGGGCCGGCGGGCCCGCCGTCCAGGACGCCCGAGGCCCCGCGCCGCGACTGACCCGTTCCCTACTCTCCGGGGAGCTGCTCGTAGATCCGCTTGCACTCGGGGCACACCGGCGAGCCGGGCTTGGGCGAGCGCGTGACCGGGAAGACCTCACCGCACAGGGCGACCACCATCGTGCCGGTGACCGCGCTCTCGGCGATCTTGTCCTTGCGCACGTAGTGGAACATCTTCGGGGTGTCGTCACCCGTGGTGTCGGTGCCCTCGGGACGGGTGTCGACCTCGGGCAGCGTTTGCGTACTCACGCCTCCCATGATGCCGGAACCGACGTCGGCACCGCTCACGTGCTGGCAGGATGCGCACATGTTCCAGAAGGTGATGGCCAGCTTCGGCCAGGGCGGCGCCACGGTGGACGCCCGGCTGCTCGACCGGAGCGTGCGGCCCGGGGGCACCCTGCGCGGGGAGGTCCAGCTCGTCGGCGGGCAGGTCGACCAGGAGATCGAGTCGTTGGGGGTGACCCTGCTGGCCAGGGTCGAGCAGGGCGACGGCGAACAGCCGACCCTGGTGGACCTCCCGTTCCAGGAGGTGCGGCTCGCCGGCCGGGAGCTGGTCCGCGCCGGTGCCACGATCACCGTGCCGTTCGAGGTGCGGATGTCCTGGGAGACCCCGGTCACGACCGTGTTCGGCCGGTACCTCACCGGCATGGCGGTGGGCCTGCAGACCAACCTGAACATCTCCCGCACCGTGGTCGACCCCCAGGACGTGGACGCCGTCGCGATCGAACCGCTGCCCGCCCAGCACCGGCTGCTCGACGCGATGACCCGGCTGGGCTTCACGTTCCGCTCGGCCTCCCTGGTGAGGAACCGCCTCGACGGGGTCGACCAGCAGCTGCCGTTCTTCCAGGAGATCGACTTCGCGCCCTCGTCCTCGTTCGCCGGCGTCTTCAACGAGGTCGCCGTCACCTTCCTCGCCCGGCCGGGGGATGTACAGGTCGTACTCGACGTGAACAAGCGGGTCCGGGTGGCGAAGGGTGGCGGTCTGGGTGGACGCGGCCAGGCCATGCTCGGCATGTTCTCCGTGGACTACGCCGAGCTCGGGGGGACGAACTGGGAACAGCGCATCGAGGGCTGGCTGCGCGAGGTCGCCCGACCCCGGGGCATCTTCGACTGAGCCCCGGCCTAGCCTCGGCGGTCCGGCCCCCGCGCGAGGGCGCGGCGGGCGAGGACGGGTCGGAGGTCGGGCCGGTGCGCATCGGGCACGAGGAGGGCGAGCACATGCGGGTTGCCGAGGAGGTGGCGGACGCGCTCGCCGCCGGCGGCGCCGTGGTCGCGCTGGAGAGCACGATCCTCGCCCACGGTCTGCCCACCGGGCGCAACCGGGAGGTAGCCGACGAGGTCGAGCGGACCGTTCGCGCGGCCGGCGCCGTACCGGCCACGATCGCGGTGCTGGACGGCCGGCTCCGGGTCGGGCTGGACGGCTCGGGCCTGGACCGGGTGTGTGACCCCGCCGCGGGGATGGCGAAGCTGTCCGCACGCGACCTCGGGCCGGCGATCGCGCTCGGGCGGGACGGCGCGACCACGATCGCGAGCACGGCCCTGATCGCGCACGCGGCGGGCATCGGGGTGTTCGGCACGGGCGGGCTCGGCGGGGTGCACCTCCCGCCTCCGGGCACGCCGTCGTCCTGGGACGTGTCGGCGGACCTGGACGTGCTGGCCACGACGCCGGTCACGGTCGTCTGCTCGGGGGTGAAGTCGGTCCTCGACATCGCGGCGACGATCGAGGTGCTGGAGACTCGGTCGGTGCCCGTTGTGGGCTACCGCACCGACACGTTCCCGGCCTTCTACCGCCGCGAGTCCCGGTTCGCCGTGCCGTGGCGGGTGGACAGCGCGCGGGCGGCGGCCGCCGTGATCGCCGCGCACCGCGACCGCGGCCCCGGCTCGGGCGTGCTCGTGGTGAACCCGGTTCCGGCGGAGCACGAGCTCGATGCCGACCTGCACGACCGCCTGCTCGCGGAGGGCATGGCGCTGGTCGCCCGCTCGGAGGTGCGCGGCGGCGACGTGACGCCCGTGCTGCTCGAGCACTTCCACACCGCGAGCGCGGGTGCCTCGCTGGACACCAACGAGGCGCTGGTGCTGGACAACGTCCGCGTCGCGGCCGAGATCGCCGTCGCGCTGACCCGTCCGTGACCACTCCGCCCACCCGGGTGGTCGTGGTGGGGGACGTGGCGCTGGACGTGGTGGCCGCGCACTCCGGACCGATCGTGCACGGAGGCGACTCGCGGGCCCGGATCACCGTCACCACCGGCGGCGCCGGCGCGAACACGGCGGCGTGGCTCGCCTGGTGCGGCGTCGACGCGACGCTGGTGGCCCGGGTGGGCGAGGACCTGGCCGGCCGGCGGGCACGCGAGGAGCTGACCGCCGCCGGCGTCCGGTGCGCGTTCACCGTCGACCGCGCGAACCCGACCTGCTGCGTGGTCGTGCTGGTCGACGCCGCCGGCCAGCGCAGCATGCTGCCCGACCGGGGCGCCGGGGCCCGGGCCGTGCTCGCCGACCTCGACCCGGCACTGCTCGCCGAGGCCGACCACCTCCACCTGTCCGGGTACCTGCTGCTCGACGAGGGGACGGCCGACGTCGGCCTGGCCATGCTGGCCGCGGCCCGCTCGGCGGGCCTGACCACCTCGGTCGACCCGCAGTCGGCCGCGCTGATCACCGATCCCGCCCGCTTCGTCGAGCAGCTGCGCGGCACCGACCTGCTGCTGCCGAACCTCGACGAGCTGGCGGCGCTGACCGGGTCGCGCGACCCGGCGAGCGCGGCGGCGCTGCTGGACACGGTCGGCGCGGTCGCGGTGAGCACCGGCGCGGACGGCGCGAGCTGGGTCGGCCGCGGGCGGTGCGCCGCCGTGCCCGCCGCTCCCGGGTGCCTTGTCGACACGACCGGGGCCGGTGACGCCTTCGACGCCGGGGTGCTTGCCGCCTGGCTCGCCGGGGCCGACCCCGAGCAGAGCCTGCGCTCCGGGGTCCGCCTCGGCACGCTGGCCGTGGGCAGGGTGGGCGCCCAACCACCCCGGTCGGACCCGCGCCGGCCGGCGACGGACCCGGCGGGCCGGCCGGGCCTGCCGGTCAGCCCTCGATGACCGAGTGGCCGGGCCCCTCGATGGCGTTGGGGGTGCGCTGGTAGCGGTTGACCTGCTCCGCCTTGCGCGGTGGCCGGTCGTTGGCGATCAGCACCGCGGCCCACGGCAGCGGGATCGACAGCAGCACGAAGCCGAGCGCGAGCCACCAGGTGTCGTGGAACATCGCCGCGAGGACCAGACAGGGGAACCGCAGCAGCATCATGGTGACGTACTTGCGCTTGCGCGCGGCGAACTCTTCCTCGTACGACCGCGCTGCCTCGGTGATCAGAACCGGGGTGTCGTCCCGCTCGGACTTCACGACACCACCTCCCAACCCCCATGCTGCCACCTTCGGGGCGTGATTGGGCCATCCGGGTGGAGATGGATCGCCGCACGGAGGAAAGCCGGTATGAAGGTCCCATGACGTTGAGCGGGTTCGGGACCCGACTGGACCTGTTCCAGCAGCGTCCGCTGGAACGTCTGCGCTACACCGTCACCGAGGCCAACCTCGTACGGCACCTGGGGCCTGCGCCGCGGCAGGTCCTCGACGTCGCCGGGGGCAGTGGTGTGGAGGCGGTCCGGCTCGCCGCGCTCGGTCACGAGGTGACCGTGCTCGACCCGGCGGGCGCGATGCTGAGCACCGCCATCGCCACCGCGGACAGCTACGACGTGTTCGACCGGCTGCACGTGGTGCAGGCGGGTGCGCTGGACGCGCCGGAGGTGCTCGCCGGTCACGAGTTCGACCTCGTCCTGTGCCACAACCTGCTGCACTACGTGGACGAGCCGCGTGAGGTGCTGGCCGCGGTGACCGCGCCGCTGCGGCCCGGCGGGCTGCTGTCCGTGCTCGGCCCCAACCCCGACTTCGAGCCCGTGCACGCGGCGGTGCGCGAGCGGGAGCCCGGCCGGGCCGCGGTGGCCCTGTCCGCCGCCCGTGAGGCGCCGGTGGCCGAGCTGGTGGCCCTGCTCGTCCAGCTGGGCGTCGAGGAGGTCGTCCGCTACGGGGTGCGGTGCGTCGCGGACCTGGTGGACCCGGCCGCGGTCGCCGAGCCGGCGTTCCTGGCCGAGCTGGTGCGCCTGGAGCTGGCGATGGCCGACCGGATGCCCCAGCTGCTCACGGCCCGCTTCTTCCACCTCATCGCCCGCCGCTGAGCCCCGCCTGCCACCATGCACGCGTGCGTGCGGTGGTGGCCAGGGTGACCTCGGCGAGCGTCACGGTCGACGACGAGGTCGTCGGCGCGATCGACGAGCCCGGGCTGCTGGTGCTGCTGGGCGTCGCGAGCGCCGACACCGAGGCCCAGGCCGCCACGATGGCGCGCAAGCTCCACGAGCTCCGCGTCCTGCGTGACGAGGAGTCCTGCGCGACGGCCGGTGCGCCGCTGCTCGTGGTGAGCCAGTTCACCCTCTACGGAGACACGCGCAAGGGGCGGCGTCCGTCCTGGACCGCCGCCGCCCGGCCGGAGCACGCGCAGCCCTTGGTGGACGCGGTCGTGGCCGCGCTGCGCGAGCGCGGCGCCAGGGTGGAGACCGGCCGGTTCGGCGCGACGATGGCGGTCGCATCGGTCAACGACGGCCCGTTCACGGTCCTCGTCGAGGTCTGAGTCGCAGGCCCCGCAGGGCGTCTCTCAGGAAAACCTCAGCTTTGGTGGAGCAACCGGTGTGGCGCGGATGACGTCATCCAGGTTGAGAAGTCGGGAACGAATCCAGCAACACGGGCGTTTTCCACAGTGTCCAGCCATCGACGGCCAGCCGAACGGTCAGCGCCCGACCCGGGAGAACCGGTCGACGGCTCACCGGACGACCAGGTGCCCGTGTGTGACATGGAGCACTGTTACACGAAGCACTGTGACATGGAGCACACCGACCCACGAAGAGGGGGAGGGAGAGCATGACCGTCCCACAACAGCGCGAGCCGGAGCCCAGCGAGATCGACCTCGATGCGCAGAGCCCCGCGGCCGACCTGGTCCGCGTGTACCTCAATGGTATCGGACGTACGGCACTCTTGAGCGCGGCGGAGGAGGTCGAGCTCGCGAAGCGCATCGAGGCGGGTGTGTTCGCCCAGCACATGCTCGAGTCCGACGAGAGCCTCAAGGGCAAGACCCGAGCCGAGCTCGAGGCGCTCGTGCGTGACGGCCACCGGGCGAAGAACCACCTGCTCGAGGCGAACCTGCGGCTGGTCGTGTCGCTGGCCAAGCGCTACACGGGACGGGGGATGCCGCTGCTGGACCTGATCCAGGAGGGCAACCTGGGCCTGATCCGGGCCGTCGAGAAGTTCGACTACACCAAGGGCTTCAAGTTCTCCACCTACGCGACCTGGTGGATCCGCCAGGCCATCACCCGCGGCATGGCCGACCAGGGCCGCACCATCCGCCTGCCCGTCCACCTGGTCGAGCAGGTGAACAAGCTCTCCCGCATCAAGCGCGACCTGCACCAGCAGCTCGGCCGGGAGGCCACCCACGAGGAGCTCGCGCAGGAGGTGGGCCTCACGCCGGAGAAGGTGTCGGACCTGCTCGACCACGCGCGCGACCCGGTGAGCCTGGACATGCCGGTCGGCTCGGAGGAGGACGCCCCCCTCGGCGACTTCATCGAGGACGGCGAGGCGACCGACGCCGAGAGCGCGGTGATCTCGGGCCTGCTGCACGACGACCTCCGCCGGGTGCTGGCCACACTGGACGACCGGGAGCAGTCGGTGATCCGGCTGCGCTACGGCCTCGACGACGGGCAGCCGCACACCCTCGACCAGATCGGTAAGCGGTTCGGCCTGTCCCGCGAGCGGGTCCGGCAGATCGAGCGTGAGGTCATGTCGAAGCTGCGGCAGGGCGAGCGCGCCGAGCGGCTCCGCGCCTACGCGAGCTGAGCGCGGCCTCCGAGCAACCCCCGTCCGCACCGCTACGTCTTGCATACGGAGTCGCCCGAGGCATTGACATGTCTGCTCGGCGGGGGCACCGTCGATGCGACCAGACTACGCGGTGCGAACGATCGAACACCGTTCGTGATCGCGACCGACGGGAGGTCGGGACGGCCGGGGGCCGCCCCGGCCTTCCGGCTTTCTCGGCCCAGTGGTGTTGACCACCACGGGAACCAGTCCCTTCTCGTTGCCCGGTAACGTCACCGACCCCACCACGCGACAAGGGAGTCCTCACGGTGACCGCCTCCTTCGAGTACGTCGACCTGCTGCCGGTCGGGCCGGACAACCACACCGAGTACCGGTTGGTGTCCCCGGACGGCGTGTCGACGGTGACGGCCGCGGGACGGACCTTCCTCGAGATCGAGCCCGCGGCGCTCACCCTGCTCGCCCGGGAGGCGATCCGGGACATCCAGCACCTGCTGCGCCCCTCGCATCTCGCCCAGCTCCGCGCGATCGTCGACGACCCCGAGGCCAGTGGGAACGACCGCTTCGTGGCCATGGACCTGCTGCGCAACGCCTGCATCTCGGCCGGCGGCGTGCTGCCGATGTGCCAGGACACGGGGACGGCGATCGTGATGGGCAAGCGGACCGAGAACGTGCTCACCGGCGGCGGCGACGAGGCGGCGCTGTCGCGGGGGATCTTCGCGGCGTACCAGGAGCTGAACCTGCGGTACTCCCAGCTGGCTCCGGTGAGCTTCTGGGAGGAGCGCAACACCGGAACGAACCTGCCCGCGCAGATCGAGCTGTACCACAAGGACGGCGACAAGCCGGAGTACGAGTTCCTGTTCATGGCGAAGGGGGGCGGCAGTGCCAACAAGACGTTCCTCTACCAGGAGACCAAGGCGCTGCTGAACCCCAAGCGCCTCGCCGCGTTCCTGGACGAGAAGCTGCGTTCGCTGGGTACCGCCGCGTGCCCGCCGTACCACCTCGCGATCGTCGTGGGCGGCACGTCGGCCGAGCACAACCTCAAGGTGGCCAAGCTGGCGTCGGCGCGCTACCTGGACACGCTCCCCCTCGAGGGCTCGCCCGCCGGTCACGCCTTCCGCGACGTCGACCTCGAGCAGCAGGTGCTGGAGATGACCCGCCAGTTCGGCATCGGCGCCCAGTTCGGCGGCAAGTACTTCTGCCACGACGTGCGGGTCATCCGCCTCCCGCGCCACGGGGCGTCCTGCCCCGTCGGCGTGGCCGTCTCCTGCTCCGCCGACCGCCAGGCCAAGGCCAAGATCACCCCAGACGGCGTGTTCATCGAGCAGCTGGAGCGCGACCCCGCCCACTACCTTCCCGACGTCGGCGAGGAGGACCTGACCGACGAGGTCGTGCGGGTGGACCTCAACCAGCCGATGTCCGAGATCCGCGCCCTGCTCACCCAGCTTCCCGTGAAGACGAGGGTCTCCCTGACCGGCCCGCTGGTGGTGGCGAGGGACATAGCCCACGCCAAGATCAAGGAGCGCCTCGACGCCGGCGAACCCATGCCCGCGTACCTCCGCGACCACCCCGTGTACTACGCGGGCCCGGCGAAAACCCCCGAGGGCTACGCCTCAGGCTCCTTCGGCCCTACCACGGCGGGCCGCATGGACTCCTACGTAGCCCAGTTCCAGGCGGCGGGCGGCTCGCTGGTGATGCTCGCCAAGGGCAACCGCTCCCGCCAGGTCACCGACTCCTGCCACACCCACGGCGGCTTCTACCTCGGCTCCATCGGCGGCCCGGCGGCGCGCCTGGCCCAGGACTGCATCAAGCGGGTGGAGGTCCTCGAGTACCCCGAGTTGGGGATGGAGGCGGTCTGGCGCATCGAGGTGGAGAACTTCCCCGCCTTCATCGTCGTGGACGACAAGGGCAACGACTTCTTTGCCGGCACCTCCCAGCCGACCCTGCAGATCGCCTTCCGCCGCTGACGGTCGTCCTCGAGCCGCCGCCAGGGCCCCCTGCCGCACCCCTGCGTCCCGCCCGCGTGGTGCCCGGGCCTACCGCCCACCGGCGAGGAACACCCGCCGCTCCCCCAGCGGCGCGTCCAACGCCACGGTGACCGGTCGAGGCGTGATCACCGTCGTGCACACCGGGTCGTCGGGCGACCCGCCCTGTGGCGCCGGCAGCGCGCGCACAACGATCCGCACGGCCTCCGCCGACTGGTCCACCACCCTGGCCTCCACGCCCCCACAGCCACTGCTGGCCGCGGCGAACATCTGCAACGAGTACCCGCCGTCGTACACCCACACCTCGCCGCGGTGGTCGTAGTACTCAGGCACCGCACTCGCGTCGACCTGCGAGGACGGCACCTGCCGCACCCCCTCCGGCACCACCGGCCCGTCGGGCGACAGGCTCACCGGCGCCGACGGCGTCCCGCCGGGCGGGCGCGGCGGCTCCGTCTCCGTGGCCGACGGTTCCCGTGACGCCTCCTCGGTGACCGTCACCCCCGTGGACACCGTTCCCCCGCCGGGCTGGGACGCCCCCACGTCCTCTCCGCATCCGGCGAGCACCACCACCAGCGCGACCGTCACCGAGCTCAGCAATGCCCTCATACCCCCGGGACGGTAATCGCCACCCACCCGGTTGCACACCGCCGCAACACCGACCACGGCGCGCGCCGGCGGCGAGCACCGCCCGAGGACAGCAGGAGCACGGCGGCCCACCAGCCGCCGTGCTCCTGGGTAAGGGGCGGTGCCGACCGCGCGGGGGCAGGTGGGCGGCCGGCACCGGTGGGGGGGAGGAGGGTCAGCCCTTGCGCTGCTCGTTGCGCAGGACGACGGTGCGCTGGTCGAGCGGTTGCTCGAGCTCGGTCGTGAGCTTGGGGTAGCGCAGGTCCATGGTGCAGGGCCGCCCGTCGTCGGGCACGGTCTCGACCATCGTGATCACGACCTGCTCGGCGTCCTGGGTGGCCTCCAGGCTGGCCCGGCCGCAGCCGCCTTCCTGCGCCACCACCCCGACCGTGCGGCCGTCGTTCTCGGTCCACACCAGGACGGGGTACCGCTCGGGCAGGGCCGCGGTGTCGATCTGGCTGGCCGGGACCTTCTCCGCCCCCGACGGGGGCGTTCTGGCCGGTTGCCGGTCCGGTTCGGTGCTCGTCGGTGTCGACACCGTCGGTGTCGACACCTCGGTCGGGCGGGGGTCGCCCGCCGTGTTCTGGTTCTCCTGCGGGTTGCCGCAGGCGCCGACGAGGACGAGCAGCAGGGCGGCGCCGACAACGGTTCCCAGACGGTTCGTGTGCCGGTTCATGTGCGCAGGACGGGCCGGCCCGGAGGGCGCGTTGCACCGGGGGCGCTAAACCCTACTTTCGTAGGAAATCGACCGCAGCCGCCGCGGTCCGCTGTCCGGGTGCGACGGCGAGGGGCCCACCTTCACCCTCGCCCGCAGCACCGCGGCCCCCTGGGCAGTGGCGAGGATCGGCTCGAGCGCGAGCCAGCGCACCGCGGGCACGTCCTCGGCCAGCACCGCGACCCGGGTCAGCAGGTCGGCCAGGGCGTCGAGGTCGACCGGCTCGTCGCCGCGGTAGCCGGTGAGCAGCGGCGCCGCCTTCGGTGCGCGCACCAGCGCCGCTGCGTCGACGTCGGTCAGCGGCACGGCGCGGTAGGCACGGTCGCCGAGCAGGTCACTGACCACACCGGACAGTCCGAACGAGACAAGGGTGCCGAACGACGGGTCGTCCTGGAGACCGATCGCGCAGCCGGTTCCGCTGGGCGCCATGCGCTGCACGTACACCCGGGCGACGCCGGACAGCTCGGCCAGCTCGGCGAACGCGGCCCGCACCCCCTCGGCCGTCGCGACGTCGAGACGCACCCCGACCAGGTCCGCCCTGCGCCAGAACCGCTCACCGGTCGCCTTGACCGCCACCGGGAAACCCAGCTCCTCGGCCGCGGCCACCGCCTCCTCCGGCCCGGCCGCGACCCGGTAGCCGACCACGTCGATGCCGTAGCAGCGCAGCAGCGCGACGACGTCGTCGTCCCCGAGCTCCACGAGGTCGTGCCCGTCGGACAGCGCCGCGGCGGCGAGCGCCCTGGCCCGCTCGGGGTCGGTGCGCTCGGGGCGGACCAGCTCGCCCTGCGGGGCTGAGCGCCAGCGGGCGTAGCGGGTGGCCCGCGCGAGCGCGAGCACAGCGCGCTCCGGGCTCGGGTAGCTCGGGATCGACCCGCGCCCCGGTGCCCCACCCGGCCCGGGAACGGCGAGCTCGGCGGGGATGCCCTCGGTGGCCAGGAATGTCGACACGATGGGCTTGTGCTCGTCGAGGTCGGCCACGGCGTCGCGCAGCGCACGGGCGTAGGCGGCACCCGGCGTGGTCAGCGGCGGCACGAACACCACGACGAGCGCGTCCACCTCGGGTCGGCGCAGGGTCTCCCGCACGGCGTCGGCGAGCATCTCGGGGCTGGCCGCGGCGCCGACGTCGACCGGCGCGTCGGCGAGCTCGAGGTCACGGGCGAGCGCGGCATCGGCCGCGAGCACCCCGATGGCGGAGGAGTTGCCCACCACGGCCACCCGGCCCCCACGAGGCAGCGGTTGGTGGGCGAGCAGCAGCGCGGCGTCGAACAGCTGCGCGAGCGACTCGACGCGGATCACGCCGGCCTGCTCGAACAGCGCCGCCACGCTCGCCTCGTCGACCCGGACCGAGGTGGCGGCGAGCGCGGGGAGCACGGCGTTGCGTCCCGACTTCACCGCGACGACGGGCTTGACCCGGCCGAGGCGGCGGGCGAGGCGGGCGAACTTGCGCGGGTTGCCGAACGACTCCAGGTAGAGCAGGACGACGTCGGTGGCCGGGTCGGTCTCCCAGTACTGGAGCAGGTCGTTGCCGGAGACGTCGGCCCGGTTGCCGGCCGAGACGAATGTCGACAGTCCCAGGCCGCGGGCGGCGGCGTCGGCGAGGATCGCCGTGCCCAGCGCGCCGGACTGGCAGAAGAAGCCCGCGCGACCCTGGCCGGGCAGCGCGGGGGCGAGGGTCGCGTTGAGCCGGATCGCCGGATCGGTGTTGATCACGCCGAGCGCGTTGGGACCGACGACCCGCATGCCGTGGGCGCGGGCCTCGGTGACCAGGCGCCGCTCGGCACCGCGGCCGTCGGGGCCGGTCTCGCCGAACCCGGAGGAGATGACGACGAGCGCCTTGACTCCCTTGGCGAGGCAGGCGTCCATCACCTCGTCGATCCCGGCGGCCGGGACCGCGACCACGGCGAGGTCGACCGGACCGGGGATGTCGAGCACGCTCGGGTAGGCCCGAACCCCGCGGACCGAGGCGCGGTCGGCGTTGACCGGGTAGACCGGGCCGGTGAAGTCGGCGTGCAGCAGGTTGCCCAGGACGGCGTAGCCGATCTTGTCGGGGTCGGCGGAGGCGCCGATGAGGGCCACCGAGCGGGGGTGGAGCAGGTTGTGCACGCTGCGCGCCTCGGCGGCCTGCTCCCGCGAGCGGGCGACGGCGACCGACTCCTCGGTGGGGTCGATGGCGAACTCGAGGTGGTAGACGCCCTCCTCCATGGCGCGGGAGAGCTGGTAGCCGGCCGCGCGGAACACGCCGAGCATGGCGGAGTTCTCGGCGAGCACCTCGGCGACGAACGTGCGGATGTCGCTCTCCCTGGCCGCGGCGGCGAGGTGCTCGAGCAGGATCGGGCCGAGACCGCGGCTCTGGTGGGCGTCCTCGACGACGAAGGCGACCTCGGCGGAGGGGGCGGAGCCGAGGCGCTCGTAGCGGGCGACCGCCACGATGTCGTCGCCGAGCTTCGCGATGAACGCGACCCGGTCGTGGTGGTCGACGGTGGTGAACCGCTCGAGGTCGCGCGGCGGGATCTGCGGGTAGGCGCCGAAGTAGCGCAGGTAGCGGGTGCGCGCCGACATGCGGCCGTGGAAGGCCAACAGGGCGTCGGCATCACTGGGGACAATTGGTCTCAAGTGGACGGTTCCCCCGTCGGACAGGACGACGTCCGCCTCCCACTGGCGGGGGTAGTCGAACGGGTCCACGGCGTCAGTCCCTGGGGTCGTCGGGGTCGAGGCCGTGCAGGGGGAACACGGCCCGCCGGGCGTCGCGGACGGCGACGTCGACGGGGTGCTCGACGGTGCCGTCCCACGGATCGTGGTCGGTGTCCCTGCCGTCACCCATGGCGGTCGGGAGCTCGGCGTTGGGCGCGATCCGGTCGATGAGGCCGGTCCACTCGTGCGGGAGCGTGACGCCGGGGTCGAGGTCCCGGTCGAGCAGGGTGGCGAGGAGGTGGGTCCAGGACCGGGGGACGACGCGGATCAGTTGGTAGCCCCCGCCGCCGGCGGCGAGCCACCTGCCGCCGGCGAAGCGCTCCGCGAGGTCGCGCACGTTCTGGTAGATGCGCCGGTGACCGTCGACGGACAGCGACAGGGAGGCCAGCGGGTCCTCGTCGTGGGTGTCCACACCGCACTGGCTGACCAGCAGCTGGGGCTGGAAGGCCTCGAGCAGCGAGGGGACGACGGCGTGGAAGGCACGCAGCCACCCGCGGTCGTCGGTGAGGGGCGGCAGCGGGATGTTGACCGAGGTGCCCTGGGCGTTCGGTCCTCCGGTCTCGTCGGCGAAGCCGGTGCCCGGGAAGAGGGTGAGGGGGTTCTGGTGGAGGGAGATCGTGAGGACGCGAGGGTCGTCGTAGAAGGCGGCCTGCACCCCGTCGCCGTGGTGGACGTCGGTGTCGAGGTAGGCGATGCGCTCGAAACCGTTGTCCAGCAACCAGGAGATGGCGACGGCGGTGTCGTTGTAGACGCAGAAACCGGCGGCCCGGTCACGCATCGCGTGGTGCAGGCCGCCCGCGATGCTCACCGCGCGCTTGGTGGCCCCCGACGCGATCTGCCCGGCGGCGACCAGCGAGCTCCCGACGACCATGGCGGACGCCTCGTGCATCTGCTCGAAGATGGGGTTGTCCGGGGTGCCGAGCCCGTGGCCGACGTCCCACCCCGCCATCGGCGCCTCCCGCACGGCGGCGATGTACCCGGCGTCGTGGACGCGCTGGATCTCCTCCTCGGAGGCGGACTCGGGCACGAGCAGCTCGACCCCGTCGAGCACCCCGAGCGCGGCGGCCAACCGGACGGTCAGCTCGAGCCGGATGGGGTTCAGCGGGTGTTCGCCGCCGAGGTCGTAACCGAGCAACGCCGAGTCCCAGACAACCGCCGCTGGCATCACCATGCCGCCACCCTAACCGGGCGGAGGCGCCGGAGCCCGCTGCCGACGAGGCCACGAGCCGTCACCCTGTTCCGCGAGACCGTGAAACTCCCCCGAACACCGGGCGCTCTGTCCGTCCCTACGCCAGACCCTCCCCTCGCCGAGCAGTGGTCTCCAACCGTTCCCGCTCGCCGGGCCGCCACTGAGGGCGTGTCCGTTGTCCGGCCCGGCTCTCAGCCGAACAGTGCACGCAGCGCCAGGTCGGCCACGTGCCGCAGTTCGTCGCGGCCTCGCCCGCTGACCGCCTGGACGGCGATGCCGTCGGTGATGGTGTGGACCAGTCGGGCCAGGGTGTCCGGTTGGTACCCGGGCGGCAGGTCGGTCGCCTGCTCCAGTCGTCTGCGTAGGGCTACCTCTGCTGCCTTCCGGTGCGCGACCGCCTTGTGCCGCACCGGGGTGGAGTCGGGTCCGCAGGCGTGCACGCTGTTCACGGCCAGGCAGCCGTGTGGTGTGTCGTCTCCCGTGGTGAGCTCGACGGCGCCGCGGATCAGGCGCTCGACGACCTCGCGGCCCGTGGACGCCTCGAGTGCCTCGCCGGCGTGGGCGGCTGGCCCGTCGGCGTAGCGGGCCAGGGCCTTGCCGAACAGTTCTTCCTTGTTGCCGAAGGTGGCGTAGAGACTGGGCCTGTTGATCCTCATCGCGGCGGTCAGGTCCGACAGCGAGGTGCCTTCGTAGCCCTGCCGCCAGAACACCTCCAGGGCGCGATCGAGCGCGGCATCCGCGTCGAACGATCGCGGTCGGCCGCCGGGCATGCCGGACTCCCTCCACAGTTTTGTACCTATCGGTAGGTTACCCCTTGCCCTCGGGCTGTCGCCAACCTAGTTTTGTACCGGAAGGTATAAAATCGAGGAGGCGGACATGATCAAAGTCGGAGTCGTGGGAGCGAGCGGGTGGGCGATGTCCTCGCACCTGCCCGCACTCGCCGGGCTGGCCGAGTTCGAGGTGACGGCGGTCGCGACCACCAGCCAGGCGAGCGCGGATCGCGTGGCCGCGGTCCACGGCGTTCCGCACGCCTTCGCCGACGCGGGGACCCTCGTCGCCCATCCCGATGTCGACCTGGTCGTCGTCTCGGTGAAGGCGCCCGAGCACGCCACGGTGATCAGGGCCGCGCTTGGGTCGGGCAAGCACGTCCTGTCCGAGTGGCCCCTCGGTGTGGACGTCGAGGAGGCGCGAGAGCTGACCGAGGCCGCCACCGTCGCGGGGGTGCGCCATGCGGTCGTCCTGCAGGGCCACCACTCCCCCGATGCCCGCTTCGTCGCGGACCTGCTCGCCGAGGGCAGGATCGGCACGGTCGAGTCGGCCGTACTGGTCGCGGCCGGTGATCCGTTGGGCGGCAGCCAGATCCCGCCGGAACTGGCCTGGAGTCTCGACCCCGCCGCGGGAACCTCGGTCCTGACGATCGCGGCAGGTCATTTCCTGGCGACGCTCGACCGGGTCATGGGCCCGTTCTCCGAGGTCTCCGCGAGGTTGCCCCACCCGCACGACCGTGTGCTGGTCGCGGGGAGCGGCCAGGGCGTGGCCAGCGGGGTGCCCAGCCACGTGCTGCTGCACGGCCTGCTGGAGAGCGGCGCCACCGCCTCGGTGACCGTGCACGGCGGCAACCGGCGCAGCCCTGACGGGTTCCTGCTCGGGTTGGCGGGCAGCAAGGGAACGCTGACCGCGACCCCCACCCGGCCCGGGAACTACATGCACTGGACCGACTGGGAGATCAGGCTGGGCGACGAGACCCTGGCCGTCCCCGAGTTCTACCGAACCATCCCCGCCGACATTCCGTCGGGCCCGCCAGCCAACATCGCGGCCCTCTACCTGGAGATCGCCCACGCCATCGCCGAGGGGCGGCAGCCGCAGCCGGACTTCGAGACCGCCCTACGCCACCACCGACTCCTCGCCGCCATCGAGCGGTCCGCGGCCAGCGGCCTCCCGCAGGCGGTCTCCTGAGGCGAGTTCGCCCGTCCACACGAGCAGGTGCCGCCGTGCCGCCTGGACCGGGATCAGCCCCGGTCGGCACCGGTCGCGATGGGACGGTCGGGATCCGAGCTCCACTGCGACCAGGAGCCCACGTACAGCCTCGCCGGGTCCGCTGCGGTCGTGACGCCGGCGACCTCCAACGCCAACACCACCGACGCCGCCGTGACACCCGATCCGCAGTAGGCGCCGACTGGTTTTTCACCGGTGACGCCGAGTCCGGCGAACCGCTCGGCGAGGGACGCGGCCGGCTGCCAGCGACCGGTGTCGGCCACATGCCCGGCGAACGGACCGTTCACGGCTCCGGGAATGTGTCCGGCCCTCGGGTCGATCGGCTCGACGTCGCCGCGGTACCGCTCCGGCGCCCGGGCGTCGACCAGCACCCCCTCGCGGGCGAGTGCGGCCGCTCCGTCGGCGTCCACGACGGGCATGCCGCCCGGCCGAACGGTGATGTCCCCCGGCTCCGGGTCGGGTGTCGCGGTGGTGACCAGGCGTTGCTCGGCGACCCAGGCCGCGAAGCCGCCGTCCAGCACGCCGACCTCGTCGTGTCCTGCCCACCGGAGCAACCACCAGGCCCGTGCCGCGATCGAGCCGTTGTCGGCGTCGTAGACGACGACCGGACGGTCGGCGCGCACCCCGGCCGCGCGCAGGGCCCGCTGCAGCGCCTCGGGTTCGGGCAGCGGGTGTCGGCCACCCGCCCCCGGCGCTCCGGCGAGGTCGGTGTCCAGGTCGAGGTAGACCGCGTTGGGGAGGTGTCCGCGGTCGTAGTCCTCGCGTCCGGGCGGACCGCCGAGCCGCCACCGCACGTCCAGCAGGACGGGCGGCCGCGGACCGGCCAGCGACGCGGCGAGCTCCGTGCAGGACACCAGGGGAGTGGTCACAGGGCTATTCTTCACCCGCCGCCCAGGGTCTCCCCACTCGCGACGCAGCGCCGACAGTCCTCTTTTCACCCTTGTGGACCAGTGATCAAGGCCTTCGTGCTTACTGCCGCCGCGGCTGTTCACCCTGTGCGACCACACCGATGCTCCACCCGGGCGAGCCACTACCATGGAACTCGGACGAAGGGGAATGGCGTGAACGAGCTCATCGACACCACCGAGATGTACCTCAAGACGATCTACGAGCTCGAGGAGGAGGGTGTCGTCCCTCTCCGCGCCCGGATCGCCGAACGGCTCGGGCAGAGCGGCCCGACGGTCAGCCAGACCGTTGGCCGGATGGAGCGCGACGGCCTCGTCGTCGTCGCCGGCGACCGCCACCTCGAGCTCACCGACCACGGTCGTGCGCTGGCGGTGACCGTGATGCGCAAGCACCGCCTGGCCGAGCGTCTCCTCGTCGACGTGATCGGCCTGGAGTGGGAGCACGTGCACGGCGAAGCCTGCCGGTGGGAGCACGTGATGAGCGAGGCGGTGGAGCGCAAGTTGGTCAAGCTGCTCGGCCACCCCACCACGTCGCCCTACGGCAACCCGATCCCCGGGCTCGACAAGCTCGGCGAGGGTGAGCCCGCCCCGCCGGTCGAGGCCGACCTCGTCCGGGTCGACGACGTCGCCCGCCGCGGCGGCGGCAAGGTGGAGATCCGCCGCATCGCCGAGCACGTGCAGCTCGACCCCGACCAGATGGCCGAGCTCAAGGCCGTCGGCGTGGTCCCCGGGCAGACCGTGCACGTGGGTCCGTCCAAGGGCGACCGCAACACGATCGAGGTCACCGGCGAACACACCGCGGCCCAGATCGCACCCAGCGTGCTGCACGCGGTGCTCGCCCTCGCCAAGTGAACCTCGCCCCCCGGCGACGCCCAGCCGGGCGACCCGTGCTCCGGGCTGCCCGGCGACCAGCGCCCCGCGCTGCCCGCCGACCCGTCCCGCCGGCCGAGGAACGGCTCGTCCCCCAGGGTGACCAGAGCCGCGCCGCGCTTCAGTCCAACCAGCAGGCTGCCCATCAGCCGATCCCGCACGCTTCGTGTCGACCAGTCCCGGTCGCTGACAGTCAGCCAGCTCCTCGAGCTACCCGTCGGCACGTGCCGCAGCGGCTCGTCCCACACGCTGCCCGCCGCCCAGTCCCGCGGGGTGGGTGGCACGCCGTCGCGGGGAACGGTCGGCGAAGGGGGCGACGTACCGTGTGGAGCCGCGTGGGACTGTCGGTGCGGTGCGTCGTTGGGCGAGGTGGGCGTTGGTGGTCGGCATGAGCGGGTCGGGTGGGTCCGTGGGGGTCGGTCGCGTGGCGGCCAGGGCCGCGGAGCGGTTCAGCCATCTGTTCGGTGAGGCGCCCGCGGGTGTCTGGTCGGCACCGGGCCGGGTCAACCTGATCGGGGAGCACACGGACTACAACGACGGGTTCGTGCTGCCGTTCGCGCTGCCCTACCGGATCGCCGCAGCCGCGCGGCCCCGCTCGGACGGGATGCTGAACGTGACCACCGTGGGCGACGATGGTCGGCCACAGACGGCGGATCCGGTGGCGGTCGCCGATCTCGAGCCGGGCTCGGTCACCGGGTGGGCCGCGTACCCGTCCGGCGTGAGCTGGGTCCTTCGTCACGAGGGCTTCCTCTCCGGAGCCGACCTGGTGTTCGCCGGTGACGTACCGGCGGGGGCGGGGTTGTCCTCCTCTCATGCCCTGCAGTGCGCCACCGCGCTGGCGCTGCTGGGACTGGCGGGTGTCGAGCTGGACCGGCCGGACGCGCCCAGCCGGACCGAGATCGCGCGATGGGTACAGCGGTCGGAGAACGACTTCGTCGGCGTCCCCACGGGGCTGCTGGACCAGACGGCGTCGCTGTGCTGCGTCGAGTCGCACGTGCTCTTCCTCGACGTGCGCACCGGCGCGATGGAGCAGGTCCCCTTCGACGCCGCCGCGGCCGGGTTCGACGTGCTGGTGATCGACACCCGGGCTCGGCACTCCCATGGCGACTCCGGCTACCGCGAGCGCCGCGCGGGGTGCGAGCGTGCGGCCGAGCTGCTGGGAATCCAGGCCCTGCGCGACGTCGAGCCGAGCGGTCTCGACAGGGCGTTGGCCGCACTTCCCGAGGAGCTGCGCCCCCTGGTCCGTCACATCGTGACCGAGAACGAGCGGGTGGAGCGCACCGTCGAGCTGCTGCGTGCCGGCCGGCTCGGCGAGGCCGGTGAGCTGCTGACCGCGTCACACACGAGCCTGCGCGACGACTACCGGGTGTCCTGTCTGGAACTGGACGTCGCGGTGGAGGCCGCGCTCGCGGCCGGAGCGCTGGGCGCCCGGATGACCGGGGGTGGGTTCGGCGGCTCCGCCATCGCCCTGGTGCCCCGCGCGGAGCGGAACATCATCCAGGACAAGGTGCTCGCGGCGTTCGCCGAGCGGTCACTACCGACGCCCGGCCTGTTCACGGCGGTGCCCTCCCCCGGCGCCGGCCGCGACGCCTGACCCCAGAACCGACCGAACAGATCGAGGCGAACGAGCGGGTGCCCACCCGCGAACCTGAGGAAGCGAGGAACGCGGTGAAGCTGCTCGTCACGGGCGGGGCCGGGTACGTCGGAAGTGTGTGCGCCGCCCGGCTGGTGGAAGCCGGCCACGAGGTCGTGGTGCTCGACGACCTGAGCACCGGACACGCGGACGCCGTGCCGGAGTCCTGCCGGTTCGTGCAGGCCGATCTGGCGGATGCCGCCGGCGACCTGCTCGCCGAGGGCTTCGACGGCGTACTGCACTTCGCGGCGAAGTCGCTGGTCGCCGAGTCGATGCTGGACCCGGCGAAGTACTGGTCGGGCAACGTTCTCACCTCACTGCGCCTGCTGGAGGCGGTCCGGCAGACCGGTACCCCCCGCTTGGTCTTCTCGTCCACCGCCGCCGTGTACGGCCAGCCGGAGCAGGTGCCGATCCCCGAGGAGGCCCCCACCCGGCCCACCAACACCTACGGGGCCTCCAAACTGGCCATCGACCACGCCATCACCTCCTATGCCACCGCGTACGGGCTGTCCGCGGTGAGCCTGCGGTACTTCAACGTCGCCGGCGCGCACGGCGCCTTCGGTGAGCGGCACACCACCGAGACCCACCTCATCCCGCTGGTGCTGCAGGTGGCGCTCGGCCAGCGCGAGGCCATCCACGTCTACGGCGAGGACTACGCCACCCAGGACGGCACCTGCGTGCGCGACTACATCCACGTCAACGACCTCGCCGACGCGCACCTGCTGGCACTGGAGCACGCGACCGCGGGGACGCACCGGATCTACAACCTCGGCAGTGGCACGGGGTTCTCCGTCCGTGAGGTCATCGAGGCGTGCCGGGCGGTGACCGGCCACCCGATCCCCGCCGAGGTGAAGGACCGACGTTCCGGTGACCCGGCGGCGCTGGTGGCCTCGAGCGAGCTCGCCCAAACCGAGCTCGGATGGAAGCCGCAGATCACCGACCTCGAGCAGATCGTGCGGGACGCGTGGGAGTTCGCGCGCTCCCGGGCCGGTCACTGACCCGCCCGGGCTCTCCGGATCAGCCGGGAGCCGACGGCGTCCCGGCGGGCCACGTCCGGGTGGGCCGGTCGCCCTGGACACCGGTCTCACCCTTCCGGCCGGCGCCGCGACTGGGCCTGCTCGACGCTCGCCGCGACCATGCGGCGGACCTCGGCCGGCGGCGTTCCCCTGTCCAGGGCGTCGCGTAGGAGCGACGCCAGGGGATGGCTCGGGTCGGCGTCCAGGGCGACCTCGAGCGACATGCCGGCGAGCACGGCGGACCCGCGGAGGTAGGCACACAGCGCGAGCAGGAACGCGGGTTCGGCGCGTTCCGGTGCGGGCACCGCTCGGGTCAGGACCGTCCACAGCCGCTCGGCGGCGCTGGCCCGGTCGGTGATCGAGAGGGTCAGACAGGTGTCCCGGACCCGCCCGTGGCCGAGCGCGACGGTCAGGCGCACGATCCGCTCGTCGTCCAGCTCGGGTTGGTTGTCCTGCGCCGTGAAGGCGTCGATCGTCGCGAGCATCTCCTGGTGCAGCTCGCCCTCCCGTAGCGGGGCGCCGGTAAGAGCGGACAGCAGCTGCGCGCGGTGCGCGACCCGGTCCTCCTGGTCCGGCGAGAGAAGGTCGACCATCTCGGCCCTGCTGCCGTAGGTGACGGTGCCGTCGAGGGCCGCCACGGCCGCCAGCGCGGAGCTGCGTGGGTCGTGGACCTGGCCGGTGCATTCGCCGTCCTCGTAACACCACCAGGTGGCTCCGTGCTCGATCGTCGGGACCCACGCCGAGTGGACCAGGCGGATGCCCATCGCGGACAGCTCGTGGGTGAGCAGCCGCATGAGGCCGCGGTGCGGGAGCCGCGGCGGGTCGGCGCCGCCCCCACCGACGATCACCGGTGTCGCCGCGACGACCTGGTTCTGCGCGAAGGCACCGCACAGTTGCTCCACGAGGTCCGGTCTGCCGCCGGGTTCGGGAAGGTCGACCCGCACCGTGGGACCGAGCCAGCAACGGTCCGGGGTGGTCGTGAAGGTGACCACGACGAGCGAGTCGACCGGGGGGAAGCCGAGCAGTCCGGGCAGGCCGGCGATCAGCTCTCCCAACTCGTCGAGTCGGACCTCGGCGGACGGGGACGGGGGTGCGGCGGGTGGTGTCATGCGTCCACTGTGCGTCGCGGTGTGGGGGTGTGGGGCCGGGAAACGGGAACTGTGGACAACTGGCGCGGTTGTGGACAACTGGGTCGGAACGCGGTCTGTGGCGCCGGAAGTGTCGGTGGGGAGCGATAGTCTGGGAAGTTCTGGCGCCGCAACGTCATCGGGCCCTGTCGGTGTGGTAGGGCACTATGGCCTGGTGTTCGAGTTCGTCTCCGCGCTCCCCAAGAGCGAGCTGCACGTCCACCTGGTCGGCTCCGCGTCGGCCGACACCGTCCTGGAGCTGGCCAGGCGGCATCCTCAGCTGGGCGTGCCCACGGACCGGGACACGTTGTACGCCTTCTACGAGTTCACCGACTTTGCGCACTTCATCGAGGTCTACATCAAGGTGAACCGCCTGGTGACCACGGGCGCGGACATCACGGCGCTGGTCGACGGCCTGGCCGGGGACCTGGCCCGCAACAACGTGCGCTACGCGGAGGTGACCGTCACGCCGATGGCGCACCTGCTCGTGGGGATCGACCCGGCGGAGCTGGCGGAGGCGCTCACGACCGGTCGGGCACTCGCACGCGGACGGCACGGGGTGGAGCTCGCCTGGGTGTTCGACATCGCCGGCTCCCTGGGCTACGAGCACGGCATCGCGACGGCCGAGTGGGTGCTGGCGCACCGGCCGGAGGGCACCGTGGGGTTCGGGCTCGGCGGCAACGAGGTCGGCGTGCCGCGCGCCCGCTACCGGGACCCGTTCCTGATGGCGCGGGACGCGGGCCTGCACCTGGTTCCGCACGCGGGCGAGACCACCGGCCCGGAGACGATCTGGTCGGCGCTGCGTGACCTGCACGCCGAGCGCATCGGCCACGGCACGAGCGCGGTGCGGGACCCGGAGCTCCTCGCGCACCTGGCGGGGGAAGGCGTCCCGGTGGAGGTCTGCCCGAGCTCCAACATCCGAACCAGAGCCGTTCGCTCGCTGCCAGAGCACCCGCTGCCGAGACTGCTGGACGCGGGCGTGCCGGTCGCCCTGGCCACCGACGACCCTGGGATGTTCCACACCGACCTGAACAGCGAGTTCCTGTTGTGCCACCGCCACTTCGGCCTGGGGCGGTCGGAGCTCGCGGACCTGGCGCGGGCTGGGGTGCGGGCCGCGTTCTGCTCGGCCGAGCTGAAGTCGAGGCTGCTCGCCGAGATCGACGCGGTGGAGCGCGGGGAGGTGAGCCGGCGACTGTCCTAACGAGAGCGAACACGAGGGACACGGAGTCCGATTCCCGCCAGCCTGAGGCGGCGAACGGGGCCAGCATCGGGACATGCTGATCCGACACCGGGACGCGGAGCCACGCGTGGATCCGACGGCGTGGGTGGCGCCGAACGCGACGCTCGTGGGCGACGTGCGGGTGGGGCCCCGTGCTCGGGTGCTGTACGGCGCGGTGCTCGATGCCGAGGGCGCCACTGTCGAGGTCGGCGCGTCCGCCATCGTCTCGGAGCACGCGGTGCTGCGTGCGACGGCGGCAACCGACCCCGCTCGTCCAGTCGCGCTGGGCGACCACGCGTTTGTCGGTCCACATGCGACTGTCCTGGGCGCGCGAGTGGACCGGTGCGCCTACGTCGCCGCGCAGGCGACGGTGCTGCACCTGGCGAAGGTGGGCGAGGGCGCCTGCGTCGCGGTCGGAGCGCTGGTCCACGCGCGAACCCGGGTGCCGGCGGAGTTCTTCGTTCCACCGCATACCACGGCGATCGGTGACCCGGTACGCGTGTTCTCGGCGGATCGCGCGGAGGAGCTCGCCGAGGCCATCCGGCAGGTGGGCTTCGCCGACGCCGCGTTCGGTGTACCTCCCGTGTGGACAGACCGGGTGAGCGGTTACCTGAGGGTGGCGGAAATCCGGTCCGCCGAGTACGCCGCTCACGCCGACGACACGATCATTGGGTGAGATCGGCGTCGATAATGGATATTCAGGCGCGGTGCCACCAGCACGAAGATCGTCACAAGGCGTAAACGGGAGCGTGTCGTCGAGAAAATCGCTACGAGACGCACCGCCGCGGTTTTCCGGAGGCTCACGGCGTTTCGAGAAGAGTCCCCTGAGGCGGGTATCCGCTAATCGATCTTCGGCTCCGAGTGGCGGCCTGTCCACGCAGCCAGACGGGCCGGAGTCGCGGCCACCGGGCCGCCGCGAACCGAACAGATCAGACGAACGACGAGTTTCACTGGCGGAATTTGTCAGTTGCGAAGGGAGACTCGCGAGGACAGGCAGCATGATCTCGTTCCGGAACGCGTCAAGGACGCGATGAAGATCCGTCTACCGGCGGAGATCAGGTTGAACCATACGGAGGGCGATCACGTACCTCCTTTCAGTGGCCGAATTCGCGGCCGCTAGTCTGCCCCCCTCGCCTGTGGGGGAGGTCACGTGAGCGGTGTGCTTGAGGACAAGGACCGCCGCCTGTCCGGCCGCACCTCTCCGGACGGCGACGACCCTGTTCCGCCAGACTTACCGGTGCGACCACCTGTCCCGCCGGTCGTCCGCGGTGCCGTCATCGTCTCGGTCGTCGGGTTCGTGGTGGTGGGCGTCGGATGGCCGCTGGTCGGTGTCGGCGTCTTCGCCCCGACCGACGTCCTCGCACTGTTCTCGCCCTACGGCGACGGGGTGCTCGCCGGCCTCGCCCCACAGAACCGCTTCCTGCAGGACGTCGCCGACGGCGTCATCCCGCAGACCGCACTGTTCGTCGACCTCCTGCGCGAGGGCGCCGGCGGCGCCTGGAACCCCTACACGATCGCCGGTGTCCCGCTCGGCGCACTGCCCAACAACGCCCTGTTCAACCCGGTCTCCCTGCCCTTCTACCTGATGCCGGCCTGGCTGGCGCCAGCCTGGGTCAAGGTTCTCGAGACGGTCGTCGCGGTGGGCGGCACGTTCCTGTTCGCCCGCCGCCTCGGGTTGGGCCGGCCCGCGGCGGTGGTCGGCGGACTGGTGTTCGCCACGAGCGCCTTCATGATCGCCTGGACGGGGTGGCCGCAGAGCCGCACCGCGGCGTTCATCCCGGTGCTGTTATGGGCCGTCGAACGTCTGGTGCAGCGCCGACGCCCCACCGACGCCGTCCTCGTCTGCCTCGCCACGGCCGCGATGCTGCTCGGCGGTTTCCCCGCGGTCACCGGCTACGCCCTCGCCGCGGCCGGGGCCTACCTCGTGCTGCGGCTGGTCGCCGAGTACCGGGGGCAGTGGCGCCGGATCACGGCGCTGGCCGGCGCTGGGGCGGCCGCCGTCGGCGCGGCCGCCGGGCTGGCCGCGTTCCAGCTGCTCCCGTTCGGCTACTTCCTGTCTCGCTCCTACGTCTGGGGCCGTGAGCAGGCACCCACCGACCACATCCCCTTCCAGGCGCTGATCACCGCCGTCGCGCCGTGGGCGCTGGGCACCACGTACCCCGGCGGCGAGCCGCACTGGGCTCGGGGGACCCAGCTGGTGGAGGCCCTCTCCTACGTCGGCGCGGCGGCGCTGCTGCTGGCGCTGGTGGCCCTCGCCGCGGCTCGACCGGCGCGCGCGCTGCTGCCGCGCGGGGTGTGGGCCTACCTCGTCTCGGCGACCGGCGTGGTGGTGCTGCTCGGCTACCTCGGCGGTCCCCCGCTGGCCCTGGCGCAGCGGCTGCCGGTCCTGTTCTCCGACAACTACGTCGGGCGGATCCGGTCGGTGCTCGGGGTCCTGGTCGCGGTGCTCGCCGCGGTCGGCTTCGAGCTCGTGCTCCGACGCCGGGAACGGGCGACGCCGCGGCGGCCGGGCGTGTGGGGGGCCGCGGTGTGGACGGCGGCCGCCGCGGGCCTCGTGCTCGTCTGGCTCACCGC
Organism: Actinophytocola xanthii; assembly: GCF_001921205.1. Lineage (GTDB taxonomy): Bacteria > Actinomycetota > Actinomycetes > Mycobacteriales > Pseudonocardiaceae > Actinophytocola > Actinophytocola xanthii. Next base: position 83,445 of record NZ_MSIE01000024.1, on the reverse strand, counting down.
CCGCGGGCTCACCGGCGACGATCCCAGCCGCACGGCGAACTTCGACCGGCAGGTGCTCACCGGGCTGGTCTTCCTCGCGGTCGCCGGGCTCTGCGTCGCGCTCGCCTGGTGGAGCGGACGCGGCCGCACCGCCCGGGTCGCCCGCACGGCCGCACTCGTCGGCATCCCCGTGCTCGTCGCCGCGCAGGCGCTGCTGTTCGTCCGGCCGTACTGGGCCCACGCCGAGCGGGACACCTTCTACCCGCGAACCGACGTACACCGCTACCTGGCCGACCACCTCGGACACGACCGCTACGCCAGCCCACCGAACACGCTGACCTACGGCGAGAGCTCGATCCACCGGCTGCGCAGCCTCAACGGCCACGCCTTCTCCGACCGGCGCCTGGGCGAGCTGCTCGAGGCCATGCCCGGCCAGCAGTACTTCGACCCGCCGTCGCTGCCCAGCACCGCGCCTTCCCCGGAGGTCGTCACCAGCCCTGTCCTGGACCGCCTCGCCGTCCGCTACTTCGTCAGCTCCGCCCGCTCCCCCGTGCTCGGCACCCCGCACGTGCCCGACACCGCCGGCCCGGCCCGCACCCTCCGCCCCGGCGAGCCCGTGACGGCGCCCGTCCAGCAGCGCGGCCCGCTGCGGGCCGTGGTCGCGCGCGTGAGCGGCCCGGTCCGGGAACAGGTCCGGCTCGACGTGAGCGTCCGGGACGCGGCAGGCACCGAGCTCGCCGACGGCACCCGCCTGCTGCCCCCCACCGACGTCCCGTACACGCTGCACATCCCCGTCGCCGGCGAGGACATCCCCGCCGCCACCCCGCTCACCGCGACGCTCACCGTGCACGGCGCTCCGCTACGGCTCGCCGGCGCCCCCGCGCTCACCACGGTCGCGCCCGCCGACGACGGGCTCCGGCTCGTGCTGGCCGACCCCGCGGTCGTCTACCAGCGCACCAACGCCCTGCCCAGGCTGCGGTGGGCCGGCACCGCCGTCGTCGAGCCGAACCCCGACCGGCGCCTGGCCGCCCTCGCCGCGGGTGAGGTCCCCACCGACGCGGTGCTGCTGGACGCACCCACCGGAGAGTCGAGCGGTGCCGGCGCGCGGCTGCGGGTCGTCGAGGACGGTGCGAAGTCCATCGAGGTGGCGGTGGACGCCGCGGGCGCCGGCTATCTCGTCGTCGCCGACGCGCTGCAGAACGGCTGGCGCGCCGAGGTGGACGGCCAGCCGGCCGACCTGCTGCGAGCCGACCACGCGGTGGTCGCCGTCGCCGTCCCACCCGGCCGGCACACGGTCCGGCTCACCTATGCCGCGCCCTACGGCGGCGCCGGGACCTGGCTCAGCGCCGGGACCGCGGTGTCGCTGGGCGCGCTGCTCGCCACCGACCGCTGGCTGCGCCGACGCCGCCATACCTCCCCCACCGACAGAGTCGAGGGCTGACATGCGGATTGCCGTCATCGGACCAACACATCCGTTCAAGGGCGGTATTTCGCAGTACACCACCGAGTTGGCCCACCAGCTGGCCGGCGTCGGACACGACGTGCGGCTGGAGTCCTGGACACGGCAGTACCCGGCTTTCCTCTACCCCGGCCGGCTGACCATCGAGCGCCCCGAGTTACCGCCGTTCCCGCACACCCGCCGGCGGCTGTCCTGGCGCCGCCCCGACTCCTGGTTCGCCTGTGGGCGCAGGCTCCGCGACCATGATCTTGTCGTACTCGTTGTCGCCAGCCCCGTGCAGATGCCGGCATATCGGGGCATCCTCGCAGGTATGGGGAGTAACCGGCGCGCTACTGTCGTCACACAGTGCCACAACGTCCTGCCGCACGAACGGCGCTCGGTCGACGAACGGCTCATGCGGGGGGTCCTGACCAGGGTCGACGGGGTGCTCACCCACTCCGACGACCAGGGCCAGCTGGCCTCGACGCTCACCGACGCGGCGGTGTCGGTCGAGCAGCTGGCGCCGCTCGTCGTCGCACCCGCCACGGCGCACGTCCGCGACCGCGAGCTGCACCGGCGGCTGCTGTTCTTCGGCCTCGTCAGGCCGTACAAGGGCCTCGACGTGCTGCTGCGTGCTCTCGCCGCCGGCCCCGCCGACGTCTCGCTGACCGTCGCCGGCGAGTTCTGGGGGGACATGCCCGACCAGGTCGCGCACCTGGTCACCGAGCTGGACCTGGCCGACCGGGTCGACCTGCGGTGTGGGTACGTCGAGGCCGCCGAGGTTCCGGGGCTGTTCCGGAACGTCGACGCGCTCGCGATGCCGTACCGGTCGGCGACCGCGTCGGTCAACGCCTACCTCGCGTTCGAGCACGGTGTCCCGGTGATCGCGAGCCGGGTCGGCTCGCTGCCCGACGACCTCCGGGAGGGCGTCGACGGCATGCTGGTGGCCCCGGACGACGTGGCCGCGCTCGCCACCGCCCTGACCAACTTCTACAGCGGCGACACCGCGCTGCGCCTGCGGTCGGGCGTGCGCCGGCCGGACGCCGGACCCCAGTGGAGCCGCTACCTCAAGACCCTCACCTCGTTCGCCGAAGCCCACGCGCGATGACCAGCCAGGACATCGTCGTGGATGCCACGACGTCCGGGGCTCTGCGACGCCCGGGAAGGCGCGGCCGCGCCGACTGGCTCCGCGCCGGTTTTCTCGCCGCGGTGGTGGTGTTCGGCGCTGCCTTCGTCAGCGACCGCTCGCGGGAGCTGGGTGAGGCGTTCGGCAGCATGTCCTGGGGACTGGTGACCGCGGCCGCGGTGCCGGCCGCGGTGAACATCCTGCTCGGGCTGCTGGCCTGGCGCGCGATGCTCGCCGACCTCGGCGCCCCGCTGAGCCGGCGCGTGGCCAGCCGGGTGTTCCTGCTCGGACAGCTGGGCAAGTACCTGCCGGGCTCGGTCTGGTCGTTCATCGCCCAGGCCGAGCTGGCCAGGGACTACTCGGTGTCCAGGAAGATCACTTTCGTCGGCAGCATCCTCGGCCTGCTGATCGCGGTCGGCACGGGCGTGGTCACCGCGTGCGTGACGCTGCCGTTCGGCGGCGCCGACGCGCTCGCGCGGTACTGGTGGGTCGTGCTGGTCGTGCCCCTCGGGATGGCCGTCCTGCACCCCCGCGTGGTGGGTCCGCTGCTCGACCGCGTGCTGCGCTTCCTCGGCCGGGGACCGCTGGAGCGGCGGCCGAGCTTCCGCGGCATGCTCACCGCGGGCGGCTGGTACTTCCTCGGCTGGCTCGCCCTCGGCATGCACTGCTGGCTGCTCATGCTCGCCTCCGGCGCGCCGGCCGGCCAGGCCCTGCCCGTGGCCGTGGGCGGGCTCGCGCTCGCGTTCTGCCTCGGCGTGCTGTTCCTGCCCGCCCCGGCCGGCGCCGGCGTCCGCGAGATCGTCCTCGTGCTGGTGTTCGCCTCGGTACTCGCCCCGGCGGAGGCGCTCGCGATCGCCCTGGTGTCCCGCATCATGCTCACCGTGCTCGACTTCGTGCTGGCCGGTGCCGCCTGGCAGCTGAACCGGCCGACCCGGGTTCACGCCACCACGGAAGGGACATGACGATGACAAAGGCCGCTCCCCCGGGCGGGACCGCGATGGCCGTGGCCAAACGAGCCGCGGAGCGCGTGCTGTGGGCGCGGATAGCCATGAGGCGCAAGCTCGAGGCGAGGGCCGGGCTCATCCGCCCGCTGCCCGCCGACATGCCGGACACCGACGTGCTGCGGGACGCCGACGCGTGGCGTGCGGCGGTGGAGGAGTGCAAACGGTTGCGGCTTCCGCTGCACCGGGACGTGCCGAAGAACTGGGACGCGCTGGGTGCGGTGGGCACGGTGCTGCGCACGGTGGGTCGCGAGGCGGCGGTGCTCGACGCCGGGACGGCCCGCTACTCGGCGATCCTGCCGTGGCTGCGCCTCTACGGGCTGTGCGACCTGGTGGGCAACAACCTGGAGTTCGGCGCGGACGTCCGTCGCGACGGCGTGCTCTTCCGCTACGGCGACATCACCGCGACCGACTTCCCCGACCACCGGTTCGACGCGGTGACCTGCATGAGCGTGATCGAGCACGGAGTGCCGATCGAACCGTTCCTCGCCGAGAGCGCCCGGATCATCCGGCCGGGCGGTGTGCTGGTCGTCGCCACCGACTACGACCAGGACCCACCGGACACCTCCGGCCTCACCGCCTACGGCAAGCCGGTGCACATCTTCTCCCCGGACGAGATCCGCGACCTGGTGGCGGCCGCGGCCCGACACGGGTTGCGGCTGCGGGGCGAGCTGGCGCTGGAGCACAGTGAGCGGCCGGTGCACTGGAACCGGACCAGGCTCTCGTACACGTTCATCCGCCTCGCCTTCGACCGGACGTGAGGTGGCAGGCAGACTCGGGGCATGACCGATGACGACCCGTACCTCTGGCTCGAGGAGGTCACCGGGGAGACCGCGCTGGACTGGGTCCGCGCGCGCAACGCCGAGACCGTCGCCGAGCTGACCGGCGCGCCCCGCTTCGCCGGCCTGCGCGACGAGGTCCGCGAGGTGCTCGACGCCGAGGACCGCATCCCGTACGTGCGGCGGCGCGGCGAGCACCTGTACAACTTCTGGCAGGACGCGCAGCACCCGCGCGGGCTGTGGCGGCGCACCACGCTCGAGTCCTACCGGAGCGCCGAGCCCGAGTGGGAGGTCGTGCTCGACGTCGACGCGCTGGCCGCCGCGGAGGGCGAGAGCTGGGTGTGGCAGGGCGCCACCGTGCTGCGACCCGGGTACCACCGGGCGCTGGTCGAGCTGTCCCGCGGCGGCGCGGACGCGGCGGTGGTGCGGGAGTTCGACCTCGTCGCGCTGTCGTTCGTCGAGGACGGCTTCTCGCTGCCGGAGGCCAAGAGCCAGGTCGGCTGGATCGACGAGGACCGCGTCTACGTCGGCACGGACTTCGGGGAGGGCTCGCTGACCACCTCCGGCTACCCCCGGGTTGCCAAGGAGTGGCGGCGCGGTACCCCGCTCGCCGAGGCGACGACGGTGTTCGAGGGCAAGCCCGACGACGTCTCCGCGGGCGCCTTCCACGACCCCACCAAGGGGTTCGAACGCGACTTCGTCTACCGCAGCCTGGACTTCTACCGCCGGGAGAAGTACCTGCGGACCGCCGACGGCCTGGTCCGGGTGGATGTACCCGAGGACGCGGAGACCTCCGTGCACCGGGAGTGGCTGCTGGTCAGCATCCGGTCGGAGTGGACGGTCGGGAAGGTGACCCATCCCGCCGGCTCGCTGCTCGCGGCCCGGTTCGACGACTTCCTGGCCGGTCGGCGCGAGCTCGACGTGCTGTTCTCGCCCGACGAGCACACCTCGCTCGCCTATCACACCTGGACCCGCAACCACCTGGTCGTGGCGACGCTGGTCGACGTCAAGAGCCGCTTCGAGGTGCTCACCCCCGGGCCCTCGGGCTGGACCCGCGCACCACTCGCGGGGGCACCCGAGGTCGGCGCGGCCGACGTGCTGGACACGAGCCCGGACCTCGACGACGAGTACCTGCTCAACGCGAGCGGCTACACCCAACCGGCCACGCTCTACCGCGGCGAGATCGGCGGCGGGGTCGAGGTGCTCAAGCGGGCCCCGGCGTTCTTCGACGCCGAGGGGCTGGAGGTGGCCCAGCACTTCGCGACCTCCGAGGACGGCACGCGGATCCCGTACTTCGTGGTGCGACGCCCGGACGCGGACGGACCGACCATGCTCTACGGCTACGGCGGGTTCGAGGTCTCGCTCACCCCGAGCTACAGCGGCGTGATCGGGCGCGGCTGGCTCGCCCGGGGCGGGACCTACGTCGTCGCCAACATCCGCGGCGGCGGCGAGTACGGGCCGACGTGGCACAGCTCGGTGCTGCGCGAGCAACGGCTGCGGGTCTACGAGGACTTCGCCGCGGTCGCCCGCGACCTGGTCGCCCGCGGAATCACCCGACCGGAGCGCCTCGCGATCCATGGCGGGTCCAACGGCGGGCTGCTGATGGGCGTCATGCTCACCCGCTACCCCGAGCTGTTCGGCGCGATCGTGTGCCAGGTGCCGCTGCTGGACATGCGCCGCTACCACCGCCTGCTCGCCGGGGCCTCCTGGATGGCGGAGTACGGGGACCCCGACGAGCCGGCGGACTGGGAGTTCCTGCGGGAGTACTCGCCCTACCAGAACGTCCGAAGCGGACAGCAGTACCCGCCCACGTTCATCCTGACCTCCACCCGCGACGACCGGGTGCACCCCGGGCACGCCAGGAAGATGGTGGCCCGGCTGCGCGAGCTCGGCTACGACGTGCGCTACTACGAGAACATCGAGGGCGGCCACGGCGGCGCCGCGGACAACGAGCAGTTGGCGTTCAAGTGGGGCCTGGTGTTCGAGTTCCTCTGGGAGCGGTTCAGCTGACGAGCCGGCCGGCGACGAGCTCCACCTGGCTGCCCCGGAACCGGCGGCGCAGCGCGCGGTCGTGCGAGACCACGACCAGAGCGCCCGGGAACTCGTCGACGGCCGTCTCGAGCTCCTCGACCAGTGTGAGCGAGAGGTGGTTGGCCGGTTCGTCGAGCAGCAGCAGGTCTGCCCGGCCGGTCACCAGCCGCGCGAGGCTGAGGCGCCGCCGCTGGCCGGCCGAGAGCACGCCGACCGGCACGGTCAGGTCGGCCCGGCGGAACAGTCCGAGCGAGCACAGCCGCTCCGCGTGCTCCTCCGGGGTGCCCGGCCGGCCGGCGCCGAACGCCGCGAGCAGCGTGCGGCGCGGATGGTCGGGCGAGACCTCCTGGGCGAGGTAGCCGATCCGCCCCCGCCGCACGACGGAGCCCTCGTCCGGCTCGAGCGCGCCGGCGAGGACGCGCAGCAGCGTGGTCTTGCCGGCGCCGTTCGGCCCGTGCACGAGCACCCGCTGCCGACCGCCCACCGCGAACTCGGGAACCCGCAGCCGCTCCCCGACCCGCACGCCGCGCAGCTCGACGCCGGCTCCCGCTGAGCCGCCGGAGAGGTCGGCGGTGAGTCGGAGCGGATCCGGTGGACGCGGGACCGCCGTCGCGTGCAGGCGCCGCAGCCGCTCCTGGGCGTTGCGCACCCGGCTGGAGACCGAGCTCTGCACCCGGGCGCCGTGGCGGGAGTAGGAGACCTTGTTGCGGTCCTTCATCTCCCGACCGGGTGCGACGCGGTGCGCCGTGGTCGCCGCGAACTCGGTCAGCTCCTCGACCTCCGCACACCAGCGCCGGTAGGACTGCTCCCAACGGTGGCGTGCCGCGGCCTTGGCGGACAGGTAGCCGCGGTAGCCCTCGCCGTGCCGGGTCAACGAGGCACGGTCGCCGTCGACCTCGACGATCGCGGTCGCCACACGTTCGAGGAACACGCGGTCGTGGGAGACGGCGACGACGGTGCCCCGGTGGGCGCGCAGGCGGTCCTCGAGCCAGCCGAGCGCCGCGGCGTCGAGGTGGTTGGTCGGCTCGTCGAGCAGCATCACCTCCGGCGCCGCGGCCAGCAGGCAGGCCAGGCCCAACCGCGCCTGTTCGCCGCCGGACAGCGTGCCGAGCCGACGGTCACGGCCGATGGCGGCGAGGCCGAGCGCGTGCCGGGCCCAGTCCACCCGAGCGTCGGCCTGGTAGCCGTCACGCAGCTCGAAGGCGGTCAGCAGGTCGCCGTACTCCGCCAGCTCGGCGGGCGGGCATGCCGGGTCATCGAGCACGGACTCCAGTTCCCGCATCCGCCGTTCCATGGCGCGCAGGTCCGCGAGGGCGTTGTCGATCGCGTCGCCGACCGTCTGATCGGGCGCCAGCTCCGGGGTCTGGCCGAGATAGCCGAGACCGGACGCCACGACGACGACCTCGCCCTCGTCGGGACGTTCCCGCCCGGCGAGCAGGCGCAGCAGCGTGGACTTGCCGGAGCCGTTCTCGCCGACGACGCCGACGCGCTCGCCGGGACGCACCGCGAGCGACACACCGTCGAACAACAACCGCTCACCGAAGGACTTGCGCACGTCGCGCAGGGTCAACTGAGTAGGCACAGCACCTCCAAGACAGCCCGGACCGATTTCGGGGGATGTCTCAGAAGTCCATGTCGGCCAACTCCTTAATGCGACTCAAGTTGCATTAGTATGCTGCCATGTCCTCGCCGGCGACACAACCCGATTTCGGCTCGGCCCGTCCGGGGGGTCGGACCGCACGCACGCGGGCCGCGGTGCGGGACGCGACCCTGGCCGAGCTCGCCGCGCACGGCTACCGCGGCCTGACCGTCGACGGTGTCGCCGAACGCTCCGGCGTGCACCGGACCACGGTGTACCGCAGGTGGGGTGGGGTCGACGGGCTGGTCGTCGACGCGCTGGACCTCGCCGGCGAGGACGGCTGGCAGCCTCCGGACACCGGCGGTTTCGCCGGTGACTGCCGGGCGCTGGCCGCCGAGGTGCACCGCTCCTTCGCCGACCCGGCCCAGGGCGCGGCGTCGGCCGCGGTCGTCGCCGCCTCGTTCCAGTCGCCGCGGGCCGCCGAGGCACTGCGCGGGTTCTACGCCGACCGCAACGCCCGCTCGGAGGTGATCGTGAGCAGGGCGGTCGACCGCGGTGAGCTTCCGGCGGGGACGGACGCGGCAGCGGTGGTGCGGGCGGTGGTGGCGCCGCTGTTCCACCGGCTGTTCATCACCCGCGAGCCGCTCGACGCCGGCGTGGCCGAGCAGGCCGCGGAGGCTGCGGTGGCGGCGGCGCTGGCCGGGGTGTTCCAGCTGCCCTCAGGTGCTTAGCGACGCCCAGACGCGGTCGGGGAGCAGGCGGGCGGCCCTGCTCGGGTGGAGGTCGACGGCGCCGGCGAGCCAGCGGCGGGAGAGCTCGGCGACCGGACCGATCAGGAGCATCTCGAGCAGCGGGTCCGGCAGGTCGACGATCGACCCGGCGGCGACGTGCGGGGCCAGCCAGGCGCGGATCCGCCGCATCCTCGGCGCCTTCACGGCCTCGATCGCCTCGGCGTGGGCCGGGAGGTAGCTGGCGTAGGCCGAGGCGTGGATGAACCGAGCCCGGTCCGGGTGTTCGACGACGAACTCGAGGTAGGCGAGGACGACCGCGCGCACCCCGCCCCGCGCGGTCCGAGCCCGCTCGCAGGCCGCCGCGATCTCGTCCAGCAGCTCACCCATGCACCGGGCGTACAGCGCGCCGGCCAGCCCGTCGACGCTGCCGAAGTGGTGGTACAGGCTCCCCAGGCTCACCCCGCTCGCGGCCAGCACCGCCTGCACGGTGAACCCGTCCCGACCGGACGACTCGTGCACCGCCAAGGCGGCGTCGAGTAGCCGGTCGGCCGTCTCCCGGCCGCGACGCTGCCTAACCGGCATCGCGGGCACCGGTCAGCTCGACGGCCTGGCGCCAGAGCCGTTGGGCCAGGTCCTCGTCGGCGGGCCCCGGCTTCTCCTCGTCCACCTCGAAGTACCGGCCGGTGAGCCCGTCGGGGTCGGCCAGCCGCACCACCGGCCTCGCCCCCGCTTCCGGCGGCTGCCAGGTCCGCTTCACGAGCCTGAGCACCAGCCCCAGCGGACCGCCCGGGTCGCCGAGCCGCGTGCGGATCACGCCCGGGTGGACCGCGTTCACGCTGATGCCGGCGTCCTGCCAGCGCCGCGCGAACAGCGGGAGCAGCAGCAGGTTCGCGAGCTTGGTGTCGCAGTAGGTGCGGATGCGGTGGAAGTCCTTCCCGGTGGGGGTGCGGTCGGGGTCGACCCTGCCCTTGACGTACAGCCCCGCGCTGACCTGGACCACCGTCCGCAGCCGGTCCTCGAGGGCGAGGTTGAGCTGGAACGGAGCGAGGTGGTTGACCGCGAACGCCAGCTCGAGCCCGTCCTCGTTGTGCCGCGGCGACGTGGGCCACAGCCCGGCGTTGTGCACAAGCACGTCGATGGTCGGGCACTCCGTCCGCAGCGCGTCCGCCGCCGCGGCGACCGTCCGCGCACTGGACAGGTCGCCCGGCACCACGTCCACACCGAGCGCGTCGCGGACCCGGTCAGCCGCCGTCGGGTCCCGGACGAGGGCGACCACGCGGAAGCCCTTGTCACGCAGGGACTCCGCCACCGCGTACCCGATTCCCCGGTTGCCGCCGGTCACCACAGCAGTCCGCATGGCCGTGACTCTAACCAGAACCTTCTTCTAGAACAAGATTCTAGTCAGCCATCCCCCTGTCACATCCCCACCCCCTCGCTTCGTCATGGTGGTGACACAGCATCACCACACCCGACGACGACGAAGGTCCAAACGATGCCAACCAGGGGGAACCGAAACGGTGGTGGGGCCGACCAGGGGGCGGCCCCACCACCGGAAGGGTCAGCTGCAGCCGGAGGTGGAGCCGCAACCCTCGCAGACGTAGCACGACCCGGCGGGGCGCATCTTCGTCCCGCAGGTCATGCACAGCGGGGCGTCGGCCGCCTTGCCGAGGTGGAGTTCCAGCAGCTCGGTCGAGCTGTGTGCCTCGGTGAGCTCCGGCTTGCTCTGCGCGGACTCCTCGACCGCGGGGCGGGGCGTGGCGTCCACAGAGGTCCGCAGCCCTTCCAGGTCGACGTCGGGCGCACTGGCGTAGTCGGCGTTGACCTGGGCCGCCCGCTCGTCAGCGGTGAAGACGCCGAGCTGGGCTCGCTTCTCGTAGGGCAGGTAGTCCAGCGCGAGGCGGCGGAACAGGTAGTCCAGCACGCTGGTCGCGATCCGGACGTCCGGGTCGTCGGTCATCCCGGCCGGCTCGAAGCGGAGGTTCTGGAACTTCGAGACGTAGAACTCGAGCGGGATGCCGTACTGCAGACCGACCGAGATGGACATCGAGAACGCGTCCATGACACCGGCCAACGTGGAGCCCTGCTTGCCGAGCTTGACGAAGATCTCGCCGAGGCCGTCATCGGGGTAGGAGCCGGCGTGCAGGTAGCCCTCCGCGCCGCCGACGGTGAACGAGACGGTCTGCGACGGACGCTTCTTCGGCAAGCGCTTGCGGACCGGCCGGTACTCGATGACCTTCTCGGGCTCGGCGTCCTTCTTGGTGCCCTTGCCGGCCGACAGCGGCTGGCCGACCTTGCAGTTGTCGCGATAGATCGCGAGCGCCTTGAGGCCCAGCTTCCAGCCCTCGTAGTAGATCTGCTCGACGTCCTCGATGGTGGCCGACTCCGGCATGTTCACGGTCTTGGAGATCGCGCCGGAGACGAACGGCTGCACCGCGGCCATCATCCGCACGTGCCCCATGGGGGCGATCGAGCGCTCGCCCATCGCGCAGTCGAACACCTCGTAGTGCTCGCGACGCAGGCCGGGCGCGTCCACGACGTGGCCGTGCTCGGCGACGTACTCGACGATCGCCTCGATCTGCTCGTCCTGGTACCCCAACGCCTTGAGCGCACGCGGCACCGTCTGGTTGACGATCTGCATCGACCCGCCGCCGACCAGCTTCTTGAACTTCACCAGCGCCAGGTCGGGCTCGATCCCGGTGGTGTCGCAGTCCATCATCAGGCCGATGGTGCCGGTGGGCGCGATCACCGAGGCCTGGGCGTTGCGCCAGCCGTTGGCCATGCCGATCTGCATGCCACGCTGCCACTCCTGGGTGGCCAGCCGGTGCACGGCCGCGTCGTTGTGGTGGTAGGTGCGGATGAGGTCGTTGGCCGCGGCGTGCTTGCGCATGACCCGCTGGTGCGCCTCGGCGTTGCGGGCGTATCCCTTGTAGGCGCCGACGACGCCGGCGAGCTCGGCGGAGCGCCGGTAGGCGGTGCCGGTCATCAGCGAGCTGATGCCGGCCGCGAGCGCCCGGCCACCCTCGGAGTCGTAGGCGTGGCCGGTCGCCATCAGCAGGGCGCCCAGGTTGGCGTAGCCGATGCCCAGCTGGCGGAACTTGCGGGTGGTCTCGCCGATCGGCTCGGTCGGGAAGTCGGCGAAGCAGATCGAGATGTCCATCGCGGTGATGACGAGCTCGACCGCGCGGGAGAACAGCTCGGCGTCGAAGGTGCCGTCCTCGCGCAGGAACTTCATCAGGTTCAGCGACGCCAGGTTGCAGCTGGAGTTGTCCAGGTGGAGGTACTCGCTGCACGGGTTGGAGGCGGTGATCCGACCCGACTCCGGGCAGGTGTGCCAGTCGTTGATCGTGTCGTCGTACTGCACGCCCGGGTCGGCACACTCCCACGCGGCCTGGGCCATCTTGCGGAAAAGGGACTTGGCGTCGATCCGCTCGATCACCTCGCCGGTGATGCGGGCCCGCAGCCCGAACTCGTTGCCGGCCTCGACGGCGTGCATGAACTCGTCGGAGACCCGGATCGAGTTGTTGGCGTTCTGATACTGCACGGAGGTGATGTCGGCGCCGCCGAGGTCCATGTCGAAGCCGGCGTCGCGCAGGACCCGGATCTTCCGCTCCTCCTTGGCCTTGGTCTCGATGAACTCCTCGACGTCCGGGTGGTCGACGTCGAGCACGACCATCTTCGCGGCACGCCGGGTGGCACCCCCGGACTTGATCGTGCCGGCCGAGGCGTCGGCACCGCGCATGAACGAGACGGGACCGGAGGCGGTGCCGCCGGAGGAGAGCAGCTCCTTCGACGAGCGGATGCGGGAGAGGTTGAGCCCGGCGCCGGAGCCGCCCTTGAAGATCAGGCCTTCCTCGCGGTACCAGTTCAGGATCGAGTCCATCGTGTCGTCGACGGCGAGGATGAAACAGGCCGACACCTGCTGGGGCGAGGAGGTGCCGACGTTGAACCAGACCGGCGAGTTGAAGCTGAAGACCTGGCGCATGAGCATCCAGGTGAGCTCGTGGGAGAAGACCTCGGCGTCCTTCGGCGTCGCGAAGTAGCCGTGCTGGGTGCCGGCGTCCACATAGGTCTTCACAACGCGGTCGATCAGCTGCTTGAGCGAGTGCTCACGCACTGGGGTGCCCACGGCTCCCCGGAAGTACTTGCTGGTGACGATGTTCGTCGCGTTGACCGACCAGAAGCTGGGGAACTCCACACCCCGCTGCTCGAAGTTCACCGAACCGTCGCGCCAGTTCGTCATCACGACGTCGCGCTGTTCCCAGGTCACCTCGTCGTAGGGGTGCACACCCTCGGTGGTGAACACCCGCCGCACGGTGAGCCCTCGGCCTGTCAGCTCACTCTTCGACGTGTCGACGGTTTCCGTCATGACCGGTCCCTCTCCCTCGTTGTTCGCTCGCCCCACACCTGCCACCGGGTGCACCGCCCGATGAGTTCCCGCAACTGCCTTGCCCTGCCCTGGTGCCGCGTGTCCTGGTGTGGACACCCGCACCGCGCGCCGCCTACTCCGACTCATGTCCCCTCGCGCTCCGCCTTCTTCGCCATGGCCGCCCGCAGCCCGGCGATCTCCTTCTCGAAGTCCTCGATGGAGGAGAAGGAGCGGTAGACGCTGGCGAAGCGCAGGTAGGCGACCTCGTCCAACTCCCGAAGCGGCCCGAGGATCGCCAGCCCCACCTCGTGGCTCGGGATCTCGGCGGCCCCGGTGGACCGGATCGCGTCCTCGACCCGCTGCGCCAGCTGCTGCAGGTCGTCCTCGTTGACCGGCCGCCCCTGACAAGCCCGCCGAACCCCCGTGACGACCTTCTCGCGACTGAACGGCTCCGTGACGCCCGACCGCTTCACGACCGCGAGCACCGCCTCCTCGACGGTCGTGAACCGCCGACTACAGCTGGCACACGAGCGCCGCCGCCGAATGACCTGCCCCTCATCCACCTCACGCGAGTCGACGACCCTCGAGTCGGAGTGACGGCAGAACGGACACCGCATACCGCTCACCCCCTCAACCTCACACGCCGCGCGCCAACCCACCATTGGTGATCATCTTGTGGATGCCCAGTGGACAACCCGTGGACAAGGGCCACCCAACCTGTGGACTAACTACAGCGATGTAACTACTAGATGTTGGGGTCGACCGTATGCCCAGACGCCACATGATGCAAGTCGCGCCACCGCGACACGCGGAGCCACCCCGGTCCCCCCGGCGCGTCGCCCAAGAAAAGAGGACGCCCCCACCCTCCAGCAGCCAAGCTCGACCCCACGCCCACCCTCAGTCAGCCCACCCCCACGCCGCGCACCCTCACCGAGCCGCGCCGGCGACCGGCCGAGCTATGCCGGCGGCTGACCGAGCTACGACGACGCTGGCCGGGCCGCGCCCCAGCCAACCCCTCCGCCCCGAGCCAACCAACTCCACCCCGCCGGCCTCACTTCATCGCCCGAACCAGCGGACCCGAAGGTGGCGTGAAGCATGGTTCCGGGTGACGTGCACCACCGACAGCACCAGTGACCGCTACAGCAACGAGCGGAGGCACTCACCGAGACAACCAACAGGACCCGAACACTGGCCGAGCCACTTCAGACCAACCACCCGCCAAACCCCGGCAACCCCCAGCCGAACGCCCTCACCAAAGATCACCCTCCCAGGAGGGGACCCCTGGCATCCCGTCGACCTGGCGAAGCCCGATCGCGCCGTGTCAAGGGGGCACACCACACGCCAACCCTCACGAGCAACGGCACGCCCCCCTTGACGCGGCGTGATAGCCCTCCAGGGAGGTCGACGGGATGCCAGGGCCTCCCTCGAACGAACCGCAACCCGACCTCCACAACCCCCGGCATCCCGGAGACCTGCCCGTCCGGCGAGGACATCCACGAAGAACCAGTAGCGCCGACCCAGTGACGCCGCACCAACCGTTGCGCGCCAGTCAGTCGCCGACGACCCCACCGCTCCCTAACGCGCCCCGTCCCAGCCGCTCACCCCACGCCGTCAACGACCAGACGGAACATGAAGCGGCTGCCCCGGCCGCACCCCGCCCACAAGGTCCCCGTTCAACTCCCGAATCCGCTCCACGACCGCTCCGGGATCACTCCCCGGTGCCACCCGAGCGGCCAGCTCGGCCAAGCTCTCCCCCGGCTGCACCCGCACGACCTCAGTCCGCGCCGGCACCGGCTCCGCCCCGGCACTCGCCAACGTCCCGACCCCCACCACAGCCAGACACATCGCCGCCCCCACCGCGACCAACGTCAGAACCGACACGCGCTGCCGCGGCCCACACTCCCCCCGCGCGACAACCCGCGGCACGCCCACAGCCGCCCGCCGGTTCGGCGGACCGACCCGCCCACCCCCGCTGACCCGCCGCGCGGGCACCCTGACCGGGTCGGCGGCAGCCGTTCGCTGGACCGGCACGCCCCGCTCGGCCCGCCCCGTCCTGTGCGCGGTCACGCTCATGACTGCCTCCCGTACCGCTCTCGCACACCGCCCGACGTCGAACAGTCGTTCGATCGAACCTTCGTGCGAATTTGTAGCACAGGGCACCGACAGAAAACGAGACCCACACGGCGTGTCGTCGAACAGGTGTTTGATCTCGTCGTGGCTGACCGTTAACGTCGAAGTCGCAGTTGAAACGGACAGTCACAGCGGATCGAGACAACGGTCCGAGCGCAGGGAGGCAGGCAGTGCCACGCAAACCCGGAGGAATCCCCAAGGGCGTGCCCAAGCGGAAGCCGCTGCGGGGCAACCTCCGCACTCTTCCCGAAGTCAACGCCGGCGACGATACGGAACTGCCGGTCCGCCAGCGGGAAGTGCTCGAGGTGATCCGCACCTGGGTCGAACGGTTCGGCTACCCGCCGAGCGTCCGGGAGATCGGCGAGGCCGTCGGGCTGACCTCCACCTCCTCGGTCGCCTACCAGCTGCGCGCGCTCGAGCAGAAGGGGTACCTGCGCCGCGACCCGAACCGTCCCCGCGCGATCGGCGTGCTGCCGCCCGACGCGATCCCGGTGCCGGCCGGGCCGGACGTGGCCGCGACGCTGGTGGCGGACAGCGCAGACGATGACACCATCGCCGCGACCGAGACCGACACCGCTCCGCGCGCGGCGTACGTCCCGGTGCTCGGCCGGATCGCGGCCGGCGGTCCGATCCTGGCGGAGGAGGCGGTGGAGGACGTGTTCCCGCTGCCCAAGGAGATCGTCGGCGAGGGGTCGCTGTTCCTGCTGAGGGTGACCGGTGACTCGATGGTCGACGCGGCCATCACCGACCAGGACTGGGTCGTCGTGCGCCAGCAGCCCACCGCGGACAACGGGGAGATCGTCGCCGCCATGATCGACGGCGAGGCGACCGTGAAGACGTTCAAGCGCAAGGACGGCCACGTCTGGCTGATGCCGCACAACGAGGCCTACGAGCCCATCCCGGGTGACGACGCCACGATCCTCGGCAAGGTCGTCGCGGTCCTGCGCCGCCTCTGAGCCCGGTCCGCGCTCCTAACGCCGTGCCGCGCGGCGACGGAAGAACAGGACCGCGCCTCCCACCAGCACGAGGGTGACCACGGCGGCCGGAACGGCGGGCAGCCCGTCCGCTCCCCCCGACCGGCCGCTGGTCGCCCCGCCGGCCCCGACACCCTCCTGCCCGCGCTCGGAGGGTGGGGGCTCCGGAGGCGCGACCAGCTCCGCCGCTCCGGCGACGAGCCGAACCGGCTCGCCGACGTTCTCGGAGGCGGACACGAGCGTTCCGTCAGGTTCGAACGCGATGGCCTCGCCCTGTGCTTCGTTCGGCAGCGGCACCCGGACGGCGTCGCCGTTCAGGGCGCCCATCACGTCGGTGCCCTCGACCCGCCACAGGTAGGCGTCGGTGTACGTCCGCAGCGCGATGACCTGCCCGTCTCGGCTGGTGGCGCCGCCGGTGACGGTGACCGAACCGACGACGCCCGGGACCGGACCGCCCGGCGTCTGGGTCGGGGCGATCCGCACCGAGCCCACCCGTTCGAGTGGCGTCGGACCCGGGCTGGCGAGCTCGGCGGCCGGCCGGTAGACCGTCGCCGTGCCGGTCGGGGCCTTGGTGACCAGGTAGGGCGTGCCTTCGGCGTCGAGGAGCAGCGCCTCGGTGTCCTGGGGGCCGTCGGGGTAGGTGAGCCGGTACAACGTGGACGTGCCGTCCGGTCGCAGCGCGATCAGCGCGGCGGTGTCGCGGTCCTGGTCGTTGTCTCCGGTGTCGGCGAGCCAGAACGTGCCGTCTCCCGCGACCGCGAGGTCCTCGACGTCGTAGGGGTCGACGGTGCCGACGATCTCCCGCTGAACGGCACAGTCTCGACCGAGCACCTGCACGGTCGCCGCCGTCCCGCCGTCGTTGACGGCGTACCACCGTTCGCCGTCGGCGACCAGCCCGGACAGCTCGCTGAGCCGCGGGTCGCCCAGCGTGCAGGCGACCGTGGGCGCCGCGGGCTGGGCGGCGGCCGCCGGGGCCGGCAGAACCAGCCCCGGCAGCGCGAACGCCGCGACAAGAAGACCCCGCACCCCGCCACCTCCATGACCCGATCCGGGGACCACGGTAGCGGGGTGGGTACGCCTCAGGCCGACGTGCCGTTGACCGAGAAGCTCTCCAGCATGCCGGCCAGGTCGGCCTTGACCTTGGCGGCCAGGACCGTGCCCTGCTCGGTGTGACGCTCGGTCAGGACCTCACCCTCCCGGTGCACGCGGGCGACCAGCTCGCCGCGCGCGTAGGGCACGAGGACCTCGACCTCAACGCTCGGCCGGGGCAGCAGCTCGGCGATCCGCTCGCGGAGCTCCCCGATCCCCGCGCCGGAGTGGGCGGAGACGAACACCGCGCCCGGCAGCAGGTGCCGCAGGCGGGTGAGGGCCAGCTCGTTGGTCGCATCGGTCTTGTTGACCACGACCAGCTCGGTCGGCAACCGCTCCTCGCGCCGGTCGGCGATCTCGCCGAGTACCTGGCGCACCGCCTCGACCTGCCACTCGGGGTTCGGGTCGGAACCGTCCACAACGTGCAGGATGAGGTCGGACTCGGCCACCTCGTCCAAGGTGGACCGGAAGGCGTTGACCAGCTGGTGCGGCAGGTGCCGGACGAAGCCGACGGTGTCGGTGAGCGTGTAGGGCAGCCCGTCGGGCGTGGTGGTGCGCCGGGTGGTGGCGTCCAGGGTGGCGAACAACGCGTCCTCCACCAGGACTCCGGCGCCGGTCAGAGCGTTGAGCAGGCTGGACTTGCCGGCGTTGGTGTAGCCGGCGATGGCGACGCTGGGGACCTCGTTGGCCCTGCGCTGACCACGCTTGGTGGCCAGCACGGTGCTCATGGCCGTGATCTCCTTGCGGAGCTTGGAGATCCGGGCTCGGATGCGCCTGCGGTCGGTCTCCAGCTTGGTCTCACCGGGACCGCGCAGACCCACACCGCCGTTGCCGCCGCCGGCGCGACCACCGGCCTGCCGGGACAGCGCCTCACCCCAACCGCGCAGTCGCGGCAGGAAGTACTGGAGCTGGGCCAGCTCGACCTGGGCCTTGCCCTCCTTCGAGCGGGCGTGCTGGGCGAAGATGTCGAGGATCAGCGCCGTCCGGTCGATGACCTTGACCTTGAGCTTCGCCTCCAGCTGACGCAGCTGGGAGGGCGAGAGCTCACCGTCGCAGATGACCGTGTCCGCTCCCGTGGCGGCGACCACCCCGGAGAGCTCTTCGACCTTCCCGGAGCCGATGTAGGTGGCCGGGTCGGGCCGGTCGCGCCGCTGGACGAGGCCGTCGAGCACCTCGGAGCCGGCGGTCTCGGCGAGGCGGGCGAGCTCGGTGAGGGAGGCCTCGGACTGCTCGGCGCTGCCCTCGGTCCACACGCCCACCAGGACGACGCGCTCCAGGCGCAGCTGGCGGTACTCGACCTCGGTGATGTCCGAGAGCTCGGTCGACAGGCCCGAGACCCGCCGCAGAGCGGCGCGTTCGGAGAGCTCGAGTTCACCCGCAGAGAGCTCAGCCAGGTCAGTCAACCCGTCTTCGGTTTGCCGCTGATTGAGATTCTCTGTCACGTGGTGGAGCCCTCCGTTTGGTCCGATGTGCTGAATGCATAGTCGCATGGTTCAGCAATCGAATCGAGCTAGTTATTCCGCGCGTTCGGCGAGAGCGTTCCACCAGGTCAGGTCCACCTCCCCGCGAGCGACGAATGCCGCGGGGCCGGTGAGCGTGGACGTTTTACCGCTGATCGCGACGTGAACACAGCCCCCGGGAACGTGCACGTCGGCGGCGCCACTGGTTTCGCCCCGCGCGTGCAGCACGCCCGCGACCGCCGCGACCGTGCCCGTGCCGCAGGAGCGGGTCTCGCCCACGCCGCGCTCGTGCACGCGCATGCGGATCCGCTCGGGCCCGTCCACCACTACGAACTCGACGTTCACGCCGTCGGGGAACAGTTCGCGGTCATGGGTGGGCGGCACGCTCAGGTCGAGGTCGTCCAACGAGTCAACGATGCAGACCAGGTGCGGGTTCCCGACGTCCACCGCGACGCCGGCGAACCTCCGGCCTCCGGTCGTGACGGAGGAGTCGGCCCCTACCCGCGCCGCCCCCATGTCTATGGCGACCTCACCGTTCCCGTCGACGCGAACGGCCCGAACCCCCGCCCGCGTGCCGACGGGGAACTCGCGCTCGCCGACCAGTCCGCTGTCGAGGAGGTACCGGGCGAAGACGCGCAGCCCGTTCCCACACATCTCGGCGACGGACCCGTCGGCGTTGCGGTAGTCCATGAACCACATGTCGTCGTCCACGTCCCCCGGACGCCCCTCGACGGCCTTGGCCCGAACGACCCGCAACACCCCGTCGGCACCGAGGCCCGCGCGCCGGTCGCACAGGGCACGCACCCGAGCAGGCGTCAGGTCGAGGACGGCGTCGACATCGGGCAACAGGACGAAGTCGTTCTCCGTGCCATGCCCCTTGAGGAACGAAATGTGCACGTCACCAGCCTAGTGCCGCCCGCAGACAAGCCCCAGCCGTCTCTCCCCACCCGCCTGCAGCCGCCCCAGCGAACAACCCGACCCGCCTGGTGCTTGCCGCCGCCGCCAGCAAACAACCCCACACACACCTGTTGCTTGCCGCGGCCCCCAGTGAACAACCCCCACCCGTTCCCGGGGGCGTCCCGCCTTGCCAGCGTATCGCCCCGTGGGGGTGAACGGGGCGCACGGAGCAACCTGTGGATAACTCGCCATCGCGAACGGAAGACTCGGTGGCAGTGGGCGACCGGGGCGGGCACCCGAGGCGCGCGCCGGAGAGGAGCCAGGCGGGCCAACAACAGGAGCGAAGCGAACGGCCAAGTAGGCACCTGGCCACGAGAAAGGCCGGCGCGGAGTCGGAAACGAACCCTGACCGCTGCCGACGGCGGAAAGACTCGGGGAAGGCCAGACGAGGAACTCAGACGAGGGACAACGCCGCGACGACCAGGTCCGGCCGGGTCGCGTCCAGCCAGTGGACGCGCTCGTCCCGGCGGAACCAGGAGCGTTGCCGCCGAACGAACCGGCGGGTCGCTCTCGCCGTGGCTTCGGCGGCGGCGGCGAGGTCGTGCGCACCGTCGAGAGCCTCCAAAACCTGCTGGTAGCCCAGTGCCCGGGACGCCGTCCGGCCCTCCCGCAACCCCCGCCCCTCCAGCTCACGGACCTCCTCGACCAGCCCCGCGGCGAACATCTGGTCCACGCGGCGGTCCACCCGCTCGTCCAGGACGCTCGTCTCCAGGTCCAGGCCGAGTTGCACCGTCCCCCACCGGGCGGGCCCCGGCCTCGGCATCGTCGCGGAGAACGGGCGGCCGGTGAGCTCGATGACCTCGAGCGCCCGCACGATCCGGCGGCCGTTGGCCGGCAGGATCGCGGTGGCGGCGGCCGGGTCCAGCACCGTGAGGCGATCGTGCAGGGCGGGCGCGCCAGCCACGGCCAGCTCCGACTCCAGGCGCGCCCGGATCTCCGGGTCGGTCCCGGGGAACTCCAGGTCGTCCAGGACGGCTCGGACGTACAGGCCCGAGCCGCCGACGATGATGGGGCGGCGGCCCTTGGCCAGGAGGTCCTCGACGATCGACCTGGCGTCGCGTTGGTAGGCGGCGACCGACGCGGTCTCGGTGACGTCCAGGACGTCCAGGAGGTGGTGGGGCACGGCTCGGCGCTCCGCGGCCGGGACCTTGGCGGTGCCGATGTCCATCCCGCGGTAGAGCTGCATCGCGTCGGCGTTGACGACGGCGCCGTCGAGGGCCTCGGCGAGGGCGATACCGAGTTGTGACTTTCCGGTCGCGGTGGGGCCGACGACCGCGATCGGCCTCATCGGACCGGCGTCCAGACCGCGACGTGGTAGGCGACCCCGAAGGGCACCAGCAGCTTCGCCTCGGCCGGCTTCCAGCGGCGGGCGTCCGCCGCCACGGTCGCGGCCAGGACCTGCCAGGGGGCTCGGCCGACGGCGCCCAACTCCTGGGCCAGGGCGGCGTCCACGGCCAGCAGGGCGGCGGGGTCGGCGGCGCTGAGGGCGGCGTGCACGTCGTCGTCGAACGAGGCGGCGCGGGGGTCGGGGCGGCCGACGGCCTGGTCGCCGTGGCGGTGGGAACCGTCGCCGAGGACCAGCAGGCCCACGGGGGCCGGGTCGGCCAGGTCGCTGGCCAGGCGCTCGCCGTAGGCACGACAGTCCTCAGGCGGCAGGTCGGGCGGTACCAGGTGGACGGCGACCTCCTCGGCCCCCACCCGGGTGCGTAACCACGCCGCAACCAGCGCCGGCAGCGGCAGCGCGGGGTCGGGCTCGGCCACCTTGTCGGACAGGCCCACGACGACGTCCACGCCGAACCCGACGAAGGTGCCGGCCCGGTCCGAGGCCACGACGGACGGTCCGGAGGGGTCGGCGCCGACCGCCACCCAGCGGGGCGCGGCCGCCGCCAGCTCGGCGGCGGCGTCCAGGCACGCCTCGCGGACCAGGCGCGCCGTCGGGTCGTCCGCGCCCACGAGCTCGGGCACCAGCAACGGGGGGTGGGGCACGACGGCGACGCGGACGATCACGGTGCCCGAGGCTACCCATCCCCCCTCGAGGTGAACTCTCCGGACTCAACACGTCACCCTGTGCTGTTGGGGTCCACCGTGGAGTACCGGGGCGCGCCGTGACCTGTTTGAATGCGCGCGGGTACCGCGCGTTTTCTACGGCCCTTTGGCGGGCCGGGTACCGACGTTGCCAGGCCCCGCGGGAGCGGGGCGCCCGCACGGTCGCGGGCGACGCAGGCAGGAGGAGCCGGCCATGACGGACAGGGACACGAGCCAGGACACGAGCGCAACCCCGGTCGAGAGTTCGGCCAACGGCGTCGCCGAGCAGCCGGCCGCGGAGACCACGGGCGAGGCGACAACACCCGAGCAGGCCACACCTGAGCCGGCCACATCCGAGCCCGGGACACCCGAGGAGACGGACACGGCCGCCGGTACGACCGAGGAGGCCCCCGCACCAGGGGGCTCCGCACCGGCTCCGACGACCCAGCGCTCGGCCGCCGTGCCCGCCCCGGCGGCAGCGGCCGGCCCTGTCGCCGAGGCCTCGGCCAACCCCGGCCGGTGGGGCCGCGTCGACGCGGACGGCACCGTCTACGTCCGCACCGAGGACGGCGAGCGGGCCGTCGGGTCGTGGCAGGCCGGTGAGCCCGCCGAAGGCCTCGCGCACTACGCGCGCCGCTTCGACGACGTCCGCACCGAGGTGGAGCTGCTCGAGGCCAGGCTGACCGCCGGATCCGGCGACCCGAAGCACACGCTGACCAACGCGAAGCACATCAAGGAGAGCCTGACCGACGCCGCCCTGGTCGGCGACCTCGCGGGGCTCGCCGCGCGGGTCGACCACGTCATCTCACGCGCCCAGCAGGCCGTCGAGCAGGCCAAGCACGCCCGGGACGAGGCGCGCAACCAGGCACTGGCCCGCAAGCAGGACCTGGTCGCCGAGGTCGAGACCATCGCGGAGTCCTCGACGCAGTGGAAGGCCGCCGGGGACCGACTGCGGGCGATCCTGGACGAGTGGAAGACGATCAAGGGCGTCGACCGCAAGACCGACGACCAGCTGTGGAAGCGCTTCTCCAAGGCCCGGGACACGTTCAACCGCCGGCGCGGCTCGCACTTCGCCGACCTCGACCGGCAGCGCGGCGCGGCCAAGGAGCGCAAGCAGGAGCTCGTGCGCCTGGCCGAGGAGATCTCCGAGTCCGACGACTGGGGTGGCACCGCCGCGCGCTACCGCGAGCTGATGACCGAGTGGAAGGCCGCCGGCCGGGCTCCCAAGGAGGCCGACGACGCCCTCTGGCAGCAGTTCCGGGCCGCGCAGGACAAGTTCTTCAGCCGCCGCTCGGCCGTGTTCAGCGAGCGGGACGCCGAGCTCGTGGAGAACGCGAAGCGCAAGGAGGCGCTGCTCGCCGAGGCGGAGAAGATCAAGCCCTCGGGCGACCTCGAGGCCGCGCGGGCGCAGCTGCACCGAATCCAGGAGCGCTGGGACGAGATCGGCAAGGTCCCCCGCGAGCGGATCCGCGAGCTGGAGGGCAAGCTCCGCGCGGTCGAGGAGAAAGTCCGCAACGCCGCCGACGCGCAGTGGCGAAAGACCGACCCCGAGGCCGAGGCCCGGGCCGCGCAGTTCCGGGAGCGGGTCGAGCAGTTCGAGGCGCAGGCCGCCAAGGCCAGGGCCGCCGGGGACACGCGCCGGGCCGAGCAGGCCGAGGCGCAGGCCGCCCAGTGGCGCGAGTGGCTGGCGGCCGCCGAGAACGCGGTGGCGAGCCGGTAGGCATCGGCCGGGCTCGCGCCCGCGGCCGGCACGCCGACCGCGACCCCGCGGGCCGGTGCCGCACCCGCGTGCCCGCCGCCGAGCGCTCGACGACGACACGCTGCCCGCCAGCAGGGACTGACGGACCGGCGTACGACCTCCGCGACACCGCCAGCCGTTCGACGGCGACGCTGTCCGGCTCGCGGCACCTGCCAGGGCGGCCGGGCCGGTGTGGCGCGCCGGTACCGGCGCGGGCGGTGGTCAGTCCTGGTGCGGACGTGACCAGGCCGTGCGGAACCACTGGATGGCGATGACCACCGTGGCGACCTCGGCGACGATCATGCCGATGCCCAGGTCGCCGCCGGAGGACTGGCGCGACCAGATGGCCAGCACCCCGTCCACCGAGGCGAACCAGCCGCCGAACGCGCACACCCACGTCACCGCCCACCGCCGGGTCACCAGGGCCAGCGCCGAGGTCAGGATGCCGAACAGCACCGAGGTCGCGGCGAACAGCCTCGGCACCAGGCTGGCCTTGCCGGTCGCGTCGCCCGACCCCGTGCCGAGCAGCACCTCGAAGCCGTTGGCGCCGCCGAACCAGGGCAGGATCTGCCCCACGATCAGGACGAACACCGCCACCGCGACGACCAGGGCCCGCGCTCCCAGATCCACGGTCCGCGCCGCCCGGCGCTCCACCTGGTCGATCTCCCGAGCCAACGCGTCCTCCGGGTCCGGCGAGTCGGGCCTGCCCGCGGTCATTGAACCGAACATCCGCCCACGGGCTCCGGGGTCTGGGCGGGCGGGCCGAACGAGGGGATGCCGAGGCCGACGCCGGACGTCCTGGGCCGCAGACCGGCCTCGTGGTGGTCACCCGCGCGGGTCCGGCGGTGGGCCACGACCGGCCCGTCGGCGACGAGGTGGTGCGGCGCCCCGTAGGTGACCTTCGTGTGCACCAGGTCCCCCGGCCGGATCGGCGACGCCGCGCCCTCGGGGGTGAAGTGCACCAGGCGGCCGTCCCGGGCGCGCCCGCTCATCCGCCGGGTGTCGGCGTCCTTGCGGCCCTCCCCGGTCGACACCAGCACCTCGACCGTCGTGCCGACCAGGGCCCGGTTCTGCGCCCAGGAGACCTCCTCCTGCACCGCGATCAGCCGCTCGAAGCGCTCCTGGACGACCTCCTTCGGGAGCTGGTCGGGCAGCTCCGCGGCCGGGGTGCCGGGACGCTTGGAGTACTGGAAGGTGAACGCGCTGGAGAAGCGGGCGGCCCGCACCACGTCGAGCGTCTCCTGGAAGTCCTCCTCGGTCTCCCCGGGGAAGCCGACGATGATGTCGGTGGTGATGGCCGCGTCCGGCATCGCCGCCCGGACCTCGTCGATGATCGACAGGTACCGCGCCTGGCGGTAGGAGCGGCGCATGGCCCGCAGCACTCGGTCCGATCCGGACTGCAGCGGCATGTGCAGCTGGTGGCACACGTTCGGCGTCTCGGCCATCGCGGCGATGACGTCGCCGGTGAAGTCCTTCGGGTGCGGCGAGGTGAACCGGACCCGCTCCAGACCGTCGACGCCCCCACAGGCCCGCAGCAGCTTGCCGAACGCGAGCCGGTCGCCGAACTCGACGCCGTAGGAGTTCACGTTCTGCCCCAGCAGCGTGACCTCGAGCACACCTTCCGCGACCAACGCCTCGACCTCGGCCAGCACCTCGCCCGGCCGCCGGTCCCGCTCCCGGCCGCGCAGCGACGGCACGATGCAGAAGGTGCACGTGTTGTTGCATCCGACCGAGATGGACACCCAGCCGGAGTGGGCCGAGTCGCGGCGGGCGGGCAGCGTGGAGGGGAACACCTCGAGCGACTCGAGGATCTCCACCTGCGCCCGCTCGTTGTGCCTCGCCCGCTCCAGCAGCACCGGCAGCGAGCCGATGTTGTGCGTGCCGAACACGACGTCGACCCAGGGCGCCCGCCGCACGATCTCGCCGCGGTCCTTCTGCGCGAGACAGCCGCCGACGGCGATCTGCATGCCGGGGTTCGCGAGCTTGGTCGGCCGCAGGTGGCCCAGGTTGCCGTACAGCTTGTTGTCGGCGTTCTCCCGGACGGCGCAGGTGTTCAGCACCACGACGTCGGGCACGCCGCCATCGACGGCCGGCCGGTACCCCGCGTCCTCCAGCAGGCCGGCCAGCCGCTCGGAGTCGTGCACGTTCATCTGACACCCGAACGTGCGGACCTGGTAAGTGCGCGTGCTCATCTCAGCTGTCGAGCGTACCCGTGTGACCGAGTTGAGACCTTGGGTGTGGCCCAAGCGGCATCAATCCCGACCCGAAGGAGGGTAGGTTTCCCGCCATTACCCGGCCGCTACCCTGCACACCTGGCCTGATAGCGCGTGGAGGATCGATGACCGAAGTGAACACCACACCACCGATGATCCGGATGGTTGAGGTGGACAAGTACTTCGGACAACTGCACGTCCTCAAGAACATCACCCTCGAGGTCCCCCGCGGCCAGGTCGTGGTGGTCCTCGGCCCCTCCGGCTCGGGCAAGTCCACCCTGTGCCGCGCGATCAACCGCCTCGAGCCGATCAACTCCGGCCTGATCGAGATCGACGGGCGGCCGTTACCGGCCGAGGGCAAGGAGCTGGCGAACCTCCGGGCCGACGTCGGGATGGTCTTCCAGTCGTTCAACCTCTTCGCCCACAAGACGATCGTCGACAACGTCATGCTCGCGCCGCTCAAGGTGCGCAAGACCCCCAAGGCCGACGCGCGGCGGACGGCGATGGAGCTGCTCGAGCGGGTGGGGATCGCCAACCAGGCGGAGAAGTACCCCGCCCAGCTGTCCGGCGGCCAGCAGCAGCGCGCGGCGATCGCCAGGGCGCTGGCGATGCGACCGAAGGTGATGCTGTTCGACGAGCCCACCTCGGCCCTGGACCCGGAGATGATCAACGAGGTGCTCGACGTGATGAGCACCCTCGCCGCGGAGGGGATGACCATGCTCGTGGTGACCCACGAGATGGGCTTCGCCCGCAACGCGGCGAACCGCGTGCTGTTCATGTCCGACGGCGACATCGTCGAGGACGCCACGCCGAACGAGTTCTTCACCGCGCCCAAGTCGGCGCGCGCCAAGGACTTCCTCAGCAAGATCCTGACGCACTGACCAGAGGGATTGACACGCCGCCCGAGGTGCGCACGCGTCGCGGGTGGACAGATCGAAAGGGACGAACATGCGGTTCAGTCGAGTTCTGCGGGCCGGCGCTGTGGTCGCGGCGGCCAGCCTGGCGCTCGCGGCCTGTGGCGGCGGGGGTGACGACGACGGTGGCAACACTGGCGGTGGCGGCGGCGGTGGGGGCGGCGCCGAGTCGCTGACGATCGGCATCAAGTTCGACCAGCCCGGCCTCGGCCAGAAGACGCCGAACGGCTACGAGGGCTTCGACGTGGACGTGGCGACCTACATCGCCAACGAGCTCGGCGTCGAGGCGGAGAACATCGAATGGGTCGAGGCCCCCTCCGCCGAGCGCGAGAACCTGATCAAGCGCGGCGACGTCGACTTCGTGGTCGCGACCTACTCGATCACCGACAAGCGCAAGGCGGAGGTCGACTTCGCCGGGCCGTACTTCATCGCCCACCAGGACCTGCTGGTCCGCGCGGACGAGACGTCGATCACCGGTCCGGACTCGCTCAACGGCAAGAAGCTCTGCTCGGTCACCGGCTCCACCTCCGCCCAGCGGGTGAAGGACGAGTTCGCCAACCAGGTGGACCTGCAGGAGTACGGCGGCTACTCGGAGTGCGTCACCGGCCTCGAGAGCGGCGCCGTCGACGCCATCACCACCGACAACACGATCCTCGCCGGCCTCGCCGCCGCGAACGAGGGCAAGTTCAAGCTCGTGGGTGAGGGCTTCAGCGACGAGAACTACGGCGTCGGCCTGGAGAAGGGCAACACCGAGCTCCGCGACGACATCAACGCCGCGATCCAGAAGATGTTCGACGACGGCGCCTGGGCGGACGCCATCGAGAAGAACCTGGGACCGGCCGGCTTCGAGGCTCCCGAGCCGCCGGAGATCACCGAGAAGTAGCTCATCGGGCAGTAACGATCGACAACGCGGTGGCGCGTCGCACAGGCGGTGCGCCACCGCCCTCACATGTGGGCGAGGGTGCGATAGGCCGTGTTCGACCTCTTCAGCGAAGACTACGACATTCTGGGCGCGTTCTGGGTGACCGTGCAGCTGACCGTGCTCTCGGCCATCGGCTCGCTCATCTGGGGCACGATCCTGGTGGCCATGCGGGTGAGCCCGGTCCCGGTCATGCGAGCCTTCGGCTCCGGCTACGTCAACATCGTCCGCAACACCCCGCTGACGGTGATCATCGTGGCGTGCTCGCTTGGCCTGAGCACGACGCTGGGGTGGACGCTCGGCGGTGACGACTTCGACGAGTCGGGCTTCCGCCTCGCTGTCCTCGGCTTCATCGCCTACACCTCGACGTTCGTCTGCGAGTCGTTGCGCGCGGGCATCAACACGGTGCCGGTCGGCCAGGCCGAGGCGGCACGCGCGCTCGGGTTCGGTTTCCTGCAGGTGCTGACGCTGGTGGTGCTGCCGCAGGCGTTCCGGTCGGTCATCGCCCCGCTGGCCAGCGTGCTCATCGCGCTCACCAAGAACACGACGGTGGCGGCCGCGATCGGCGTGGCCGAGGCCGCGCTGCTGATGAAGGAGATGATCGAGAACGAGAGCGACGCGATCTTCCTGGTCACGGCGATCTTCGCGCTCGGCTTCGTGATCCTGACCCTGCCGACCGGGCTCCTGCTGGGCTGGGTGGCCAAGAAGGTGGCGGTGAAGCGGTGAGCGCGCCCTCGGTTCTCTACGACGCACCCGGCCCCAAGGCCAGGACCCGGAACGCGTTCTACACGGTTCTGTTCGCCATCGCCCTCCTCGCGGCCCTGTGGTGGGTCATCAGCGCGATGAACGACAAGAACCAGCTCGACTGGGACAAGTGGAGCCCCTACCTCGCCGGGACCGAGGCCTGGACGACCTATCTCCTGCCGGGTCTGCAGAACACGCTCATCGCGGCCGGTCTGGCGATGCTGATGGCGCTGCCGATCGGTGCGCTGTTCGGCATCGCCCGGCTCTCCGACCACTGGTGGATCGCCCGCCCGGCGGGCGCGATCGTGGAGTTCTTCCGCGCCATCCCGGTGCTGCTGATGATGTTCTTCGCGAACGAGGCGTATGCCCTGTTCACCGACATCGACCGGGACATCCGGCCGCTCTACGCGGTGGTCACCGGCCTGGTGATCTACAACGCCTCGGTGCTCGCCGAGGTGGTCCGCGCCGGCATCCTCTCGCTGCCCCGCGGGCAGACCGAGGCCGCGCTCGCCGTGGGCCTGCGCAAGGGCCAGCTGATGAGCAACGTGCTGCTGCCGCAGGCGGTCACCGCGATGCTGCCGGCGATCGTCAGCCAGCTGGTCGTGATCGTGAAGGACACGGCGCTGGGCGGTGCGCTGCTCGGCTTCGGCGAGCTGATCAACCAGGCGCGGCCGGCGCAGTCGTACTACGGCGGCAACGCGATCGCCACGCTGATCGTGATCGCGGTCCTGTTCATCCTCATCAACTCGCTGCTCAGCTGGTTCGCCAGCTGGCTGGAGAGGCGGCTGCGGCGGCGCAAGAAGGGCTCCGGCGCGGTGCTCGGCACCGACATGATCGAGGAACAGGCGCCCGGAATGCACCTGACCGGCCGGGCCACCGGAGAGAACACCGCGGGCGGGCTCTAGACCCGGTCCACACGAGACGACGAAGGGGGCGGCCGATGGGCCGCCCCCTTCTCGTTCAGCTCACCCGGCTCAGCGCTTGCTGCCGCGGCGGAACAGCTGGTTGCCCAGCCAGACGATCGGGTCGTACTTGCGGTCGGCGACGCGCTCCTTCATGGGGATCAGCGCATTGTCGGTGATCTTGATGTGCTCGGGGCAGACCTCGGTGCAGCACTTGGTGATGTTGCAGTAGCCGAGGCCGTGCTCGTCCTGCGCCTCCCGGACCCGGTCCTCTGTGTCCAGCGGGTGCATCTCGAGCTCGGCCACCCGCATCAGGAACCGCGGCCCGGAGAAGTTCTCCTTGTTCTCCTCGTGGTCGCGGATGACGTGGCAGGTGTTCTGGCAGAGGAAGCACTCGATGCACTTGCGGAACTCCTGCGAGCGCTCGACGTCCTGCTGCTTCATCCGGTACTCGCCGAGCCCGAGCTCCTTGGGCGGCGCGAACGACGGGACCTCGCGTGCCTTCTGGTAGTTGTAGGACACGTCGGTCACCAGGTCGCGGACCACGGGGAAGGTGCGCAGCGGGGTGACGGTGACCGTCTCCTCCTCGGTGAACACCGACATGCGGGTCATGCAGAGCAGCCGCGGCTTGCCGTTGATCTCCGCCGAGCAGGACCCGCACTTGCCGGCCTTGCAGTTCCACCGGACGGCGAGGTCCGGGGCCTGGGTGGCCTGCAGCCGGTGGATGATGTCGAGGACGACCTCGCCCTCGTTCACCTCGACGATGAAGTCGTGCAGTTCGCCGGAGGTGTCGTCCCCCCGCCAGATCTTGAAGTTCGCCTTGTAGCTCACTGTGCGACCCTCCCCGGGTGCTGCGCCAGCTCCTCGTCGGTGAAGTACTTCTCCAGCTCCGCGAGCTCGAAGAGCTCGAGCAGGTCGGAGCGCATCGGCTCCTGCGGCTTCTCGACGACCTCGGCACTGGTGCCGTGCTCGTCGGAGGAGCAGACCAGCAGCTTGTTCCGCC
Organism: Actinophytocola xanthii; assembly: GCF_001921205.1. Lineage (GTDB taxonomy): Bacteria > Actinomycetota > Actinomycetes > Mycobacteriales > Pseudonocardiaceae > Actinophytocola > Actinophytocola xanthii. The sequence continues at coordinate 53,347 of NZ_MSIE01000024.1, read as the reverse complement.
ACCGGTTGTCCATGGCGGGGTAGTCGTCGCGGGTGTGGCCGCCCCGGCTCTCGGTCCGCATGAGCGCCGCCTTCGCCACGCACTCGCTCACCAGGAGCATGTTCCGCAGGTCCAGGCAGAGGTGCCAGCCGGGGTTGAACTCACGGCGCCCCTCGACCGCGACGAAGCGGGCCCGCTCCTTGAGCTCGGCGAGCTTGTCCAGCGCCTGCTGGACCTCTTCTTCCTTGCGGATGATGCCGACCAGGTCGTTCATCGACTGCTGGAGCTCTGCGTGGATCGTGTACGGGTTCTCCGCCTGGCCCTCGGACGGCCAGTCGAACGGCGCGACCGCGCGGTGGGCCGCCGCATCCACATCGGACTCGGAGATCTTCGGGCGCTGGTCCAGCGAGTCCAGGTACTGCGCGGCGCCGAGACCGGCCCGGCGACCGAACACGATCAGGTCGGACAGCGAGTTCCCGCCGAGGCGGTTGGAGCCGTGCATGCCGCCGGCGACCTCGCCCGCGGCGAACAGGCCGGGCACGACCGAGGACGCGGTGTCCGGGTCGACCTCGACCCCGCCCATCACGTAGTGGCAGGTCGGCCCGACCTCCATCGGCTGGGCGGTGATGTCCACATCGGCCAGTTCCTTGAACTGGTGGTACATCGAGGGCAGCCGGCGGCGGATCTCCTCTGCCGGCAGGCGGCTCGCGATGTCGAGGAACACGCCACCGTGCGGTGAGCCGCGGCCTTCCTTCACCTCGGTGTTGATGGCGCGGGCCACCTCGTCCCGGGGCAGCAGGTCGGGCGTGCGGCGGTGGTTGTCCTGGTCGTTGTACCAGCCGTCGGCCTCCTGCTCGGTCTCCGCGTACTGTCCCTTGAAGACGTCGGGGATGTAGCCGAACATGAACCGCTCGCCGGTGGAGTTCTTGAGGACGCCGCCGTCACCCCGGACGCCCTCGGTGACGAGGATGCCCTTCACGCTGGGCGGCCAGACCATGCCGGTCGGGTGGAACTGGACGAACTCCATGTTGATCAGGGTGGCGCCGGCCCGCAGGGCGAGCGCGTGCCCGTCCCCCGTGTACTCCCAGGAGTTCGAGGTCACCTTGAAGGACTTGCCGATGCCACCGGTGGCGAGCACGATCGCCGGGGTCTCGAAGAGGATGAACTTGCCGCTGTCGCGCCAGTAGGCGAACGCGCCGGCGATCCGGTCGTTGTCCTTGATCAGCTCGGTGACCGTGCACTCGGGGAAGACCTTGAGCATGGCCTCGTAGTCGCCGTACTCCTCGAAGTCCTCCTGCTGCAGCGAGACGATCTTCTGCTGCATCGTGCGGATCATCTCGAGGCCGGTGCGGTCGCCGACGTGCGCGAGGCGGGGGTAGGTGTGGCCGCCGAAGTTGCGCTGGCTGATCTTGCCGTCCTTGGTGCGGTCGAACAGCGCGCCGTAGGTCTCCAGCTCCCAGACGCGGTCCGGGGCCTCCTTGGCGTGCAGCTCGGCCATACGCCAGTTGTTGAGGAACTTCCCGCCCCGCATCGTGTCGCGGAAGTGGACCTGCCAGTTGTCCTTGGCGTTGACGTTGCCCATGGAGGCCGCGCAGCCGCCCTCGGCCATCACCGTGTGTGCCTTGCCGAAGAGCGACTTGCTCACGATCGCGGTGCGCTTGCCCTGTTCGCGGGCTTCGATGGCGGCCCGCAGGCCGGCGCCGCCGGCGCCGATCACCACGACGTCGTAGGGAAACCGTTCGACCTGAACCTGAACCATGATTCCTTCTTTAGTTGAAGATCCGCAGGTCGGTGATCCACCCGGCGGAGACGGCCATGATGTAGGCGTCGGTCAGGATCACCGTGAACAGCGAGATCATGGCGTACTGGCCGTGCCGCGCGTTGAGCTTGGAGACGAAGGTCCAGTAGCGGTAGCGCAGCGGGTGCTTGGAGAAGTTCTTCAACCGGCCGCCGACGATGTGCCGGCACGCGTGGCAGGAGAGCGTGTAGGCGGTGAGCATCACCAGGTTGATCAGGATGATCACCGTGCCGAGGCCCATGCCGAAGCCGCCGTCCTTGCCCTGGAAGGCGAGTACGGCGTCGTAGACGTTGATGGCGGCGAAGACGAGCGCGCCGTAGAAGAAGTAGCGGTGGGCGTTGAGCAGGACGAGCGGGAACTTGCTCTCGCCGGTGTACTTCTTGTGGGGCTCGGGAACCGCGCACGCGGCGGGCGCCATGAACAGCGAGCGGTAGCCCGCCTTGCGGTAGTAGTAGCACGTACCGCGGAACCCGGCGAGGACGACGAAGGTGATGATCGCCATCGGCAGGAACCACGGGATTTCCGGCAGCGGCGTGCCGAAGTGGCTGGAGCCGGGGACGCAGGACTCGCTCAGACAGGGCGAGTAGATCGGGGTGAGGTAGTGCTCCTCCGGCGCCCAGTACCACTTGTTCATGAAGATGCGGACCGTGGCGTAAGCGATGAAGAAGAGCAGGATCGCGCCGGTCGTCAGCGGATAGATCCGCCATCGGTCGGTGCGAAGCGTGCGCTCTGGTATTTGCGCCCGACCGGGGGCACCGACGCCTGCCTTCATTGTGTCCTCGACTCCAGAACGAAGAATTTGATTGTTAGAGACTAACCGTGTTCGTCGTGGGCGGCGGCGTTCCGCGTGTCACACCGCCGAACGGCGCCATGCCGCCAACGGTGCCGTCGGTGGCGAATGGAGAAGTACCACACGATGGGAAACGAGGGGTCGCCGACCTGTGCCGAAGGTGCGCTGGGGCACGTTGGGCAGGCTTCGGCACCTGGTCACGAGGTGACCGTACTCCTCGGTTGCCGTGGTCGCGGGACGGCCCGGGCAGGGTGTTACGTGGAACACTCTCTGCTAGTGCATTCTGTATACAACTGTGTTTGTAATGCCGGTCAGGAGTGCCCTGAATCGTTTGTGAGACGCCGTCTCGCTGTGGTTCTGCTCCCCCGTTCGGGGGATCACCCCGTGGACGGAACCCGGGGCGGACCGGGGCAGACGATCAGCCACAGAGGACTGTCCGCGTGCACGTCGCACGTGGACTCGACGCTCAGGTGACGCCGTGGCGGGTTCCTTCCCGGCACCCTGCCCGAACCAGCGACGAGGCCCCAGCCATCCCGGCGACGAGATGGCCGTCCGGTGAACACCGCCGACCGGCGCCAGCCGATCGAGCGCACCCCGACGGAGCCGCGGCAGTTCAGCGCCTACGCCGTGGCATGCGCCGAGCCCGCTCTGCCCTGCTTCGACGCGACTGTCCGGTGATCCGCGCGCACGTGCCGTGCTCGACGGGGCACGCACGTTCGCGGCCGGTGGCAAGCGGTGATCCTCGAGGCCGACAGCGCTCGTGCTGGCCGCCCGCAACGACCGCGACAACCGCGACGTCGGCGCCGAGTACGTCGAGACCGCCCGAGCGAGCCGCCGCGGGAGCGGGACACGTCGTCGCGCCCACCGCTGCCCGACGGGCCACCTCCAGGCCGATGACCAAAGGGCCGACGATGCCGCGAGTGCCGGCTCGCGGGACAACCCACCCTCCGGGTGGCGTTCCTCCGGCGATGCCCTCCGAGCCGCTCTCCGGTTCGGACGGCGGAGCGGTCCGAAGGTGGGCCGGCTTTCGAGAACAAATCCCCGACGGCGGCAGCCACCCGAGCAGTGGGTCGCCAGGCCGGGCAGCGCCACCGCATCCGACCCCCGGCAGGACCCTCGACGTAGGTGGGCCAGCCACGTCGCCCACAGCCAGGCCACGCGGCGGGCGCGGTCCGGGCCGACCCGCCGGGAAGTCATACCGAGTCCGTTCGCTGCGCGCCCGCACCAACCTGGCCGCGCGACCGCATCCAGGGGACAAGCCCGTCACCCCGGCCCCCAGGCCGCCGGGGCGAAACGTCAGAGTGCGTCGTCGAGGAGGGTGGTGTCGGTGCCGGTGGCACGGAGCTCGTCGCGGACTACTCGGAAGGCCAGGCCTTCGGGGTAGCCGCGGCGGGCGAGCATGCCGACGAGTTTGCGGATGCGGGTGGGCTCGTCGGACGCGGTGAGCGAGCGGAGGCGTTTGCGGACGAGTTCGCGGGCCCGGGACTCCTCCGCGTCGGCGTCCACGGCGGCGACCGCCTCGGCGGCCACGGACTCGTCGACGCCCTTGCGGCGCAGCTCCGTGGCCAGGGCGCGGCGCCCCAGGCCCTGGTAGGTGTGCCGCGAGCGGACCCACAGCTCGGCGAAGGCCGCGTCGTCGACCAGGCCGACCTCGTCCAGCCGGCCCAGGACGCGGTCGGCGACCTCCTCGTCGATCTCCTTTCGCAGCAGGGCCTGGCGCAGCTCCGCCCGGGTGCGCGGGCGGGCGGTGAGCAGGCGCAGGCAGATGTCCTTCGCCCGCTGCGCCGGATCCTCGCCGGAGGACGAGTCGGTGCCCGTCCCCCGGGCTCGCGGGGCGGCCACGCCCCTAGAAGTCGACCGGCGCGGGAGCCGGCTCGGCCTCGGCGTCCAGCTTCGCGCCGATGCCCATCTTGTCCTTGAGGCGCTTCTCGATCTCGTTGGCCACGTCGGGGTTGTCGCGCAGGAACTTGCGGGCGTTCTCCTTGCCCTGCCCCAGCTGGTCGCCCTCGTAGGTGTACCAGGCGCCGGACTTGCGCAGGATGCCCTGATCCACGCCCATGTCGATCAGCGAGCCCTCGCGGCTGACGCCCTTGCCGTACAGGATGTCGAACTCGGCCTGCTTGAACGGCGGGGCGACCTTGTTCTTCACGACCTTGACCCGGGTGCGGTTGCCGACCGGCTCGCCGCCGTCCTTGAGGGTCTCGATGCGACGCACGTCCAGGCGCACCGAGGCGTAGAACTTGAGCGCCTTGCCACCGGTCGTGGTCTCCGGCGACCCGAACATCACCCCGATCTTCTCGCGAAGCTGGTTGATGAAGATCGCCGTGGTGCCGGAGTTGTTCAGCGCGCCGGCGATCTTGCGCAGGGCCTGGCTCATCAGGCGGGCCTGCAGACCGACGTGGTTGTCGCCCATCTCGCCCTCGATCTCGGCGCGGGGCACGAGCGCGGCGACCGAGTCGATGACGAGGATGTCGAGCGCACCGGAGCGGATCAGCATGTCCGCGATCTCCAGCGCCTGCTCACCGGTGTCCGGCTGGGACACCAGCAGGGCGTCGGTGTCCACGCCGAGCGCCTTGGCGTACTCCGGGTCCAGGGCGTGCTCGGCGTCGATGAACGCGGCGATGCCGCCGGCGCGCTGCGCGTTGGCGACCGCGTGCAGGGCCAGGGACGTCTTACCGGAGGACTCCGGGCCGTAGATCTCGACCACGCGGCCGCGCGGGAGCCCGCCGATACCGAGTGCCACGTCCAGGGCGATGGAGCCGGTCGGGATGACCTCGATCGGGGCACGGCTCTCGTCGCCGAGACGCATGACCGAGCCCTTGCCGAAGTTCTTGTCGATCTGGGCGAGGGCGAGGTCGAGCGCCTTCGCGCGATCGGGTGCTGCTGGTGCCATCTGAGATCCACCTTGGTTGTTTCGGGACCGCTTCGAACTCACGCTGTCGACGCTACGGGGCCGGACCGACAGTTTCGGGCTGCCGGGGGCGACCTGTGGATGGTTGACCCGGTTGTGGACAACCAGGCTAGCCGAACGTCTGTTCGACGCTCCCGCGACACGCCGAGGTGTACCCTGCCCGCGCTCAGCGGCGCTCGGGAGGCACCTCGAACGTGTCGCACACGGCGCGCCAGATCTCCTTGGCGGGCACCCCGGCCTCCAGGGCCTGGTCAACCGTCCGGTTCCCCAACGCGCCGAAGACGTGGTCGCGGGCCAGCATGTCGGCCCTGATCTCGCCGAACTCGTCGGCCATCATCTTCCGGAAGGCGGTGATTCGCATCGACACCAGCCTACGAGACCCGCGAGAATGCGGTCATGGCACCGACCAGCCTGGAGTCGATCCTGCTCGACATCGCGATCGTGGCGGGTCTGCTCGTCACGATCGTCCTGGGCGTGCGCGCCCTGCGCAACCGCCGCTGACCTGGCCAGGACCCCGGACTCAGACGGGCTGGACGAGGTCCCAGGCGTTGCCGTACAGGTCGCGGAACACCGCGACCGTGCCGTAGGGCTCGTGCCGGGGCTCCTCGTCGAACACGACGCCGTTCGCCACCATCCTGGCGTGGTCCCGCGCGAAGTCGTCGGTGGCGAGGAACAGGGCGACCCGCCCGCCGGTCTGGTCCCCGACCCGGGTCCGCTGCGCCTCGTCGTCCGCCCGTGCCAGCAGCAACCCGGTCTCGCTCGCCCCCGGCGGGACGACGACGACCCAGCGCTTGCCGTCGGCGAGCAGCGTGTCCTCACGCAGCTCGAAGCCGACCGCGCCGACGTAGAAGGCAATCGCCTCGTCGTAGTCGTGCACGACGAGGGTGACCAGTCCGAGGTAGGGCATCTCAGGTCCCCGGCTGGACGCGCTCGGCGAAGAAGTCGGCCATGGCGTCGGGGGTGAACTCGTCCGAGGCACGCAGCTCGGTCTTGGTGAGCCACCCGACCAGCGGGCGGTCCTTCACGGTGAACACCAGCACCCCGGTGCCGCCGCTGACCGCGGCCCGGAACCGGCCGTCGAGGCCGTTGCCGCGCCAGTCGGCCTCGACGTGGTCGCTCTCGGTCTTGTCGGCGAGCTGCGTGTTCGCCACCTCCCGCGCGTCGTCCACCGACGCCACGTGCGCGTAGTTGACCCGGTAGTCCTCGGCCAGGGCACAGGACACGTCGGCCCCCGACGCCGCGTCGGCGGGCTGGCACTCGCCGTCGGCGACAGCGCCGGCGAGCTGCCGCAGACAGCTGCTGAAGCCCGCGCTGTCGACCTCACCCTTCTCCCGGCAGCTCTCGGCGGTCGGCAGATCGCTCTCGGACCGGAACAGCAGCAGCGCCCCCACCACGGCGACCGCCAGCACCACGACCGAGGCCGCGACGACCAGCATCCGGCGCCGGCCCGGCGCCGGCGCGGGGGGCGCCGGCGCGGGTACCGGCACGGGCATCGGCCCGCCGCCCGGCGGCGTCGGATAGGCGGGCGGCGTGACGGTCGGCTGCGGGCCGGTGGGCTGGACGGTCGGATGGGGACCGGTGGACGGCTGGCCGGCCAGCCGGTTGGTGCGCAGGCTGACGCCCTCCTGCGTCACGTGGTGGGCGCCCAGCGCGACCGCGGTCTCCGGCTGGTCCAGGCTGGTCGGCACCACCCGCAGCTGCTCCGCGATCAGGTTCGCGACCAGCGGGATCCGGCTCGAGCCACCGACCAGGTAGATGCCGGCCAGCCGGTCGGGCGTGAGCCCGGTAGCCCGGATGGTGCCGGCCAGCAGCTCGACCGTGCGCAGCAGGCTCGGCCGGACCAGGGCCTCCAGCTCGTTCCGGGTAACCAGGACGTCGGGGAACGGCTCCGGCAGCGGAACCTCGGTCTGCGGGTGGCGGGAGAGCGACTCCTTGGCCGCCTTCACGTCCTCGGCCATCGCGCGCCTGGCTCGCCGGTCCGCCGTGGACTCCGGCCGCAGCATGCTCTGCCACCGACTCGGCTCCCGGTGCGAGACCTGCCGGCCGACGTGCTCGAGCAGGGCCTGGTCCACGTCCAGCCCGCCCAGGTCGGGCAGGCCGTTCTCGGCCAGCACGGCGAACCCGCTCTGCGTCGCGCCCACGATCGCCACGTCGAACGTGCCGGCCCCGAGGTCGTACACGGCGAGCGCCTGCCCCGGCGGCAGCGCCTGGCCGGGGAAGGACGCGAAGTGGGCGGCGGCCGCGACCGGCTCGGGCACCAGCACCAGGTCGGGGCCGAACCCGGCAAGGCGGGCGGCGGCGAGCAGGACGTTGCGCCGCGCCGGGCCCCACTGGGCCGGGTGGGTCAGCCGCACCTCGTCGGGCTTCGCGCCGCCCAGCTGCCGGGAGGTCTCCTCGGCGACCCGGCCGAGCACGGCGGCGAAGGCGTCGGTGACCGGCACGACGAGGTCGCCGAGCAGCAGCGTGCCCTCGTCCACCCGACGCTTGGGGTTGGGCTCGAACCGGGCCGGGTCCAACCTGGCCCGGCGCTCGGCGTCGCGGCCGACGACCAGGCTCCCGTCCTCCGCCGCGAACAGCGCGGAGGGCATGGTCGCCGCCCCGTCCACCTCCACCACGCGCGGCGGGCGCCCGTGCGCCGCGAGCACGGCGACGGTGTTGGAGGTCCCCAGGTCCACCGACAGCACGATCACGGTCAGGCGCCTCCGTCTGTGCCCGGCTTGACGTGCTCGTCGTAGAAGGTCTCGAGCGACCCGCCGTCGGAGCTCGCGCTGTCGGTGCGCATGAGCACCCCGACGACCGGCGAGTCGGTGGCCTGGAACACGAGCACACCGAGGCCCTGGGCCTCGAAGACCGTGTAGTCGCCGGTCAGGCCGTCGCCGCTCCACTCGCCGTTCTCCGGCTCGACACCGAGGCCGGCCAGGGACTCCAGCTGCTCGTTGATCGTGTCCACGTACTGCCGGGCGTTGTCCTGCCCGGAGGCCTCGCTGCCGTCGGCGTTCTCCGAGGAGCCGAAGTGCATGTACATGACGGTGAAGCCGTCGTCCATCGTGCAGGACGCGGTCGTGGCGCCCTGGGTCTCCAGCGAGGCGCCGCCGGTGGGGTTGACCGCACCCGACGAGCACTCGTTGTGCTCGATCACCGACCCTGCGAGCTCACGCATGCACCCGCTGAAGCCCTTGTCGTCGGGCTGGCGGTTGTCGCAGCCGCCCTCGGCCGAGGTGCCCGAGCCCCCGCCGGAGCCGCCCGAGGTGGCGATCAGGATGCTGACTACCGCGATCACCACGACCGCGACCACCGCCGTGGCGATGTACCAGGGCTTGTTGCTCGACCCGCTCGAGGCCGGCCGCGCGGCGTGCGGGACGAAGGAGGGGTTGGGCCCGGCGGGCGGACCGGGTGGTCGCGGCGGCACCGGTGTCGGGCCGGAGGGCGGACCGGTCGGGACGCGCTGCGGGCCGCTCTGCGGGAAGGCGCTCTGCACGGGCGTCGCCCCGGTCGGCGGCGCCTGCGGCGGGTAGGTGCCCGGACGCGGCGTGACCACCTGCCTGGTGCGCTGGGCGTCCTCGATCGTGTTGCTGATGTCGCTGGTGCGCATCGTGACGCCCTCCTGGGGCACGTGGTGCGCACCGAGGGCGACGGCGGTCTCCGGCTGGTCCAGGCTGGTCGGCACCACCCGCAGCTGCTCCGCGATCAGCGTCGCGACCAGCGGGATCCGGCTCGAGCCGCCGACCAGGTAGATGCCGACGAGCCGGTCGGGGGTCATGCCGGTGGAGCGGATGGTGCCGGCGAGCAACTCGACGCTGCGCAGCAGCCCCGGCCGGATCAGGGCCTCCAGCTCGACCCGGGTGACGAGCACGTCGTCGAACGGCTCCGGTAGCGGAACCTCGGTCTGCGGGTGGCGGGAGAGCGACTCCTTGGCCGCCTTGACGTCCTCGCGCAGGGCCCGCTGCGCGCGCCGGTCGGCCGTGTTCACCGGCCGCAGCATGCTCTGCCAGCGGCTCGGCTCCCGGTGGGAGACCTGTCGGCCGACGTGCTCGAGCAGGGCCTGGTCCACGTCCAGCCCACCCAGGTCGGGCAGGCCCGCCTCGGCGAGCACGACGAAGCCCTTCTGGGTGGCGCCGACGATCGCCACGTCGAACGTGCCGGCCCCCAGGTCGTAGACGGCCAACGCCTGGTTGGGCGCGAGGGTCTGGCCGGGGAACGAGGCGAAGTGCGCGGCGGCGGCGACCGGCTCCGGCACGAGCACGAGGTTGGCGCCCATCCCCGCCTGGCGGGCCGCGGACAGCAGCACGTTGCGCCGCACCGGCCCCCACTGGGCCGGGTGGGTCAGCCGCACCTCGTCGGGCTTCGCGCCGCCCAGCTGCCGGGAGGTCTCGTCGACGACCCGGCGCAGCACCCCGGCGAGCGCGTCGGTGACCGGGACGACCTGGTCGCCGAGCAGCAGCGTGCCCTCGTCGACCCGGCGCTTGGGGTTGGGCTCGAACCGGGCCGGGTCCAACCTGGCCCGCCGCTCGGCATCCCGGCCGACCACGATCTTGCCGTCCTCGTCGGCGAAGACCGCGGAGGGCATCATCGACGCGCCGTCCACATCCACCACCCGCGGTGGACGTCCGTACGCGGCCAGCACGGCGACCGTGTTGGACGTGCCGAGATCCACCGACAGGACGTTCACGTCGCTCCCCTCATCCGGGCCCGCCCGCTCCTGCCCAGGCGGCACCCACCGTGTGCAGGAGATGCTGCCATGCGGGACCGGCGCTGTGGGACAGGTCCCGCACTTCCGGCACCGCGTCGCGGGTGTACTACCGCCGGTGACGCCCGGGCCGGAGAAAACTGTCGGTGCCGCGGTTCATGATGGACAACGTGACCTCCGACGTGCTCGACCTGTTCTCGTCGGCGACCAGACAGTGGTTCGCCGGCGCGTTCGCGGCGCCGACCGAGGCGCAGGCGGGCGCCTGGCGCGCGGCGGCGGCCGGGGAGCACGCGCTGGTCGTCGCACCCACCGGGTCGGGCAAGACGCTCGCGGCGTTCCTGTGGGCGCTGGACCGACTGGCCTCGAGCCCTCGGCCGGCCGAGCGGACGCGGCGCTGCCGGGTGCTCTACGTCTCGCCGCTCAAGGCGCTCGCGGTCGACGTTCAGCGCAACCTGCGGGCGCCGCTGGCCGGCATCGGCCAGGCGATGCGCCGGCTCGACCTGGGCGAGCCGGGCATCACCGTGGGCATGCGCACCGGCGACACCCCGGCCGAGGAGCGCCGCTCGTTCGCCCGCACCCCGCCCGACGTGCTGGTCACCACCCCCGAGTCGTTGTTCCTGCTGCTGACCTCCGCCGCGCGGGACTCGCTGCGCGGCGTGGAGACGGTGATCGTCGACGAGGTGCACGCGGTGGTCGGCACCAAGCGCGGGGCGCACCTCGCGGTCTCGCTGGAGCGGCTCGACGAGCTGCTCCCCCGGCCCGCCCAGCGCATCGGCCTGTCCGCGACGGTCCGACCGATCGACGAGGTGAGCACGTTCCTCGCCGGCACCCGGCCGGTGACGGTGGTCGCCCCGAGCATCGGCAAGACCATCGAGATGCGCGTGGTGGTCCCGGTGGAGGACATGACCGAGCTCGACGGGCCGCCGCCGCCGTCGGACCCTGGCTCGTTCACCCCCGACCCGGACGTCCCCGCGCACCTGCCCGGCGGGATCGGCATGCTGGAGGAGCTGACCGGCGAACCGGGCGGCCCGCGCCGGCCCTCGATCTGGCCGGCCGTCGAGGAGCGGGTGCTCGAGCTGGTCCGCCAGCACCGGTCGACGATCGTGTTCACCAACTCCCGGCGGCTGTCCGAGCGGCTGACCTCCCGGCTCAACGAGCTGGCCGAGGAGCGGCCGGTGTACCCGGCGGACGTGGGGCGGTTCCCGGCCCAGGCCATCGCCGAGTCCGGCTGGGCGGCGGGGGTGGCCTCGCCGACCATCGCCAGGGCGCACCACGGCTCGATGTCGCGCGAGCAGCGGACCTCGGTCGAGGAGGACCTCAAGTCCGGGCGCCTGCCCTGTGTGGTGGCCACCTCGTCGCTGGAGCTGGGCATCGACATGGGCGCGGTCGACCTGGTCGTGCAGATCGAGGCACCGCCCTCGGTCGCCTCGGGGATGCAGCGGATCGGCCGGGCCGGTCACCAGGTGGGCGCGGTCTCCCGCGGGGTGATGTTCCCGAAGTTCCGCGGGGATCTGGTGTCCTGCGCGGTGGTCGCCGAGCGGATGGCCGAGGGCGCCATCGAGTCCATGCGTTACCCGCGCAACCCGCTGGACGTGCTGGCTCAGCACGTGGTCGCGATGGTGGCGCTGGAGCCGTGGGCCGTCGAGGAGCTGGCCGCGGTCGTGCGGCGCGCGGCCCCGTTCGCCGCGCTGCCGGAGAACGCGCTGCACTCGGTGCTGGACATGCTGGCCGGGCGCTACCCGAGCGAGGAGTTCGGCGAGCTGCGCCCCCGGATCACCTGGGACCGGGTCAACGGCGAGCTGCGCGGGCGGCCGGGGGCGCAGCGGCTCGCGGTCACCTCCGGCGGCACGATCCCCGACCGGGGCCTGTTCACGGTGATGACCCCGCCAGGGGAGAACGGGCCGGGCTCGCGGGTCGGCGAGCTGGACGAGGAAATGGTGTACGAGTCGCGGGTCGGTGACACGTTCCTGCTCGGCACGTCCTCCTGGCGGATCGAGGACATCACCCACGACCGGGTGATCGCGGTGCCGGCGCCGGGCGAACCGGCGCGCATGCCGTTCTGGAAGGGCGACTCACCGGGCCGGCCGCTGGAGCTGGGCCGCGCGCTGGGCAAGTTCCTGCGTGAGCTGTCGGGCATGCCCGAGGAGCGGGCGCGGGCCAGGGCCGCCGATGCCGGGCTGGACCAGCTCGCGGCGAACAACCTCATCGCGTACCTGGCCGAGCAGAAGGAGGCCACCCGGCACGTCCCGGACGACCGGACGGTGCTGATCGAGCGGTTCCGGGACGAGCTGGGCGACTGGCGGCTGGTCGTGCACTCGCCGTTCGGCGCGCAGGTGAACGCGCCGTGGGCGCTGGCGATCGGCGCCCGGCTGCGGGAGCGGCGGGGTGTGGAGGGCCGGGTCGCGCACTCCGACGACGGCATCGTGATCCAGCTGGCCGACATGGTCGACGACGAGGGCAGGGAGATCACCGCCAGCGCGGAGGACGTGGTGCTCGACCCGGAGGAGGTGGAGCAGATCGTGGTCGCGGAGGTGGGCGGGTCGGCGCTGTTCGCCTCCCGGTTCCGGGAGTGCGCCTCCCGGTCGCTGCTGCTGCCGCGGCGCGACCCGCGCCGGCGGACACCGCTGTGGCGCCAGCGCCAGCGCTCGGCCCAGCTGCTGTCGGTCGCGGCGAAGTACGAGCGGTTCCCCGTCGTGCTCGAGGCGATGCGGGAGTGCCTGCAGGACGTCTACGACGTCGCCGGGCTGCGGGAGCTGATGGCCGACGTCCGGGCGCGGCGGGTGCGGGTGGTGGAGGTGCAGACGCAGTCGGCCTCGCCGTTCGCCCGCAGCCTGCTGTTCGGGTACGCGGGGATGTTCCTCTACGACGCCGACCAGCCGCTGGCCGAGCGGCGGGCGGCGGCGCTGTCGCTGGACAGCTCGCTGCTCGCCGAGCTGCTGGGCTCGGAGGCGATCCGGGAGCTGCTCGACGCCGAGGTGGTCGCCGAGGTCGAACGTTCGCTTCGGCGGCTGGACCCGGAGCGGGCGGCGCGGCACGCGGAGGACGCGGCCGACCTGCTGCGGTTCCTCGGCGACCTGTCCGAGGAGGAGGCCGCGGCGCGGGGTGTGCGGCCGGAGTGGCTGACCGAGCTGGAACGGCAGCGGCGGATCATCCGGGTGCGGATCGCGGGCGAGGAGCGGTTCGTGATCATCGAGGACGCGGGTCGGGTGCGCGACGCCTTGGGTACCGCGCTGCCCGTCGGCGTCCCGGAGGCGTTCACCGAACCGGTCGCCGACCCGCTCGGGGATCTGCTGGCCCGCTACGCCCGCACGCACGGCCCGTTCCCGGCGGCGGACGCCGCGGCGCGCTTCGGTCTCGGCGTCGCGGTGGTCACCGCCGTGCTGGACCGCATGGTCGGGACGGGCCGGATGGTGCGCGGAGAGCTGCGGCCGGGCGGGGTGCACACGGAGTACTGCGACGCGGAGGTGTTGCGGCGGCTGCGCCGGGCGTCACTGGCGAAGCTGCGGGCCGAGGTCGAGCCGGTGGAGCCGGCCGCGCTCGGCCGCTTCCTGCCCGCCTGGCACGGGGTGGGCCGGCGGTTGCGGGCCGCGCCGACGGCCGACGACGTGCTGTCGGTGGTGGAGCAGCTGGCGGGTGCTCCGCTGCCGGCGAGCGGGCTGGAGTCGCTGGTGCTGCCCTCGCGGTTGCCCGGCTACGCGCCGGCTCTGCTCGACGAGCTGACCACGGCGGGCGAGGTGACCTGGTGCGGCACGGGCTCGCTGGCCGGCGGGGACGGCTGGGTCGCGCTCGCGCCGACGGACGTGGCCGACCTGCTGCTGCCCGGCGTCGAGGAGGTCGTCCCGGACACCCCGCTGCACACGGCCCTGCTGTCCGCGATGGACGGTGGGGCGCTGTTCTTCCGCCAGCTCGCCGACCGCGCTGGCGCGGTGCTCCTCGACGGCGGGGCGCCGGCACCGTCGGACGCGGACACCCTCGGGGCGCTCTGGGACCTGGTGTGGGCGGGCTTGGTCACCAACGACACGATCGCGCCGCTGCGTGCGCTGGTGTCCGGCCGGGGTGCGGCGCACAAGGCACGCGCCTCCACACCGCGCGGCCGGTACGCGAGGCTGCGCGGCGCCCGCGCGGCGATGCCCAGCCGAACCGGCCCTCCGACGGCGGCCGGCCGCTGGTCGCTGGTGACGCCCCGGGAGGCCGACCCGACCCGTCGGGCGCACGCCCGCGCTGAGTCCTTTCTGGAGCGCCACGGCGTGTTGACCAGGGGGGCGCTGGACACCGAGCGGGTGAGCGGTGGGTTCAGCGCGGTGTACAAGGTGCTGCGGGCGATGGAGGAGTCCGGCCAGATCGTTCGCGGGTACGTGGTGGAGGGCCTGGGCGCGTCCCAGTTCGCGGCGCGTGGCGCCGTCGACCGGCTGCGCGCACTGTCGCGTTCGGACGGCACACCCGCTCCCGAGGACACGGTGTCCCGCGTCCTGGCCGCGGCCGACCCGGCGCAACCCTACGGCGCGGCCCTGCCCTGGCCCGACCCGCTCGGCGAGGGCAAGCACCGCCCCGCCCGCAAGGCCGGCGCCCTGGCGGTCCTGGTCGACGGCGTACCCGCCCTGTACGTCGAGCGCGGCGGCCGCTCGCTGCTCTCCTTCACCGACGACGACCCCACCCTGCGCGCGGCCGCCGAAGCCCTCTCCCGAGCCGTCCGGGAGGGCTGGCTCGGCCAGCTGGCGGTCCAACGCGCCGACGGCGAGGTGGCGCTCACCTCGAACCTCGCCACGGTCCTCCAGGACGCCGGCTTCCGGGCCACCCCGAAAGGACTGCGACTCCGCGCCTGAGACCGGATGTTCCGCCCAGCGTCTCGAACGGTGGCAGAAACGTTCCTGGAGCCGGTTACGAACGTTCTGGTGCTCTGGCCGCGAATTCTGGCGCACCGAGCGGTGCTTCGGGCAAGCTCTCGCGCATGGTCTCGGTATTGCAGAACGTGGCGATCGACTGCGCGGATGCCTACGAGCTGGCCCGGTTCTGGAGCGAGGTGCTCGGCTGTCCCCTGGGTCGGGACGACAGGCCAGGTGATCCAGAGACCGAGGTGATGCTGCCGGAGGGCCCGCGGCTGCACTTCAACCAGGTGCCGGAACCGAAGACGATCAAGAACAGGGTGCACCTGTGCCTGCGTCCGGAGACCACGCGCGAGGACGAGGTCGAGCGGCTGCTGAACCTTGGGGCCACCCTCGTGGACGATCGCCGGGAACCCGATGGCGCTGGCTGGGTCGTCCTCGCGGACCCCGAGGGCAACGAGTTCTGCGTTCTCCGCAGTGCGGCCGACCGCGCGGCGATGTCTTCCTGAGGCTCCGACGCGTAGCGCCCGCGGTGGCGGTCAGCCGTTCGGGTGCGTGAGGCCGGCTTCGTGGGCGAGGATCGCGGCTTGGACGCGGTTGTCCAGGTCGAGCTGCGCCAGGATGGCGCTGACGTGGGTTTTCACGGTGCCTTCCGACACGAACAGCCTGTCGGCGATGTCCCTGTTGGACAGTCCACTACCGACGAGCGCCAGGACCTCGCGCGCCCGTGGGGTGAGCGACGCCGCCCGTTCGCGTGCGGTGGCGGATCTGGAGAGGGTGTTGCCGGTCAGATGGGTGATGACCTTCTGGGCGATCCGCGGGGACAGATATGCCGCCCCGTCGGCTACCGCGCGCACGCCGAGGATCAGCTCGCGCGGGTCGGCGGCCTTGAGCAGGAAGCCGCTGGCGCCCTGGTCGAGTGCTTCGGCGACGTACCCGTCCTCGTCGAACGTGGTCAGCATGACGACACCGACCTCCGGCAGCGTGGTCCGCAGCTCGGCCGCGGCGGCCAGCCCGTCGAGGCGGGGCATGCGGATGTCCAGCAGTACGACGTCGGGGCGGTGGGCGCAGGCCAGGTCGACCGCGGCACGCCCGTCCGCGGCCTCGGCGACCACCTCGATGCCGGGATCGGTGGCCAGGATGGCCTTCACCCCCGCCCGGACCATCGCCTCGTCGTCGGCCAGTACGACGCGGATCATCGGTTCTCCTCATGGTCGACCGGCAGGCGGGCCGTCACGGTGAACCCGCCGGCCCGGGGCCCGGCCGCCACCGTGCCGCCGAGGAGGCGGACCCGCTCGCGCAGACCGGCCACCCCGTTCCCGCCTCCGCCGCTGGTTGGCGCCGGCGCGTTGCCGGCGCTGTTGTCGACGGTGACGACGACCGTGCCAGCGGCGCGTTCGATGCGCACGAGCACCTCCGCGCCGGGAGCGTGCCGCGCGGCGTTGGTCAGCGACTCCTGCACCACCCGGTGCACGGCGCGGTCCACCAGCGACGGCAGGTTCGCCGACACACCGGACCCGGCGGCGGTGTGCTGGAGGGTGACGGTCATGCCGGCCGCACGCGCGCGACCGACCAGGTCCTCGACGGACTCGTCCGGTGGCTCGGTCGGGGCGGTGTCGGACGCGCGGAGCACGCCGATGGTGCGGCGGAGACGGTCGGTCGCGGTGACCGCGGACTCCCGCAACTCGGTGGCGGCCTGCCGGTTCCGGCCACTCAGGTCGTCGGCCAGCTCCAGCGCCCCGGCCCGCAGCGCGATCAGCGCCAGCTCGTGGCCGAGCGAGTCGTGCATGTCGGCGGCGATCCTGGCCCGTTCCTCGAGCGCGACGCGTTCGGCGAGAAGCCGCTGTTCCCGCTCGAGCTGGGCGATCCGGTCCCGGCCCACCGCCACCAGCTCGGCCTGCTGCCGCCGGAAGCGGCCGGCGAGCCACGGCAGCACGACGAAGACGCCGAGGACCAGCAAAGCACCGATTCCGGTCCAGAAGTCCAGAACGGTGACGACCACCCCGCCCAGTGCGACCGCACCCAGCAGCAGCCAGCCGCGTGCCACCGGCAGGTGGCGCCCGTGGAGGTAGGCGAGGACGGTCAGCACCACGAAGGCCAGCTGTCGCCACGGCGGGACCGCGTCCAGGCTCAACCCGTTGACCACCGCGCACCCCGCGATGGCCAACAGGACCGCGCCGTTCCTCACCGGGTTCACGCTACCGGCGCCAGCCTGACCAGCCGCGTCACGACCGTGGCCACCCCGGCCGCCGCCGCGACGACGACGGTGATGGTCAGCGGCGCGGCGAAGTAGGTGAGCTGGGCCCAGGTGACCCTGCGCCCGTTCATCAGGAACGAGACCAGGTCCGGGTAACCGGCCAGCACCAGCACCGGCAGCAGCGCCGGGACCAGGCGCAACCCGATCCGCCATCGGGGACTTCCGGCACGCCGTACCGCCCAGCGGCGCGCCCGCACCACCCCGAGCACCGCCAGCCCCACCCCGCCCAGCGCGAGCAGACCCAGCACGAGCTCGACCAGCTGCCGGTCACCGCCCGGGATCTCCGGCGAGCGACCGTCGCTCAGCGCGAGGAGCCCGCGCAGCACGTCGAAGGTGTCGTCGTGGAGTGCCGCGCTGTTGGCCATCACCGCGAAGCCGTAACCGGTGTCCGGGACGACCGCCGCGGAGGCGGTGTAGGTGAAGAGGTTGCCGCCGTGGGTGATCATCTCGACGCCGTCCACGGTCTGTTCGCCCCACCCCATGGCGTAGTTCTGCCCGTCGGGGGCCGTGTGCATGCTCCGCAGGCTTTCCGGCGTCACCAGCTGGGTGCCCTCGCCGCTCTGGCTCACCAGCCACTTGCCCATGTCGGCGGCGGTGGTGATGACACCGCCGGCGCCGTTGCCGTTGAGGAACGCGGGCAGCTCCGGCCGGGACACCCAGGCCCCGTACAGCGAGTTGTACCCCTCCGCCGGGTGGACGAGCCGGTCGCTGACCGCGCTGTCGGTCATGCCGAGCGGCGCGAAGACGTCGTCGGCCAGGTAGTCCGCGAAGCGCTGCCCGCTCGCGACCTCGACCACCCGGGCGGCCAGGTCGTAGTTGACGTTGCAGTACGCCCAACGGGAACCCGGTTCGGCGGCCAGCTCGCCGTCGGCCAGCGTGGCGACGTAGTCGGACAGCGACGTCGTCGACTGGGCCGCGTCGACGTCCACGGTCGTGTCGGACAGGCCGGAGGTCTGGTTGAGCAGCTGGCGCACCGTGATCCGGCCGGTGCGCTCGTCGGCCATGCGGAACTCCGGCAGCTGCGCGGCGACCGGCTCGTCGAGGGAAATCCTGCCGTCGTCGACCAGGGTCATCACGGCCATCGCGGTGAACGCCTTGCTCATCGACGCGATCCGCATGGGGGTGTGCTCGGTGATCGGTTCGCCGTCCGAGCCGTGCCCGTAGCCGGCGGCGTGCACGACCGTCTCGCCGTGGGTGACGACCACGGACAGGCCCGGGAGCCCGGTGGACTCCACGGCCTCCTCGAGGTAGGCGTCGACAGCCGCCGCGCTCAGCCCGGCGTCGGGTGCTGCCGCGTGCGCCGGACCAGCCGGGGCGAGGACCAGACCGGCAACCGCCAGCAACCCGGTGAAGGTGTGTCTCATGGCGACAAACGTAGAAACCGGCGGCACCGAAGTTGATCTGTCGACTGACCAGGATCACCCCCGACGAAAGTAGGAACCTACGGCCGGGGGGACATCACCGCGGGGTGAGCACGCAGAACTCGTTGTCCTCGGGGTCGGCCAGCACGGTCCAGGGCACGTCGCCCTGGCCGATGTCGGCGGGGCGGGCACCCAACGCGCTCAGGCGCTCGACCTCGACCGCGACCGCGCCGTCGGCGAACGGGGCGACGTCGAGGTGCACGCGGTTCTTCACCGCGTGTGGCTCGGCGGTGCGGACGAACTCCAGCCACGGACCCCGGCCGTCGGGGTCGCGTAAGGAGACCACCGCGCCGCTGGCTCGGGCGACCGGCCATCCCGTCGCCGCCGACCAGAACTCGGCCAGGCGCTCGGGTGCCAACGCGGCGGCGACGACCGCGGCCACCGCACCGGTGTCGGTGTACTCCGGCCGGGGCTCGAGCACGCAGAACTCGTTGCCCTCCGGGTCGGCCAGGACGAACCAGGGCACGTTGCGCTGCCCCACGTCCGCCCGCCGCGCACCGAGCGCGAGCGCGCGGTCGAGGATGGCCATCTGCTGGTCGGGCGAGGCGCTGGCCAGGTCCAGGTGGACCCGGTTCTTCACCGCCTTCGGCTCCTCGACCGGCACGAAGACCAGGTCCATCCGCCAGCCGTCGTCCTCCGGGGCGATCACGTCCACCTCGCCCGGCAACGAGCCCTCGGTCCGCCAGCCGAGCAGCTCGGACCAGAACCCGGCCAGCGCGTCCGGATCCGCGGCGTCGACGACCATGTTGACCAGTCGGGTGGGCATGCCCGAACGCTAACCGATCACACCGACAGTCCACGTGGTCGACAGCACCGCGTCGTCAGTGGGTCGCCAACCGCAGCAGGTGCCAGAGCTGCGCGATCCCCGCCCGGTCGCCGGCCGGGGTGACCGCGCGGATCGGACGCCGCCCCCACAGCCACAGGAACATCCCGGTGGGGTCGCTGGTCACGCTGGCGTCGACGCCCTCGATCTCGTCCTCGCCGGCCCGCCAGGCCGAGGTGCCCCCGGCGGACATGCTCGCGATCCACTGCTGCCCGCCCGCGACCACGGCAACCTGCCCGCGCCAGGAGTTCGCCACCCCCAGTACCCCGAGGCGGTGGGTGAACCAGAGCGAGAGGATCTCGTCCACCCCGTCCAGCGCGACGTCCTCGCTGATAGCGCCGACGGTCATGCCGGCGGCCGCCTGCTGCACGTCGATGCGGTGGATCGTGCTCTCGTGGGCCATCCGCCGGTACCAGAACCCGTAGGCCTGATGCAGCGGCCACCAGGTCGAGCAGGCCTCCTCGGGGTCGTGCTCGGCCAGCTGCTCGACCAGCGCCCGGTGCCCGGTGCGGAGGTAGTCCTCGAGCGTCTGACCGTCCTCCGGGGCGCGCTGCCACCGGGTGGGTTGGTGGCCGCCGGCGCGTACCCAGGCGACGACCATCCGGTAGACGCTGCCGACGTGCCGCACGGTGCCGCCGAGGGTCATCCCGGGCGCGTTCGGCACGGCGAGCGCGGGGTCCGCCCCGCCCGCCGACGACGCCAGCAGGTCTCCCTCCACGTCCAGCACCTCGAGCAGACGGCCGTAGTCGGCGAGTGCCCGTCCGGTCATGGTGTCGTGCCGCGGATCGCGCGCGCGACCAGCTCCAGGAACTGGCCGGTCTGGCGCACGAGGTCGTCCGCGGAGCGGGCGGTGACAGCGCGGGTGATGCCGGCCTGTACCGACGCGCGGGTGGCCGAGCAGGAGGCGAAGAACGCGGCCCACTCGCGCATCTCCGGCGCGACCGAGGCGAGCAGCGTCCACACGCTCATCGGCCGGGCCCTGGCCCGGTGCGGACGCCCGCGCATGGCCAGCAGCGCCGCCGCCGCCCGCAGGGCCGCCAGGTAGGCCTGGGCGAACCGCTGTGCGGCGTCGGACTCCACGGCCGCCTCGGTCAGTCCTCGTTCGGCCTGGACGAGCAGGGTGAGCGCGGACTCCGGCGCGTTCGACACCGGATCCCGATGGTCCAGAGTTGTGGTCACCTGACTCCTCCTCGCGGTCCGTGGGCGTCACTGCCGTGACGCGGTGCCGTGGGGAAGCCGGCGGTGCCCGGTGGTGAGGCGCTTCCCCCGCCCCACCACCGGACCTGTGCTCGAACGCATGTTCGAACGATTCGAGCTTAACTCCGTGTCTGGACAGACTCAACCTCGGCCCGGATTTCCGTCCGACTCGCCGTCCCGGCACCGGAGCGGGATGTGTTCTGATGAGCCCATGACCACCCCCGAACACCCCGCGATCAGCACGGTCTCGGCCGCCCTGCGCGAAGCGGGGCTCACCGCCGCCGCCGACGGAGTCCGCGTCCTGGCCGATGACGTGCGCACCGCGGCCGCCGCCGCGGCGGCCCTCGGCGTCCCGGTCGGCGCCATCGCGAACAGCCTGGTGTTCCGCGCCGTGCGGGGTGAGCAGGTGGTCCCCCTGCTCGCGCTGACCTCCGGCGCGCACCGCGCCGACACCGACCGGCTGGCCGAGCTGGCCGGGGCGGACCGGGTCGGCCGCGCCGACCCGGCGTTCGTGCGCGAGCACACCGGCCAGCCGATCGGCGGCGTCGCACCGGTCGGGCACGTCCGGCCCATCCGCACGCTGGTCGACCGGGCGCTGGCCGACCACGCCGTCGTGTGGGCCGCGGCGGGGCATCCCAAGGCGGTGTTTCCCACGACGTTCGACGAGCTCGTGGCGCTGACCGGGGGCGTGGCTGCGGACGTGGGGGCCGAGGAGGAGAATCGCGTGCCGTGACCGCCGTGCCACCCCGGGTCGAACGCTTCGTCGACCTCACCCAGGACGAGTTGCGTGTCCGGTTGTCCGAGGCGCTGTCGCTCTACGTCACGGCCATGCGCTACCCGGCGGGCACCGCGGAGCAGCGCGCCCCGATGTGGCTGGCGCACATGCTGCGTCCCGGCTGGTGCTGCGTGGCCGCGCTGGACACCGACGACAGCATGGTCGGGATCGCCTACGGCTACCGCGGGGCGAACGGCCAGTGGTGGCACGAGCAGGTGCGCCGCGGGATCGTCGAGCGCTCCGGCCCCGAGTACGCCGACATCTGGCTCGAGGACTACTTCGAGCTGACCGAGGTGCACGTGCGCCCCGCCGCGCAGGGCCGCGGCGTGGGCGAGGACCTGCTGCGCCGCCTGCTGTCCAGGGTCGACGCGAGCAGGGTCCTGCTGTCCACACCGGAAGGCCCGTCGCGGGCGTGGCGGCTGTACTACCGGATGGGGTTCACCGACGTCCTGCGCCACTACCGGTTCACCGGCGACCCCCGCCCGTTCGGCGTGCTCGGGCGCACGCTGCCGCTCGAGCAGCCCACTCCCTAGATCGCCGCCAGCCGCTCGCGCAGGGTGTCCAGGCCCATCTGGCCCATCCGCAGCGCCTGCATGTGGAACCGCCGGAGGTCGAAGTCGGGGCGCGACCTGGCGTCCTCCCGGGCGGACAGCCACAGTCGCTCGCCCAGCTTGTAGGAAGGGGCCTGGCCGGGCCAGCCGAGGTACCGGTCGATCTCGTCGCGCACCAGCGCCGCGTCGGTGACCGTCCGGGTGAGCATGAACTCCAGGCCGAGGTCCGGGGTCCATCGCTCGCCCTCGTGGAAGCCCGTGCCCCGGGGGATCTCGAGCTTCAGGTGCATGCCGATGTCCACGATCACCCGTGCCGCGCGGTACAGGGCCTCGTTGAGCATTCCGAGCAGGTTGCCGTCGTCGGACAGGTAGCCGAACTCGCGCATGAGGCGCTCGGCGTACAGCGCCCAGCCCTCGCTGTAGGCCGGCACCCAGGCGAGCAGTCGCTGGAACCGGTTCAGCCGGTCCGCGGCGTACTGCGTCGTCGCGATCTGCAGGTGGTGGCCGGGAACGCCCTCGTGGTAGACGGTGCTGACCTCGCGCCAGGTGGAGAACTCGTCCCGGTCCGGTGGCAGCGACCACCACATCGCGCCGGGGCGGGAGAAGTCGTCGGAGGGGTGGGTGTAGTAGGCCCCGGTGCCGCCGCCGGGCGGCGCGATCCGGCAGTCCAGCCGCATGATCTCGTCGGGGATGTCGAAGTGCGTGCCGCGCAGGTCGGTCAGCGCCCGGTCGGACAGCTCCTGCATCCAGTCGCGGAAGGCCGTCCGCCCCTGGACCCGGTACCGCGGGTCGGCGTCGAGTGTCTCGGCCGCCTCGGCGACGCCGGCGCCGGCCCTGATCCGGTTCGCGACCTCCTTCATCTCGCTCTCGATCCGGGTGAACTCGGCCCAGCCCCACTCGTAGGCCTCACGCTGGTCCAGCCGCGCGCCCAGGTACATCCGCGACCAGAGCCCGTAGACCTCCTCGCCGACGGCGTCCTCGGCCGGCGCCGCCGGCAGCAACTCCTCGCGCAGGAACACGGCCAGGTCGGCGTAGGCCGCGCTGGCCGCGGCGGCTCCGGCGTCGAGCTCGGCACGCACCTCGTCCGGCCCGCCGGCCGCGAACGACACGAAGAACGACTGCTCGGCGCCCTGCCCGGCCCAGTTCGAGCACTGCTCGGCGACCTTCGACACCTGGCGCACGGCGGCCACGTGCCCGTCGGCGGCGGCGTGCCGCAGGCCCTCGCGGTACCGGTCGACGGCCTCCGGCATGGCGGCCAACCGCCGGGCGATCGTGTGCCAGTCCTCGACGGTGTCCGCGGGCATCAGGTCGAACACCTGACGCAGGTCCTGCGCCGGGCTCGCCAGCACGTTCAGCGATCCGGTCGTCAGCCCGGCCTCGTACACCTCGAGCTCGATACCGAGCCGCTCGGCGAACACCGCCTTGGCGTCGCGCTCCCCCTCGTCGACCGGTTCGAGCGCCGCCACCTCCCGCAACGCCCGTGCCGCGAGCTCCGCGCGTGCGGCGTGCCCCTCGGGCGAGTAGTCCGGGAGCTGGTGGTCGAAGTCGCGGATGCCGAGCGCCGTCGCGACCGTGGGCTCGAGGGGGAGGTAGTCGTCCACGTAGGAGTCACAGACGCGGTGCACGGGAGTGTCCATATCGTCCGACGCTACCTGCCCGGTCAGCCGATTTTCCGGCTGGTGTTCGGCGGGACGGGCCCTGCTGGCAGGATGTCCGGGTGCGCCGAGACCACGTTCGCAGAGTGCTCGGACTCGCCGTGCTGCTCGGGTTCGCGATGATGTCGCTCACCGGCTGCCTGCGGATCCACGCGGCACTGGCCGTCTCCCAGGATGACGTGATCTCCGGCGAGCTGGTGGTCGCGGCGCTGCCGACCAGCCGCGAGGACAAGGGCCCGGTGTTGACCGTGCCGCCCGAGCTGTCGGACAAGGTGCGCACCGAGCCCTACACCGCCAACCGCTACGTCGGGCAGAAGGTCACGCTCTCCGGCATCCGGTTCGCCGACCTCACCGTGCTGGTCGAGTCGATCTCGACGGTCAAGCAGTACCGGCTCTCGTTCCGCCGCTCCGGCGACCTGGTCTCGCTCGCCGGCTCGGCCGACCTGACCCAGGTGCCGCCGGACAATGTGGACGTGCAGGTCAAGATCGCCTTCCCGGGCCGGATCACCCGGACCAACGGCGACAACACCGACGGCACGATCACCTGGACGCCGAAGCCGGGTGCGGTCACCGAGTTCAGCGCGACCAGCCAGTACGCCGACTCCGCCGGGGTGTCCTGGACCCAGTGGGTGGCGATGGTCGGCGGCGGCGCGGTGGTCGTGGCGCTGCTGGTGGTGCTGCTGGCGCTGTTCACCCACCGACGCAGCCTGCGGCTCGAACGAGCCCAGGCGGTGACCCGCTAGCCGACCGCGGTCGGCGACCGGCGGGGCAGCAGGCCGAGGCGGTCCACCATCTCCTTGGTCGCCTTCGCCCGGTTGAACGTGTAGAAGTGCAGGCCGGGAACGCCCTCGGCGAGCAGGCGCTCGCACAGCTCGGCGGTCACGTCCATCCCCTCGGCGCGGAACGCCGCGGGGTCCTCGGCCAGCGGGTCGAGGCGGGCGGCCAGCGCGGGGGGCACCGCGGCGCCGGACAGCTCGACGGTCTTGGCCAGGATGCGCGGCGTGGTCAGCGGCATCACCCCGGGCAGCAGCAGCGCGTCGCAGCCGCGGGCGGCGACCCGGTCCCGCATCCGCAGGAAGTCGTCGGCCTCGAAGAACAGCTGGGCGATCGCGAAGTCGGCCCCGGCGCGGAGCTTGCGGACGAGGAACTCGGTGTCGGTCTCCAGGTCGGCCGAGCGCGGGTGGCCGTAGGGGAAGGCGGACACCCCGACGCAGAAGTTCCCGAGCTCGCGGACGAGCCGGACGAGGTCCTCGGCGTACTCGAGGCCCTCCGGGTGCTTCACCCACTCGCCCATCACGTCGCCGGGCGGGTCCCCGCGCAGCGCGAGCACGTTGCGGATGCCCAGCGACGCGTACCAGCCGATGACGTTGCGCAGCTCGGCGACCGAGTGGTCCACGGCCGTCAGGTGCGCCATCGACACCAGGGTCGTCTCCTTGACGACTCGGCCCGTGGTCCGGATGGTCCGGTCACGGCTCGAGCCGCCCGCGCCGTAGGTCACCGAGACGAACGCCGGGTCCAGGCCCTCGAGCGACCGGATGGCGTTCCACAGCCGCTGCTCGTCCGCGTCGTCGCGCGGGGGCATGAACTCGACGGAGAACACGGGCCGGTCGCCCGGGATCCGATCCACCACCGAAGTCATGACCTCAGGGTAGTGAGGTCCCGCAAACGCGCGACCGGGTCCCAGAGCCCCGCTAGCCGCCCCCCGCTGGTATGCGAGTACGGGCGACACCCCACCATGGTCGCCGTGCCGACCACCGACAAGTCGATCGACGACGCCGTTCACCGGCACGTCGAGACCATCCTGGCCTCCTACCTCGCCGAACGCCGGGCCGAGCTTCCCGCCCTGGCCCGCACGTTCGCCCAGGCCGTCGACCACCTGTCGGACTTCGCGCTGCAAGGCGGCAAGCGGTTACGTCCGACCTTCGCCTGGTGGGGCTGGCGGGCGGCCGGCGGCGACCAGGACGGGCCGGCGGCGCGGGCCGTGCTGCGGGCGGTCTCCGCGCTCGAGCTCATCCAGGCGTGCGCGCTGGTGCACGACGACATCATGGACGACTCGGAGCTGCGCCGCGGTCACCCGACCGTGCACGTGCGGTTCACCCAGAAGCACCGGGCCGGATCCTGGCTCGGCGAGCCGGAGCGGTTCGGCACGGCCGCGGCGATCCTGCTCGGCGACCTGGCACTGGCCTGGGCCGACGACATGTTCGAGAGCGCCCCGCTGACCGGCCCGATGCGCGAGGCCGCCAGGGCGCCCTGGCAGGCGATGCGGGCGGAGATGTTCGCCGGGCAGTACCTGGACGTGTTGGCCCAGGCCGAGGGCGACGAGTCCGAGGAGCGGGCGCTGGGTGTCGCCCGGCTCAAGACTGCCGCCTACACCGTCGAGCGGCCGCTGCACCTGGGTGTCGCGCTCGCCGGCGCCGGCGAGGACGTCGTGGCGGCGGTGCGCACCTTCGGCACCGACATCGGGGTGGCCTTCCAGCTGCGCGACGACCTGCTCGGCGTGTACGGCGAGCCCGAGGTCACCGGCAAGCCGGCCGGTGACGACCTGCGCGAGGGCAAGCGGACCCTGCTCGTCGCGCTGGGCCTCACCTACGCCGACCGCGACGGTCACCGCGCCGGGGCGCAGCGGCTGCGCGCCGCCCTCGGCGACCCGGACCTGAGCGAGGACACGATCGCGCTGGTGCGCGAGCTGCTGGTCGAGGTGGGAGCGGTCGCGGAGCTGGAACGCCGGATCGAGCGGTTGACCGCCACGGCCATGAGCGCGCTGGACGCCGCCGGCCTAGCCGAACCGGGCGTGACCCGGCTCGCCGACCTGGCCGTGGCCGCGACCCGCCGGGACCGGTAGGCGCGTCCTCCGACCGGGGCGGCTTCGCCGATTCGTAGTGAAGCCGCCCGGCATTCCGACGTCCGGAGTTGGGATACTCCTTACGCGGAGCGGGAGGGCAGGCGTCGCCGGGCGCGGCGGGCCGGAGGGGGAGTCACATGCGGTCACGACGGCTGGCGGTCCTGCTGGTCTCGCCGATGCTGGTGCTGGCGGGCTGCACCACCGCGGTCGCCGGGGACCCGGCGGCCACCGACATCCGCCCGTTGACCGTGGCGCAGGCCGCCGCGCAGTCGCTGGTCGACTTCGGCGAGGCGGGCGCGGTGCACTACAAGGGCACACTGCTCGCCGCCGACGGCGCGGAGCTGGCCGTCGAGCTGGACGCGCTGCCGACCGGCGAGGTCGCCGGCACGGTCACCGTGGACGACCTGCCGGCGACGGTCACCGTCGTCGGCGACACCCTGTACCTCAAGGGCGACGGCCCGTTCTGGGGCGCGCTCTCGGCCCGGTTCGGCGTCGCCGGCGGTGACGGCGGTGCGCTCGCCAGCCGCTGGGTGAAGCTGCCGACCTCGCTGGTCGGCGTCGAGTTCGGCGAGGTGTTCCTGCCAGAGGTGCTCGGCCAGGCCGCCGGAGCCGCCACCGAGCAGGGCGGCGGCGGGGACCTCGCCGCGAGCCCGAAGGAAACGGTCGGCGGCACCGAGGCCTACGTCGTCGACGTCGAGGGCGGCACCGTCTACCTGGCCACCGCGGCGCCGCACGGTGTGCTGCGGCTCGAGCTCGACCAGGTCGGCAGCACGGAGAACACGGCGGTGAGCGAGGTCGTGCTGGACGTGGCCGACGCCTCGCCGCGGGCGCCGACCCTGTACCGGGACCTCAACCAGCGTGCCTCCAGCGAGTTGACCTCGGCTGTGGACGCGCTGACCGCTGTCGAGCAGGGTGCGCACCGGTTCGAGGCGTGCGGCGCGCCCAGCTGCACGTTGGTCGTCGACATCAGGAACACCGGCAAGACCGCGGTCCGGGTGCACCTGCGGGCCGACTGGACCGGCGACGACGAGCCGCTGGGCAGCTGCGAGGCCAAGGTGGGCCCGATGGCCCCGGGCGCGGCCGGCACGATCGGCTGTACCATCGCCACGCCCGAGTGGGTGAGCTTCTACCAGCGGGCGAACTCGGTTCCGGGCACCCACCCCTACGGCGCCCAGTGGTCCGCGCTGGTCCTGGCCGACCCGCCGGACGTGGCCGACCTCAAGCTGGCGGCGAACGCGAAGCCGGCCGCCCCGGACGGCTCGCGGACCGAGGGCAGCCACGCCGTCTACCAGATCTCGCACGCCGGGACCGTGTGGAAGTACGGCGTGGTGGCCAACCGGTACCTGCGTGAGCACGTCGACGGCCAGCTGCGCGGCTGCCTCGCCGCGACCCGCTCGGCCTGCACCGGCTCCCCGGTGACCGTGGCCGACGACCCCGCCTCCGCGCACGCACTGGTCGCGCAGCTGGTGACCACGTTCAAAGACGAGCACGGCAGCTGCCCGACCGGTCAGTGGGTGGGCTGTACCGGGGCCGCGAAGTAGGCGCGGCGCGGCCACGGGCTCACCGCACGGGCGAGTCCGCCGCTCGTTCCCCCGGCTACAGCGCCAGCGCCTGTGCGCGCCGCTTGACCTCACGCCCGCCCGTCGCGCGCAGCGCGTCGATCGGGCGGCCGGGGAGCGTGTCGTCCGCCGTGAACAGCCAGCGGACCATCTCCTCCTGGGTGAAGCCGGCGTCGGCGAGCACCGTGATGGTGCCGGGGAGGCCCTTGACGATCGTGCCCTCGTCGGTGATGAACTCGGCGGGGACGCCCAGCACGCCGTCGCGACGGACCGCGACCAGCTGCCCGTCCCGCAAGGCCTGCCGAACCTTGGTGACCGGCAGGCCGAGCCGATCCGCCACCACGGGCAGTGTCAGCACCTCAACCTGCGGATCGAGCACGTCGTCAGTGGAGGGTGTCGCACTCACACTGCAACGATGCCACATCGCGGGGCGCCGCGCCGGGGTGATTTTCCGCCACTCGCCAGGCTTCGAATCGCCGGGTCGGCCACGCGACGCGGCCTCCCTCCGTACCATCACGAGCGTGGACGAAAGGGGAGCCGGCCTGATCGGGGCACTGCTCGAACAGCGCTACCGGGTGGACGCGCTGCTCGCGCACGGCGGCATGTCGTCGGTCTACCGGGGCCTGGACACCCGGCTGGACCGCCGGGTCGCGATCAAGGTGATGGACTCGCGCTTCGCCGACGACCGCTCCTTCGTCGACCGCTTCGAGCGGGAGGCCAGGTCGGCCGCCAAGATCCACCATCCGAACGTGGTGGCCGTGCACGACCAGGGGGTGGACCGCAGCCCCGGCGGGGACCTCGTCTACCTGGTGATGGAGCTGGTCGACGGCGGCACGCTGCGGGACCTGATCTCCGCGCGCGGAGCCCTGGACATCCCGCTGGCCTTCGCGATCATCGAGCCGGTGCTCGCCGCGCTCGCCGCCGCGCACCGGGTCGGGCTCGTGCACCGCGACGTCAAGCCGGAGAACGTGCTGATCGGCCACGAGGGGGAACGCGGTACGACGGTCAAGGTCGGCGACTTCGGCCTGGTCCGGGCCGTGGCGAGCGCCGGCACCACCAGCTCGAGCGTCATCCTGGGCACCGTCGCGTACCTGTCCCCCGAGCAGGTCACCACCGGCAACGCCTCCGCCCGCGGCGACGTGTACTCCGCCGGGATCCTGCTCTACGAGATGCTCACCGGCCTCACCCCCTACACCGGCGACAACCCGCTCTCCATCGCCTATCGACACGTCAACGACGACATACCGGCACCCAGCATGACCGTCGCCGGGCTGCCGCCCGCGCTCGACGAGCTCGTGGTCCGCGCGACCCGCCGGGACGCCTCGGCCCGTCCCGCCGACGGCGCCACGTTCCTGGCCGAGGTGCAGAGCCTGCGCGCCCGGCTGGCCGTCCCGCGCGTCGGCATCCCGGTGCCGGCACCGACGCTGGCCGACCGCACGATGCCGGTGGCCCCGATGGAGCTGCGCCGGGCCCAGGCCTGGAGCCCACCCGACTCCACCACCGCCACCAAGCTGAACCTGGCCGACCTGACCCAGCCGGCCACCCCCGCCGTGGCTCTGCCCACCCCACTGCCAACCCCACCGCCCACCCCGGTGCCCTCCGGCGCGGGTGTGAACGCCACGATCGTCCGGCAGGTGCCGGCGGGGTTCACCGCGGCCGGCCCGCAGGGCACCCGGGCGATGCTGCGGACCGACCTCGACCGGCTCGCCCCCCAGGAGGTCGGCCCGCCCAGCCTGGGTCTCCCGATGGCCGGTCCGGTGCCCCCGCCCCGCCGCACCCCGCCGGCCACCCCCGGTCGCGGCACGGCCGCGCCGGCGCCGCGTGCCCGACGCGGCACGCTCGTGCTGTGGAGCCTGGTCACCGTGCTGGTCCTGGCCATCGCCGGAAGTGTGACGTGGTGGTTCGTGGACGGCCGGTGGTCGACCGTGCCGGAGGTCGCGGGCCGGAGCACCGAGGAGGCCCAGAAGCTGCTGCTCGACAGCGACCTGCGTGCGGAGCTGCGGCGGGTGCCGGACAACGAGGTCGCGGCCGGGGTCGCGATCCGGACCGAGCCGGACCGGGGTGCGGACGTGCTGCGTGGCGAGCCGGTGACGCTCGTTGTGTCCTCCGGGCGACCCAAGGTGCCCGACGTGCGGGCCGGAACCAGCGTGGCGGCGGCCGAGGAGGCCATCCGGGGCGCCCAGCTCCAGCCCGGGCTCGACGACGGGATCAACGAGTACAGCGACGAGGTGGACAAGGGCAAGGTCGTCCGGCTCGACCCGGAGCCGGGCACGGAGCTGAAGCTGGGCGAGCGGGTCGAGATCGTGGTCAGCAAGGGCCCGGAGCCCAAGCCGGTGCCCGACCTGCGCGGCAAGACCCGCGAGGAGGCCTTCGCCGAGCTGGAGTCGCTCGGCTACGCCCCGTTCGACCTGGGCAAGGAGTTCGACGAGGACATCGACGGCGGCCGGGTGGTGCGCACCGACCCCTCGTCCGGCAACGTCCCGGAGGGCGACAAGCGGGTCGGCGTGGTGCTCTCCGACGCGGTGACCGTGCCCGACGTCGGCGGTCGCAACGCCGAGGAGGCGAGCGACATCCTCGCCAGCGCCGGGCTGCAGGCCGAGGTGCAGGCCTTCGGCGGGACCGGTCGGGTGTTCGGGCAGAACCCACCCCCGGGCAGCCGCGTGCAGTCCGGCTCGCGCGTGGTCATCTTCACCCTCCCCTGATCGTTCTCGCACTCGGCTCGGGAACGAGTGGGTGACGGCGTCCCTGCGCACGAGGAGACGGTGGCCGCCCCCGATACGCTTAGGTCGTGAACTGGACTGTCGACGTCCCGGTGGACACCCTCCCCGAACTGCCGCCGCTGCCCCAGGGCATGCGGACGCGGTTGGACGACGCACTGACTCGGCCCGCCGCCCAGCAGCCCGAGTGGCCCGACCCGGAGCAGGTGCGCCAGGTGCGCACGGTGCTCGAGAGCGTGCCCCCCATCACCGTCCCCAACGAGATCGACCGGCTGCGGGACAAGCTCGCCGAGGTGGCCCGCGGCGAGGCCTTCCTGCTCCAGGGGGGCGACTGCGCCGAGACGTTCGTGGACAACACCGAGCCGCACATCCGGGGCAACATCCGCACGCTGCTGCAGATGGCGATCGTGCTGACCTACGGCGCGAGCATGCCGGTGGTGAAGGTCGGCCGGATGGCCGGGCAGTACGCCAAGCCGCGCTCGAACGCGGTCGACGCGCTGGGTCTGCCGGTCTACCGCGGTGACATCATCAACTCGCTGGTGCCCACGCCCGAGGCGCGCCGGCCCGACCCGGGCCGGATGATCCGCGCCTACGCCAACGCCGGTGCCGCGATGAACCTCATGCGCGCGCTGACCGCGGCCGGCATGGCCGACCTGACCAAGGTGCACGAGTGGAACAAGGACTTCGTGCGGAACTCGGCGGCCGGTGAGCGGTACGAGGCGCTGGCCACCGAGATCGACCGCGGGCTGCGCTTCATGGCCGCCTGCGGCGTCGAGGACTACTCGCTGCACTCCACCGAGATCTTCGCCAGCCACGAGGCGCTGCTGCTGGACTACGAGCGCGCCATGCTCCGGCTGGACACCAGGGCCGAGCCGCGGCTCTACGACCTGTCCGCGCACTTCCTGTGGATCGGCGAGCGCACCCGGCAGCTGGACGGTGCCCACATCGCCTTCGCCGAGCTGCTGTCCAACCCGATCGGCGTGAAGATCGGCCCGTCCACGACGCCGGAGATAGCCGTCGAGTACGTCGAGCGGCTCGACCCGCACAACACGCCGGGCCGGCTCACGCTGATCAGCCGGATGGGCAACGGCAAGGTGCGCGAGGCGCTGCCGCCGATCGTGGAGAAGGTCACCGCCTCCGGGCACCAGGTGATCTGGCAGTGCGACCCGATGCACGGCAACACCCACGAGTCCCCGACCGGGTACAAGACCCGGCACTTCGACCGCATCGTGGACGAGGTGCAGGGCTTCTTCGAGGTGCACCGCCGGATCGGCACCCACCCCGGCGGCATCCACGTGGAGCTCACCGGTGAGGACGTCACCGAGTGCCTCGGCGGGGCGCAGGACATCTCCGACGCCGACCTGAACAGCCGCTACGAGACGGCCTGCGACCCGCGGCTGAACACCCAGCAGAGCCTGGAGCTCGCGTTCCTCGTCGCGGAGATGCTGCGGTCGTAGCGGGATCACGGGGCGGCCGGGGCGGGGTGCCCCGGCCGCGACGGACGGCTCAGATGTCGGGCCGGTCGTCGGCCCACGGGTGGGCGTGCTCGATCTGGCCGGCGAGCGAGAGCAGGAGGTGCTCGCCGAAGGCCGGGCCGACGAGCTGCACGCCGATCGGCAGGCCGATCGAGTCGCGGCCGGCGGGGACGGCGGCGACCGGGTAGCCGAGCACGTTCCAGGTCGGGTAGTAGGGGATGCCGGCGGACACGGCGCTGAGCGTGTGGGCCGCGCCGCTGCCGTGGAAGCGGCCGATCCTCGGCTGCCGACCGGTCCAGCCGGGCTGCAGCAGCACGTCGAAGTCCTGGAAGAACGTGCGCATGACCGCGTCGAGGTCGGCCTCGGCGGCCCGCGTCCTGGCCAGCACGCGGTCGGGGACCCGGCGGCCGAGGGTGGCGATCCGGCGGGTGCGCGGCTCGAGCCACTCCGGATGCGGCAGCTGGGCCACGTCGTCGGCGACGCCGCGCAGGTAGCGGACCATGAACTGCGAGCTCGGCCGGGTGCCCAGCGGCGGGTCGGCCTCGGTCACCTCGTGGCCGAGCGCCCGGAGCCGCTCGGCGGTCTCCAGCACGGCCTGCTTCCGCTCGGCCTGGATGCGCGGCCTGCCCAGCGGGGTCCGCCACGACAGCGCGATCCGCAGCGGTCCCGGCGCGGCGTCGACCGAGTCGCGGTAGAGGCCGCCGGGATGGTCCTCGTCGGCGATGACGTCGAGCATCGCGGCGGCGTCGGCCACCCGCCGGCCGAGCGGACCGACCACGGCGAGCCCGTGCCAGTGCTCCTCCTCGCCCATGTCGATCAGCCCTCGGGTGGTCTTGAGACCGAACAGGCCGCAGAAGTTGGCCGGGACGCGCACCGATCCCCCGCCGTCGGAGCCGGTCGCCACGCCGACCACCCCCGCGGCGACCGCGGCCGCCGAACCGCCGGACGAGCCGCCGGGGGTGTGGTCGAGGTGCCACGGGTTGCGCGTCGCCCCGTTGGTCAACGACTCGGTGAACGGCCAGAGGCAGCGGTCGGGGGTCTGGGTGTGCCCGACGATCACCGCCCCGGCGGCCCGTAACCGGGCCACGGTCGGCGCGTCCTGCTCGGCCGGCGCGAACTGCGGGCGCCCGCCCATGGCCGTGACGTCGCCGACGACGTCGAGGTCGTCCTTGACCGCGACCGGCACGCCGAGCAGCGGCGTGCGCTCGCCGGCGTCGAGGCGCCGCTGGGCCGCGGCGGCGGCCTCGCGGGCGGCCTCGGGGTAGCGCACCCGGAACAGGTTCAGCCGCGGGTCCACGGCGTCGGCGCGGCGCAGCACCGCCTCGAGCAGGTCGGGTGCCGAGACGGTGCCGTCGCGTAACGCCTGCGCCTGCGCGTCGGCACCGGCCCAGAGCAGCTGATCCAGATCCATGCGGGAGACCTTAGCCCGCGCGGGGGTCAGCCGAAGAAGACCTCGGCCTCGGCGTAGCGCTCGACCGGGACGGTCTTCAGCTCGGCGGTGGCCTCGGCGAGCTTCACCCGCACGATGTCGGTGCCGCGCAGCGCGACCATCACGCCGAAGTCGCCGTCCTGGACGGCGTCCACGGCGTGCAGGCCGAACCGGGTGGCGAGCACGCGGTCGTAGGCGGTCGGGGTGCCGCCACGCTGGGTGTGGCCGAGCACGACCGCACGGGACTCCTTGCCCGTGCGCCGCGCGATCTCCTCGGCGAGCCAGGTGCCGATGCCGCCCAGCCGGACGTGACCGAACGCGTCCTTCTCGCCGGTGAGCAGCTTCTCCTCGCCGCCCTCGGGCAGCGCGCCCTCGGCCACGACGATGATCGGGGCGTACTCGCGCTCGAACCGGCGCTGCACCCACTCGACGACCTGGTCCACCGAGAAGTGCCGCTCGGGCACGAGGATCACGTTCGCCCCGCCGGCGAGGCCGGAGTGCAGCGCGATCCAGCCGGCGTGGCGGCCCATGACCTCGACGACCAGGGCCCGGTGGTGCGACTCGGCGGTGGTGCGCAGCCGGTCGATGGCCTCGGTGGCGATGTGCACCGCCGTGTCGAAGCCGAAGGTGTAGTCGGTGGCACCCAGGTCGTTGTCGATGGTCTTCGGGACGCCGACCACGCCCACACCGTCGTCGGTGAGCCGCTTGGCCACGCCGAGGGTGTCCTCGCCGCCGATCGCGACCAGCGCGTCGACGCCGTGCTCGGCGAGCGTCGCCTTGATCCGCTCGACGCCGTTGTCGACCTTGTACGGGTTCGTCCGCGAGGAGCCGAGGATCGTGCCGCCGCGGGTCAGGATGTCCTCGACGTCGTCCAGGCCGATCGGCTTGACCAGACCTTCGATGGGTCCGAGCCAGCCGTTGCGGAAGCCCACGGTCTCCCAGCCGTGCGCCTCGATGCCCTTGCGAACCACGGCCCTGATGACCGCGTTGAGTCCTGGGCAGTCACCGCCACCAGTGAGCAAGCCAACGCGCATGTGCTCGATCCTCCATCCGGCCGCTTGAGTTGAGGTCGTACCCGAGTTTTCCGCCCGTAGCGTGCCATCCTCTGGATCGGTGCAGCAACCGGCCTCCGCTAACGCGTCGGGAAGCCGCGCCGCACCCATTCGGCCTCGATGACCTTCCACCGGGCGAGGTTGTGCCGGGCGTCGGCGAGCGCGTCGTGTGCGTCCCGCGGCGGGGTCGGGAGCACGGGTTTCCCGACGTCCTCCCACCGCTGGCGCAGCTCGCGGGTGAACCGGGGCAGCTCGCGGGGCAGTGCCGGCATGTCGCCCCAGAGCTGGGCGAGGGCGACGTGGTCGTAGGCCGCGAACCACGCCCACAGCTCGACCTTGTCCCGACCTCGGTTCAAGAAGTTCAGCAGCCGTTCACGCATCGTCCTCCGGTCGCACCACGCGGGGTCGGCCGGCGGGGGCAGCTTGTCCAGCACGTGCTCGCGCACCCACGGTCCGGCCCGTCCCGGGTCGAACTCCGTGGACACGGCGTAGAACTCACGCCCGTCCTCGTCGACGACACCGATCGACACGAGGTCGATCGTCTTTCCGTCCTCGATGAACTCGGTGTCGTAGAAGAACCGCACCGGTCGAGCCTAGAGGTAGGTCCGCGGCGCCCTGGCTCAGCCCGCTTCGGTCTCCGGGATGCGGTCGGCCTCCGGCGCGGTCCGCCGCTGCTGGGTGGGCAGGGTCGGCGGGCTGATGTCGCCCTGGGTGGCGAGCAGCTCCTTGGCCTTGGCCGCGTAGATGTCGACGTACTCCTGGCCGGAGAGCTCCATCAGCGCGTACATGATCTCGTCGGTGATCGAGCGCTCGACGAACCGGTCGCCGGCCAGCCCCTCGTAGCGGGAGAAGTCCATCGGCCGGCCGATCTTGATCCGGATCTTGTGCGGGCGCCACATCTTCGAACCGATCGGGTTGGCCTTGTCGGTGTCGAACATCGCGACCGGCACCACCGGGACGCGGGCCTCGAGCACCATTCGGGCCAGCCCGGTCTTGCCCTTGTAGAGGCGCCCGTCCGGAGAGCGGGTGCCCTCCGGGTAGATGCCGAGCAGGTGTCCCTCGCGCAGCAGCCGCGTCCCGGTGTCGAGCGCGGCCTGCGCGGCGGCGCCGCCGGAGCGGTCGATCGGGATCTGCCCCATCCCCGTGAAGAACCACTTCTTCAGCCGCCCCTTCAGCCCGGGCTGGGTGAAGTACTCGAGCTTCGCCGGGAACGTGACCCGCCGCCTGAGCATGAGCGGCAGGAAGAACGAGTCCGCGACCGCGAGGTGGTTGCTCGCCAGCATCGCACCGCCGCTGGCCGGCACGTTCTCCTCACCCTCGATCTCGGGGCGGAAGAACAGGCGCAGCAGCGGCCCGAGGAACACATGCTTTATCAACCAGTACAGCACCGCTATCCGCGCCTCCTGAGTCTCCCGGCCGTGACGACTGTACGAAGGGGGTCGGACCGGCACAATGGCGAGCCACCCGAACGTCGGAACGTGTAACAGCGACCACGATGGGACAGATCCTCTTCCCGGTCACGGTACCCAACGAGTAAACAAGGCGGTGGGATCCGGCCCCAGCCGAACCAGTTCGTGCGACGATGGCCACGTCACCTGCACGTGCCTGACCAAGGAGGCCCAGGTGCCCGATCGGCCGGAGGATGTCGACGCCGCGTTCGCGGAGATCGTGGCTGGTCTCGAACGCGAGGGCGTCGGGAGGCGTGCGCCGGACCTCGACGAGCCGGACGCGGCGCCCAGCGGTACCGCTGTGGCCGACCCTCCCGTCGCCGAGGAGCGTCAGCCCCCTCGGCCCGCCGGGCCGCCACCCACCGCCTGGCGCGGCTCGGACACCGAGTGGGACT
The DNA here is from genome assembly GCF_001921205.1 of Actinophytocola xanthii. Lineage (GTDB taxonomy): Bacteria > Actinomycetota > Actinomycetes > Mycobacteriales > Pseudonocardiaceae > Actinophytocola > Actinophytocola xanthii. Next base: position 16,763 of record NZ_MSIE01000024.1, on the reverse strand, counting down.
GGTCCTGGAGCACCGACGAGGAGCACTACGTCCCGCCGGAGCCGCCGCCGCTGCCGCGACTGCGCCCGCTGACGATCGTGGCGCTGGTCCTGGTCGCCGTGGCGGTGGCGTTGCTGGTCGCCCCCGGCCTGGTCGGCCTCGCTCCCCGGGTCGCCACGCCGATCGCCCTGGTCACGCTGACCTGCGGTGGGGCGATGCTGCTGCTCCGCGTGCGCAAGAACCCCAAGCCGCCGGAGGACCCCACCCGGGACGACGGCGCCCAGCTCTGAGCCGGCTCGGCCTTACCGCTGGCCGCGTTGTCGGACAGGCCGAGTACGACCCGGTACGAGACCTGCCCTCCGCCTTGCCAGCGACGACCTGGATCACGAAGCCCATCGACCGGGACCGTGCGGACGCGCCCTAGCGGGCGTCCGCGGCCAGCGCGGCGGCGCCGACCAGCGCCGCGTCGTCGCCCAGCTGGGCGGTGCGGATGCGGGCCAGCGGCCGGTAGCCGGCGCCGGTGATCATCTTCTTGTAGTGGTCCCTGGCGTCGTCGAGGAACAGCGGCGCGGAGTCCGAGACCCCGCCGCCGATCACCACGACCTCCGGGTCGTAGATGTCGGCCACGAGCGCCAGGCCCTCCCCCAGCCAGGTCGCGAGCTCGGCCATCGCACGCTTGGCCAGCGGGTCGCCCTCCTTGGCGGCCGCCGCGACCGTGCGACCGGTCACCGCCCGCTTGTCCCCGGCGACCTCGCGGTCGAGCACCGTCGACCGGCCGGGGTAGCGGGCCAGCAGCTCCACCGCGGTGGCCGCGAGCGCTGTCCCGCTGCAGTAGCGCTCCCAGCACCCGGACTTCCCGCAGGGGCACGGGCGCCCTCCCGGTACGAGCGAGAGGTGCCCCAGCTCGGGAGCCACGCCGTAGGCCCCGCGGAACACCTGTCCGTCGAGCAGCAGCCCACCCCCGATCCCGGTGCCGATCGCCACCAGCAGCGCGACCCGCGTGCCCCGTGCCGCGCCGAACCGGTGCTCGGCCAGCACGGCGGCGTTCGCGTCGTGTTCGAGCACCACCGGCAACCCGAGTCGCTCGGAGATCCGGTCGGCCACCGGGGCGGTGCGCCAGGCCAGGTGTGGGGCGAACATCACCGAGCGGCGGTCGTTGGCCACGAACCCCGCCACGGCGAGTCCTACCGCGCTCACCCGGTGCCGGGCGGCGAGCCCGCCGACCGCCGACACGATCGCCGCCTCCAGCGCGGCCTCCCCGGTGGGCGTCGGCGCCCGCGCGGTGTCGAGTACGGTCCCGTAGCGGTCGACGACACCGGCACGAACGCTCGTGCCCCCGATGTCGACGCCGATCGTCGTCCTGGCCCTCACGTCCGACGCACCGGGATCGGCTGCACCCTCGGCCGCTCGCCGTGGCGACGCGGCTCGGGGCGGAACCCGGGCATATGGGACGCGCCGGGCTCCCAGCGGTCGGCGAGCACGGCACGCAGCAGCGCGACGAGGTCGGCGGCCTGGTCGACACCGTGGGCGGCGAGCGCGTTGGGCTCGCCGCGGAGCAGCGCCACCAGCGCGCACAGCGGACACCACCCGCAGGAGGGGCCGGCGGACTCCTCGGCGGCGCGGTCCAGCCAGGGCCCGGCCCGCCCGGCCACCGCGTCGGCCAGCAGCCGCAGCTCCTCGACCAGCCGGCTGCCCGGCTCGGCGCGTTCGGTCACGCCGGCCTCCCGGGTTCGGCGGCTCCCGTGCCGGCCTCGGCCTCGAACCGCAGCACGAGCCCGGCCTCGTTCGCCTCGGCGTCGGTCACCGCGTGCCGGTGCAGCAGTACCGGCAGCGACACGAGCCTGCGCACCCCGTCGACGGTGATCGCGAGGTCGTCGCCCACCCGGGCCAGCTCGAGCGAGCTCGAGTCGGACAGCGGCAGCGCGATCCCCAGCTCGTGCACCGAGTCCGAGACCGCGCGGAGGCGGAGCAGCGGCGGCGGCTCGGCCGCGGCGAACGGCGCGAGCAGCGGGTCCGCCTCGCCGTACAGCTCCTCGGCCAGCTCCAGCAGCCGACCGGTGCCGACCGGCTCGACCGCGCGGTGCTCGACCAGGTGCACCGGGAGCGAGGTGGAGGCGTCCAGCTCGGCCAGAACGGCGTCCTGCTCGGCCCGCCTGGTGCGCAGCCAGCTCGCCGCGGGTCCCCGCCAGCGGCTCGCTCGCGGCGCGAGCCGGTTGGCGACCAGCCCGTCCACCCGGATCCCCCGCAGGGCCAGGGCGGCGAGCGTGCGCCTGGTCTCGGCGACCACCAGCCGCTCGGGAGTGAGGACCACCCGCACGCTCGTCACGGCCGGGTCCACGAGCAGCCGACGCAGCCGGCCCAGGTGCTCGGCGAGGCGGCCGAGCGGGTCCGCGCTGTGGCGTAGCACCGTCCGGGCCGGGCCGCGCAGCCGGCGCAGGTAGCCCGCCACCGCCTCCGGCAGGGCCAGCAGCCGCAGGGTCTCGGCGGTCGGTCCACAGTCGACGACAACGACGTCCCACGGTCCCCGCTCGGCCAGCCTCGCCACCTCGGTGAGCGCGAGCAGCTCGTCGACGCCGGGCAGGACGGTGAGCTCCGCGGCGTCCAGCTCGTCGAGCCCGACGCCGGCGAACGCGGTGTGCAGCTGGCGGCGGAGCTCCTGCCAGGACCGGTCCACCAGCCCGCGCGCGTCGACGTGCGCCGCGTACAGACAGGTGTCTACTTCGGACGGCGTGGAGCCGAGCGGGAGCCCGTACGCGTCGCCGAGCGAGTGGGCCGGGTCAGCCGAGCAGACCAGCACCTTGCGCCCGCCGACGGCGAGGCGGGCAGCAGTCGCCGCGGCAAGGGTGGTCTTGCCGACTCCCCCCTTGCCGGTGAACAGCAGGATGCGCACCGACCGCTCGTCCACCGCCGGTTAGGCGCCCTCGACCCGGCGCTTGAGCTCCTTGAGCGCGATATCCATGATCATCTTTTCGGCCTTGCGGCGGAACAGGCCGATCATCGGCACGGCCAGCTGGACGGCCAGCGTGTAGGTGACCTTGGTCTTGGTGCCGTCGCTGGTGAGCAGGTAGCGCCCGTTCTGCGCGCGCTGCAGCTGCCCCTTGACCAGCGTCCAGCTCACCGAGAGCCCGTCGGCGGCCCAGTCGTAGGCCAGGGTGTAGACGTCCTTGAACGCGCCGGCGTCGAGGGTGAACCGCACCTGCTGGGCCCGGCCGTCCTGCCCCTCCTCCAGGACCTCGGTCTTCTTCACCGCGTTCGCCCATTCCGGGTACGCGGGGAAGTCCGCGATCACCGCCATGATCTCCTGCGGAGGCGCGTCGACCACGATCGACTGGGTGGACTCATCGGCCATGCCGCGCAGATTACCTGGTCCGGCCGCCTACCAGCGCAGCACGTACGGCCGCTGGGTGCGCTGGAAATGGCCGACGTTCACGCACTCGGTGTAGGACAGGCGCATCCTCGGCGCCAGCGGTTGGTGCACGTGCCCGAACAGCGCCCAGCGGGGACGGCACGTCAGGATCGTCTTCCGCAGGGCCGCCGAGCCGAACTCGGTCCGCCGGGCAACGACGTCGTAGGTGAGCTCGGGAACGTCCGGCGGAATATGGCTACACAGCACGTCCACCGCACCCAGCCCCTCGACCGCCGCCGCGTAGTCCTCGAACGTGCGCAGGTAGGCGTGGAACACCCCCGCCCGGCGTGGACGGACGTTGGGCGGCAGCAGGGCGCCGCCGACGAAGCCGAACCGCAGCCCGCCCAGCTCGACGGTCTCGCCGTCGAGGATCCGCACGCCCTCGCCCGCGTACTCCGGCCACAGCGCCGGGACGTCCACGTTGCCCGGCGTAACGTAGGCGGGTGCCGGGAGCGCGTCGAACAACCTGCGGTACTGGGCCCGCACGGCCTCCTCGACCACCGCCGCCGGGTCCGTGATGCCCGTCCACAGGCTCCTGGAGTACTCGGCGAGCTCGTTGTGCAGTCGCTTGCGGCGCAGCCGGGCGAACTCGGCGACCTTCTCCGGCCCGAAGACCGCGCCCAGGATCCCGCCGGAGTGGTCGTGGTAGTCGACGAAGTCGATCAGGTCGCCGAGCACGACGAGCGCGTCCGCCCCGTCGCCGGCCTTGGCCAGTGCCTCGGCGTTGCCGTGCACGTCCGACACCACGTGTACCCGCACAGCGGCCAGGTTAGTTGGCCGGCGGGCAGCCGGGGGGCCGCCCGTCCTCCAGGACGGCCTTGAGGTCCAGTGCCAGGGCCTTCGCCGCGAGCTGGCGCCTGGTCTTCTCCCTGGTCACCCCGCCGCGGCGGGTCTGGGCGCCCTCGGGCAGGTCGGCACGCAGGAAGTAGTGGAGCAGGGTGCCGTCCAGCACCGGCTCCAGCCAGACCTCCATGGTGCCGACCAGGGCACCGGCCACCGTCCACCGCAGCCCCTCCGGACCGCGGTCGGCATAGACCGAAAGCCGCAGGTCCGGCCAGAACCGCCGCCACGAGCCGGGGTCGGCGAACGCGGCGGCCACGGTCGTGGGCGGCACCGCGAGGAACGTCTCGTCGATCACATCCACCGCTGGCACCCGTGCAGCATGTCACGGTCCGCCACGCGCTAGCTTTCTGGTGTGACCGACCAGGAGAGCCTGACCGACATGGTGCGGGCCAACGCCGAACGGTTCGGGAGCACGATCGGGTTGCGCAGGCGGACCGGCAGCTCCTGGCTGGACGTCACCACGCGCGAGTTCGCCGGGCAGGTGCACGACATCGCCCGTGGCCTGATCGCCGCCGGCCTACGACCGGGCGACCGGGTCGCCCTGCTGGCCGGCAACCGGTACGAGTGGACGCTGTTCGACTTCGCCGCCTGGTCGGCGGGCTGCCAGACGGTACCGATCGACCCGGCCGCCCCACCCGAGGACGTCGAGTGGATCCTGTCCGACTCGGGCGCCTGCGCGGTGGTCCTCGAGCACGCCGGGCAGCGGGAGACGCTGCGCCGGATGGTCGACCGGCTCCCGGAGATCGGCTGGGTATGGCAGCTCGACGCCGGCGAGAACGACGGCGCGGACATCGTGCCGGCGGTCGAGGAGCTGACCGAGCTGGGCACCGAGGTCGACGAGCACGCCGCGCACGAACGTCGGCTCGCGGTCGGCGTCGACGCGATCGCCACGCTGGTCTATCAGCCGGGTGCGGCGCACGCCAAGCGGGTCGAGCTCACCCACGGAGAGCTGTTGGCCGACGTCCGCGCGACGGTCACGGTGTTCCGGCCGCTGCTGCGGCCCGGCGGGTCGCTGCTGGTGCTGCTGCCGCTGACCCACCTGTCCGCGCGGGTGCTGTCGCTGGCCTGTGTGTACACCAGGACCACGCTCGGCCACGTGCCCGAGCAGGAGAACCTCGGCACGGAGCTCGGTGTCTTCCGGCCCCGCGTGGTCGTGGCCGGCGCCGCGCTGCTGCGCCGGCTGCACGCCTCGGCGAGGGAGCGTGCGGTCGCCGAGGGACGGGCGCGGATGTTCGACGCGGCCGAGGCGGTGGCCGTCGAGTACGGCGCCGGTCGCCGCTCGCCGGCGGTGCGGCTCAAGCACGCGGCGGCCGACACCCTGGTGTACCCGAAGGTGCGGGCGGCCTTCGGTGGCCGCTGCGTCGCGGCGATCACCCCCGGTCCGGCGCCGGAGCCCAGGCTCTCCCGGTTCTACCGGGGGATCGGGATCGCGGTGCACACGCTGCCGGCACCCGCCCCGCCCGCCTGAGCGTGCACGGGATGTGCGCTTCCGTGCACTCCCGCTGGGCCGGCCCGGCACGTCGGCCGACAGTGGGGTCATGGAGAGCAGGGCCGTCGCCCGCGAGGTAGCCGGGCAGCTGATCGCGCACCGCAACCGGCTGGCCGGCAAGGCCGACGACGCCTACCGGGCCCAGGCCGCGCTGGCGGAGACCGCGCGCGCCCTGGAACGCCACCACGACGACCACCGGGCCGGGGCGGCCGCGGCGACGACCTGGTGGGAGGGGCGCAACGCGGCCGGGTTCGACCGCAGGGCCCGCCGGCTGACCGGTGCGCTCGGCGGCACGGCCGCCGCCGCGGCGAAGGGCGCGGAGATCGTCGCGGTCACCGCCGCCTCGCTGGAGACCAACCACCGCGCGGTCGCCGCGCTGGTCGAGGAGTACACGGACCGGGCGGCGCGGCTGATCGACGCGGCACGCGCGGTGAGCGGGGCCGGTGCCCGGGCGGCTCTGGTGCGGGCCGCCGCCGAGGTCGCCGACCTCGTCCGGAACTACACGAACGAGTCGATCCGACACGTACGGGTAGTCCAGGCGCAGCTGAAGGACGCCGCCGAGGAGCTGCGCGGGCTCGAGCGGGCGGTGGAGCGCGACGGCGTCGTCGACCCGGCGCGCCGGCGCCGGCGCGGCCCGGACCGGGGCGGTGTCGGGCGCCCGCCCCGCACCCGCTCCGGGCTCCGCAACGCGATCAGGAACGTGGCCCGCGGCGAGCTGGGCTACCGGGAGGAGGCGGGCAACCGGAACAGGTACGGCCCGACCGGCCCGTGGTGCTCGAACTTCGCCACCTGGGTCTGGCGGCGAGCGGGGGTGGAGATCGGGGTGCTGCCGTTCACCGGGGACGTGTACGAGTGGGGCCGGGAGCGCGGGCTGGCCTACGGGCGCGAGGCCCTGGGCGAGGCGAGGCCGGGGGACGTGCTGCTGTTCGGCACGGGGCCGGCGAGCCCGGCGACGAGCACGCACATCGGGATCGTCGAGAGCGTGGACGGAGACACCGTGACGCTGATCGAGGGCAACTCGGGCGACCAGGTGCGGCGGGTCACCCACACCCTGTCGGCGGGGACGTTCTACGGCGGGGTGCACCCGCGATGAGCGCGATCACCGGCTGCGCGTCGGCGGCGGGCATCACCGTCGAGGTTCACCCAGGCGGGACCATGTCGTCGCTGTCGCTCGAGGCGCGCGCCCTCACCCTGGGCCCCGACCGCCTGGCGGCCGCGATCGTGACGGCCGTCGCCGAGGCGACAGCGGTGGCCAACCAGCGTACGAAGAACGCGCTCCGCGAGGCCCTCACCGGGCTGGGTGAGGCGGAGCTGGCCGCGCTGGGCCTGCACCAGGCGGCGGACCTGACCGAACGGGCCGAGACCACCACACCGCCGACCTGGAGGACGGACCCGTGAGCTACGAGTCCTACCGGGTGGACCAGCTGGAGGCCGCCGCCGCGGAGCTCAACGACCAGGTGGACACGCTGGCCGACGCGCTGGCGGGAACCGAGTGCACGGCCACCGCCGAGGGCATCACGGTGACGGTGAACCTGGAGGGCCGGCTCACCGGCCTGAGGCTGCCACCGGAGGCGACGTCCCGACCGCCGCGAACCCTCGCCGCCCAGATCCTCCAGCTCAGCCGGGAGGCCGCCGCCACCGCACTCGCCGAGGCCACGGCCGCCCTGCCCCGCTCCCTCCAGGCCCTGCTCGCACCAGTCCTGCTGGGAGACCCCGCCGATCCCCAGGCCCACCCCCCGCTCGGCGGCTCCGCCGTCACCGACGCCCCAGCCGGCAACAGAGGCTCCCCAACGAGCCCCGCCGATGCCGACGCCCCGGCCCACCCCGAGGACGCCGCCTCGCCCGGCAGGCGAGCCTCCATCGACGACCTCGAGGACTTCTCCCAGCTCCAGACCTGGTCGCTCCCCACTGACCCGACCCGGCCGAGGCGGCCTACGGGGTGAGGAGGTGGGAGAGCCGCTGGGCTATCCCCTCCCAGCGCCAGTGGCGGGAGACCCACCGGCGACCGGCCTCGCCCATCTCGGCGGCCAGGGCGGGGTCGGCCAGGAGGGTGGCGACGCGGTCGGCGATCTGGCCGACGTCGCGGCCTTCGACGATGTGGCCGGTCACGTCCTCGAGCACGGTCTCGGGTGCGCCGCCGGAACGGCCGGCCACCACCGGCAGGCCGGTCGCCGACGCCTCGAGGTAGACGATGCCCAGGCCCTCCACGTCCAGGCCGCGGCCGTGGGTTCGGCACGGCATCGCGAAGACGTCGCCGGCCGCGTAGTACGCGGGCAGCTCCTCCCAGGGCACGCGGCCGGTCAGCACCACGTGCTCGCGCACGCCGAGCTGGTCGGCCATCGCCCGGAGACGCTCCTCGTAGGGACCGGCGCCGACCAGGAGCAGTGCCGCGTCGGGGACCCGCTGCCGGATCAGGGGCAGCGCCCGGATCAGCATGTCCTGCCCCTTGCGCGGCCACAGCCGCGACACGCAGACGGCCGTGGGCCGATCGCCGAGGTCGTACCTCGCCCGGATCTCCTTGCGGGCCGCCACGCTGGGCTGGAACTGCTCGGTGTCCACACCGGAGGGGAGGTACTCCAGCGCGGCCGTCGGACCGAACGCGGCGGCGAACCTGGACCTCGTGTACTTGCTGACGAACGTCACCACGTCGCAGGTCGAGCCGATGCGGCGCAGCGCCTGCCGCGCGACCGGCAGCATCGACCAGCCGACCTCGTGACCGTGCGTGCTCGCGATCACCCGCCGCGCTCCGGCGGAGCGCAGGGCCGGCGCGAGCAGGGCGAGCGGGGCCGCCGCCCCGAACCACACCGCGTCGCACCGCTCGGCCCGCAGGATCTGCCTGGCCCGCCGGGCGACGTCGGGTGTCGGCAGCATCAGGCCGCCGCGGTGGCGCACCACGGGGAACGCCTGCGACGCGTCGAACTCGCGTTGAGCCGCCGAGTCGTGGTTCCACGACGGCGCGTAGACCACGATGTCCTGGTCCGGCAGCCGGGTGGCCAACGCGTGCAGGTACGACTGGATCCCACCGGGTCGGGGCGGGAAGTCGTTGGTCACCACCAGGGTCCGAGGCACCGGCAAACCCTACTCGAGCGACTCGGCCAGGTAGCCCTGCCAGCCCTCGACGAGCGCCGCGCGGTCCATGCCCAGCACCTGCCGCAGCAGGCTGTCGGTCGCCCGCGCGGAGACGGCGCCGACCCCGGCGAGCGTCCGGTACAGCCTGACGAGCGTGTCCTCGCCGTACTCCTCGGCCACGAACCTGGCCAGCGACCAACTCTCCTGGTACGCCAGGTCCAGCTCGGGCCCGCTCGACCGGAACGCGTGGTCCTCCGGCAACGACCGCGGCGGCCCCTCGTCGCGCACCCGCTTCATCAGGTCCGGTGCGCCCTCGGCCAGCGTGACCCCGCTGTCGCGGTACCCGACGTAGTCGGCGAAGCCCTCGAGCAGCCAGGTCGGCGAGCCGTCGACGGTGTCCGCCCGCGCCGCGAGGTGGGTGATCTCGTGCCGCAGCACCACCCGCAGCGAGGACAGCGACAGGGCACGCATCCCGGTCGGGCTGAGCACCACGCGCTGGCCGGTGACCTCCCGGCTCGCGTTGTCCACCCGGTCGGCCACGGCGACCGCCACCACCGCGTCCACGGGGAAGTCCCGCGCCCCGACCAGGGCCCGCATCTCGGCCGGGGAGTCCGGCAGCAGCAGCACCACCCGCTCCGACCAGCGGGTCGGCCACAGCTCGCCGACCGCGCGGACCGAGCTGTCCAGCTCACCGGCGAGCCGCTTGACCGTCGGCTCGTTGCCGGGGTGGCTCAGCACGATCCCGTGCGCGGTGGCGGTGACCAGGCACGGGCCGAAGTCCCATGGCCCGCGCCAGGTGCGGCGACCGAGCCGGTCCAGCGCGTTGTCCGAGTGCAGGTACCAGCGGTCGCCCTGGCGCGCGAACAGGTAGCCCATGGCCCGCTGGGTGGGTGTCACGTCGCCGCCGCGCAACGCGTAGCGCAGGTCGACGCCCGGCGCCCACACCTCGGCGGCCGCGCCGGTCACCTCCTCCGGCAGGTCGGTGATGTCGAGCGCGTCGTCCGGGTTGAGCCGGTAGGACCACTCGGCCAGCGGGACCTTGGCCAGGTTGGCGAACAGCCGCCGCTGGGCGGCGACGAACTCGGGGTCGGCGTCGGGGTCGAGGGTGGCGAGGAACGCCTGCTCGTCCCGCTCCCGCATTGCCCTCGCCCGCCGGTCGAGCAGGTCGGAGACCGCTGCCGCCCGGGTCTGGTCGGCCTCTGGCGCCGGGCTGACCGCACCGAGCGGCTGTCCGGGGCCCGGTGCCGGCGCCTGACCGGTTCCGGGGATCGAGACCAGCGTCAACCCGAACAGCAGGACGACCGCCACGGCGGCGCCGAGCCAGGTCCGCACGCTCCCCCGGTTGGTCACGAGTAGATGCTAAGTGCAAACGCGACTCGGGGCCGGTGCGCGACGCGCACCGGCCCCGAGTCGGGGGTTTTTCGGGTTCAGCCGGCGATGCGGCGGGCACCCAAGTAGTCCTGGCCCGCGCCGTAGGGGGCTTCGGCGGTCAGCACCGGCACCCCGGACGTGGACGCGTGTACGAGCGTTCCGTCGCCGATGTACATCGCGACGTGGTGGATCGTGCTCGCACTCGTGCCGTAGAACAGCAGGTCACCGACCTGGAAGTCGTCCTGCGACACGGCCTTGCCGTACCCGTATTGAGCGCGGCTGGAGTGCGGGAGCGAGATGCCGGCGGCAGCGTAGGCGTACATCGTCAGACCGGAGCAGTCGAACGTGTCCGGGCCCGCGGCACCGTAGACGTACATCTTGCCGCGCTGCGCCATGGCGACCTCGGCCGCCTGACCACCGGCACCGGACGGACCGAGGTAGACGCTGTCGTCCTCGGTGCCGGAGCCGGCGAGCTGCTGCTGCTCCTCGCCGCTCAGATTGTCGTAGGCCTCCTCGACGACCTCGATCTGGTCGTCGAGCTTGTCCTTGGTCTTGGTGATCTTGTCGGTGAGCACCTGCGCGTCGGTCGTCGCCTTCTGCGCCCGGGCCTGCGCGTCGGCGGCCTTGGCCTCCGAGTCGGCGGCCAGGTTCACCGCGCCGGTCAGCTTCTCCAGCGCCTCCTCGTTGTCCGAGGCGAGCACGCCCAGCGCGGCGGCACGCTCGAGGAAGTCCTCGGCGGAGGACCCGGTGAGCAGCGCGGAGAGCTTGTTGAACCGGGCGCCCTGGAACGAGGCGCTGGTCAGGGTGTCGACCTGGCCGCGGAAGGCCTCCTCGTCGGCCTTGGCCTGCGTCATGGTCCGCCTGGCCTTGGCCAGGTCGGCGTTGGCCTGGGCGAGCGCCGCCTTCTTCTTGTCCAGGTCGGTCTTGGCGGCGAGCAGGTCCTCGTTCACCTGCTCGGCCTGCGCGGTGAGCTTCTCGTACTGGTCGAGAGCCTCCGACGCGGTGTCGGGTGGGGGTTGCTGCTGGGCCGGGGGGAGCGCCAGGGCAGGAGACGGGGACACGCTCACCACAGCGATGGCGGCGGTGACACTGACTGCAGCCCGGAACGCGCGCTTCATGCGGTGCGACGCCACGTCGCGTGGATCTCCTTCGTCCTCGACCGCCGAGGGGTGAGAGCACCTCTCCGGACCGCGAGGGGCCGCTACAGCGGGCCCGCGATCGGTGCTCACGCCCCATCCGTGGGGGATCCGGTCCAGCCCCGGAACGGGGCTGACTCGGCGGTGATCCCGCGTAGCGGCCTCGGGGTGAGCCGCTGTCGGCCGCGAGATCTCGGACAGGTTACGAAAAGCCGGTCCACGCGTCTACCAGCCATCCCGAAAAACTTGGTTCGAACCGCTCGCCACACCAATGGAGCAGTGCCAACTCCCCTCTGTGATCAGTGCAACATCCCTGTTCACCGGCCTGTCAGGAGACGCTCGGCCGTTCGGCGACAGCCGACGACCGTTCGGCGACAGGTGCGCACCGGGCCTCCGGACGGGCAGATCACGCCGATTTCTCGATCGGTTCGAGCCGTAGCCGGGGCACTATGCCGGCCCGACCGAGGGCATCGATGGCCCGCTGCTCCGTGGCGTCGAGTTCGATCGCCGGCGGAGCGCCCAACAACACGCTCACCACGCAGTCGCCACAGGCGAGCCCACGCACCACACAGCTGTCGCAGTCGATGATCATTGCCGCTCCTTTCGCACTGATGTCCACCACGAGCAGGCTAGGAGGGAGCACCGACAATTCCGGGCCAGCGGCCGGCGGCCGACGCGTGAATCGCGCCGCCTGGCGCTGCCGTCAGAACCGGGAAAGGGCGCCTGACCTGCGGATCAGGTGGAAACCACGGCCAGGAATACCCCGGACGAGTGAATTGGCAACCTGCGGCGAACTCCCGGCGCGGGCACGCGAAAACACCCCGCCGCGACGGGTGTCAGCTACGCCCGAGCCGCGCGAGCAGGACCGCCGAGGGAACCGGGTGCGCCCCCCGCCGGCGGACCGAGTCGGCAACCGCGCGATCGGAGGTCACCACGACGACAGGGCGTCCCTCCGGCTCGGCGGTGACCAACGCGCGGATCACGTCGTCGGCCAGCACGCCCGGGTCACTGAACAGCACCCGCACCCCCCGTGGCGCCGTGGTCGGCACAGCCACCACGCCCGCGCCGTCGAAGACCAGCGTGACCTCGGCCGACGTGCGCGCGGCCAGCGCCGCCAGCTGACGGATCAGGCGTTCGCGCTGGTCGGACAGGGACAGCTCGGGGTAGCCGGTCTTGGTCACGTTGTAGCCGTCCACCACCAGGTGCACGGTGGGCAGCGCGAGCAGGCGCTCCAGCGCGGCCGGGTCCTCCACCCGGCCGACCGCGCCCTGGGCCTCGGTGGCGCCGCGGACCAGGTCCGCGGGCCGCGGGCCGGACCCGCCGAGGGCCAGCTCGCGGCGCAGGCCGGTGACCGCGCCGTCCAGGGTGTCGACAAGCAGGGCCAGGCGGACCTCGTCGGCCTGGCGGGCCTCCCGGGCGGCCTGTCGGGCGATCTCGGCGTCGGCCTCGGCACGCGCCGCCCGACCGCGCTCGACCTCGGCCCGCTCATGCTCGCGGTCGCGCTGCTCGGCCAGCGCCGCCAGCGCGGCGTCCGCCTCGGTCCGGACGCGCTCGATCTCCGAGCCGGCCCTGGCCGCCTCGTCCTTGGCCTCGCGCAGCTTCACGCCCTGCTCGCGCAGTCGTTTGCGCAGCCGTTCCAGCTCGACCTCGGCCTCCTGCCGGGCCTTGGCCACCGCGTCCTGCACCGACTCGAGCTCGCCCCGCAGCTTCGCGAGCTCTGTCTCGGCCCGGTCGGCCCGGACGACCGCGGCGTCGCGCTGGGCGCGCAGCGTCGCGTCGGAGGCGCGGCGGGAGACCAGCTCGAGGTAGTGCCCGGCCGAGTCGTCGCCGAGCAGCACCGCCGCGGCGGCCACCGCGACCGGGTCGTCCCCGTGGAGGTCGAGCGCGGTCGGGCGGTGCTTGCGGCACCACTCCACGACCGCCGTGCGGAAGGCCACCGAGCCGCGCAGGTTCGCGATGATCGGCCCGCTGCCCAGCCTGGCGCGTTTGGCCGGGGTGAACCGGGCGACCGCGCGGAGCTGCTGGGGGATGTCCACCGGGGGCAGCGCCCCGATCGCCTCGGCGCCGAGCTCGGCCATCCGCGCGCGCACCGCGTCCGGCAGCGCCGACCAGTCCACAGTGGACTCGACGGGCTCGGGGAGGTCCCCGAACCCGTCCGGTCCGACCGGGTGGAGTGACGGCGCCATCCCCACAGGTTAGCGGGGTGGACAGCAGGTCACCCGACGGCTTTTGTCGGTGCCCTCCCCTAGCTTGGCCAACCATGACGAAGCCGGCTGGCCAGCTCGCCTTCGACGAGCTGGGCACCCCTCTGCGGGCGACCACGTTCGTCGTGTTCGACCTGGAAACCACGGGCGTCAGCGACGAGGACACGATCACCGAGATCGGGGCGGTGAAGATCCGCGGGGGCGAGGTGGTCGGCGAGTTCGCGACGCTGGTGGACCCGGGTCGGGGCATCCCCCCGGAGGTGGTCTCGCTGACCGGGATCACCGACGCCATGGTCCACGCCGCGCCCCGGCTGGACGCGGTGCTGCCGGCGTTCCTCGAGTTCGCCGCCGGCGCGGTCCTGGTGGCCCACAACGCGGGCTTCGACACCAACTTCGTCCGCAAGGCCTGCCTGCGCCTGGGCTACCGGTGGGCGAAGCCGACGGTCGTGTGCACCGTCCAGCTCGCCCGGCGGGTGCTGACCCGGGAGGAGGCCCCGAGCTGCCGGCTCTCCCTGCTCGCCGAACTGCTCGGCGCGCGCACCAGGCCGACACACCGCGCGCTGGCCGACGCGCGGGCCACCGTGGACGTGTTCCACGCCCTGCTGGAGCGGGTGGGGTCGGTCGGCGTGCAGTCGCTCGAGGAGCTGCTCGACTTCATCCCGGAGGTGACGCCCGAGCAGCGCCGCAAGCGGACGATGGCCGCCGACCTGCCCACCGAGCCGGGGGTGTACCTGTTCCGTGGTCCGAGCGAGGAGGTGCTCTACGTGGGCACCGCGACCGACCTCAGGCGACGGGTACGCCAGTACTTCACCGCCAGCGAGACCCGCAGGCGGCTGCGCGAGATGGTCGCGCTCGCCACCCGGGTCGACCACGTAGTGTGCGCGCACCCGCTGGAGGCGCAGGTGCGGGAGCTGCGGCTGCTGTCCACCCACAAACCCGCCTACAACAGACGCTCGAAGAACCCCAAGCAGTCCTGGTGGGTCACGCTCACCGACGAGGCGTTCCCGAGGTTGTCGCTCGTGCGGGTGCCCCGGGAGGACGCGCTCGGCCCGTTCCGCTCCCGAGGGCTGGCCGAGGACGCGATGACCGCGTTGCAGGACGCCACCGGCATCCGTCCGTGCACGCTGCGGATCCCGGCCCAGCGCGCCAGCGCGCGCCCCTGCGCGCTGGCCGAGCTGGGCCGGTGCGGCGCACCCTGCGCCGGGCGCCAGAGCGTCGACGACTACGCCGCCGCGCCCGTCGCGTTCCTGGGGCTGGTGGCCGGGCGACGCCTGGACCCCCTGCGGCGCCTGGCCGACCGGCTCACCGAGTTGGCCGCCGCGCAGCGGTTCGAGCAAGCCGGGTTCGACCGCGACCGGATGCGCGTGCTCGTGCGCGCCCTGGACCGCGGACAGCGGCTGGCCGCGCTCGCCTCGGTGCCCGAGCTGATCGCCGCCCGGCCGGACGGCGCGGGCGGCTGGGAGTTCGCGGTGGTGCGCCACGGGCGGCTGGCCTCGGCAGGGGTGGCCCGGCGCGGCGTGCCGCCGATGCCGGTCGTCGACCTGCTGGCCGCCTCGGCCGAGACCGTCCTGCCCGGACCGGGCCCACTGCGCGGCGCGCCGGCCGAGGAGGTCGGTGTCGTGCTGCGGTGGCTGGATCGCCCGGGCACGCGGATGGTTCGATGCTCGCAGCCCTGGGCCGAGCCGGCGTTCGCCGCCGCGAGCTGGCGGGACTGGCTGGCCAGGGCCGACGCCGCGCTGTCGAGTCGGGTGGAGGTGCACCGGTGACCTTCGAGGTGATCACGATGGGTCGCATCGGGGTGGATATCTACCCCGAGCAGACCGGGGTCGGGCTCGCCGACGTCACGTCGTTCGGCAAGTACCTCGGCGGCAGCGCGGCGAACGTCGCCGTCGCCTCGGCCCGGCACGGGCACCGCACGGCCCTGGTCACCCGCACCGGCGAGGACCCGTTCGGCGCCTACCTCCGCCGGGCGCTGCGCGAGTTCGGTGTGGACGACCGGTTCGTCGCCGGGGTGGCAGGCCTGCCGACCCCGGTCACGTTCTGCGAGATCTTCCCCCCGGACGACTTCCCCATCTATTTCTACCGCTATCCCAAGGCGCCGGACCTGGAGATCTACCCCGACGAGCTCGACCTCGACGCGGTGCGCGAGGCCACCGTCTTCTGGGCCACGGTCACCGGGCTGTGCCAGGAGCCGAGCCGTTCGGCGACGCTGGCCGCGCTGGCGGCCAGGCAGGTCGACGACCCCGCCAAGATCACCGTGCTGGACCTGGACTACCGGCCGGCGTTCTGGTCCTCGCGGGAGGACGCCCGGCACTGGGTGCGCACGGCGCTCGCACAGGTCAACGTGACCGTCGGCAACCTCGACGAGTGCGAGACCGCCGTCGCGACCCGGGAGCCGCGCGCGGCGGCGCGGGCCCTGCGGGACATGGGGGTCAGGCTCGCGGTGGTCAAGCAGGGCCCAGCCGGGGTGCTCGCGGTCGACGAGGACGGCGAGGTGTCCGTGCCGCCGGTGCCGGTCGAGGTGGTCAACGGGCTGGGCGCGGGCGACGCGTTCGGCGGTGCCCTGTGCCACGGCCTGCTGTCGGGCTGGGACACCGAACGAACCATGCGCTTCGCCAACGCGGCTGGGGCGATCGTCGCATCCCGACTGTCCTGTTCGGACGCAATGCCGACAACGTCCGAGGTCGAGGAGTTGATGTCCAGTGTGGACTGACCGGGTCCGGGAGATCACCGACCGGCGGATGCGTGAGCCCGGCGCGATCGTCGAGCTCGCGGCGGCCCGCCGCCGTCGGACCGAGCCGGTCGGCGCGACCGGCCGGGCACTGGTGATCGCGGCCGATCACCCGGCTCGCGGCTCCCTGCGGGCCGGGGCCGACCCGTTGGCCATGGCCGACCGGACCGAGCTGCTGCGCCGGCTGTGCGCCGCGCTCGCCCGGCCCGGCGTGACCGGCGTGCTCGGCACCGCCGACGTCCTGGAGGACCTGCTGCTGCTCGGCGCGCTGGAGGACCGCAGCGTGTTCGGCTCGATGAACCGCGGCGGCCTGGCCGGCGCCTCGTTCGAGATCGACGACCGGTTCACCGGCTACGACGCGCTCTCGATCGCCAGGTACGGGTTCGACGGCGGCAAGATGCTGCTGCGGATCGACCTCACCGACGAGCTGACCGCCCCCACCCTGGAGTCGTGCGCGCTCGCGGTCGACGAGCTCGCCGACGCGCGACTGGTCGCGATGGTCGAGCCGTTCCTGTCCCGCCGGGTCGACGGGGTG
>NZ_MSIE01000023.1 GCF_001921205.1 Actinophytocola xanthii | reverse complement strand
CGCGCTCGCGGTCGACGAGCTCGCCGACGCGCGACTGGTCGCGATGGTCGAGCCGTTCCTGTCCCGCCGGGTCGACGGGGTGCTGCGCAACGACCTGTCGGTCGAGGCGGCCACGACCGCGGTGACGATCGCCGCCGGGCTCGGCCACACCTCGGCCTACACCTGGCTGAAGGTGCCGGTGATCGGTGACGGCGGCGAGGACATGGCCCGGGTGCTGTCGGCGACGACGCTGCCGACGCTGCTGCTGGGCGGTGAGGTGTCGGCCGACGCCGAGGCCACCTACGCCCGCTGGGACAGGGCGCTGCGCCACCCGACCGTGCGCGGGCTGGTGGTCGGCCGGTCCCTGCTCTACCCGCCGGACGGCGACGTCGAGAAGGCCGTCGACACCGCGGCGGGGCTGCTGTGAGCGGCCACTACCGCCCCGCGGGCTCGGCCGGCCCCGACCGGGTGACGATCACCCCCGCGTCGGCCGGCTGGACCTACTCGGGTCTCGTCGTGCTCGACCTGGGTCCGGGCGAACGGCGTGAGGTGTCGACAGGCGAGGCCGAGACGCTGGTCCTGCCGCTCTCCGGCGGCTGCGTGGTCGCGGTCGAGGGCGAGACGTTCGAGGTGACCGGCCGCCGGGACGTGTTCGCCGGTCCCACCGACTTCGTGTACCTCCCGCGGGAGGCGACGGCCGTGCTGTCGTCCTCGGCCGGGGCGACGCTGGCGCTGCCCTCGGCGGTGTGCACCCGCCGGCTGGCCGCGCGGTACGCGCCCGTGTCGGGCGTGCCGGTGGAGTTGCGCGGGGCCGGGCGGTGCAGCCGGCAGGTGAACAACTTCTGCACCCCGGAGGCGTTCGAGGCCGACAGGCTGATCGCCTGCGAGGTGCTGACGCCGGGCGGGAACTGGTCGTCCTACCCGCCGCACAAGCACGACGAGGCCGGCGAACACGAGAGCGAGCTGGAGGAGATCTACTACTTCCAGGTGGCCCGCGAGGGCATGGGCTACCAGCGGGTGTACGCCTCCGCGGCCGGCCCCATCGACGTACTCGCCGAGGTTCGCACCGACGACGTCGTCCTGATCCCCCACGGCTGGCACGGGCCGTCGATGGCCACCCCCGGCTACGACCTGTACTACCTCAACGTGATGGCCGGGCCTGGCACCGAGCGAGCCTGGCTGATCAGCGACGACCCTCGGCACACCTGGGTCCGAGAGACGTGGGCGGCGGAGACGACCGACCCGAGGCTCCCGTTCGGCCGCTGACCCGTCCGCCGCGGGCACCCGCGCCTCAGCGCAGGAAGGCGGCCACGGTTCGGACGAACCAGGCCGGGTCGTCGAGCCACGGAAGGTGGCCGGCGGCCGGCTGCACGGCCAGCTCGGCCTTCGGGAGGAGGGCGGCGTACTCGGCAGCGCACGGGGGCGGCAGTGCGACGTCGACCTCGCCGGCGAGCAGGAGGACCGGGGCCTCCAGCCGGGTGAGGGCGGCGCGAGTGGCGGCCGGGTCCGGCAGGCCGTCGTAGTAGTGGGCCGCGGCCTCGGCGTTGCGGCGCTCCGCGTCCTGGGCGTCCAGGGCCTGCCGGGTCGCGTCCCAGCGGCCGTGGGTGAACGGGGTGATGGCGTCCCAGTCGGCCTCGGTGGGCTCGCCAGCCCAGATCCGCTCGAAGGCGGCGAAGGCGTCCGGGAACCACGGCTCGTCACGGCGTCGCTCGGCCACCTCGCGGCGGTGCCGGTCGGTGACCTCGACGCCCACCACCCGGGTGCTGGGGGCGACCAGCACGAGGCGGGCGACGCGGTCGGGGTGCCGGGCGGCGTACAGCAGGGCGAGCGACGCTCCAGCCGAGTGCCCCAGCAGGTCGACCCGCTCGCGGCCGAGCCGGGCGCGCACCGCCTCGACGTCGTCGACCTGGCGGTCGCACCGGTAGGTCTCCGGGTCTTCGGGTACGGCCGACCCACCCGTTCCGCGCGGGTCGAGCAGCACCAGGGAGCGGTGCGCGGACAAACCCCCGAGGTCGCCCAGGTACGGCGAGGGCTGCATGGGGCCGCCGGGGAGGCACACCAGCGGCTCACCCGCGCCGAGGACGTGCTGGGCGAGCAGGGTGCCGTCGGGAGCGGGGAAGGTGGTCATGAGGGCGGATCGTAGGCAGGCGTGCCGCACGGGCGCGCCCGTATTTCCGCCCAGGAGGCGCTCAGGCGGGGAAGTAGCCGGCGAACAGGAGGCGGGCGACCGCGGTGACGGTGGCGCGGCCCGCGGTGTAGCCGGCCTCGCCGTGGAGGGCGTTCATGACGGTGAGCGTGTAGCGCTCACCGGGGCCGACGAAGCCGACGGTGTTCATCACCCAGCCGTCCACCTCCTCCGACCAGCCGTCCTTGGTGCCCGGCCGGGCGTCGGGGCCGGCACCCCACACCCCCCACTGCTGCTCGGCGCCCACCGACCGCATCTCCGCCACGATGAGGTCGCGCTCGTCCCCGGGTAACTCGGTCAGGACGAAGGTCATCAACCGGTCGAGGTCCTCGGCAGTGCACTTCTGGAAGCCCCAGTACGGGAAGTAGTCGGAAAACCCCTTCTGCGGCACCAACGAGGTGAGCCCGTAGTCCGGGAAGTTGTCGTTGAACTCCTGGTGGTCGCGCCCGGCGTAGCGGTACCAGAGGGTGTCCGCGGCGCGGTCGTCCGAGCTGTGCAGCATGGCGTGGATCAGCGTCCGGTCCTCGGTGCTCAGCGTGATCTCGCCGGACCGGTTCCTGGTGAACAGGTCGACGACCATCGCGAGCTTGATCGTGGACGCGGTCCAGGTCAGGTCGCGGGCGTGCTCGTTGTGCCACTCCGCGCCCGTGCGCAGGTCGCGTACCACGACACCGGAGGTGCCGGGACGGTCCTCGAGGTAGTCCCGCACCGCCTCGAACCTGCCCTGCAGCTCGCAGTCGAAACCGCTGTCGGCGCAGGCCGGCTCCGGTCCTGGCGTCCCCTGCCTGGCGAGTCCTGGCACCGAGGAACCCGAGGCGCACCCGCCGACGGCGAGGAGGGCCGCCGCGACGAACGCGACGACCCTCCTCGCTCGGACGGATAACCTCACAGCTTCTTGGAGGGGTCCTCCTGGCTCCTGGCGATCGAGGAGCCGGTCTCGGTGGCCCCGGACTCCACCTGCTCCGCCCGGTGGCCGAGCTGGGCGGCACGGGCCTTGGCGAGCGCCGCGGTCTCCTCCGGCGGGTCGGCCTTTAGGAGCGAACCGGCAACCGGCTCGCCGGCCGAGCCGAGCTTGTTCATCTTCTTCGGCACCGGCGCGCCCTGGTACTCGAGCGGGACCGGATGGCCGTGGTCGTCCACCGGGCCCAGCGGCTGGTGCACCTCGATGAACTCGCCGTGCGGCAGCCGCTTGATGATGCCGGTCTCCACGCCGTGTTCGAGCACCTGCCGGTCCGACCGCTGCAACCCCAGGCACAACCGGTAGGTGATCGCGTAGGCCAGCGGCGGCAGCACCAGCAACCCGATCCGGCCCATCCAGGTCGTGGCGTTCAGCGAGATGTCGAACTTGAAGGCCAGCACGTCGTTGGCCGCCGACAGCAGCGACACCATGAAGAACGTGATCGCCATCGCGCCGAGGCTGGTCCGCACCGGCACGTCACGCGGCCGCTGGAGCAGGTTGTGGTGGGCGTAGTCCTTGGTGAACTTCCGCTCGATCCACGGGTACACCGCCGCGATTCCGGTGAGCAGCGGTAGGCCCATCATGAACGGGAAGAACGGGGCGGGAATCGTGTAGTTCCCGAGATAGACCTCCCAGGCAGGCCATAGTCGGACCAGGCCGTCCGTCCAGGCCATGTACCAGTCGGGCACCGTTCCGGCCGAGATGTGCGAGGCGTTGTACGGGCCGAAGTTCCACACCGGGTTGATCTGGAACAGTCCGCCCATCAGCGCCGTGACGCCGATGACGACCGCGGTGAACCCACCGGCCTTGAGGGCGAACGTCGGCATGATCCGGACGCCGACGACGTTGGTCTCCTTGCGGCGCACCCCGGGGAACTGGGTGTGCTTCTGGTACCAGACCAGGCCGACGTGGATGCCGATCAGCGCCAGCAGGATGCCCGGCACCAGCAGGATGTGCAGCGTGTAGAGCCGCGGGATGACCTCGGTACCCGGGAACTCGCTGCCGAAGATCAGCCAGTTGATCCAGGTGCCGACCACCGGCAGCGACATCATCAGGCCGGACAGGATCCGCAGGCCGGCGCCGGAGAGCAGGTCGTCCGGCAGCGAGTAGCCGGCGAAGCCCTCGACGCAGGCGAGCAGGAAGATCAGGACACCGATGACCCAGTTCGTCTCGCGCGGGCGCCGGAAGGCACCGGTGAAGAACGTCCGGAACATGTGCAGGACGATCGCGGAGGCGAACAGCAGCGCCGCCCAGTGGTGCACCTGGCGGACGAACAGCCCGCCGCGCACGTCGAAGGACAGGTACAGCGTCGACTCGTAGGCCCGGGACATCTCCAGGCCGCGCAGGTTCACGAACGAGCCCTGGTAGGTGACCTCGGCCATCGACGGGTCGAAGAACAGGGCCAGGTAGGTGCCGGACAGCAGCAGCACGATGAAGCTGTAGAGCGCGATCTCACCGAGCAGGAACGACCAGTGCGTCGGGAAGACCTTGTTCAGCTGCCGCCGCATGCCGCCGGCGGCGTGGAACCGGTCGTCCACCCACTTGGCCGCCCCACCGGCCGCGCGCATGGCGAGGTTGTCCGGCTTGGTCGGTGTCGTCAGACCGCTCATGACTTCCGCTCCCAGAAGGCCGGGCCGACCGGTTCGTTGAAGTCGGCGGTCGCGATGAAGTATCCGGTCTCCGGGTCGACCGTGATCGGCAGCTGGGCGAGCTTGCGGGTCGCCGGGCCGAAGATCGGCCTGGCGTACTGCAACGCGTCGAACTGCGACTGGTGGCACGGACACAGGATGCGGTTGGTGCGCTGCTCGAACAGCGAGGTCGGGCAGCCCACGTGACTGCAGACCTTCGTGTAGGCGTAGTAGTCGCCGTAGTTGTAGTCCTCCTGGCCCTCGTGCTTGACAACGCGCTCGGCGTCCTGGGGGCGCAGTCGGATCAGCATGACCGGATTGTCCGCCCTCTTGAGCGCGTGCACCAGTGCGTCGTGGTCGTCGCGCTCGGACTCGCGGAACGGGAACACGGTCTCCATGGCACCGGCGTCCAGGTCCTCGGGGCGGACCAGCTCGACCTCGCTGGCGTCGCCGGTGTCCCGGCGGAGGAAGACCTTCTCCTCACCGTGGTGCAACCACCCGGTGTGCCAGAGGCCGTCCTCGTTCGTGGACTGGGCGTGCGGGTTGCGCAGCAGGCCGCCGAGCGGCACCACGGTGACCGCGAGGCCGAGGACGCCGCCGCCGAAGGCCAGCGAACGCTTGATCATGGGCCGGCGGCCGATCGTGCTGCGGGTCCCCGCGTCGGCGAGCTGCGCGATGATCGTCGCCTTGTCGACCTCGGTCGAGCCACCCTCGTGCCGCTCCTGGACGGCGACCTCGTGTGGGATGAACCGCCGGGTGTAGAGCAGCACCCCGAAGCCGAGCGCGAGGATCGCGACGCCCAGGGTCAGGCCGATGACCGGGGTGTAGAGCGAGTACATCGTGTACCCCTCCTCACCCGGCGCGACGTACTTGGCGGGCCAGAAGATGAAGGCGGCCACGAAGGCCAGGCCCGAGAGGCCGGAGAGACCGAACCAGAACGCGACCAGCCGCTCGGCGCGCTTCTCGGCGCGGGTGCCCTTGACCGGCCAGGGGTCGGGGTACTCGACCAGCTCGACGCCGTCGAGCCTGGTCCCAAGCCGGACCAGCTCGTCCCGGCTCATGCCGGCGAGCTCCTCGTCGCCGGGCACCTCCGGGTTCTGCTTGCTCATTGCTTAGCCCCGATCCACAACGTCACACCGACCAACGCGGCCATTCCCACGATAAATGCGATCAGGCCCTCCGGCTGCGGGCCGAGACCACCCAGCGGGCTGCCGCCGGGGTTGTTGTTGCCGTCCGTGACCGACTTGACGTAGGCGACGATGTCCTTCTTCTCGGTCGGCGAGAGCTGGCGTTCGGAGAAGCGCGGCATGCTCTGCGGGCCGGAGAGCATCGCGGTGTAGATCTCCTCCTCGGTGACGTCGTCCAACGCGGGCGCGAACTTGCCCGACGACAGCGCGCCGCCGCGACCGGTGAAGTTGTGGCAGGAGGCACAGTTGAGCCGGAACAGCTGGCCGCCGCGGGCGAGGTCGTCGCCGCGCAGATCGGTGCCACGCTCCTCGGGCAGCTCCGCACCGCCGCCGTTGGCCTGGACGTAGGCGCTGATCTGCTCGATCTCCTCGGGCGTCAGCACCGGCGGCTTCTCGCTCAGCTGCGCCGACATCGAGGCCGCGGGCATGCGCCCGGTGGAGGTCTGGAAGTAGACCGAGGCCTCACCGATGCCGATCAGGCTCGGGCCGCGGTCCTTCACGCCCTCCAGGTTCTGGCCGTGGCAGCTGATGCAGGTGTTGTTGTAGATCTGCTCACCCTGCCGCACCATGATCGGATCGTCCTGGGCCTGCGCCGTCTGCGGCTCGGGAACGAGCACGCTGTAGAGCGTCCCGACACCCACCAGCGCGACGGCCAGCGCCAGCAGACCGGAGACCCGCCTGCGGAACTTGGTGCTGGCCCTGCGTTTCTTCATCATCTGTGCGGCAACCCCTGACGTCACTTCACGAAGTAGATCACGCTGAACAGGCCGATCCAGACCACGTCGACGAAGTGCCAGTAGTAGGACACGACGATGGCCGAGGTGGCCTGGGCCGGGGTGAACTTGCTCAGCCTGGTGCGGATGAGCAGGTACACGAAGGCGATGAGCCCGCCGGTGACGTGCAGCCCGTGGAACCCGGTGGTCAGGTAGAAGACCGTTCCGTAGGCCGACGACGGGATCGTGGTGCCCTCGCTGACCAGCTGGACGTACTCGTACGCCTGGCCGAGCACGAAGATCGTGCCCATGGCCAGGGTGATCGTGTACCACCGCCGCAGCCCGAACACGTCACCTCGCTCCGCCGCGAACACACCCAGCTGGCAGGTGAGAGACGAGGCGACGAGGACGATCGTGACGACCAGCGCGTAGGGCACGTTCAGGTGCGTCGGCTCCGGCGGCCAGTGCTCGGTCTCGTTCTGCGCCTTGACCGTGAAGAACATGGCGAACAGGCCGGCGAAGAACATCAGCTCGCTGGCCAGCCAGACGATCGTGCCGACGCTGACCATGTTCGGCCGGTTCAGCGAGTGCACACGCTGGCTGATGTTGGGCGCTGCTGTCGTCACGCGGGCATTATTGCCTGTCCCGGGGGGATCGGGCTGATCGGGTCCGCCCCGCGTCGACTCTCTCGACCACGCCTCCGCCCAGCGCCGGGCACCTGAACCGGATCTTGCTGGTCCGGATAGCATCGGGGGGTCCTCGCTCACCACGTCCGGGAGGCCGCAGAGATGAGCACACCGTTGAAGCTCCTGGTGTTCAGCCACCGGCCCGAGGTCCGGGAGACGATCGTCACGGCGGTGGGCCGGCGTCCCGCGGCGGACATCGGCCGGGTGACCTACCAGGAGGTCTCCACGGTCTCCGAGGTGCTGATGGAGATGGACAGCGGCACGGTCGACCTGGCGATCCTCGACGGCGAGGCCCAGCCGACCGGTGGCATCGGCCTGTGCCGCCAGCTCAAGAACGAGATCGACCCGTGTCCCCCGATCGTGGTCGCGATCCGCCGCAAGGACGACCGCTGGCTGGCGACCTGGGCGCAGGCCGACGCGGTCATCGTGCACCCGCTCGACCCGCTGGCCGCCGCCGAGACGGTCGCCGACGTGCTGCGCAACAAGCAGCTACCCGTCTACCAGGGGTGACCGGACGTGAGCGAGGCGTCACTCACCTGGCCTAGCCTGCTCAACCGGTTGGTGGCCCGAAACGACCTCACGGCCGAGGACACTGCCTGGGCCATGGACGAGATGATGTCCGGCCGGGCGACCCCCACCCAGATCGGCGCGTTCGCCGTGGCCCTGCGGGCCAAGGGCGAGACCGCGGGCGAGGTGGCCGGCATGGCCGAGGTGATGCTCGCGCACGCCCGCCGCGTCACCCTGGACAGGCCCGCCGTCGACGTGGTCGGCACGGGCGGCGACCAGGCCGGCACGGTCAACATCTCCACGATGAGCGCGCTGGTCACGGCGGCCGCCGGGGTGCCGGTCGTCAAGCACGGCAACCGGGCCGCCTCGTCCCGCTGCGGAACCGCCGACGTGCTCGAGAAGCTCGGCGTGGCCATCGAACTTTCACCCGAATCGGTGACAAAGTCCGTGCAGGAGCTGGGCATCGGGTTCTGTTTCGCGCCCGCCTTCCACCCGGCGCTGCGCCACGTCGGACCGAGTCGCGCCCAGCTCGGCATCCCGACCACGTTCAACGTCCTCGGGCCGCTGACCAACCCCGCGCAGCCCACGTCGGCCCTCGTCGGCGTCGCCAACGAGCGCATGGCGCCGATCATCGCCGACGTGCTCGCCGCCCGCGGGTTCAGCGTCCTGGTGGTCCACGGCGACGACGGCCTCGACGAGATCACGACGACGACCACGACCACCGCCTGGGTGGTCTCCGGCGGCACGGTGCGGACCGAGAAGATCGACCCGAGCGCGTTGTCCATCGCCCGCAGCGGCGCGCACGACCTGGCCGGCGGCGACGCGGAGAAGAACGCGACGGTCGTGCGGGCCCTGGCCGCGGGCCAGGCGGGCCCCGTGCGCGACACGGTGCTGCTGAACGCGGCCGGGGCGATCGCGGCGTTCCGCGGCCTGTCCGACGACCTCCACGCCGACCTGGCCGCCGCGATGGAGACCGCCACCGAGGCCGTCGAGAGCGGCCGGGTGGCCGACCTGCTGGAGCGGTGGGTGCCCCTGTCCGCGGCACTTCGCGACGAGGACGCGGGGGTCGCCGGGGTGGCGGGCTGAGCCCGCCCGAACGAACGACCCGAGACACGAACGAACCCGCGGGACCGATGAGTCCCGCGGGTTCGTTCGTGTTCGGGTGTCAGTCGGTGGCGTGCGGGCGCGAGTGGTACTCGAACACCAGCCCGCCCACCGTGATCAGCACCAGCACCAGCCCGATGATCAGCAGCCAGACCTGCCAGAACGCGATCGCGTATGCGGTGACCGCCCCCGCGGCCGCGATGCCGACCGGCCAGTACGAGCCGGGGCTGAAGAATCCGACCTCGCCGGCGCCGTCGCTGATCTCCGCGTCCGGGTTGTCCTCCGGACGCTGCTCGACGCGCCGTGCGACGAAGTGCAGGTACGAACCGATGATCAGGGACAGGCCGCCGGTCAGGATCAGGGCGACCGTGCCCACCGGCTCCCGCGCCCAGAGGCCGTAGACGACCGCGGCGAGGAAGAAGAAACTGGTCGTCACGTCGAAGAGCCTGGCTTCGACCTTCATGCTGTCCTCACTCTCGGGGTGGGCTCACGGCGGCGGGGACCGACCTCACCGGCCCGCGGTGCGGGCGGTGCGGTCGGTGTCGAACGGCGCGGTCGAGGTGGCCAGCGGGGCACACAGCTCGCCGCAGTCCGGGTCCTCCTCGCCGAGCACCCGGAGCGCCTCCGCGGCGCTGTGGGGCTCGCCGGTCTCCTCGTTCACGGTGCGCCGCAGCACCATGTACCGGTCGAACCGCTCGGGGCTGATCGCACGGACCTCGAAGTTCATCATCGAGTGGTAGGTGCCGCAGAGCTCGGCGCACCGGCCGACGAACGCGCCCTCGCGGTCGATCGAGTTCTGGAACGTGTTGTCCTGGCTGTTCTTCTCCGGGTACGGGAAGACGTCCCGCTTGAAGTTGAACTCCGGCACGAAGAACGAGTGGATGACGTCCCGGGCCCGCAGCTCGTAGTGGACGGTCCGGTTCACCGGCAGCACCAGCAGCGGGATCTCGTCGGAGGTGCCCACGGTGTGCACCAGCGGCCCCTCCGGGGTACGCGGGACGACGGTGGCACCGGAGGCGTCCTTGTACGTCTCGTACTCGAACTGCCAGTTCCACTGGAAGGCCAACACGTTGACCTTCACGTCGATCTCCTCCGGCGCCTCCTCGGCCAGTACGTAGTTCTGGGTCGTCATCGTGAAGTAGAACAGCACGACGACGATCACCGAGGGGATGCCGGTGTAGATCCACTCCAGGAAGTGGTTGTACTGGAACTGCCGGGGCAGCGTGTCCCCACGCTTGCGGTGCGCGATGACCGGCCACAGGATCAGCACCCAGACCAGCACACCGACCAGGAGCGACGCGACGACCGACCAGGTCCAGAAGTCACGCATGCGGTCGGCCTGCGGGGTGATCCCCTCCGGCCAGCCGAAGCGCAGCACCTCCTCGGTGGAACACCCGGACACGGCGATGGAGACCAGACCGGTCAGGCCAGCCAGACCCGCCACCCGCCTCGCCGGTGTGCGCCTCTTGTCGCCCACTGCGCGCCCCTCCTCAGACATGAGTGATCTAGGCTCGGAGCCTAGCCGAGCGGGCCCGAACACACCGCGTAGGGGCGGTCAAGTCCACCGCGTCCGGGTGCGCGCCACGGCTGGCGCCATACTGGGGCCTGACGAGCACTCGACACGAGAGGTTGTGCCGGAGACGTGTGCGGTCTGC
The DNA here is from genome assembly GCF_001921205.1 of Actinophytocola xanthii. Taxonomy (GTDB): domain Bacteria; phylum Actinomycetota; class Actinomycetes; order Mycobacteriales; family Pseudonocardiaceae; genus Actinophytocola; species Actinophytocola xanthii. Next base: position 14,498 of record NZ_MSIE01000023.1, on the reverse strand, counting down.
TTGGCCTTGTCTGCCCCACCGAAGCCGATGCCAGTGCGAGCCGAGAGGCGGTGGCGGCGGCCATGCGCTGCCAGCGGCACCGCGGCCCGGACGAGAGCGGCACCTGGGAGGGTGACGAAGTCGTCTTCGGCTTCAACCGGCTTTCGATCATCGACGTGGACAGCTCCCACCAACCGCTGCACTGGAGCCCGGAAGGGGTCCAGGAGCGGTACACCCTGCTGTTCAACGGGGAGATCTACAACTACCTCGAGCTGCGCCAGGAGCTCATCGAGCAGTACGGCGCCACCATGCGCACCCACGGCGACGGCGAGGTGATCGTCGCGCTGTACCACTACCTCGGCCCGGCCGCGGTCTCGAAGCTGCGCGGCATGTTCGTGTTCCTGATCTGGGATTGGCGGCGGCGGGTGGTGTTCGGCGCCCGCGACCCCTTCGGCATCAAGCCGCTGTTCTACTCGACGGGTCCAGGGGGCGTCGCCTTCTCGAGCGAGAAGAAGTCACTGCTCGAGCTGACCCACCGGCTGCGCGTGCCGGCCACGCTCGACCGCACCGCCCTGCAGCACTACCTCACGCTGCAGTACGTCCCCGAGCCGGAGACGCTGCACCAGGAGATCCGGCGGATCGAGTCGGGGACCTCATTCACCATCTCCCCCGGCGGCCGGCTCACCACCGAGCGGTACTTCTTCCACACGTTCCGGCCGACGCCGCTGCGCGGCGAGAACACCCCGGAACGGCTCTACGACCAGATCGCCAACGTCATGCGGGACTCGGTGGCCAAGCACATGCGTGCCGACGTCACCGTTGGCGCGTTCCTCTCCGGCGGCATCGACTCGACCGCGATCGCGGCGCTGGCCAGGGAGCACAACCCCAACCTGATCACGTTCACCACCGGGTTCGAGCGCGAGGGCTACTCCGAGGTGGACGTGGCGGCCGAGTCCGCGGCGGCGATCGGGGTCAAGCACGTGGTCCGCACGGTCAGCGCCGAGGAGATGATGGAGGCACTGCCGCTCATCGTCTGGTACCTCGACGACCCGGTGGCCGACCCGGCGCTGGTCCCGCTCTGGTTCATCGCCAGGGAGGCGCGGCGGCACGTGAAGGTCGTGCTCTCCGGCGAGGGCGCGGACGAGCTGTTCGGCGGCTACTCGATCTACCGCGAGCCGCTGTCGCTGGCCGCGTTCGAGAAGGTCCCCGGCGGGCTGCGGCGCGCGATGGGCTCGCTCTCGACCAAGATCCCCGAGGGCGTCCGGGGCAAGGACCTGCTGCGCCGCGGCGCGCTGGACCTGGAGCAGCGCTACTACGGCAACGCCCGGATCTTCCGCGACGACCAGCTCCGCTCGGTGCTGCGCAGCTACGACCCGTCGATCAGCCACACCGACGTCACGGCCGGCCCCTATCGCGAGTCGGCCGGCTGGGACCCGGTGACCCGGATGCAGCACGTCGACCTGTTCACCTGGCTGCGCGGAGACATCCTGGTCAAGGCCGACAAGGTGACGATGGCGAACTCGCTGGAGCTGCGGGTGCCGTTCCTGGACACCGAGGTGTTCAAGGTCGCCGCGAAGATCCCGCAGGACCAGAAGGTCACCAAGGAGACCACCAAGTACGCCCTGCGCCAGGCATTACGGCAGATCGTGCCGGCGCACGTGCTCAACCGCCGCAAGCTCGGCTTCCCGGTGCCGATCCGGCTCTGGCTCAAGGACGAGATGTACGAGTGGGCGCGCCAGATCGTGCTCAAGTCGCAGACCGACGAGGAGATCGACAAGAACGCGGTGCTCAAGCTGCTCGAGGAGCACCGGGCCGGAACGCTGGACCACAGCAGGCGGATCTGGGCGCTGGTGGTCTACATGCTCTGGCACGGGATCTTCATCGAGGGCTCGATCCGGCCCCGGATCCCCGAGCCGCACTACCCGGTCCGGCTCTGAGCCTCACCGGCGCAGCCGCCAGGTCTTGCTGTCGAAGGCGACGCAGACGCCCGGGGAGAGCACGACCACGCGCAGCGTGCCGTCGCGTTCGTCGTGGTCGATTCCCTCGGCCTCGAACTCGCCGCGGCAGGCGCTGCGCAGCGGGAGCTGGCCCAGGGCGGTCACCCGGCCAGGAACGTCGGCGGCGCCGACCGGGTTGGCCAGGTTCACCTGCAGGAGCGGCTTGGTGATCCCGAACAACGCGCCGGCCGGGTCGTCGGAGGAGCACAGGAGCTGGGTCGGCGTGACGAAGTCGCAGCCCTGGATGTCGCGCACGGGTCGGTCCAGGCGGATCGCCGAGGCGAGGGGCAGGTTCGCGCCCGGGTCGGGGTGGGCGGTGCCGGGCATCGGGTGCACGAGCAGCCGGTCCATCGTCCCCCACTCCCCGGCGACCAGCCAGCGGCCGTCCGGCGAGACCGCGGCGAAGGAGTTGTTCGTCGCCTCCCAGGGCTCCAGGGCGTGGGTGTACTCCGCCCAGGAGCCGTCCGGCGCCTGCACGCGGAACAGCTTCGCGCCGCGGTCGTCGCGCTGGTAGGGCTCGACGTAGTAGCCGTGGCCGGCGCCGGGGTCGCCGACGTGGTTCCAGCCGCGTGCCGCGACGCCGGGCGGGATGGTGGCGACGCCGGTGTAGCGGACCACGGTCCCGCCCGGGCGTTCGACGACGGCCAGCCCCTGCGACTCGTCCAGCGGCCGGGCGACGTCGGAGCCGACCGGGAGCCACGGGCCGGTGGCGGCGCCGGCGACGCCGGGCGCGCCCACGGCGAGAACGGCCAGGACGCCGAGCAGGGTCACGGTAGCTGTGAGTGCACGCATGCACTCACAGCTACCAGGTGCTCACGAAAAGGGGAACCTACGGGAGGATGGCCCCGATCTCCTTCGCGGCCTCGGGGCCGTAGGCGGCACCGATGCGCGAGATCGCCTGGGACTTGTCGAAGGTCCACTCCTGCGGCCCGACCGTCTCCAGCACCAGCACCGCGATGTAGGAGCCGAGCTGTGCGGCGCGCTCGAGCGGGAGCCCGCGCTCCATCCCGGCGAGCAGGCCCGCGCGGAAGGCGTCGCCGACGCCGGTGGGGTCGGCCTTGACGGTCTCCGGGACCGCGTTGACGGTGACCGAGGTGCCGTCCTTGTAGACGATCTCGGCGCCCTTCTCACCCAGCGTGGTGATCCGCACGCCCACCCGGTCGTGCACCTCGCGCTCGGTCCAGCCGGTCTTGCGCCGCAGCAGCTCCCACTCGTAGTCGTTGCTGAACAGGTAGTCCGCGCCCTGCACGAACGCCCGGATCTGGGAGCCGTCCATCCGCGCGAGCTGCTGGGAGGGGTCCACGGCGAACCGGTAGCCGCGCTGGCGGCACTCGTCGGCGTGGCGGAGCATCGCGTCCGGGTCGTCGGGGCTGATCAGGACCAGGTCGAAGCCGCCGACCTTGGCCGCGACCGGGGCGAGCTCGATCAGCCTGGCCTCGGCCATCGCACCGGCGTAGAACGACGCGATCTGGCACATGTCGTCGTCGGTCGTGCAGACGAACCGGGCGGTGTGGGCGGTCTCCGACACGTGCACGCCGGCGCAGTTCACACCGTGCCGCTCCAGCCAGGACTGGTAGTCGGCGAAGTCGCTGCCCACCGCGCCGACCAGCACCGGGGACGCGCCGAGCACAGCCATGCCGAAAGCGATGTTGGCCCCGATCCCGCCCCGGCGCACGACCAAGTCGTCGACCAGGAAGCTCAGCGACACGCGGTGCAGCTGCTCGGCTACCAGCTGGTCGGCGAACTTGCCGGGGAAGTGCATGAGATGGTCGGTAGCGATGCTCCCGGAGACGGCGACGGGCACGAGGGATTCCCCTGTCTGGTGGTCGTCGGTGGAACGGACGAGGTCGTGACTGGCCAGCGACGACCCTACCGGGCGGTGCTGACGAGCCGGCAGAGCGCTCGAGCCGAAACGGCGAACGGGGCCCCCGAGGGGGCCCCGTTCATCTCAGCTCGTCTCGGTTCCGCCGGATGTCAGTGGAACGAGTCGCCGCACGCGCAGGAGCCACCGGCGTTCGGGTTGTCGATGGTGAAGCCCGACTTCTCGATCGTGTCGACGAAGTCGATGGTGGCGCCCTGGACGTAGGGAGCGCTCATCCGGTCCACGGCGACCTTGAGCCCGCCGAAGTCCCGGAACAGGTCGCCGTCGAGCGTGCGCTCGTCGAAGAACAGTTGGTAGCGCAGGCCGGCGCAGCCACCGGGCTGGACGGCGATGCGCAGGTGCATGTCGTCCCGACCCTCCTGGTCGAGCAGAGCCTTCGCCTTGCTCGCGGCGGCCTCGGACAACGTCACCCCGTGGGTCTCCGTCGCCGTGGTGTTCTCCTGTGCGGTCGTCATGGTTCTCCCTCGACCTTCGGACTCCTACTACCTGTGGACAACCGGGATCGTCCGCGTTTTCTTCCCCCATGGTCCCACACGCCGCTCGAGCGGCGGTGTTACCGATGCCACTGCTCCGAGACGTGCTCGGCGAGCGAGGTGAGCGTCCCGCCTGGGTCGGCCATCGAGGCCTCCGCGGAGCCGACGTGCTCGGCGACCGAGTAGGCGCGGTCGACCCCCGCCGCGGCGGCACGCCGACGGCCGACGCTCACCACCCCGGCCAGTACGACGCACGGGGTGCCGCGCTCCGCGGCCGCCTCGGCCACCCGGGTGACCAGCTTGCCCCGCAGCGACTGGAAGTCGAAGCTGCCCTCCCCGGTGACCACGAGCTGGGCGGCGTCCAGCGCGGCGTCCAGGCCGGTGAGCCGCCGGACCACGCCCGCCCCGGACTCCACCCTGGCGCCCAGCGCGATCAGGGCCGCGCCGAGGCCACCGGCGGCCCCGGCACCCTTCTCCTCGCGGATGTCGCGCTCGGCGACCTCGCTGAGCATCTCCGCCCACCGCGCGAGCGAGCGCTCCAGCCGCCGCACGGCGAGGTCGTCGGCCCCCTTCTGCGGGCCGAACACGCGCGCCGCGCCCAGCCGGCCGAGCAGGGGGTTCTCCACGTCCGACGCGGCGACCAACGTCACGTCGCCGAGGTCGGGGTGGCCGTGCAGCCGGACCAGGTCGATCAGGGCGCCGCCACCGGGCGGCAGCGGCTCGTCGTCCTCGCCGACCGGGACCGCGCCCAGCGCGTGGAACAGGCCGGCGCCGCCGTCGGTCGTCGCGGATCCCCCGAGCCCGACGACGACCGTGCGCACGCCGCTGGCGAGGGCGGCGACGAGCATCTCGCCGACGCCGTAGGTCGTCGCGGCCAGGGCGTCGCGCTCCCCCTTGGGGACCAGGTGGAGCCCGCAGGCCTGGGCGCACTCCAGATAGGCCGTGCCCTCGTGCTCCAGCCAGAGCGCCTCGACCGGCGTGCCGAGCGGGCCGGTCACGGTGAGGCGGTGCAGCCGCCCGCCGAGCGCGTTGTGCAGCACGTCGACGAAGCCGGGGCCGCCGTCGGCCAGGGGGCAGAGGGTGAGCTCGTCGGCCGGCGCACCAGCCCGCCAGCCGGCGGCGATGGCCTCAGCGGCCTCCGGCGCGGTCAACGTGCCACCGAAGCAGTCTGGAGCGATCAGCACCCGCATGGTCAAAGACTAGTTGGCTTTCCCTTACTCTTTCCCCTGTGAGGTTCCTTCGCCGCAAAGAAGCCGAGATCGCCGAGACCGAGACCGACACCGGTGTGGACGTCGAGGCGGAGGACGCCAGGGCCAAGTCGCACACGCCGGGCAAGGGCAGGCCGACGCCCAAGCGCCGGGACGCCGAGCAGCGCAGGCGCGGCCCGGTCGCGCCGCCGCCGCGCACCACCCGCGAGGCGATGCGGCGGGCCCGCGGCAACAAGGAGGAGCGCAAGGAGCTCGCCGCCAAGCGGCGCGAGCTGCGCACCAAGCAGCGGGAACGCATGATGGCCGGCGACGACCAGTACCTCATGCCGCGCGACCGCGGGCCGGTCAAGGCCTACATCCGCGACCTGGTCGACTCCAAGCGCAACCTGCTCGGCCTGTTCATGCCGCTCGCGATCGTGATCTTCGTGGCGCTGCTGTTCCCGAACCCGCGGGTGCAGAGCCTGGTGACGCTGTTCTGCCTGCTGATGCTGGTCGCGATGATCCTCGAGGGCGTCCTGGCCGGCCGCCGGATCACCAGGGCGGTCCGGGAGAGGTTCCCGAAGGAGCCGGTCCGCGGCCTCTCGGTCGGCTGGTACGCGTTCATCCGCGCCTCCCAGATCCGCAAGCTCCGGGTGCCCAAGCCCCGCGTGGTCCCCGGCGACCGGGTCTGAGCGGGTGCTCCCGCAGGAGCCTCCGGTCCTCGCCCGCGATCCGCTGCCGCTGCGCGGCCGGGTGGCGCTGGTCACCGGCGCGAGCCGGCGGATCGGCATCGGCTACGCGATCTGCCGGCGCCTGGCGGCCTACGGCGCCAGCGTGTTCGTCCACCACTTCACCTCGCACGACGCGGCCCAGCCCTGGGGAGCCGATCCCGGCGGGCCGGCGGCCGTCGTGGCCGGGGTGACCGAGGCACTGGGCTCCCCCGAGGCGTCGGTCCGCTCCGCCTCGGCGGACCTGGCCGAGCCGGACGCTCCCGCCGCGCTGGTCCGGGCGGTGGTCGAGGCGTTCGGCCGGCTCGACGTGCTGGTGTGCAACCACGCCCGCAGCGGCGGTGACGGTCCGCTCGCCGAGCTGGACGCGGACCGGCTGGACGGGCACTGGGCGGTCAACGCCCGCTCCTCGATCCTGCTGGCCAAGGAGTTCGCGGCGCTCGGCGGCCCCGGCCGGGTGATCTTCATGACCTCTGGGCAGCAGCTCGGGCCGATGCGCGGCGAGGTCGCCTACGCGGCCAGCAAGGGCGCGCTGGCGGCGATCACGACGACCCTGTCCGACGAGCTGGCCGACCTCGGCATCACCGTCAACACCGTCAACCCCGGCCCGGTCGACACCGGCTACGCCCCGCCCGACGTGGCGGCCGCGGTCGCCGCCCGGTTCCCGGGCGGGCGGTGGGGCGAGCCGGACGACCCCGCTCGCCTGGTCGCCTGGCTCGCCACCGACGAGGCGCGGTGGGTCACCGGTCAGGTCGTCAACACCGAGGGCGGCTTCCGGCGCTGGTGAGCCCCGGCACGCGGGTCGACCTACGCAGAGTGCGCTTCCCCTCATCCGATGGGGTCGACCTCCAGATCGATCAAGCCGGCCTGGACGTTCCGGCGTAAGTTCCTGTCTTTCACCAGCGCCAGCCGACCGAGCGCGGGAGAGACCATGAGCGAGATCGACTACTGGATCGAGAAGTTGGGGCAGGATGGGCGGTTGCTCATGGCCTTCGGCGAGGACCCCAGGCAGCCGGTCCTGCTCGGTTCGGTCCTGTACTGGCCGGACTGCGCCGAGGTGGTGATCCTGGTCGACGAGAACCTGGTCGTCACCTACACCACTCCCGCGAACACAACGGTGTGGTGGCCGCCGACCGTGCTCCGGGCCGAGCGGGGCGACGCGCGGGAGGGGACCCGCGACCGCGTCCTGCGGGAGGCACTCGTTCTCGGTCCGCTCTCACCCCGTCCGCGCGGCGAGCCGGTCCCCGCGCCGTCCTGGGCGGGCGTTCCGCCACAGCTGCGCGACCCCGAGCTCATGCACCCGATCCTCCCCGGCCTGGGCGCGCCACTCGGCGGGGTCGGCGAGCAGCGCCACCCCAGCGGAGCGGCCCCCGCCTGACGCCGGCGAAGGCCGCTCCGGACGGCTAAGCGCGTTCGAGCCCGCCCGCGCGCAGCGCGTCGACGAAGGTCGAGAACGCGGCGGGGGTCGTGACCACCACCGGCCCGCCCGGGTTCTTGCTGTCCCGGACGCCGGCCCTGGCGGTGCCGAACGAGACCTCGACGCAGTTCTCGCCACCGCTGCGGGACGCCGTGCGCCACCGCTGCTCCACCGGCTCTGGGGCTCCCATATGTGCGCCTCCTACAGCTCTTGGATCCGACGGGTGATCATTTTTATCGTCCTCTCCGGCGTCTCCGCCTGACGGCACAGGTCCTCGAACGCCAGCCCGTAGATGCGTACGTACTCGCGACCGAGATAGTCGGACCCGATCAGGTTCTCAACGAACACGAGTCGCTGCTCGCCGAAAAGGTGCACGATCGAGTATGCCGAGCCGGGAGCGGCGTAACCGCCGCGCTCGAACGGGACGACCTGGACGGTGACGGTCGGCAGTTCGGCCAGCTCGCGCACGTGCTCCAGCTGCCCGCGCAGCGTCGCGGGCCCGCCGGCGGCCACGTACAGCGCCGCCTCGCCGACGACGAGGTGCAGCGTCGGTCGACCGTCCCTTCGGAAGTGGTCCGCGCGGGCCACTCGCTCGTCGACCATCTGCTCGACCTCCGCCGTGGACACGACGATCGACCGGGACAGCCAGGCTCGCGCGTAGTCCCTGGTGCTGACCGAACCGGGGAAGCAGTCGGGGTTCCACAGAGACAGGTGCTCGGAGGCCCGGATCAGGTGGACGTACCGCGCGGCCCACTCCGGCACCCGGCTGGGCGGCAGCCGGCGCCGCGCCTCGGTGGCGAGCCGGTTCAACGAGGCGGCCAGCTCGGACGGGATCTCGAACAGCTCGGCGAGCGCGGCCAGATCCCGGTCGCTCGTTGGGACCGTCCCCGCCTCGATCTTCGACAGCTTGGCCGCGTTCCTCCACTCGAGAGCCTCGGTCGCCCGGCTCGTACTCAGCCCGCGCGCCTCGCGGGCCGCCCGGAGCTGGGCTCCGAGCAGGATCCGCTGTGCCGCTGGCCCCAGGTCCGGCACATCCGCCTGCATCATGGCGGCGATTCTGCCGCCCCTTCTACCCACGGTGCACCCTGCCTACTCCAACCGGCTCGACTTTCTTTCAGAGGAAGACCCACAGGAATTTCCGGCGTAGATTCCTCCGTATATCGACCCCCGCGCCCCTGTGGACGGTGACCGGCGCGGGTGTGCCCGTCCGTCCACTGCGGCCCCAAACGCGGTCGGCGGACACCGGTGGTCCCGACCCCGCCCGCCCCAGGGCGTAACGACCGCCCAGCGGTGTCGGGACCACTGGTGCATCTTGCCTAATCCGATCCGGTTGACCTTGTTTCCGGGCAATTTCAACTGGAATTTCCGGCGTAGATTGCCAGCTGCCGGCGGGGCGCGGCGATCCGACAGTTTCATATCCGACAGGGCGGACAGGAGGGACATGAGCGAGCTGGACTTCTGGATCGGCGCGTTGCGGGACGACGGGTGGTTGCTGATGGCGTTCGGGACGGACGTCCGGCACCCCGCGCTGCTCGGTTTCGCCATGTACTGGCCCACGTGCACGGACGCGGTACTCCTCGTCGACGAGGAGACCGTCGTGTCCTACACGACTCCGGCGACGACGGCGGTCTGGTGGCCCGAGCGCGTGCTCCGGGCCGAGCGAGGCGACGCCGGGGAAGGCAGCCGGGACCGCGTCCTCCGGCAGGCGCTCGACCTCGGCCGACCGGAGGAACGCCCGCCCACGGCGGCGACCCCCGCGCCGCCGTGGGCCGGCATCCCGTACCGGCTGCGCGACCCCCGGTGCGTTCACCCGATCGTTCCGGCCACGGCGACGCGGATGTGGTCGCTCCCGCACCGGTGACCCGTCCGTCCACAGGGGCCCAACCGTCGCCGTCCAACCTGTAGCGGCTCGGGGACTAGGTTGGACCCATGGAGTTTCGTCGTCTCGGTCGTAGTGGTCTCAGCGTCAGCGAGATCTCCTACGGCAACTGGATCACCCACGGCTCGCAGGTGGAGGAGGAGCAGGCGCACGCCTGTGTCCGCGCCGCGCTCGACGTGGGGATCACCTCGTTCGACACCGCCGACGTCTACGCCGACACCCGTGCCGAGTCCGTACTCGGCCGGGCGCTGGCCGGCCAGCGCCGGGAGAGCCTGGAGATCTTCACGAAGGTGTTCTGGCCGACCGGCCCCGGCCCCAACGACAAGGGCCTGGGACGCAAGCACATCATCGAGTCGGCGAACGCGTCGCTGCGCCGGCTCGGCACCGACTACGTCGACCTCTACCAGGCCCACCGGTTCGACGAGACCGTCCCGCTGGAGGAGACCTTTCTGGCCTTCGCCGACCTCGTCCGGGCCGGGAAGGTGCTCTACGTCGGCGTCTCGGAGTGGACCGCCGACCAGATCCGCCGGGGTGCGGAGCTGGCCCGTGAGCTGAAGGTGCCGTTCATCTCCAACCAGCCGCAGTACTCGATGCTCTGGCGGGTCATCGAGTCCGAGGTCGTTCCGGCCTCGGCCGAGGCGGGTCTGGGTCAGATCGTCTGGTCGCCGATCGCGCAGGGCGTGCTGACCGGCAAGTACCTGCCGGGCCGGCCGGTGCCGGAGGGCTCGCGCGCCACCGACGAGAACGGCCGCAACTTCATCGCCCGGTTCATGCGCGACGAGGTGCTGGAGCGGGTCCAGAACCTGCGCCCGGTGGCCGACGAGCTCGGCCTGTCGCTGGCCCAGCTGGCCGTGGCCTGGGTCCTGCAGAACGACAACGTCGCCTCCGCGATCGTCGGCGCCACCCGTCCCGAGCAGGTGACCGAGAACGCGAAGGCCGCCGGCGTCACCCTCGAGGCGGACGTGCTGACCAGGATCGACGAGATCCTCGGCGACGTGGTCGCGACGACGCCACCGAGCTAATCCGGCGGGTGCAGGCTCATCGGGCCGTAGACGACCTCGTCCCCGTCCAGCAGCGTGACCTCGTCCACGCCGGCGGCGAGCAGGTCCGCCCAGGTGTCGCGGAGCCAGTCCTCGGCCGCCTCCCGGTCGGCGAAGACCGGGCTGTCCACACAGCTCCAGCGGTAGGCCACGCCGCGCACGATAGCGTGCGCGGCGTGGCAACCCTGGTCCTCGGCGGCGCCCGCTCCGGCAAGTCCGCCCACGCGGAGGGGCTGCTGCCCGCCGATCGCGCGACGTACGTGGCGACCGCCCGCACCGACCCGGCCGACGCCGAGTGGCAGGCCCGCATCGACGCGCACGCCGCCCGCCGGCCGCCGGGCTGGCGCACCGTCGAGCTCGCCGCGCCGGCCGAGCTCCCCGAGCTGCTCGCCGCCGCCGGCTCGGCCGACCCCCCGATCCTCGTCGACGACCTGGCCACCTGGCTGACCACGCTGCTCGACGACACCGGCGCCTGGCAGGGCGCCCCCCGCGACCCCGTCCGCGCCGAGTACGCGCGCCTGGTCGACGCGGCCGCGAGCTGCCGCGCCGAGCTGGTCCTGGTGTCGGCGGAGGTCGGCCTGGGCGTCGTCCCCGCCACGCCGGCGGGCCGGCTGTTCCGCGACGAGCTCGGCACGCTCAACGCCGACCTGGCCACCCGCTGCTCGGCCGTGGTCCTGCTGGTGGCCGGGATCCCCCTCCGGCTCCGCTGACCCGCCCCGGGTCGCGTCCGCCGGCCCGCCGGCTTCTGGTAGGCTCGTGCGCGATCACCGCAGGAGGGAGCCGGATGACCGACACGGTCGAGTTCGACACCGTCACGCCGCCGGACGAGGAGTCCCGGCAGGCCGCCCTGGCCCGGCACGGGCAGCTCACCAAGCCGCCCGGGTCGCTGGGCCGGCTGGAACGCCTCGGTGCGTGGGTCGCCGCCTGCCAGGGCCAGTGCCCACCCCGTCCGCTGGACCGGATCCGGATCGTCGTGTTCGCCGGCGACCACGGCGTGGCCGCGCGCGGCGTGTCGGCCTACCCCAGCGAGGTGACCGCCCAGATGGTGGCGAACTTCCGCGCCGGCGGCGCCGCCATCAACGTGCTGGCCGCGAGCGCGGGCGGCGAGGTCCGCGTCGTGGACATGTCGGTCGACGCCGACACCGGTGAGGCCCCGTACAAGGTCCGCCGCTCCTCAGGGTCGATCGACGTCGAGGACGCACTCACCGAGGAGGAGGTGCTGGCCGCGGTCGCCGCCGGGCGGTCCATCGTGGACGAGGAGGTCGACGGCGGAGCCGACCTGCTGGTCGCGGGCGACATGGGCATCGGCGACACCACCGCCTCGGCCGTGCTGGTGGCGGCGCTGACCGGGACCGAGCCGGTCGCGGTGGTGGGCCGGGGCACCGGTATCGACGACCGCGCCTGGATGCGCAAGACCGCCGCCATCCGAGACGCGCTGCGCCGGGCGAAGCCGGTCAGCGCCGACCCGGTCGCGCTGCTGCGCACGGTCGCCGGAGCGGACATCGCCGCGATGGCCGGCTTCCTCGCCCAGGCGGCGGTCCGCCGCACGCCGGTCGTGCTCGACGGCGTGGTCACCGGCGCGGCGGCGCTGGTCGCCGAGGAGCTCGCCCCGGGGGCCCGCGCGTGGTGGGTGGCCGGGCACCGCTCCACCGAGCCGGCCCACTCGCTGGTGCTCGAGCAGCTGGACCTGGAGCCGCTGCTGGACCTGGGAATGCGCCTGGGCGAGGGCACCGGCGCAACGGCGGCGATCCCCCTGGTGTCGATGTCGGTGCGGGTCCTGGCGGAGATGGCGACCTTCGAGGATGCGGGCATCAGCGGACCCGCCGCGGACTGACGTGCCCGCCGGCCTGCGGCTGGCGCTGTCCTGGCTGACCGTGCTGCCCGTCCGGCACGGGCCGGTGGACCGGCGCCTCGGCACCCGCGCCATCGCGCTCGCCCCGGTGGTCGGCCTGTCGCTCGGGCTGCTCGCCGCCGGGGTGCTGGCGGTGCTGCACCTCACCCACCTGCCGGGGTTGCTCGCCGGCCTGTTCACCGTCGGTCTGCTCGCCCTGCTCACCCGGGGGATGCACCTGGACGGGCTGGCCGACACCGCCGACGGGCTCGGCTGCTACGGCCCGCCGGAGCGTGCGCTGGCCGTCATGCGCGACGGCGGCGTCGGCCCGTTCGGGGTCGTCGCGCTGGTCGTCGCGCTGCTCGGGCAGGCCGCCGCGTTCGACGCGCTGGCCGGCGAGCGCTGGTGGGCGGTGGTCGTGGCGGTGACGGCGGGGCGGGCGGCGTTCGCCCTGGGCTGTGTGCGGGGCGTCCCCGCGGCACGGCCGGACGGGCTCGGCGCGCTGGTGGCCGGCACCCAGCCGGCGTCGGTACCCGCGCTCTGGTGCGCCGTGCTGGTGCTCGCGGCCGCGCCCGCGGACCTGGACCACCCCTGGCTCGGGCCGGTGGCCGTCCTGGCAGGCGCCGCGGTCACCGCGGCCTTCCTCGCCCACGTCCGGCGGCGCCTGGGCGGCGTCACCGGCGACGTGCTCGGCGCGGCCAGCGAGGTGGCCACCACCGTGGTGGCGGCCACCTGGACGCTGGTCTAGCCCTTCGGGGTGAGCGGGACCATCCAGCCGTGCGGGTCGGGGGCGGTGCCGCGCTGGATCGCGGTCAGGGCCGAGCGCAGGCGGGCGGTCACCTCACCGGTGCCGCCGTCGCCGACGGTGAACCCGCCACCGGCGTACTTGACCGAGCCGACCGGCGTGATCACCGCCGCGGTGCCGCAGGCGAAGACCTCGGTCAGCTCGCCGGACTCGACCTTCTTCTCCCACTCCTCGGTGGAGATCCGCCGCTCCTCCACGGGGTGGCCGAGCGAGGCGGCCAGCGAGAGCAGCGAGTCGCGGGTGATGCCGGCGAGCAGCGACCCGGTCAGCTCCGGGGTCACCACGCGCGCCTCGGGCCCGGAGCCGAAGACGAAGAACAGGTTCATCCCGCCCATCTCCTCGACCCAGCGACGCTCGACCGCGTCCAGCCACACCACCTGGTCGCAGCCCTGCTCGGCGGCCTGGGCCTGGGCGACCAGCGAGGCGGCGTAGTTCCCGGCGAACTTGGCCGCGCCGGTGCCTCCCGGCGCCGCGCGCACGTACTCGGTGGACAGCCACACGCTGACCGGCTTGATCCCGCTCTCGAAGTACGAGCCGGCCGGCGAGGCGATCACCAGGTAGAGGTACTCGGCCGCGGGGCGCACGCCCAGCCCCACCTCGGTCGAGATCATGAACGGCCGCAGGTACAGCGACTCCTCGTCCTGCTCGGGCACCCAGCGCCCGTCGACGGCGACGATCTCGCGCAGCGAGCCCAGGAAGAGCTCGTCGGGTAGCTCCGGCATGGCCATCCGGCGGGCCGAGCGGCGGAACCGCTCCGCGTTCGCCTCCGGCCGGAAGGACGCGATGGTCCCGTCGGGCTGGCGGTAGGCCTTGAGGCCCTCGAAGATGGCCTGCCCGTAGTGCAGCACCATCGCGGCGGGGTCGAGCGTGAGCGGTCGGTACGGCTCGACCTTGGCGTCGTGCCAACCCTGCGACCGGTCGTGGCGCACCGTCACCATGTGGTCGGTGAAGTACTGCCCGAAACCGGGGTTGGCCACTACCTCCGCAACCCGTTCCGGGGTCGCCGGCCGCGGGTGGGGGGTCCTGGTAAACGACAGTGTGGACGTCATGTGTGAACGGTAGCCGCCGTTCGGCCCGCAGAGAATCGCCAATTGGACGTTCGTGGGACGTTCTGTCGTCAAACCATCGGCGTCAGCGACCGGAGCGGTGACGGGCGGCGACGAACCCCACGGCCGCCTCACCCAGGAGGAGCACCGCGGCCCCGCCCAGCGCGGGCACGGGCGGCACCAGCACGGCGCCGAGCGCGACGGCGCCGGCGGCCGCGACCCGCACCCGCGGGG
>NZ_MSIE01000022.1 GCF_001921205.1 Actinophytocola xanthii | reverse complement strand
CACCATGCCCGGGTCGAAGCTGTAAAACGTCGCGGCCACCAGCTCCGCGCTCGCCGCGCCCAACGGCGCCGACCGCCAGGCGAAGTAGCTCGGCCAGCGCGTCTCGACGTCGAAGCCCAGCTCGGCGGCCCGCGCGAACGCCTCGGGCGCGTAGTACAGCGTGGCGTGGATCGGTTCGAGCAGCTGCCACATCCGGCGGACCAGTCCGAGTTCCATGATCTCTCCCAACCTGGCGGATCTTGTCACTGGAAAGATAACAGCAGATGTTGTCACTGACTAGATAGGCTGTGCCGGTGAGCACCTATCACCACGGAGATCTGCGCCGGGTCCTGATCGCCGCCGCGCTCGACCTGATCGCCGAGCGCGGCCCGGCCGCGGTCAGCCTGCGGGACCTCGCCCGGGCCGCCGGTGTGTCGCACGCCGCCCCCGCACACCACTTCAAGGACAAGGCCGGCCTGTTCACCGCGATCGCCGTCCAGGGCCAGCGCATGCTCGCCGACGCGCTGGCCGAGGAGCTCGAGAACAGTGGGGACCTGCGGCTGCTGGGGGTGCGTTACGTGCGGTTCGCCGCCCAGCACAGCTCCCACTTCGAGGTGATGTACCGCCCCGACCTCTTCCACCAGGACGACCCCGAGCTGGTCGAGGCCCGTGCGCGCACCTCGGACCTGCTCCGCGCGGCCATTCCCGGTGACGGCCGCGCCGCCGACCGGCAGGTGCTGGCCGCCTGGTCGATCGCCCACGGCTTCGCCACCCTGCGGCGCGCCGGCAACCTCGCCCACCTGCTGCCGGACCGCGACGCCGAGGCGGAGTTCGCGGAGATCGCCGGCCTGCTCGAGATGCGGACCCGAAACCCTCCGGCGTGACGGCGTTCTCTACCGTGAGCGCGTGGTCAGCCTGCGGCAGCGATTCGGTCCGGCGCTCTACATGGGGGGCGGGCTCGCGCTCGTCGGCGCGGCCGGCTACGGGTTCGTCGCGCTCGCCGGGCACACGCTCCCCGCCGCCGAGGCGGCCGCCGTGGCCAGCCTCTACCTGCTGGTGAACATCATCGGACCAGGCCTGTTCTCCGCCCTCGAGCAGGAGACCAGCCGTGCGGTCAGTGCCGAGCTCGTGGCCGGCCGGGGCTCCGGCCACGTGATGCGGCACGCGGTGCTGCTGGCCGCGGGGATGCTCGCCGCCGTGGTGCTCGTGCTCCTGGTCGTCTCACCGGTGCTGACCGGGCAGGCGCTCGCCGGTCGGTGGGGTCTGTTCCTGGCCGTGCTGCTCAGCGTGGCGACCTCGGCCGCCGTCTACCTCGTCCGCGGCCTGCTGGGCGGGTCCCAGCGCTTCGGTGGCTACGGGGCGACGCTGGCCGCCGAGGGCGTCGCCCGGATCCTCCCCTGCATCGCGATCGCGGTGTCCGGCGCGCCGAACGCGGTCGGATACGCCTTGTTCTTCGCTGCCGGCTCCGGCTTCGGCGCGTTGGCCGGGGTGTTCTGGCTGCGCCGCCCCGCCCAACCCGCTGACGTCGACCCGGCGGAGATCGAGCCATCCACCGGCTCCCGGGGGCAGATGGCGCGTGGGTTGTCCTTCCTCGTCGGCGGCACCGTGCTGATGCTCGTGGTGATGAACGTGGCACCGGTCGTGGTGACCCCGCGCCTGGGCGAGCAGGCCGCCACGGCCGCCGCCTTCGCGTCAGCGTTCGTCCTCGCCCGGATCCCGCTGTTCCTGTTCGCGCCCGTGCAGGCGATGCTGCTGCCCGCGCTGACCCGGGCCGCCAGCCGTGGGGAGTACGGCGAGGTGCGGGCGAAGCTGCGGCTGATCCTGCTCGCGGTGGCGGCGATCGGCCTGCCCGCGGTGCTGGTCTCGTTCGTCGTCGGCCCGTGGGCGGTCCAGGTGCTCTTCGGCGCCGAGGTTCGGCTGTCGGGGGTCGTCGTGGGCCTGCTCGGGGTCAGCACGATCGGTCTGATGGTCAGCCAGGTGCTGCAGCCCGGGTTGATCGCCCTGGGGCGGCACCGCGTGGTCACCGGCGCCTGGCTCGCCGGGGCGGTGGTGCTGGTCGCGCTGCTCGCCCTGCCCGGCGACCCGATCCGGGCGGGTGTTCTCGCGCAGCTGGCGGGGGCCGCGCTGGTCGTGTCGATCATGCTTGCGGCCCTCGGCAGGACGCTGCGCACGCGCATGGCACCTTCGGGTGAGCGGGCGAGTGCGGGCGTCGTGACGACATCCGGCTAGTCTTGGCAGCCGTGTCAAGCAAGACGCCCGATGTGCGCGCGCTCATCGTCGTTCCGGCCTGGAACGAGCAGCTGACCGTGGGGGACACCGTCCGAGAGATCCGCGCCGCGACCCCGGACCTGCCGGTGCTGGTCGTGAGCGACGGTTCCACCGACCGCACCGCGCACGTCGCCCGCGAGGCGGGGGCGATGGTGCTCGAGCTCCCCTTCAACCTCGGCGTGGGCGGGGCCATGCGGGCCGGCTTCCGCTACGCGGTCCGACACGGCTACACGGCCGCGGTCCAGGTCGACGCGGACGGCCAGCACGACCCCAACGAGGTCCCGCGGTTGCTGGAGAAGCTCGACGAGGCCGACATCGTCATCGGCGCCCGGTTCTCCGACGGCACCGACGACTACAAGGTCCGCGGCCCCCGCAAGTGGGCCATGGTCGTGCTGTCCAAGGTGCTCTCCACGCTCGCCAAGACCAAGCTCACCGACGCCACCTCGGGTTTCAAGGTGACCGGTGGCCGGGCCCTGCCGGTGTTCGCCGAGCACTACCCGGTCGAGTACCTGGGTGACACCGTCGAGTCGCTGGTGATCGCGTTGCGTGCCGGATGCCGGGTGGCGCAGGTGCCCTCGCGCATGCGTCCGCGCCGTGGCGGCACCCCGAGCCACCGACCGATCAAGTCCGCGATCTACCTCTTCCGTGCCGGCTTCGCGCTGGTGCTCGCGCTGATCCGGCGGTGGGACGTCTCGCCGCTGGTCGAGCCCGTGCCGGTGCGCGCGCCGATCAAGGAGGGCATCTCCAGTGACTAGCACCTACCTGGTCGCGCTGGTGGGCAGCGTGATCATCCTGGCGGGCATCGTCGAGCTGCTGCGCCGCCGCCAGCTCGCGGAGAAGTACTCCGTGCTCTGGCTGGTGGTCGGGATCCTGCTGCTCGTGTTCACCGCCTTCCCCGGCTTGCTCACGTCGCTGTCCGCGGCGCTGGGGGTCGCGGTCCCCACCAACCTGATGTTCTTCGTGGGGATCCTGTTCCTCGTCGGGGTCGTGCTGCACCTGTCCTGGGAGGTCTCCCGGCTGGAGAACGAGACGCGCAAGCTCGCCGAGGACCTGGCGATCCTGCAGCTCGAGGTCAGCCAGCAGAAGCGCGAGAACGTCGCCGAATGAACACCATCCAGATCATGATGCCGTTCTACGGCGACGTGGCGCTGATGCAGGAGGCGGTGCGGTCGGTACTCGAGCAGGACGACCCGCGCTGGCAGCTGACCGTCGTCGACGACGGCGACGACCCGGCGGTTCCGCCGTGGTTCGAGGCCCTCGACGACGACCGGGTGCGGTATCTGCGCAACCCCCGCAACCTCGGGCTCACCGAGAACTTCAACCGCTGCCTCGAGCTCGTCGAGCACGAGGTGTTCACCCTGATGGGCTGTGACGACCGGCTGCTGCCGAACTACGTCGCGACGATGCTCGACATCTGGGCCGACCACCCCAAGGCCGGCATGGTCCAGCCGGGAGTCCGAGTGATCGGCAGCGATGGACGGCCCACGAAGACGCTGGTCGACGAGGCCAAGCGGCGCCTGTACGCGCCGAAGTTCGACGGCCGGCTCGAGATGTCCGGCGAGGATCTGGCGGTCAGCCTGCTGCGCGGCGACTGGCTGTACTTCCCGTCGCTGTGCTGGCGCACCGAGGTGGTCCACGGCGTGCGGTTCCGCGAGGAGCTCCGGGTGATCCAGGACTTGGCGCTGCTGATGGAGCTGGTCACTCGGGAGGCGACGCTCGTGGTCGACCAGACGGTCACCTTCGAGTACCGCCGCCACAACGCGAGCGAGTCGTCGTCGACCGCGTTCGACGGCTCGAGGTTCACCGAGGCCGGCACCTTCTTCGTTGACGTCGCGCGCCAGCTGGACGCCCACGGGTGGCCGAGGGCGGCCCGGGTGGCCAGGCTGCACCTCTCCTCGCGCCTGTTCGCGCTGACCATGCTGCCCCAGGCCCTGCGTCAGCGCGCCGGGATCGGCCCCCTGGCCAGGCACGTATTCGGCCGCGGCTGAGCTGAGGAGCGGGGCGCTCAGCCGTTCGGCTCGGCAGAGGTGTCGCAGGCAGTCAGCCGGTAGAGCTTGCTCGGACCCGAGGAGTCGACCAGCTCGAAGCCGGAGCTCGTCCCGGGGTCGTCGAGACCCTCGAAGTACTCCCACTGGTCGTCGCTCGGGCGGAACTCCACCCCGCCGACCAGCAGGTATTCCACGCCGAGGTCGGTCGCCGCCGCACACACCTCGGGGTCGGTCGCCGCGGCGTCGAGGTGACCGGCGAGGTAGGTCTGCTCCTCGCTGTAGGCCGCCCGGAAGTGCGGGAACAGCACCTTCCGGTCCTCCAGCGCCCACAGCAGCGAGCTGCCGGTGAAGGGGTTGCCGGCGACCACCGCGTCCGCCGGGATCTGCTCGGCGATCCGGTCGTAGAACTCCCGCATCTCCGCGGTGACCAGCGTCGCGCGCGGCCGCTCGAGGTAGCCGATCGAGACCCGGTCGCGGCGGTCGGTCGGGTAGAGACCGGCTGTCGCGACGACCAGGACCGCGGTCAGCACGACGGCGACCGCCACGCTCGGGGCGGTGGCCACCCGGCGTCGCCAGTCCGGCTTGTCGGCCGTCGCGGCGAGGATCCTGCCGGCCAGGTACAGGATGCCGCCGACGGCGAGCGGTACCCCGGTGATCGGCAGGATGGCCGCCAGCCGGTGCGAGTCGTTGTACCAGTAGCCGGTGAACTTGCGGGTCTCCGGGACGTTGACCGCGGCCGCGAGCACGAACAGGAACCCGACCACGACGTGTCCGGCGAGCAGCAGCCGCATCTCCGTGCGCCGCAGGCCCGCCAGCGCGCCGACGATCACGACCAACGACAGCAGCCAGAGCGCGCCGTACTTGTTGGTCGCGTTCAGCACCACCTCCCCGACCGCGGCTGCCTTGGTCTCGAACGGCGGCCAGTACTGGTCACGGGTCGGCGCGAAGGTCGGCGTGGTCGCCGTCCAGTACCAGGCCACCGCGGCCAGGATCAGCACCGTGAGCACCTCCGCCGCGCCGCGCCTGGTCCGGCCCTCCCGGTGCAGCCGCCAGCCGCGTTCGAACAGCCTGGCGCCGACCGGGAACACCGACAGCACGGCGACGGAGAACAGCACGTTCGGATGGGCCAGGCCGGCCGCGACCACCCCGACGACCAGCGCGAGCCAGGCGCGGGGGATCCCGAGCGCGTCGTCGCGGGTCCAGTGGGTCAGCGTCAGCACGACGGCCAGCAGGGCCGGGGCGAACGCCATGCCGAGCAGGTTGGGCCAGAGCACGCCGAAGCCCAGCAGGTTCCACGGGAAGGCGGTGAACCCGAGCGACAGCACCCCGGTGACCACGAGCGCGGCGACGTTGCGACCGAACACCTGGCGGGCGAGCAGCAGGCAGGCGAGGGGCCACACGACGACCGCCCCGACCGCGGTCACCAGGTTCGCGGCCAGCGGGATGCTCGCGCCGGTCGACAGCATCACCAGCGAGGCGAGGTCGTGCCAGGCGGCCGGGTAGAAGCTCGGCGGGACCTCGGTGTTGCCGAGCGTGCCCAGCGTGAGCGAGGAGGCGTTCCCGGTGTCCCCGATGTAGGCGAGCGCGTTGTAGTGGAACACCGCGTCGTAGGTCTGGGAGAGGGTGTCGGGCGCCTCGATGGCCATGAGGATCGTGATCGTCCCGAGTACGAGCGCTGGGACGAACCCCCCGAGAGCGGCCAGCGTGACCGGCCGGGGGTCGGCTTCGGGCCGCGGGAACCAGCGCCGGGTCGCCACGGTCACCGCGGCCACGAGCAGGACGGCGACCCCGACGCCGGCCAGCGCCACCGGCACCGACCACCGCAGGCCGAGCCCTCCGGCCACGACCGCGGTCGCGGCGATGATCGCGATGCTGGCGACCGGGGCGAGGCCCGCGGCGACGATCCCGCGCAGACCGGCCAGGTAGCCGGCCACGAGGCCCGGTACGAGCAGCCAGGCGGCGACAACCAGGGCTGTCGGCACAGCTTGTAACCAGGTCATAGCGCGCAGTACCTCGAATCCGTCGGCCAGGCAGGGTCTGGCGGGGGATTCTATTCAGCCGCGCGCATCACCTCGGCGGGCTCGTGGCGTTGGGCACACCGGCCCCGCCGTCCTCACAGGCGGCGATCTTGTACAGCCTGGTCTCGCCCGAGGAGTCGAGCAGTTCGAAACCAGGCGTTCCGGCGGACACGGCGATGTCGCCGATCCCCGCGTAGTAGCCCGCGTTGTCCCTGACCTTGGTCTTGCCGATCAGGACGTACTCGACGCCGAGGTCTCGGGCGTACTGGCACACCTTGGGGTCGCTGGTGGCCTCGTCGATGTTCCGGGCGAGGTACTTCTGCTCCTTGCTGTGGCTGGCCAGGAAGTGCGGGAACAGCACCTTCCGGTCCTCCAGCGCCCACAGCATCACGCTGCCGTCGAAGGGGTTGCCGGCGACCACCGCGTCCTCCGGGAGCCGGTCGCCGATCTCGTCGTAGAAGGCCCGCATCTCGTCGGTGACCAGCTGGGCCTTCGGCTCGCGCGGGTAGGTGAAGGTGATCCGCTCCTCCCGGTCCTTCGGGTAGAGCAGGCCGGTGGCGCCGATCAGCACCAGCGTGAGGCCGACCGCGACCGGGGTGGCGGCGCGGAGCCGGCGCAACCGGGACAACGGCTGGGGGACCGGGCGGGGGACCCAGGTCGGGACCTTCTCCAGCACCAGCGTCGCCAGCAGCAGGACCCCGCCGACGGCGAGCGGCACCGCGGTGATCGGCAGCATGGCGGCCAGGCGGTGCGAGTCGTTGTACCAGTACCCGATGAACTTCTGGGTGTCTGGCCGGTTGATGGCCGCGGCCAGCACGAACAGGAAGGCCGTCGCCAGGTGGCCGGCCACGATCAGCCGCAGCACCGGGTAGTGGCGACGCGCCGCGACCACCCCGGCGATGACGACGGCGGAGAGCAGCCACAGCGCCTCGTGCCCGTTGGTGGAGTTGAGCAGCACCTCGCCGACCGCGTTGGCCGGCGTCTCGAACGGCCGCCAGATCCAGCCCCGGGCGTTGGCCAGCGCCGGCGTCGTCGCCGCCCACCACCAGGCGACCAGCAGGACGCCGACGAAGACCACCAGCTCGCCGACCCCGCGGACGGTCCGCCCGTCGCGGCGCAGGCGCAGCGCGCGGCGCAGCAGCGTGGCGCCGACGAAGAACACCGAGAGCACGATCAGCGAGAACAGCACGTTGGGGTGCGCGAACCCGGCGGCGACGCCGCCAACCACCAGCAGCAGCCAGGCGCGGCCACGGCCGATCGCGTCCTCCCTCGCCCAGCCGGTCAGCGTGGCCACGACGGCGAGCCCCGCCGGGGCCATCGACATGCCGAGCAGGTTCGGCCAGAGCACGCCGAAGCCCATCAGATCCCACGGGAAGGCGGGGAAGCCGATGCTGAGCACCCCGGCGACGGCCAGGGCGGCCCGGTTGGGACCGAACAGCTGGCGCACCAGCAGCAGGCAGGACAACGGCCACAGCAGCACGGTGACCGAGCCGGCGAGCATGTTCGAGGCCGTCGGGATGTCCGTCCCGGTGGACATCATCACCAGCGAGCCGATGTCGTGCCAGGCCGCCGGGTAGAAGGCGGCCGGGATGTCCGGGTTGCCCAGGGCGCTGAGCGTCAGCGAGGAGGCCTGGTGGGTGTCGCGGATGTAGGCCAGCGCGTTGTAGTGGAACGGCGTGTCGAACACCTGCGAGATCGCGTCGGGGCTGCCCATCGCCCGCACCACCGCCGCGATGCCGAGGACGAGGACGGGCACCATCCCGGCGACCGCGGCCAACGTGACGCCGCGTGGGTCGGGCCTGGTCGCGAAGAAGGCGCGGCGGCGCAGCAGAACCGCGCCGAGGCCGACCACCAGCACTGCCGCGCCGCAGGCGGCCAGCACCACTGGTACCGACCAGTCGATGCCGAGCATCTCGGCGCCGACGGCCGTCGATGCGATCAGGGCGATGCTGACGATCGGAGCCAGCCCCCACGCGGCGACGCCGCGCAGACCGAGCAGGTAGCCCACCGCCAGCCCCGGCCCCATCAACCAGGCTGCGGTGACCAGGGCGACGGGAACGGCCTCGAACCAGGTCATGGATACCTCGACATCTGTGCCTCTTCCCCCAAGTTGGGCGGGGTGATTCTAGGAAGGTGCCCGTCATACGCGAGAGCCGGCCATCGCGTTGCACACCGCGCCAAACCACACCATAGAGCCATCGGCATAACGATTTGTGTACGCACTTTCCCCGCATGCCCCCATGGGCTGGCGTTTGGGTGAAACGATCCCACCCGATCGGGCGATGAGCGGACCGAGTGCGTAACGAGCTCTCTCGCCAGAATCACTCCTCAGGGGCCGGCATGTCGTGGGCTGTGGCGTGTCGCGCTCGCCTGGTGTTCGGCGTGGGGGAGAGGTAGCGCATGGGTAGGAAAGTCGTTGTCGCGGCGGTGGTCGCGTTGGTGGCGGGGCTCGCGGTGGCCGGCAACCAGCCGGAGGTGCCGACGCCGGTTCCGGTCGCCGCGGACGTGGGCTCCTCGTTCACGGCCGTCACGCCCGCACGCGTGCTCGACACCCGCAACGCGATCGGGATCGGGACCCGCACGCCGGTCGGCCCCGGCAAGACGATCACGCTCAACGTCTCGTCGCGGGTACCGGCGGGGGCGACCGCGGTCGTGTTGAACGTCGCGGGCATCAGCCCGACCTCGGCGACCTACGTGAGCGTGTTCCCCGCTGGCGCCGCCCGGCCGGCGACGTCCAACCTGAACCTGGTCGCCGGCGACATCCGGCCAATCCTCACCACGGTCGCGCTCGGCACCAACCGCGGCGTGACCTTCTACAACAACACCGGCAACGTCCACCTGCTCGCCGACCTCGCCGGGTACTACGCGCCGGGCACCGGCGCCAAGTTCACCTCGCTGTCGCCGACGCGCGTGCTCGACACCCGGGTCGCCCCCGCCTCCCCGCTGGGTGCCGGCGCGACCCGCGAGATCGACCTGAGCACGCGGGTGCCGGTCGCGGCCACCGCGGTCACGCTGAACGTCACCGCTGTCGGCGCGACCAAGGGCACCTATCTCACCGCCTGGCCCACCGGGCAGACCAGGCCCGGGGTGTCCAACCTGAACCTCAACGCCGGCAACACCCGGGCGAACATGGTCACGGTCCCGCTCGGCGCGAACCGCCGGGTGAGCCTGTACAACCTGACCGGCTCGGTGAACGCCGTAGCGGACGTGACCGGCTTCTACACCCCCGGGGCGGGTGCCACGTTCGTGCCGAGGACCCCGGTCCGGGTGTTCGACACCCGCACCGGCGCCGGAACGACCGGCGTGGGGCCGATCGGCCAGGACTCCCGGGTTCCGGTGAACCCGGGTACGCACGTGCCGGCCAACGCGACGGCGGCGCTGCTGAACGTCATCGGGGTCAACCCCACGGCGTCGACCTCCCTGACGGTGTGGGCACGGGACGGGCGCCCGGACGGGAGCGTGTCGACCCTCACCCTCGCGCCCGGCGAGATCGCGGCGACCCCCACGATCGCGGCGCTGTCCACGATGGAGCAGCTCACCGCCTACAACTCCCGCGGCAGCGTGCACGCCGTCGCCGACCTCGCCGGCGTGTTCGTGACCCCGAACCCCGCCTGCACCCTGGACTGCGCCTACACCTGGGGCGGCAACGAGTCCTGGGCGCTCGGTACCGGCCAGCGGGTGCCCAAGTCGGCAACCCCGGCGCAGGTGGTCGGCATCTCCGGGGTCAGGTCGCTGACCGGCGGTCGCGGTGCCACCCGCCTCGCGCTGCGCACCGACGGCACCGTGCTGGCCTGGGGGCAGGCTCCGTTCGGGCAGCTCGGCGCCGGCTGGAGCGCCGTCGGCTGGTCGGCTGTGCCCACCCCGGTCCCGGGGCTGGACGACGCCACCGCGATCGCCGTCGGGCGCTACCACGCGCTCGCGCTGCGCGAGGACGGAACCGTCTGGAGCTGGGGGGCCAACTTCGAGGGCGGGCTCGGCGACGGTCAGCTGACGGACTCCGCGGTGCCGGTGCAGGTCTCCAACCTGACCGGGGTCACCGCGATCGCGGCCGCCGACGCCACCAGCTACGCGCTGCGGGAGGACGGCACGGTCTGGGCCTGGGGCGGCAACACCAACGGCGCGCTCGGCGACGCCTCGCTCGCCGAGTACGCGGTGACGCCCGTCCAGGTCTCCGGGCTGACTGGGGTGACCGCCATCGCCGGCGCCGGTAGCGGTGGGTACGCCCTGCGCGGCGACGGTGGCACCGTGTGGTCCTGGGGCGCGAACTGGGACGGCGAGCTCGGCAGCGGCACGAGCTGCGACCCCGGCACCGCCAACGGGTGCTTCTCCCGTGTCCCGGTCCAGGTCTCCGGCCTGACCGGGGTCACGGCCATCGGCGCGACCCCGGCCGGTTCGCACGGTGCGACCGGCTTCGCCGTGACGAACGACGGCGCCGCCTGGGCCTGGGGCACCAACGACCGGGGCACCCTCGGCAACGGGGGCGCCTGCCAGGCGAACACCCGCGCCGGCTGCCACTCGCCGGTGCCGGTGCGCGTCTCCGGGCTGGAGGGGGTCACCGGCATCGCCGGCGGACCCGGCGTCGGCTACGCGCTGCGCTCGGACGGCAGCGTCTGGGCCTGGGGCGAGAACGCACTCGGCGAGCTCGGCAACGGAGCCGGCTGCGGGGCGCCGGCGACCTGCCTGTCCACGGTGCCGGTGCGGGTCACCGGCCTCTCCCGCGCCTCGGTGGTCACCCCCGGTGGCGCGATCGTTCCCAACCCCTGAACCGGCGAGCCCGGGACAACACAGATCTCCAACAGAATCACCGAAAGGACACGCCCCGTGCTGCTGCGCAGGTCGGTCGTACTTCTCACCACGCTGGCCGCGGCACTCGCCGTGACCAGCACCGCGACGTCGGGGGCCGATCCGGGCCCACCGGAGGTGCGGCTGGATTCGGTGGCCGCCGCCGCCGCCGACTTCGTCCCACCCAGCAAGACCGCCGCACTGCGGGCGACGACGGCGGAGTGGGCCGAGGACGGTGCCGCCGCTCGGGCGCAGAGCCGTGACGTCGGGGTCGCGGCCGCGGCGAACTCCGGCGGCTCGTCGTTCACCTCGCTCACCCCGGTCCGGGTGCTCGACACCCGCAACGGCATCGGCGTGCCCACCGCCCCGCTGCCCTCGCGCGGTGTGGTGACCCTCGACCTGGGCTCCCGGGTGCCGGCCAACGCGACGGCCGTGGTCCTCAACGTCACCGGCATCACGCCGACCGCGGGCACCTACGTCACCGTCTGGCCCTCCGGGCAGGACCGGCCCGATGCGTCGAGCCTCAACCTGCGTGCCGGGGAGATCCGCCCGAACGCGGTGACCGTCGGGCTCGGCCCGGACGGCGCCGTTCAGTTCTACAACAACGCCGGCAACACGCACCTGCTGGCCGACCTCGCCGGGTACTACGCCCCGAACACGGGCTCCCGGTTCACCTCGATCGCGCCGACCCGGGTGCTGAACACCCGCGCCTCCGGCGGGGCGCTCCCGGCACGCGGCACGCGCACGATCAACCTGTCCGGGCACGTGCCGGCCACCGCCACCGCCGTCACGTTCAACCTGACCGGTGTCGGCGCCACCACCGGCACCTACGTCACCGCCTGGCCCACCGGGCAGGCCCGGCCCAACGCCTCGTCGCTGAACCTGGCCGCGGGGGCGACGACGCCGAACCTGGTCACGGTCGCGCTCGGCACCAACCGCAGCGTGACGCTGTACAACAACGCCGGGAACGTCCACCTGATCGCCGACCTGGCCGGCTACTACGCCACCGACCGGGGCCATTCCTTCTACCAGATGACCCCGCTCCGCGTGATCGACACGCGACCGGGTGACCCGCTGCCCGGCGGCTGGATCGCCGAGGTCAGCCTTGCCAACCAGCTGCCCGCCTCGGCGAGCGCCGTCGTGTTCAACCTCGTCGGCACGAACGTCACCGCCAGCACCTACCTGACCGCCTACCCGACCGGCGCCACCCAGCCAAACGCGTCGAACCTGAACCTGGTCCGCGGCCAGACCTCGGCCAACCTGGTCACGGTCGCACTCGGCACCGGCCGCGGCGTCGACATCTACAACCTGGCCGGCAACGTCGACTTCCTGATGGACCTGGCCGGGTACTTCGCCCCGCCGCCCGCGGCCTGCACCGTCGACTGCGTGCACAGCTGGGGCGACAACGAGTACGGCCTGCTCGGCGTCGGCACGACCGGCGGTGCCTCCGACGCGCCGGGCCGGGTCGACGGTCTGTCCGGGGTCACCCAGGTGACCGCCGGTGAGATCAACACCTACGCGCTGCGGTCCAACGGCACGGTCTGGGCCTGGGGCCTGGACGATGCCGCCGGCCTCGGCACGGGCCGGCCCTGGGGCCTGTCGACGGTCCCGGTGCAGGTCAGCAACCTGTCCGGAATCACCCAGGTCGCCGCGGGTGCCTACGCCGCGTACGCCGTGGACAGCTCTGGCCGCGCGTGGGCCTGGGGGAGCAACTACAACGGCGCCCTCGGCGACGGGACGATGACCGAGCGGCGGACGCCGGTGCGGGTCGCCAACCTGCCGGCCGACGTGGTCCAGGTCGCGGGCGCCTACGAGACCGGCTACGCGCTGCGGTCCAACGGCACGGTGTGGGTGTGGGGCGCCAACGGCGGCGCGTTCGGCAACGGCAGCTACGGCACCGGGTGCGACCAGTCCCCGGTCGGTCCCGGCTGCCGCTCGCTGACCCCGATCCAGGTCCCCGGCCTCACCGGGGTCGTCTCGATCACCGCCACCCGGGCTGCCGTCTTCGCGGTCAAGGCCGACGGCTCGGTCTGGGCGTGGGGGTTCAACGACGCCGGGCAGCTGGGCATCGGCACGGCGGGCGGTCCCGCGTGTTCCACCAACGTCCAGGCGCCGGACTGCATGGCGCTCTCGCCGGTGCAGATCCCCAAGCTGACCGGCGTGGTCGAGGTGGCTTCCGGTAGCGGCGCCGCGACCTACGCCCGCAGGAGCGACGGCACGGTGCTCTCCTGGGGCTTCAACGGCGCGGGCCAGCTGGGCAACGGCACGGTCGGCACCGACTGCGCCACCCCGGAGGGGCCGAACTGCGTTCAGACATCACCCGGTCCGGTGGAAAACCTCACCGAGGTGACCGACCTCGCCGGCGGCTACAACCACGGGGTGGCCCTCCGCGCGGACGGCACGGTCTGGACGTGGGGCTCGAACAGCTACGGCCAGCTCGGCAACCAGTCCCTGTTCACCGAGGTGCCGACGCAGGTCGAGGGGGTGTCCGGGGCGAGCGCGGTCGGCGGCGGCGGCTGGGGCTCGTACGCGGTGTCCTGACGCCGCCCGACGGGGGCGTCGTGACCTAACGGTAATCACCCACGACGCCCCGAGTAGGCTCAACGGCCGAACCACCCCCCTCCGGAGGACTGAACTCGAATGCTCGGTAGTACCCCGACCACGAGTGACGCGGTTTCCAACATGCCGGCGTCCGCGCCGGACGACCGGCTCGTGGAGCACGCACCAGAAGGCCGGTTGGTGGCTCAGCGCGGCCTGTTCCGCGGACCGGACCCGGTCTGCCCGGAGGACCTGTACGCGCAGGTCGTCCTCGGTAGCGCGGTCCGGGAGCGGGAGCGGCTCGTGGTGCACGCGGGGTCCGAGGTCACCATGGACACCTACTTCGGGCGCTTCCCGGCCAGTTACTGGCAGCGCTGGACCGTGGTGGACCAGGTGGACATCGAGGTGACGGTGACCGGCTCCGGCCGGGTCGCGCTGGTCGCCTCGGACGTCGAGGGTGAGACCCGTACGGTCGCCGCGCAGGACCTGACGGACCTGCGCGGCGACCGGGTCACGCTGAGCGCCACGCTGGACAAGTTCCTCGACGGCGGTTTCCTGTGGGTGCAGTTCACCACCGGCGACGAGGACCTGGTGGTGGAGTCGCTGCGCTGGACGGTGGAGCCGCCCCACCAGTTGCGGCCGACGGCCGTGGTCATCTGCACGTTCAACCGGGCCGACGACTGCACGAAGACCCTCCAGTCGCTGGCCGCCGACCAGGGCGCGCTCGAGGTGCTGGACGCGGTCTACGTGGTCGACCAGGGCACCGACACCGTCGCCTCGCGCAAGGCGTTCCCGTCCATCGAGCAGGGGCTCGCCGGGCGGCTGCGCTACCTGCGCCAGCCCAACCTGGGTGGCGCGGGCGGCTTCGGCCGCGGCATGTACGAGGTCACCCGGCCGGGGCGAAGTGAGCACGCGAACCTGCTGTTCATGGATGACGACGTGCTGTGCGAGCCGGAGATCGCGGTCCGGCTGACCGCGTTCGCCAACCGCACGGCCAAGCCCACCATCGTCGGTGGGCAGATGCTGCGGCTGCTGCATCCCACGCACCTGCTGGCGGGTGCCGAGTACGCCGACTTCGCCCAGCTGGTGCCGGGCAAGGTCGTGCGCAACGCCCTGGACGACGTGGACCTGCTCGCCGAGGAGGTCGACGAGGACGGCGTCCCGACCGGCGGGGTCAACCGGGGCGACCGGCGGGTCGACGCGGACTACAACGCCTGGTGGTCCTGTCTGATCCCGGCCGAGGTGGTCGCGGCGATCGGGCTGCCGATGCCGCTGTTCTTCCAGTGGGACGACGTCGAGTACGGCTACCGGGCGCGCGCCAACGGCTTCGCCACGGTGACGCTGCCCGGCGCGGGTCTGTGGCACGCGGACTTCGACTGGAAGGACATCGACAAGTGGAACGAGTACTTCGCGGTCCGCAACGCGATGATCGTGGCGACGCTGCACGCTGAGATCGACCCGAAGCAGACCGCCCGCGTGCTGACCTCGCGGATCTCGCGGTACCTGCTGTCGATGCAGTACGGCCTGGCCGCGACCCTGATCAAGGCCGCGGAGGACTTCCTGGAGGGCCCGCGCTTCCTCGGCGACGGCGGGGCGAGTGCTGCCAAGCAGGTGCACGCCCTGCGCGCGGACTACCCCGACACGATCATCCACCCGCCCACGGACGTGCCCGGCCTCGACGCCGGCTCGATCCAGCAGATCCAGGCCGGCCCCACGCCGAGCCACAACCGCCTGGTGCTGCTCAAGCGGCTGGTGTACCTGGCCCTCGGGCGCACCGCGCACGAGATCGGCGCGGTGTCCCAGAAGGACGCCACCTGGTGGCATGTCTCCCAGTTCAAGACCGCGGTGGTGACCGACGGTTCCCAGGGCGGCGTCCGCGTCCGCCGCAAGGACCGTGAGCTGACCGTCAAGCTGGCCAAGCAGACCGCGAGGGTGGTCCGCCGCCTGGTGGCGGAGATGCCGAGGCTGCGCGAGGAGTACCGCGCCGCCGCTCCGCAACTGACGAGCCGAGAGAACTGGCGCCGCCTCTACAACCTCGACCGCGACGAGGTCTAGCGGCGGATTCCCGCCAGCGGCCGGGGTGGCACGTTGCCAAGACTGGCGGCATGCATCGTGTCACCCCGCTCAAGGTTCTCTACTTCGGTACGCCCGTCGTCCTCCTCGGCACCCGCAACGAGGACGGGTCCAGCAACCTCGCGCCGATGTCGTCGGCCTGGTGGCTGGGCCAGACCTGCGTCCTGGGCCTGGGGGACGCGGCCCAGACCGCGACGAACCTGCGTCGCGAGCGGGAGTGTGTGCTGAACCTCCCGTCCGCGTCGCTGGCGGCCCACGTCGACCGCATAGCCCTGCTCACCGGCCGGGCCGAGATTCCGGCCCAGAAGCTCGCCCGCGGCTACACCTACAGCCGGGCCAAGTTCGCCGCCGCCGGTCTCACCGAGCAGCCGGCGGACCTGGTTGCCGCCCCGCGGGTGACCGAGTGCCCCATTCAGCTGGAGGCGACCCTCACCGCCACGCACGCGATGGACGGCTGCACGGCCTTCGAGGTGGAGGTCCTCCGCGCTCACGTGGCCGAGGACCTGCTCATCCCGGGAACGGCGTACGTGGACCCGGAGCGCTGGGACCCGCTGCTGATGAAGTTCTGCGAGTACTTCGGCCGCGCCGAGAACGTCCACCCGTCCCGCCTTGCCGGCGCGTGGCGCATGCCCCATCCAGCCTCGGCGACAGCTCGACGCTGACCGCCGGTCCTGGCCTATGGCTGGTGGCCGGGACGCTTCGTCGCGGTGATCATGAGTACCGGGGCGAAGGACGGCAGGGTGGCCAGCGGGACACCGCTTCGGTTCACCACTTCGGCGGAACCGAACCGGGCACGGACCGTCTCGAGGACGTCCACGCCGGTCCAGCCGGCGAGCAGCCGGTAGACCAGGCCGAACGCGGCGGTGACCGGCGCGCCGAGTCCGCGCGCCACGAGGTGCATGTCCGGCGCGAACAGCCGCCCGCCCGGCCGCAGTGCCCGGTGGATGTTCGCGACAGCTCCCGCCACGTCGCGGGTGGCGCTGATCGAGAACGATGCCAGCGCGCCGTCCCACGCCTCGGGCTCCAGCTCCACCGTGGTCATGTCGGCCTGCCTGACCTCGACGTTCTCCCAGGCCGCCGCGCGTGCGGCCGCCTTCGCCGCCATCCTGGGGCTGAAGTCGAGCCCCAGGACGTGTCCGTGCGGGCCGACCGCCTCCCGCAGCGCCGGCAGGTGCAGACCGCCGCCGCAGCCGAGGTCCACCACCCGGTCGCCCTGGCGCAGGGCGAGCGTGGTGGTGATGAGCCTCAGGAACTCCCGCTGGGTCCCGAACCACTCCACCGCCTGCACCGGCATGCCGCCGTACCAGTTCCAGATCGTGCGCTCACGTCCCATGTCTGACCTCCCCAGAGTTACAATGCATTCGCATTGTAACCTAGATGGCAATGCGACTGCATTGGAGAAGGTGTGCCGAGGAGAACCGACCACCAGCAGCGCCGCCGAGGGCTGGTCGAAGCGCTCTGGCGGGTGCTGACCGTCCAGGGGCTGGAGGCGGTGAGCCTGCGCCAGGTCGCCGCCGAGGCTGGCGTCTCGATGGGCATGGTTCAGCACTACTTCGCGGACAAGGCGGAGATGGTGATGTTCGCGCTGGACAGCATGACCGAGCAGGTCGGCCGGCGGATGGCGGACGCGCTGGCCGCGCTTCCGGAACCCGTCGAGCCGCTGCACCGGGTTCGCGTGGTTCTCGAGCAGACCCTGCCGCTGGACCCGCGGCGACGGCTCGAGGCGCAGGTTGCCGCGACCTTTCTCGCCCGTGCCCCGGTCGACGCGCGGATCGCCGAGTACCTGCGTGCGGCCTATGCCGAAGGGCATGCCTACCTGCTCGAGCAGCTCCGCGAGGCCGACGTCGACGAACCCGCTCGAGCGGCCGCCCTCCTCCTCGCCCTGACCGACGGGCTCACCACGCACACGCTCGCCGGACACCACGAGCCGGCGCAGGCACTGGCGGTCCTGCACGACGAGCTGGACCGGCTGCGCTGAGTCGAACGGCTCACCGCGACCGGGAGTTGAGCCGCGCGGCCTGGCGAGTCAGGTAGTCCCGCTCGGCCAGGTTGGGGGCCTTGCGCGCCGCCTCCGCGTACAGCCTGGCGGCGGTCTCGAGGTCGCCGGCACGTTCGTGGAGGTAGGCGGCCACCGCGGTGTGGCGGGGCAGGGAGTCGTCGAGGGGTGCGAGCGCGGCCAGGCCGGCATGGGGGCCGTCGGCCTCGCCGACGGCCACTGCCCGGTTGAGCCGGACGACAGGGCTGTCGGTCAGGCGGGCCAGCTCGTCGTACCACTCGACGATCTGGACCCAGTCGGTCTCCTCGGCCCGTTGGGCGTCGGCGTGCAGCGCGGCGATCGCGGCCTGCGCCTGGAACTCGCCCAGCTGGTCGCGCGCCAACGCCGCCTGCAGGATCTCCACTCCCTCGGCGATGAGCGTGGTGTCCCAGCGGGCGCGGTCCTGCTCGGCCAGCGGCACGAGGCCGCCGTCGGGTGCGGTCCGGCTGACGCGGCGGGCGTGGTGGAGCAGCATGAGGGCTAGCAGCCCGGCCACCTCGGGGTGGTCGATCGCGGCGGCGAGCTGGCGGGTGAGGCGGATGGCCTCCGCCGCCAGGTCGACGTCGCCGGAGTAGCCCTCGTTGAACACCAGGTACAGCACCCGCAGCACGGTGGCCACGTCGCCGGGCTGGTCGAACCGCACTCCGGACACGGTGCGCTTGGCCCGGCTGATCCGCCGCGCCATCGTCGCCTCGGGCACCAGGTAGGCCTGGGCGATCTGACGGGTGGTCAGCCCACCGACCGCGCGCAGCGTGAGTGCGACCGCGGACGAGGGCGTCAGCGACGGGTGCGCGCACAGGAAGTAGAGCTGGAGTGTGTCGTCCACCGCGGACACCGGCGCCGCCTCGGGCTCCTCGTCGACCACGTCCTCCCGCCGGCGGCGGGCGGTGTCGGCCCGGGCGGCGTCGAGGAACCGCCGCCAGGCCACGGTGATCAACCAGCCCTTGGGGTCCCGCGGCGGGTCCGCCGGCCAGACCCGAACCGCCTCGACCAGCGCGTCCTGCACGGCATCCTCGGCCGCCGCGAAGTCGGCTCCGCGGCGGACGAGGATCCCGAGCACGCTTGGCGTGAGGCTCCGGAGCAGGGCCTCGTCCATCTGGTCGGTCAGTCCGTGACGGTGGGCGGCAAGGTCAGCAACGGACGCACCTCGAGCCACTCGTGGAGCGGCTTCCCGCCCGCCCCGGGAGCCGCCGAGAGCTCCCCGGCCAGCTCCAGCGCCCGGTCGTAGCTGTCCACGTCGATCAGCATCCAGCCGGCGATGAGGTCCTTGGTCTCGGCGAACGGGCCGTCGGTGACCGGCGGGCGCCCTTCGCCGTCATACCGGACGAACGTCCCCTCCGGGGCCACCGCCTGGCCGTCGACGAACTCCCCGGTCTCCTGCAGCCGGGCGGCGAAGTCCTCCATGTACTGGACGTGGGCGGAGATCTCCTCCGGAGTCCACTGGTCCATCGGCACGTCGTTGACCGGCGTCGGGCCGCCGCGGTAGTGCTTGAGCAGCAGGTACTTGGCCATCGGGGTTCTCCTCGGGGTGCTGGTGCGACCCGTTTCGGCCGCGTTCACCGCAGGGACGAGGCCGGCCGCCCGTTCTGGACATCGCCGCCGAGAAAAAAAGCTACCTGTCGTCGCGGGATCTCACGATCAGGTCGGCCAGCAGCGCCATCGAGCCGATGATCAACGCGGTCACCGTCACCAGCATCGCGTTGCTGGTCACCCGGAAGTCGTAGCGGATGATGTCGACGATGCCCTTCGTCGCGCCGGCGAGGAACAAGGTCAGCGCGACCGGCATCAGGACCTTGATCGGGTTGAAGTACATGACCATCCGCAGCACCTGCAGGATGTACCGGTAGGCGTCCTTCACGAAGTGGAACTTCGAGACGCCGGCCCGCTTGGCGTAGTCGATCGGCAGGTAGTCCACCGGGTGCTGGTTGGACAGGAACGACATGGTGATCGTCGTGACGCAGGAGAACCCGGGGGGCAGCAGCCGCAGGTAGGGCAGCGCCACGTCGCGCCGGAAGGCACGCAGGCCGGAGTTCAGGTCGGGGATCTTCGTTCCCGCCAGCATCTCGGCGATCTTGCGGATCGTCCACTTGGCCGGCACCCGCAGCATCTTGTGCGTGCCCTGCTCCGAGGTCCGCGCACCGACCACCTGGTCGACGTCCTGGTTGTCGTGCAGGTACTGGATGAACTCGGGAATTCGCTCGTTCGGGTAGGTCATGTCCGCGTCGGTCCACACCACGATGCGGCCGTAGGCCTCACGCGTCCCGATCCGGCGCGCCGTGCCCGAGCCGCCGTTGCGGCGGAAGGGCATCAGCCGCATCCGCGGGAACTGCGGCAGTGCCTCCTCGAGCACCTTGAGCGTGTCGTCGGTCGACTTGTCGTCGATGACGAGCAGCTCGTAGGACATGCCGCTGGCGTCCATGGCACCGGCGATCCGCTTGATCTCGTCGAGCACGTGCTCCTGCTCGTTGTAGCAGGGGAGCACGATCGTGGCGTCCAGGGTGTTCTCCCCGCCCCCACCAGGAGGGGTGGCGCCGAAACTCGTGTACTGGCTCGCGTTCACCGCACTGACTCCAGACGCACTCATCGTCCGTTGACCGGGATTTGTCGGCGCCTGCGCCAGAATCGAGGCGGTATCGCGGCTGCGATCAGCAATACCACCGCCGTCAGCGACAGCCAGGTGCCCGTTGTTCTGCCGCGAGGACTGTAGCGCAGCTCGATTTCGTGCTCGCCACCGTCCACGTGCACGGCACCGACGGCGTGGTCGGCGGCCACGATGTCGACGGGGTTCCCGTCCACCGTCGCCACCCAGTCGGTCTGCACGTTGTCCGCGACGACCAGGTATCCCGCGCCCTCGGCGTCGACCCGGACCCGGATCGTGTCGCCACCGTCCTCGAGCACCTCCACCTGCGCCGGCTGGCCGTCCGTGGCCTCGCCGCCGGTACTCAGGACGACGGTGTCGGCGGGCAACTCGCCGCTGGTCAGCTCGGCCAGTCGGTCCTGTTGGTCGGTGATCGTCACCTCGTTCGGCGCCCAGCGGATGCGCGACAGGGCGTCGGGCCGCTCGTAGACCACGACGCCGTCGGCGGTGAACACCTCACGCAGGTCAGCCGGCTGGGTGGTGACCCAGTAACGCGCCGCCAACCGGTCCAGGCCGGGGGAGGTGGCCGCGGGGGCGTGCAGCGACGGCATCGTCGGGGCGCCGAACGCCCGCGGGTCGATCGCCGTGATCAGCTCCTTCATCGGCTTGGGCGTGAACGCGTGGCCGTTGACCGTGCGGATGCCGAAGGGAGCCGTGGTGTTGGGCCACAGGGTCAGCCCCTCGGTGGCGACCCGGTCGGTGCCGGTGTGCTCGGCAAGCCAGGTGTGCACCTCGCTGGTGGCGTAGAAGTGCTCGCGCTCCCCTGTCGGCCAGTAGTAGGCGCTCGCCGCCAACCCCTGCACGGCGATCACGACCGGGACCACGACGGCCGCCACCAGCCGCCACCGCCCGGCCAGCAGGACGGCCACCGCGACGACCGCGGCCCCGCCGACGGCGAGCCACAGGTCGGGCTCGCGCTTCGCCGACAGCGCGTCGCCGAAGCGGCTGACCAGCGTCTGGGCCACCACGCCCAGCACGGCCACCCCGGCGATCAGCACGAGCGCCTCGACCAGCCGCTTGCGCGGCTCGCGGCGCAGCAGCGCGTCGAACCCGAGCGCGGCCAGGATCGCCACCGCGAAGCACATCAGCGCGCGAATTCGCCCGATCGGGTTGTCCGCGAACACCGGCAGCGCGCCGAGCCAGGACAGCAGCGGCCCCTGCACCCAGATGAGCAGCACGGACAGCGCCGCGAGCGCGGCCAGGTAGGTCCGGGCGGCTCGCGGTGCCTCGGTCCGGCGCAGCAGTGCGAGCCCGGCCAGGACCAGTACCGCCGACCCCAGGTAGGCGTTGACCTCGATCGGGTTGAACGGCCACCGGTACACCGGCAGGTGGTTGCCGGCGAAACTCCCCGGCAGCACCGTCGAGGCCAGGTAGGACAGCGGCTCGACCCGCTCGAACCCCGCCTCCCGGTAGGACAGGTCCACCTCGGCCAGGAAGGTCCGCACGAACGGCAACAGCTGCACCGCGCTGGCCGCGACGCCGGTCGCCACCGCGGCCCCGGCCACGGCCACATCGCGCAGCGCGTGACGCCACTCCGGTCGCGAGGCCACCAGCCTGACCAGGAAGTACGCCCCGGCCGCGTAGAGCGCGAGGCCCGCGACGGCCGGGAAGCCGCCGAACAGCAGCCAGGCCACCACGACCGCGATCGGAACGGCTGTGGCCACCCGCCGCTCCTGGACGAACCGCTCCACCGACCAGAACAGCGCCGGGATCAGCGCGGCGACCGCGGCCTGCGGCCAGCTCGCCCAGGCCAGCATGAACCCGGTGAGCGGGTAGCAGAGCGCGGCGAGCAGCGCCGCCGGCTTGCCCGCGCGCAGCCGCCGCAGCAGCAGGTAGGCGCCGCCGCCGGCGATGACCAGCTCCACGAGCTTGGACCAGGCCGGCGCCAGCCAGTCCGGCAGGAACAGGTAGGGCATCCGCGCGGGAGAGAGCACGCCGAAGATCGGCAGGCTGAGCAGCGGCGTGCCGCCGACCGCGTACGGGCTCCAGGTCGCCAGGTCGCCCTGGAACAACCGCTCCTGGATCTGGTTGTACGCCGGTACGAAGAAGTCGAGGTTGTCGAAGACGTAGAAGTTGGTGGCGGTCGTGCCCAGCATCTGCTTCCACGGCGGGAAGTTGCCGAACAGGTCCAGGCCGAGGAACACCCGGGCGCCGACCAGCGACGGGCCGAGCCGGTAGGCCACGAAGGCGATCACGCTGGCCACGATGACCAGGGTGGCGACCAGCTCCGGCCGGAAGCGGGCGCGACGCGGCGGGGCCGTCTCCGGCGGGGTCACCTCCTCGGCCAGCGGCTCCCGAGAAGCGACCGAGTCATGCCGTACCACGTGGTTCCCCCTTGCCCGGAAAAGTCCCGGCAGATGATAGCCACCGGCCGGCCGTTACCATGCCGATGCATCGATCGCGTACGGCCAGATCAGCTCGGCGGGTCGTCCGGTATCCCCAATTGATAGAGGACCAACAGCATGGCTTCTCTGGAATCGACCGAGGGCGAGGAGTACACCGACCGGCTCAAGCGGCTGGAGATGCCGCTGTGGAAGCGCCTGCTCGACGTCCAGGCGCCCTACCGGTGGAACCTCCGCCGTCAGTTCGGCGACCGCGAGGTGCTCGAGGTCGGCTGTGGCATCGGGCGCTGTCTCGCCCACCTCGCGCCTCGGGGAGTGGGCGTCGACCACAACCCCCACTCGATCGCCACCTGCCGTGACCGCGGGCTGACCGCCTTCACGACCGAGGAGTTCGGCGAGACCGAGTACGCGAAGCCCGGCCGGTTCGGCGGCATGCTGGCCGCGCACCTGGTCGAGCACATGCCCCACTCCGAGGCCGTCGGCATCCTGTCCGGCTACCTGGACTACCTCGCCCCCGACGCGCGGCTGGTGCTCATCTGCCCGCAGGAGCGCGGCTACGCCAGCGACAGCACGCACGTGGAGTTCGCGGACTTCGACGCGCTCACCGACGTCGCCAGGCAGCTCGGCTTCACCCGTGTCCGCCGGCAGTCGTTCCCGCTTCCGCGTGCCGCCGGCAAGGTCTTCACCTACAACGAGTTCGTGCTGGTCGCCGACCGCACCGCGTAGACCCCCCCAGGAGGAGCAGACAGTGGCCGACCAGGCGATCAGCAAACCCGACGCGGACCGCGTGCTGCAGCGGGTGATCCTGCCGAGGGACACCGACCCGCTCGACGTGCGTCCGCTCTACCTGGACGAGCCGGAGAACGTGCACAGCCACGTCGCCTCCCGCCGCGACGTCGAGGTGCCGGCGTCCTCCCGGGTCTCGTTCGCCTCGTACTTCAACGCGTTCCCGGCCAGCTACTGGAAGCGCTGGACGGTCGTCGAGGACGTCACGCTGCGGGTGAACGTCCGCGGCGCCGGTCGGGTCGAGGTGTACCGCTCCAAGCCCAACGGCGACATCGTCCACCTCACGGGCGCGCCGGTGCACGCGGAGGACGAGTGGCAGACGCTGGAGTTCCGGCTCACGCTCACCCCGTTCGAGGACGGGGGCTGGCTCTGGTTCGACGTGTTCACCGAGAACGTGCCGCTGCGGGTCTCGGAGGCCGTCTGGCTCTCCGACCAGCCGCTGCCGACGAAGAAGATCGCGGTCGGCATCACCACGTTCAACCGGCTGGATGACTGCGTCGCGTCGCTGATCGCGCTGGGTGAGGACCCGGCGGTCCTCGACGTGGTCAGCAAGGTGTTCGTCGCCGACCAGGGCAGCCGCAAGATCCGCGAGCACGAGCGGTTCGCCGAGGCCAGCAAGGCCCTCGGGGAGCGGCTCGAGGTCATCGAGCAGGGCAACCTCGGCGGCGCCGGCGGATTCACCCGGGCGCTGTACGAGTCGATCGAGCACACCAAGCCGGGCACTGTCGACCAGATCCTGCTGCTCGACGACGACATCGCGCTGGAGCCCGACTCGATCCTGCGCTCCAACATGTTCGCCCGCGCGGCCGCCAAGCCGGTCATCGTCGGCAGCCAGATGCTGAACATGCAGGCCAAGTCGCGGCTGCACACGATGGGTGAGGTCGTCGACCTGGCCACCTGCGTGTGGCGGCGGGCGCCGGGTGCCGTCGTCGACCACGACTTCGGCGTCCACTCCCTGCGTGCCACCCGCCCGCTGCACCGGCGCATCGACTCGACCTACAACGGCTGGTGGATGTGCCTGTTCCCGCGCGAGGTCGTCGAGCGCGTGGGGCTGCCGCTGCCGTTGTTCATCAAGTGCGACGACGCCGAGTACTCGCTGCGGGCGCTGGCCGACGACATCCCGACGGTCACCCTGCCGGGCTCGGCGGTCTGGCACGAGCCGTGGACGGACAAGAACGACACCAAGGACTGGACGGTCTACTTCCACCTGCGCAACCGGCTGATCATGGCCGCCCTGCACAGCCCGTACGACCTGCGCAAGACGCTGGTCACCCAGGGTGCCCGGGTGGCGTTCCGCCGGCTGATGTCGATGGAGTACTCGACGCTCGCGCTGGAGATGAAGGCGCTCGAGGACTTCATGGCCGGCCCGGACAAGCTGTTCGACAGCCTCTCCAACGGACTGCCCGAGGTCCAGCGGCTGCGCAAGCAGTACACCGACGCCCAGTTCCTGCCCTCGGCCAGGGAGTTCCCGCCGCCGACGTTCGACATGGTCCGGGCAGAGGAGATGCTGCGCCCGCCGGTGCACCCGGCGAAGATCGCGCTGCGGGCCGGCAAGGCGCTGGTGCACAACCTGCGCACCCCGGACCCGGCCGCCGTCGAGCGGCCGCAGGTGAACATCCCGGCCAACGGCGCCCTCTGGTTCCTGCTGGGCAACCTCGACTCGGCGACGGTCTCCAACGCCGACGGCAGCGGGGTGGCCTTCCGGCGACGTGACCCGAAGGTGTTCCGCGAGCTGGCGCTCCAGGCCGCCCACAACTGGCGGCGGCTCTCGGCCGAGTGGCCGAAGCTGGTCGAGCAGTACCGGGCCGCGCTGCCCGAGCTGACCTCGGTCGAGTCCTGGCGCAAGGTGTTCAGCTAGAACCGCAGGTCAGAACGCAGAGAGGGCCACCAGGGTCGATGACCCGGGTGGCCCTCTCGTCGTTCAGCGTCTGGTGAGATCAGACAGCGCGCACGCCAGTGGCCTGCGGGCCCTTCTGGCCCTGGCCGATCTCGAACTCCACGCGCTGGTTCTCATCCAGGCTGCGGAAGCCGTTGCCCTGAATCTCCGAGTAGTGCACGAAGACGTCGGCGCTGCCGTCGTCCGGCGCGATGAAGCCGAAGCCCTTCTCGGAGTTGAACCACTTCACAGTTCCCTGTGCCACTACGTTCTCCAAAACAAGCGAATTGCCGGCCGCCGCGGTTGCGACAACCTTGGCCGGTTCCAGACGGCGACTCAACCTGGAGCTAACCCGCGCGCCCGCAACAACTCTTGCGAGCGTGATCTATCACGAACTCAAGAAATCACGACCAGAGCACAGTCAACCACACCTGAGCCAGTTGGCGCGACAGAAGGGTTGCGAGCGGTCACGCGCTGGTGGACGCTCGTAAGGGTGAGCGAGCTCGCTAGTGAACAGAACCGATCAATCGCACTCGACCTTGACGAAGCCGGGGTCTCCGTGGACCTCCCCAGGCCCTCTCACCAGGGCGATCAGGTCTACGGCGTGCCCTACCGCCCGGTCGAGTTCCGCGATGACGACCTGCCGACAGCCCTCGAACGTTCCGCGGCATGGCTGCGCCGAACGCAGGAGTGGCTCGGCGAACCGGTCGACGTGATCGCCATCCATTTGGACTACGACGACAGCGACGACTCCCCGTACTACGACGTCAAGCTGCTCTGCAACGAGGAGGACCTGGCCGGGGCGCCGATCGCGCTGCGCGCGGCCAAGGACCCCCAGTAGGAGGTCAACCCCGGGGTGTGGCGTGGGCCACCAGCGACCCGCGCCGCGCCCACACGTCCGCCCAGGGCCCGGCCCAGGTCAGCATGGCCACGGCCGAGGTCCTGAGCTCCACCGCCTGCCCGGTCACCAGGTAGACCAGCTCGGAGAGCCCCGGGTTGTGCCCGACCAGGGCGGCGGTGGCGACCTCGTCGTCCAGTTCGTCGATGACCGACATCAGAGCGGTCGGCTCGGCCCCGTAGACGCGCTCCTCGAAGCGAGCCGGCGGGGCCGGGTCGAACGCCGCGGCGGCCATCCGCCAGGTCTGCCGGGCTCGAGTGGCGGTCGAGCAGACCACGAGCCCGATCCCGTCCTCGACGTTGTCCCGCAGCCAGCGGCCGAGCGCCGGCGCGTCACGCCGCCCGCGCTCGTTGAGCGGGCGCTCGTGGTCGGGCTCGCCGGTCGCCCAGTCCGACTTCGCGTGTCGAACCACGACCAGCGCCCGTTGCATGCCCCCAGCCTTCCCTAGAACCAGCGCTCCAGCACCTGCGCCACGCCGTCCTCGGCGTTGGGCGCGGTCACCTCGTCGGCGGCGGCCAGGACCTGCGGATGCGCGTTGGCCATCGCCACGCCGTGCCCGGCCCAGCGCAACATCGGCAGGTCGTTGGGCATGTCGCCGAACGCCACCACCCGGTGCTGGTCCACCGAAAGGCGCTCGCAGACCTCGGCCAGCCCCGACGCCTTGGTCACCCCGGCGGCCGAGATCTCGATCAGACCCTGGTTGGTCGAGTAGGTGACCTCCAGGTCGGCGCCCGCCAGCACCTCGGCGACGGCCTCGGCCATCTCCTGGCTGGTCATGCCCGGGTGCCGGACCATCAGCTTGGTCGCGGGGTGCCCGAGCACCTCGCCGATCGGCACGTCGTTGACCTCGCCGTCCTGCTCCCCGGCGGGGTTGCCCCAGGGGTTGCGGAAGCCGGGCTCGGTGACGAAAGGCACGAGCCCGTCGCCGATCCGCTCGGTGGCCATCCGCGCCTCGGGCAGCACGTTCCGCACGGTCTGCGCGGTGTCGTGCAGGCGCAGCGGGTCGAGGTCGTGCGCGGAGATCACCCGATCGGCGGCGATGTCGTAGAGCGCGGCGCCGTTGGCGCACACCGCGTACCCGTTGAGCCCGGCGGCATTGGCGACCCCCGGTATCCACCGCGGCGGACGCCCGCTGACCAGCACGAACGGGACGTCGGATGCGGTCACCCTGGCGATCACCCCCGCGGTGCGCGGGGTGATGAGTTCCATGGGGTCGAGCAGCGTGCCGTCGACGTCCGAGGCCACCAGTTCGGGTTTGTCCACATCCGCCATCATCCCTGGCCGGTGTGGTGAGGTCCGCACTACTGTCGCTCTGTGAGCTATCCACCACAGTGGGGCCACCCGCCGCCACCACCCGGTTACGGCTGGGACGCCCCACCCCGTCCCTCCCGCGGAACCACCTACGTGTCCGCGGCCCTGTTTCTTGGGTGCGGCCTGCTGACCCTGATCGTGTCCGTCATCGCGATGAACGAGTCGGGCTTCGTGGAGAGCGCCTCGGCGCTTGTTGGCGCGAAGTTGTTCGGCGGTCCGAGCGGCGACCGAAACCTCGGTCTCACGATCGGGACCAGCATGACGGCGGCGTGCACCGCGCTCACGTTCGCGCTGCTGCTCTTCGCCAGGTTCGACGTCGCACGACGGGTCCTCGGGATTCTGGGCGCTGTGGTGGCGGCGTACTACCTGTTCTCGATTTTTTCGCGGGGCTCGCTGCGCCCCATCGTGCTGTTCCTGCTGTGGGCGGCGCCGACGGTGCTGGTATTGCTGCCCAGCACGGGCCGCGCCATGCGCGGCTACCAGCGCAGGCTCTTCGGTCCCGGTCCCGCAGCCGGCCCGGGCGGCGGACCCTACGGCGGTGTGCCCCACGCCGGCGGGTACGGCCACCCTCCGGGTGGCGGGCACGCTCCGCCGGGCGGGTACCGGCCGTACTGATCGGCTAGCGTGGGTGGACGTGCGTGTCGGCATCGTGATTCTTCCCGAGTACCGCTGGCTGCTGGCCGAGCCCAAGTGGCGGGCCGCCGAGACCTACGGCTTCGACCACGCCTGGACCTACGACCACATCGGGTGGCGTTCGCTGGTCGACGGGCCGTGGTTCGACGCCGTGCCGACGTTGACCGCCGCCGCGATGGTGACCCGGCGGATCCAGCTGGGCACGCTGGTCGCCTCCCCCAACTTCCGGCATCCGGTGCCGTTCGCCAGGAGCCTGCTGGCGCTGGACGACGTGTCCAACGGGCGGATGCTGCTCGGGGTCGGCGCCGGCACCCCGGCGGGGTACGACAACGACGTGATGGGCGGCGAGCCGCTGGACCGGAAGCGTCGGGTGGACCGGTTCGCCGAGTTCGTCGAGCAGCTCGACTCGCTGCTCACCCAGGAACGCACGACGATCCGCGGCGAGTACTACTCCTCGGTCGACGCCCGCTCCGCCCCCGGGTGCGTCCGCCACCCCCGGATGCCGTTCCTGGTCGCCGCGAACGGCCCGCGCTCCATGCGGATCGCGGCCCGCTTCGGCCAGGGCTGGATCACCACCGGCGGCGGCGAGGACGACATCGAGGCCTGGTGGCGTGGTGTCGGGGAGCTCGCCCGGCGGTTCGACGAGGTGCTCGGCGACGCGGCCCCGATCGACCGGGTGCTGAGCCTGGACTCGGCGCCGGTCTTCTCCCTGTCCAGCGTCGAGTACCTGCGCGAGGCGATGGGCCGTGCCGAGGAGCTCGGCTTCACCGACGTCATCTGCCACTGGCCGCGCGAGGACGGCGTCTACGCGGGAAGGTTGGCCGTCCTCGAGCGGGTGGCGAGTGAAATTCTGCCCTACCGACGGGTAAGTGATCGTCGACACGGAACGTCCGCCGGGGGTCGGGCGTCCATGTAACCGAGGCGGAAGAACACGCCGGAGGGATAACAGGGGGACAGGGGTGCCAGGACCCCCGCGTGGGGAGCGCGGGGGTCCTCGCATGTCGTGCCCGGCCCCTGGCGCCGGGCACAAGCTGTCGCCGGGGCGCAGGTACCCTCGGGGCCCGTGAGCGAGCGTGCGAGTGAACAACTGACCCAGGGTGACCGGGAGCGGCGTCACCGAGTCATCGAGGGGGCGTCGTGCCGGTGAACGACCCAACCACCTACGCGGGCTACGACCTGGTCGTCGTCGGCTCCGGGTTCTTCGGGCTGACCATTGCCGAGCGGGTCGCGACCCAGCTGGACAAGCGGGTCCTGGTGCTCGAGCGCCGCCCGCACATCGGCGGCAACGCCTACTCCGAGCCCGAGCCGGAGACCGGGATCGAGGTGCACAAGTACGGCGCGCACCTGTTCCACACCTCCAACAAGCG
Organism: Actinophytocola xanthii; assembly: GCF_001921205.1. Lineage (GTDB taxonomy): Bacteria > Actinomycetota > Actinomycetes > Mycobacteriales > Pseudonocardiaceae > Actinophytocola > Actinophytocola xanthii. The sequence goes on along the minus strand of NZ_MSIE01000022.1, from coordinate 12,724 downwards.
GGTCTGGGACTACGTCAACCAGTTCACCGAGTTCACGAACTACCAGCACCGCGTGTTCGCCAAGTACCGCGACCAGGTCTACTCCTTCCCGATGAACCTGGGCCTGATCAACCAGTTCTTCGGCAGGTCGCACACGCCCGACGAGGCCCGCGAGCTCATCGCCAAGCAGGCCGCCGAGATCGACACCGCGGACGCGCAGAACCTCGAGGAGAAGGCGATCTCGCTGATCGGCCGCCCGCTCTACGAGGCGTTCGTGCGCGGCTACACGGCCAAGCAGTGGCAGACCGACCCCAAGGAGCTCGGCGCCAACATCATCACGCGCCTGCCGGTGCGCTACACCTTCGACAACCGGTACTTCAACGACACCTACGAGGGTCTGCCCGTCGACGGGTACACCGCGTGGCTGGAGAAGATGGCCGCGCACCACAACATCGAGGTCCGGCTGAACGTCGACTACTTCGACGTGCGCGAGCACATCCCGGCCGGCACCCCCACTGTCTACACGGGACCACTGGACCGGTACTTCGACTACTCGGCGGGTCGGTTCTCCTGGCGCACCGTCGACTTCGAGTCCGAGGTCGTCCAGACCGGCGACTTCCAGGGCACCTCCGTGGTCAACTACAACGACGAGGACGTGCCCTACACCCGGATCATCGAGTTCCGGCACTTCCACCCGGAGCGCAAGCACTACCCGGGCGACAAGACCGTCGTGTTCCGGGAGTACTCCCGCTTCGCCGAGGACGACGACGAGCCGTACTACCCGATCAACACCCCGGAGAACCGCGAGAAGCTGGAGCGTTACCGCGACCTGGCCAAGGCCGAGGCCAAGGAGCGCAACGTGATCTTCGGCGGCCGGCTGGGCACCTACAAGTACCTCGACATGCACATGGCCATCGGCTCCGCGCTGTCGGTGTTCGACAACAAGGTCGCCCCGCACCTCACCGACGGTGCGCCGCTCGACGGGTCCCTGGACGTCTGATGGCGGCGACGGCCACGCAGGAACAGCGGCAACGTGCCGTCGAGCCTGGCACCCCGCCACCTGAGCCGGAGCGGTCGGTCGAGATTGCCGCGCTGGCCCGGGTACAGCACACCCTCGGCAGTGCGCCGGCGGTGCGGGCCGCTCGCGGCCTGTCGCTGTTCGGCGAGCACGCCGCCGGCTGGTTCGCGCTCGGCCTGCTCGGCGCGGCGGTCGACCGGGGTCGGCGGCGGGACTGGCTGGCCGGCGCGGCCGGGGTGGTCGCCGCGCACGGGGCGGCCATCGCGGTGAAGCGGGTCGTGCGCCGGCAGCGCCCGATCGACGAGTCGGTGCGGGTGCTGGTGAAGACCCCGAGCTCGTTGTCGTTCCCGTCCTCGCACGCCACGTCGACCACCGCCGCCGCGGTGGTCTACTCCGGGCTGACCGGCCGCAACCTGGTTCCGGCGCTGGTACCGCCGATGCTGGTGTCGCGGCTGGTGCTGGGCGTGCACTACCCGACCGACGTCCTCGCCGGCTCCGCACTCGGTGCGGCCGTGGGTGGCCTGGTGCGCCGCTCGCTGCGCAACCGGCGGGGGAACAGGAGACGTACACGGTGAGCAGCACCGCGGAGAGCACTCCGGGCGAGGTCCCGGTGGACCAGCAGGCCGACCAGGCACCGAGTCCCGACCGCGGCGGCCTCGTCCGGGGTGTTCTCCGCACCGCGCGGCCCCGGCAGTGGGTGAAGAACGTCCTGGTGCTGGCCGCGCCGTTCGCGGCCTACGCGGCCAACCCGGTGTTCCACCCCGAGGTCGTGTTCGACGCCGGGGTCGCGTTCGTCGCGTTCTGCCTGGTCGCCTCGGCCGTGTACCTGGTCAACGACGCGATCGACGTCGAGGCCGACCGGGCCCACCCGACCAAGCGCAACCGCCCCATCGCCGCCGGCGTGGTGCCGGTCCGGGCGGCCTACGCGCTGGCCGCGGTGCTGTTCCTGGCGTCGTTCGCGGTGTCGCTGGTGTCGAGCTGGCGGCTGCTGGTCGTGATCGGCGTGTACGCGGCGGTGCAGCTGGGCTACTGCCTGGGGCTCAAGCACCAGCCGGTGATCGACCTGTGCATCGTGGCGTCGGGCTTCCTGCTCCGCGCGATCGCGGGCGGTGCGGCGGCCGGGCTGCCGCTGTCGCAGTGGTTCCTGTTGGTGACGGCGTTCGGGTCACTGTTCATGGTGGCCGGCAAGCGGTACGCCGAGATCGTGCTCTACGAGCGGACCGGTGCCCGGATCAGGGCGTCGCTGTCCAAGTACTCGGCGAGCTACCTCCGCTTCGTCTGGGCCACGTCCGCCGCGATCATGATCATGACGTATGCGCTGTGGGCGTTCGAGATCCGCCAACGCACCGGGACGAACTCGGTCTGGGCGGTGATCTCGATCGTGCCGTTCGTGGTCGCGGTGCTCCGGTACGCGGTGGACGTGGACGGCGGCAACGCGGGGGAGCCGGAGGACATCGCGTTCAAGGACCGGGTCCTTCAGGTGCTCGGCGCCTCCTGGGTGGGGTGTGTGGCGCTCTCGGCGTTCCTGTAGCCCTCGCACAGGCCCGCGGCCGTGCGGACGAGGGCGGCGAGTGCCGGGGAGCGGCTGCCCGGCGGCCAAGCGAGCACCGTGGTGATGTGCGGCGCGTCGACGACGGGCACCGCGACGTGTTCGGGCCACTGCCAGGCTCGGCTGGACGCCGGGATGACGAGCAGGGTCCGGCCGAGCGCCACGAGCTGGGCGAGCTGGGACTGGGTGCGTACCTCGGGCCCTGGCCCGTCCGGGTAGGTCCCGTCGAGCCGGGGCCAGCGGGCGATCGGCAGGTTCGGCACGTCGCTGACCTCGGCCAGCGTGAGCTGGTCGCGTGCCGCGAGCGGGTGCGCCGCGGGAAGGATCGCGACCTGGCCTTCGGTGTGCAGGTCCACGGTGTCGAACCCGGCGAGGTCGTCGACCGGGCGGTGCATGATCGCCACGTCGGCCTGGCCGTCGCGCAGCCGGTGTGCCTGCTCGCCGACCTCGCACAGCAGGACCTCGACCGGTGTGGTGCCGGCGACCGCGTCGAGAAGCCGTTGCAGCAGCTCGTGGGAGGCCCCGGCCTTGGTCACGAGCACCAGCGGGCGGGTCGGGTCGCCAGCCCGCCGGGTGCGGCGCGCGGCCGCCGCGACCGCGTCGAGGGCGGTTCGTGCCTCCCGGAGGAGCACCCTGCCGGCGTCGGTGAGCGCCGCGCCCCGGCGGTCCCGGTCGAGGAGCTGAACGCCGAGCCGGTGCTCCAGCTGGCGGATCGCGCGGGACAGCGGCGGCTGGGCGATCCCGAGCCGGTCGGCGGCACGTCCGAAGTGCAGCTCCTCGGCGACGGCGACGAAGTACCGCAGCTCGCGGGTCTCGAGATCGTCCACTTCGGCAGTCTACGCCGTGATACCCGCCAGGTATCAGGGCTTACTGAATCAATCTTGGACAGCGCGTCGGGGCGCGCCGAGCATTGATCACGTGGATGAAATGAAGACGGCGCTGGTCACCGGCGCGAACAAAGGAATCGGCTTCGCCATCGCGCGGGGTCTCGGCGAGATCGGCTTCCACGTCGCGGTCGGCGCCCGCGACGATGTCCGGCGCAAGGAGGCCGTCGAGCGCCTGCTCGCGGCGGGCGTGGACGCGTTCGGCGTCGCCCTCGACGTGACCTCGGACGAGAGTGTCGCCGCGGCGGCGGCGACGATCGAGCGGACGGCGGGCCGGCTCGACGTGCTGGTCAACAACGCCGGGATCGCCGGCCGCATGGACGGTGGCGCGCAGGACCCGACGACCCTCGACCTCGACGTCGTCCGCACCGTGCTCGAGACGAACGTGTTCGGGGTGGTGCGGGTGACGAACGCGATGCTTCCGCTGCTCAACCGCGCGGAGTCGCCGCGCGTCGTGAACATGTCGAGCAACATGGGCTCGCTGACGCTGCAGACTGGCCCGATCCTGGCCGCGTACGCACCGTCGAAGTCGATGCTCAACAGCGTGACGGCGCAGTACGCGCGGCGGCTGGCGGACACGAAGGTGATCGTGAACGCCGCCTGCCCGGGTTACGTGGCGACCGACTTCACCGGCTTCAACGCACCACGGACACCCGAGCAGGGCGCGGCGATCGCGATCCACCTGGCCACCCTGCCCGACGACGGCCCCCGCGGCGGCTTCTTCGACGACGAGGGTGTGGTGCCCTGGTGACGGTCAGCGGTGGTCGAGGAAACGGGTCCAGCTAGCGGTCGGGAAGGTGAGGGTGGGGCCGGTGGCGTTCTTGGAGTCCCGGACGGCAACGGCTGGTTCGACGAACGCCACCTCGACGCAGTTGGCGTTGTCCGTGCTGTAGCTACTCTTCCACCACCGTGCTTCGGTCAGCGCGTGCATGTTGCGCCTCCTGTCATCGAAGTTCCTCAGCCAAGGTGGCGAGCAGAGCCGCCGATTGGGCCGGGTCCAACGCCTCGTTGAGGATGTTTCCCAGGCTAACCCGGTAGGCGGCGATGTCTTCCTTCTCGTCCAAGAACATGCCGAAGTGATGGTTCTCGATGTACACGAGGCTCGGCTCGTCTGCGAAGTCCAAGCAGGCGAACGGACCGCGTAGGCCAGCGTGTGGCCCCACCCGCAACGGCACCACACGAACCGTGACGTTGGTCCGCTCGCCCGTGTCCACCAGCTGGCGCAGCTGTCGGCGCATCACGCCACTTTCTGCAACAGGGCGCCGCAGCGCCCCTTCGTCGATGACGGCGAGGAACTGGAGTTCTCGGCGCCCCAGCACGGCCTGCCGCGCTCGACGCGCGGCGACGAGGTTGGTCAACTCCGCTCTGCTGAGGGTGCTGTTCGCGGCGCAGAGAATGGCCTCGGTGTACTCGTCGGTCTGGAGCAGTCCCGGAATTACCAGGGCCTCGAAATTCTGGATCCGCGTGGCGCGGAACTCGAAGTTGATGAGGGCCTGCCAGAGTTCGGGGAGACCCAACCCTTGGCTCTCCCACCAGCCGCGTTCTCCGGATTTCCGCACCTGCTCCAAAATCTGCGCTCGTTGCTGCTCGGGCACCTTGTAGTGCCCGAGCAGCGCCGCGACGTCCTCCACGCTCAGCCCACGGGCCCCCGTCTCCAACCGGCTGATCTTGCTCGGTGACATTCCCAGCGCCTTGGCCACCGCCGCCCCGCTCAACCCGCGTTCCTCCCGCAACGCCCGGAGTTGCAGGGAAACCTGTCGCGAACGAACGCTGGGATTAGGATTCTCGGTCACGCCACAGATCGTCTCGGGCGTTCACCTGGAAGGGCAATCACTCGATCGGGCACATTGCTGACCCCGATTGCATGGTGCCAGTTTTTCCGGCATGAATTACCGCGACCCCCGTTACGCGGACCTCGAGCAACTCGTCAGGCGGTTGCGGCCCCGCCTGTTCGCGATGTACGGGCTCGACGCCTGCACCGAGCGGGAGATCTTCGGCTGGGGCATGGAGTTCACCCACGACGCCGACGCCCTCCTCTACCTGCCGAGCGACTCCCTCACCTACTACACCGAGTCCGCCGAGACCGCCGTCGAGCGCTACGGCCGCATCGGCGACTTCGAGATCGCATGGCTCTAGATGTACCTAGACCGCACCGACCACGCTGTACTCACCGCCGCACGCCTGCGCGAGCGAGGCGCCGAACAGGGCCGCCGGCGTGTACGCGCCCGGCCGGCCGTCCCCGGCCAGCAGCCGGCGAACCACCTCGGCCGGCACCGCGCCGGTGAACGCCTGGGCCTCGCCGACACGCAGCCAGCCCTCGCATCGCGTGCCGTCGGCCCACCGCACGACCGCGTGACCCCACGAGTGCTCGCGCGGGCGCGGCCGCGCCCGCATCCTGACGGCGGCCAGCCGTCGTGTGGCGAAGCCCCGGACGGGTCCGATGGCGAGCACCGAGGCGGCAAGCGGCAGCACCGCTCGCACGACCGACGACGACGGGAGCTCGCTGAAGGCGGCCACCACGTCGGGCGCGCCGCTGGCGCGCTGGGCCGCGACCAGCTCGCCGATCGGCATGCTGACCGTGGTCACCGTCGACCCGTCGGGGAGCGTGAGCGGGAATGCCTCGCCGGCCAGTCGCGTCGGGACCAGCCGCCCACCGCGGTACCTGCGGCCGCGGGGGCGCCCGCCGCCCTCGACGCCGAGGAACCCGTCGAGGATGGTGCTGGCCAGCGCCTCCCCGACCGCACCCGCCGCCAGCGCCAGCGAGGGCACCGTGTCCACCCGCACGTGCTCGGCCGCCGGGCGCCCCTCGCACAGCTTCACGACCACGCTCTCGGTCGCGGTCACGCCGAACCCCGCGCCGGTCACCACCGTGCGGCCGGCGGCAGCGGCGGCCTCGCTCAGCCGGAGGGTCGCGGACACAGTGGCCAGGTCGTTCGCCAGATCGAGGTAGTCGCCCACCGGCAGGCACGCCCGGACCAGCGGCGCCGCCGTCCGGCTGAACGGGCCGACAGTGTTGACCACGACGGCCGGCCGCTGCCGGCCGATCTCGGCCGCCAGCTCGTCGACCGACGTCGCCACGACGACCCGATCCCCCTCGGCCACCCCGGCCAGGCGCCCGGCGTCCCGGCCCACCAGCACCGGCCGGATGTCCCGCTCTCGCAGCTCGGCCGCGATCGCCCGCCCGCTGCGGCCCGCGCCGCCCAGAATCCACACCTCGGTCATCACACAGCTCCGCCCTGGCCCGACGTCGCCACCGTGACGACATGCAGTGTCATCACCGTACAACGCGATGACATGTCGTGTCATCACCTAGACTGGACGGGTGGGCAGATGGCGACCGGACGCGCGGGAGCGCCTTCAGCAGGCGGCCTTCGAGCTCTTCGCCGAGCAGGGGTTCGCCGCGACGACGGTGCCGGAGATCACCACTCGCGCCGGCCTGACCACCCGGACCTTCTTCCGGCACTTCGCCGACAAGCGGGAGGTGTTCTTCGCCGACGAGGTGGAGATGCCCAAGGTCGTCGCGACACTGATGGCCGAGGCACCGGCGTCGGCCACGCCGATGGCGCTGATCCTCGAGGGCATGCGCCCGCTCGTCGAGACCCGCTTCGAGGGGCGCAAGGAGGTACTCCGCCAGCGCCGCGAGCTGCTCCGCTCCGACGACGGCCTACGCGAGCGCGACCTGCGCAAACGAGCGGCCATGGCGGACGCGATCCGGGAGGGGCTCCTGGCGCGCGGCCTCGACCGCACCCGAGCCGCCCTGATCGCCGAGACCGGCGTGACCCTGGTCTACGTCGCCATCGCCGAGTGGCTGGACACCGACGACGACCGCAGGCTCGACGACATCATCCGCGAGGCCTTCGAGACCCTGCGCTCCGAGCTCGGCGCGAGCTGACGCTAGGACGTGCCCTAGCTTTCCGCCAGCTCCCGCAGCGTCCGCCGGGACAGCTGGTCGGCGAGCCTCGTGGTCTCGGGAAGGCGGTAGTCCCGGCACAGCGTCAGCACGTGCCGGCAGGCCGTCGCCAGGTCCACCCGGTGGCCGATCGACACGAACACCGGCTTCACGCCGGCCCGCGTCCGCAGCGCCACCCCCACCTGCTCACCCTCGTCGACCAGCGGCGTCGTGGCCCCGCGCTCGTCGGCCGGCTGGTCGTACCCGCCCAGCGGAGTCTTCGCCACGCCGATCGAGGGCACGCCGGTCAGCACGCCCAGGTGCGAGGCCAGCCCGAACCGGCGGGGGTGGGCGATGCCGTGGCCGTCGGCCACCAGCAGCTCGGGCGGCTCGGCCAACCCGTCGAGCGCGGCCAGCAGCGCCGGCAGCTCGCGGAACGCGAACAGACCGGGCACGTAGGGGAAGGTGCTCTCACCGACCGCCGTCGCGCTGGCCAGCACCGCGCCGCTGGCCAGCGCGACGGTCACCACCGCCGCGGCCACCACCGCGGTGTCGCCGGGGGCGTCGGCGGAGTAGGCCACGTCCAGGCCGGTCGCCGTCCGGGGTGCGAAGTCCGGCGGCGGCGCCCGCTCCACCAGCGGGGCCAGCCGCTCCTGCAACCGCACGGCCTCCTCGACGCTCGCCGGGACGACCAGCTCCGCCACGCTCAGCCGCCGCTGGGGCGGACGTAGTCCTCCGTGACCGTGCCGTCCTCGTCCCACGAGCGGTAGCGCAACAGCTCACCCTGCTCGCTGTACTCGCGCTCGATCTTGGGCGCGCCGCTCGGGTACCACTCCCGGGACACCCCCACCGCGCGCCCGCGCCGGCTGGTTCCCTCGACCACGAGCACCCCGTCGCCCGACCACACCCGGAACGGCCCCTCGTCCAGACCGTCCACATAGGTGGTGAGCGAGAGCAGCCGGCCGTCGTTCGTCGTCTCCACCGACTCGCCGGTGAACGGCTCCCCCTGGTACGACGGCAGGTTGTTGTCGTCCCACTCGAGGTCGTCTTCCTGAACGCGGAGCATCAGCGCCGTCTCTCCACAATCCGTCCGGTGTCAGGGTCGTACTCCCGCCGGTGGGAGTTGCTCGGAACCTCGTGGAGGATACCGGAGCAGTTCGCGCAGAACGGGGCGTCCTTCAGGCCGTCGGCCCGCATGAACGTCGTGTCGGCGATCATGTCGTCGATGGTGGCGCCCGGGTTGGCGTGCAGCGCCTCGTTCACGCCGCGCACCTCCGCGTGCCGCAGCGGGAGGTCGAACCCGGGGTAGGGCTGGCTGGTTCCCGGGATCGGGTTGCCGTTCTTGTCGAACTCCGGGTACGGGCCGTTCGCGCGCATCTCGTCCACGCGCCGCTGGACCTCCGGGTGCACCTGCGAGGGCGGGATCTCCGAGCCCTTCGGCCCGTTGGTGGTCTCGAAGATCTCACCCGTGCGGGTGTCCATCACGTGGGCGACGATGTTGCCGGTCTGGCCGCCGGACAGCTCCGCGTTCTTGCCGCCCGGCCGGTCCGAGCCGTCCGGGTTCTTCCCGTTCTTCTCGTTCATGTACTCCTGGGTGCGCTCCCGCGCGATCTCCCGGAGCTTCTCCTGGACGGGCTTGCCGTCGACGTGGGTGATCCGGCCGCTGCTGTCGCGGGTCAGCCGGTCCTCGCTGAACCGGCCGAGGCTCTGCCCGTCGCGGCGGGGCGGGGGCGGGTTGCGGTCGGGCTGGCGCGAGCCGTCGTCGCCGTCGCGCCCGGTGCGCGGCGGGTTGGGCGGCGGCGGACCGCCGGAGTCGTTGCCGTCGAGGCGGTCGCCGATCGAGGGCGGGTTCCCCGAGCTGCCGCCGCCGGGTGTGCCGGAGGTGCCAGGCCCGTCGGTCGCGCCGGACGGGGTGGTGGTTCCGCTGGGGTTGGTCCTCGGCGGCGTGGTGTCTGTGTCGATGTTGCCGAGGTTGTCGGCGTTGGTGCGGTCGGTGTCCCGGTAGGACTGGGCGGTGGCGCGGGTGCCGGTCTCGGCGTTCTGGACCGCCTGGCGTGTCCTGGTCAGGTTCTGCCTGGCCTGCTGCACCTGGGTCTGCGCGGATCCGACGAACGGGGCCCCGAACACGCCCATCGAGTCGGAGCTGAGGTCGACCGAGTCGATCTGGCGGCCGACGTTGTCCACGCGCCCGCCGGTGCTGCCCAGCCGGTCGGCCATGGTGTCGATGCCGTCGGGGTCGACGGTGACGCCGTCGCCCGCCCGCCCCGCCGGCGACGCGTTGGGTGTGGGTGTGTTCGGTGTGCCGCCGTCGCTGCCCGAGGACCCGTCCGGACGCCTGCGCCGGGGGGTCATCGCTGTTGCCCCTGCCCGGCCGGCGCGTCGTAGGGCTTGGCTGCCTGGTAGGCGCCGAAGGCGAGGTCACCGGCGGTGGCGAAGCGGTCGAGGCCCTCGGTCAGGTTCTGCATGGCCCGGCCCAGCTCGGCGATCCGGCCGGCCTGCCGGCCCAGGCTGCTGATCAGCTTGCTGATCTTGCCGCTGATCTTGGCGGCCGTCGCCGCTGCCCGCGCTCCGGCCACGCCGAGGAACGCCGCGACCGACCCGCCCATGGTCACCACGGCCGACGCCGCCGCGATCAGCGCGTACCGGATCAGCTCGGTGATCAGCGCGGTGATGATGTCGAACACGATCCCGCGCAGCGTGATCACCAGCATCCCGGAGATGCCGACCACGGCCGCGGTGCCGTCCAGCGTGGTGCCCATCGCCTCGAACTCTTCGGCGAGCTGGGTGAGGCTGTTCCGGTAGGCGTCCGCGGCCTCACCGTTCCACCCGGCGATCGTCTGCAGGTCCTCGCGGTGCTCCTGGGCGATCGTCTTCATCTCCAGGGCCGCCGACTTCAGCGCGTCGGTGTTGGCGTTGATCTCGTCGGGGTTGCCGAGCAGCGCGTCGAGCGGCTCGCGCAGGAACGACACGTGCTCGAGCAGCCAGCCCACGCCCGCGCCGACGATCGCCCCGAACGGGTCGACGGCGGCCCCGATCGTGTCGAGGACGACGCCGGTCGCGCTCAGCGCGACGTCGACGACCTGCTCGCCCTCGGACTCGGACTCACTGGTGATCGAGTCGACCAGCCCCGCATAGCTGTCGACGATCCCCGCTCCGGATGTCGCGGTCGTCACGCCCTGCTACCTCCACCCCGGTCACGCGTCCGCGACCGGACTCACCGGTTGTCGCCGTCGAAGATCGAGGTACCGAAGTCCTCGTCATCGTCCCGACCAGGTGGACGGGCCGGACGGCGCCGCGGTTCCCGCTGCGGCCGTTCTTCCTCGTCAGGCGCCGAGCCGGGGGCCTGCTCCTCGACGAACGAGTAGCCACCCCTGGGGTCGGGCTCCTCGGGCTCCGGCTCCGGCAGGTAGCCGGTGATCATGTGCATGGCCTCGGTGTCCGCGCCCAGCGGAGCGAACGCCTCGGCCACGTTCACCGCGGCCGTTCGCTGGGCCCTGCGGGCGAGCTGCATGATCCGGGACGCGAGGTCGGCGCCGTTGCCGCGCCACGCCGACTCCTCGATCCGCAGGTCGGTCAGCGAGCCGTTCGGTGCTACGGACACGGAGATCGAGCCGTCCGGGGCGGTCTCGGTGACCCCGGAGTGCTCCAGGTTCTCCTGGAACTCGGCGGTCTTCGCCTGCAGGTCGGCGATCTGGGCGTTGAAGTTCGCGAGCCACTCCTCGGGCGTCGGCCTGGTCACGTCGGTCCCTCCGCTAGATGGGAAGCCGGCGGAAGACGACCCGGGGGATGTGCCGCAGCACCGACATCACCAGCCGGTACGGCGCCGGTGCCCACACCAGCTCCTTGCGCTTGTCGACGGCGTCGGTGACCACCTCGGCCACCTGCTCCGGGGTGACCGGCAGCGGAGCCGGCTTCATCCCCTCGGTCATCTTCGAGTGCACGAAGCCCGGGCGGACCACGCTCACCGTGATCCCCTCGCCGCGCAGCGCCTCGCCCAGGCCGAGGTAGAACCCGTCCATGCCGGCCTTGGTCGAGCCGTAGACGAAGTTCGAGCGGCGCACCCGCTCACCGGCCACCGAGGACAGCGCGACGATCCGGCCGTGTCCCTGGCGGCGCATCCGCTCGGCCAGGGCGACGCCCACCGAGACGGCCCCGGTGTAGTTGACCTGGGCGAGCTCCACCGCCCGGGCGTGGTCCTGCCAGGCCTGTTCGGCGTCGCCGAGCAGGCCGAACGCCACCACCGCGACGTCGATGTCGCCGTCGGCGAACGCCTTGTCCAGCACGCCGGGGTGGGCGTCGGTGTCCTTGGCGTCGAACTCGACAGTGGACACCGTGGCACCGGCGCCGCGCAGCTCCTCGACAGCCGCGTCGAGCCGCTCGGAGGGGCGGGCGGCGAGCACGACGCGCAGCGGGCGGCGCTGCGCGTAGCGGCGGGCGACCGCGAGGCCGATCTCCGAGGTGCCGCCGAGCAGCAGCAGCGACTGGGGGTTACCGACCGCGTCAATCATTCAGGTTCAACCTTCTCGACATGTCCGAAGCGAAAACACCGTTGGGGTCGACGGCGGCGCGGACCTTGCGCCACTCGTCCAGGCGGGGGTAGCCGCGCCGCACGGCCTCGGGGGTGGCGCGGGACTCCTTGGCCAGGTAGTGCCGCCCGCCCGCGTCCAGGACCAGGTCGTCGAGCTGCTCGCACAGCTCGTGCAGGCCGGGGCGGATCGGCAGGTCCAGGCACAGCGTCCAGCCCCGCATGGGGAACGAGAGCGGGGCGCGGTTGCCGTCGCCGAAGCGCTTGAGGACGTTGAGCACGGAGACGTGCCCGGCCTCGGTGACCGTCTCGACCGTGCGCCGGATGACGTGCTCGGCCCCGAACGGCACGGCGAACTGGTACTGGAGGAACCCGTGGGGGCCGTAGCCGCGGTTCCACTCGCCGATGATGTCCAGCGGGTGCAGGAACTGGGTGATGTTCTGCACGGCGCCGTGGCGGGTGGGCGACTTGCGGTACCAGAGCTCGCTGAAGATCCGCGCGGTGAGCTTGTTGAGCATGCCGGGCGGGAACATGTCGGGCACGGTCAGCAGCTGCGGGGCCTCGAACCGGAGCGGGTGCTCGCGCCGCTTGGCCGGCAGGTCCTCGAGCCGGGCGTGGTTGGCGCGGGTGAGGATGCCGCGGCCGAGGTTCGGCCCGGTGGTCACCGCGTCGAACCAGGACACCGACTCCACGTAGGACTCGTCGTCGACCGACTGGCGGGCCATCAGCTCGTCGAGGTTGTCGACCTGGTCGGTGTCGACGAGGAAGTACGCGGTCTCCACGTGGTTCAGGTGCAGGGTCGCGCGCAGGACGATCCCGGTCAGCCCCATGCCGCCCACCGTGGCCCAGAACAGCTCCTGGTCGGGGCCCTCGTGGGTGA
>NZ_MSIE01000021.1 GCF_001921205.1 Actinophytocola xanthii | reverse complement strand
CAGCTCCTGGTCGGGGCCCTCGTGGGTGAGCGTGTGGATCTCGCCGTCGGCCGTGAGCAGGTCCATCGACCGGACGTGGTCGCCGAAGCTGCCCTCGACGTGGTGGGCCTTGCCGTGGATGTCGCAGCCGATCGCGCCGCCGACGGTGACCTGGCGGGTGCCCGGCAGCACCGGAAGCCAGAGCCCGAACGGCAGCAGCGCGCGCATCAGCGTGTCCAGCGAGACCCCGGCGTCCACCTCGACCAGCCCGGCGTCCGCGTCGACCCGGTGCACCCGGTCCAGGGCGGTCATGTCGAGCACGACCCCGCCCGCGTTCTGCGACGGGTCACCGTAGCTGCGCCCGAGCCCCCGGGCGATGACGCCGCGGCCATCTCCGCGCTCGCCGGCCTCCCGGACCACCGCCGCGATCGTGTCGATGTCCGCGGTACGCACCACGCGGGCCGTCGTCGGCGCCGTTCGTCCCCAGCCGGTGAGCCCGACCAACTCCTCGAGTCCTGGCTTCACCGGACCGAGGGTACGGGGCCCGCCGTCGGCCTCTAGACTCGCGTCGTGGTCGCGACGGCGGAGGCGGAGGTGCCGAAGATCGGGCTGGTCGGCCAGCTGGTCCGGTTCGTTCTGATCGGCGGGTTCTGTGCGCTGGTCGACTTCGGCGTCTACCAGTCGCTGCTGGCGCTGGACCTGTGGGTGCACCTGGCCAAGGCGGTCAGCTTCGTCGCCGGCACCACCACGGCCTACTTCCTCAACCGCAGGTACACCTTCGCCGCCTCGCACACCGGCGGCGCCGCCCAGCTCGGCGGTTTCGCCCTGCTCTACACGGTCACGTTCTTCGTGAACGTCGGCACGAACGCGCTGCTGCTGACGCTCCTGCCGGCCTCGGGCTGGGAGATCCCGCTCGCCTGGGTGGTCGCCCAGGGCACGGCGACGACGATCAACTTCATCATGCTGCGGACCGTCGTGTTCCGCGCTGAGAAGTGACTCGGCGACTCTCAGTACGGGCTTCCTAGCATCGCCGGGTGAGATCGACTTCCCTGCTGGCCGCCGTCGTCGCGGCCCTGCTCCTGTGGACCGGCACCGCCGCCGCGGACACCCGCACCGAGGTCCAGCGGGAGCTGGACGCGATGGTCGACGCCGGCGTGCCGGGCGTGGTGCTCACCGTCCGGGACGGCGACCGCTCCTGGCGGGCCGAGGCCGGGGTGTCCGACCTGGACACCGGGGCGCCGCTGCCGCGCAACGGCCGGTTCCGGGTCGCGAGCCTGACCAAGCCGATGGTGGCGACCGTGGTCCTCCAGCTCTGGCACGAGGGCCGGCTCTCGCCCGAGGACACCCTCGGCGAGCTGCTGCCGGGCCTGGTACCCGGCGCCGAGGGTGTGTCGGTGGAGCAGCTCCTGCACAACACCAGCGGGCTCGCCGACTATGTGGCGGCACCGGAGTTCGCCGACCCCGCCGACTACGTGTGGCGCCGGTTCACCCCGGAGGACCTGGTCCGCACCGCCAACGAGCTGGGCCACCGCACGCCGGGCCAGTGGGGGTACTCCAACACGAACTTCGTCCTGCTCGGCATGATCATCGAGCGGGTCACCGGCGAGGACCTCGCCGACCAGCTGCGCGAGCGCGTGTTCCGGCCGGCCGGAATGCACGCGACCGAGCTGCCGCGGCATCCGTTCCTGCGCGGCCCACACGCGTCGGGCCACTACCGGATCGGGTCGGGCCCGCGGGTGGAGCTGACCGAGCTGGACCCCTCGTTCGCCTGGGCCGCGTATGGCGTCGTCGCCACGAACGAGGACCTCCACCGCTTCTGGTCGGCCCTGGCCGACGGTCGGCTGCTCCCCGCGGCGCTGGTCGAGCGGATGCGCACCGACGCCGTCGCGACCGGGAACCCGGCCTGGCCGCGCTACGGCCTCGGCGTCGAGGAGATGTACACGACCTGCGGGGTCCGGCTGTGGGGACACACCGGCGCCATCCCGGGCTACTCGACGCTGTCGTTCGGCACGGCCGACGCCCGCCGGCAGGTGGTGGTGTCCAGCTCGCTGTTCAGCCCCACCGACGGCACCCAGATCCTGCACATTGTGAATACGGTCAACCTCGAGTTCTGCGGCGAGCCCTGGCGGCCGCCGCCCGCTCAGGTGGCGAAGCCGTGGTGCTTGGGTTGGCCGCTGCCGTAGACCCGCGCGAGCGGCGGCAGCTCGTCGAGGTGTGCGGTGACGACGTGGGCGAAGTTAACGGCCACGGTGGAGCCGTCGGCGAGGGCGGGGGAGTGCACCCCGCCCTCCGCGAGCAGCTCGGTCAGCCGGTTCTCGAGGTCGCGGACGCCGTCCTCGGCGAGGGCGAACACGAGCGGCTCGCCGCCGTTGGACAGGTGCAGGACGAGGGCACGCTTGGGATCAGCCATGCCCTCGACCTCACACCCGGGGTTGTTCGCCGGCAAGGCCGGTTCACCGGTAGCGGATCCGCTCAGAGCGGACCCGCCACCGGTTCGGCGTCAGTAGTTCCGTCGGTAGCGGACGAACAGGACCGCGAAGATGCCGGCCGCGACCAGCGCCGCGCCGAACAGGATCGGGGCGAACACGGAGGCACCGGTGGTCGCCAGGTCGTCGTTCTTGGCCTGCGCGACCGGCGCCGCCTCGGTCGAGCTCTCCGGCGGTGCGGCCGCCCACTCGGCTTCCGCGGTGGCCGTGAGCTGGGTGTCCACGGACTTGGCCACGATCAGCGCCTGGGTCGGCGCCTCGTCGTAGTTCTCGCCGACGAACAGGCGCCCGGTCTCGACGCTCGCGGTGGCGGCCAGCTCGAAGCTCGCCGACCCCGCGGGTGCGTTGGCGTCCACGTCGAGGAAGAGCTCGGTCCCGTTCTTGACGATGTCGGCCCCGAGTTCGCGGCCCGTGCCGTCGGTCAGCCTGACGTCCTCGGGCAGGTCGGCGTTGATCTTGTCGATCGTGCCGGTGGTGGTGACCGTGAACGGCCCGATCATCTCGCCCGCAGTGCCCTTTGCCGAGGCAGGGTCGATCTCCAGGGCGGCGGGCGGCTGCTCGCCGATGCCCTCGTTGGCGGCGCCGGTCAGCAGGTCGTACAGCGCGAGCACGTCGGCCGCGGCGTCGGCGTCGGAGTCGTTCCCGGGCAGCGGGTTCTCCCGGTCCAGGTCCACCCCGTCACTGAAGTGCCACACGGCGGCCTGCGTGGCGGTGACCGCCTCCCGCTCGTCGATGCCGCCGTTGGGCAGCGTGCCGTCGTCGGCGAGCATCTCGGCCAACGCGCCGGTGTCCTGCACGGGGAACCCGTTGTGCAGCACCCAGTTGATCTTGCCCTGGTTCTCGTTGAACGGACTGTCCTCGACCGGGAAGGCATCCCACGGCTGTTCGACCAGCGGGTGCTCCTCGTCGATCTCGGTCTGGATCTCGACGCAGTACATGCCGAGCTCCGACCCGTCCGCGAGCTTGAACCCGATGAGGCTCGTGTCCAGTTCGGCGAACACGTCCTCACCCACGTCGACGGCGAACCCCTGGACGTCGGCGTCGCGGTTCACCAGCCCGGACGCCGGCTCCGCACCGGCAGGAACAGCGGTGGCGACAATCAGTGCCGCCGCGGTACCCGCGATCCCCGCGCAGGCGCGCGCGAATCTGAGCATGCTGGCCATGACCCTCCTTGCCATGCCCTGACCAGTGCTCTGCGCGCACACCCGTCGGGTGAATGTGAAACGTCTACCGTGTGATTGGCCCGCACTGTAGTCACCGCGATTACCACCCCACAACCCCGCCATCCCCCAACAGTTGCGCTCGCGAACGCCTCCGGGTGGAGTTGTCCACAACTGAGCGGGTTGTCCACAGCTCCCCTGTTGACACCCCTCGCACCCCCACTCCTCCTGAGGAGAGCGCGGGCTCGTCACCTCGGCGCGCTACCGCCCGCCGCCAGCGCAATCCGAACCGCCTCCCGGGCATGTGTCGCCGTGTCCGCACCCGCGCCGGCGGTGCGGACGACGATCGTTCCCTCGTACAGCAGGTGCACGTGGGCCCCCAGCGCGATATCCCCGGTTAGCGCGTCGAACAGCGCACGCATCCACGCCTTCTCCGCCCGGATGACCGGCACGGCCGGATGCTCCTCGCTGTCTCCCAGCTCCGCGTACGCGTTGACGAAGGCGCAACCCCGCCGCTGCGCTCCCATCCACGCCTCCAACGCATCGAAGACGCCCAGCACCCGCGACTCATCATCGCCCTCCGCGAGCCGGGTCAGCAGGTGCTGGCGCCAGCGGTGGGCTCGCTGCAACAGGTACAGCGCGACGAGCGCGTCCTTCGAGCCGAACCTGTCGTACAGGGTCTTCTTCGTCGTCCCGGCGGTCTCGGCGATCAGGTCCACTCCCACCGCCCGCACCCCACGCTCGTAGAACAGCGCAGCGGCGGCCTCCAGCAGCCGGGCACCCGCCTCGGTCAGCTTCGGCAGGGGCTGCAACACCGGGCGCAGTGCCCCCGGGGTGGCCTCGTCGAGCGTGGTGAGCTGCTGTAGCACGGGCACTCCTTGCCAGTCGGTCCACTGCGAGTATACAGACCGGTATGGTTACCTGGGTTCATGTCGATCTCAGCCTCGCTGCGCGGTACCGCCCTGGTCGTGGTGTGGAGCTCGGGCTTCATCGGCGCCGAGCTCGGTGCGCGCTACGCCACCGCCGACACCCTGCTGGCCTGGCGATGCCTGCTGACCGCGCTCGTCCTGCTCCCGTGGCTGCCCCGCCTCGACCCGCGCGAATGGGCCCGCCAGGCCGTCCTGGCGCTGCTCTGCCAGTGCCTCTACCTGGGCGGCGTCTTCTGGGCCGCCGCGGCCGGCGTTCCTGCCGGCACCTCCGCCCTCATCGCCTCCCTGCAGCCCGCCCTGGTGCTCATCGCCGCCGTCCTGCTCGACTCGCAGCGGCTCCGCGCCGGCCACGTGGCGGGACTGGCCCTGGGTACGACCGGCGTCGCGGTGACCGCGCTCGGCGACCTCAGCGCCGGGGTCGCCGTCACGGCACTGCTCCTGCCGCTGGTGTCGATGCTGTCCCTGACCGCCGGCACCGTCCTGCAGCAGCGCTGGCCAACGCCGCCGTTGATGGGGACCCTGGCCGCCCAGGCCCTCTTCACCGGCGTCTTCTTCACCGTCTACGCCGCCGGCGCGGGCACCCTCGCGCCACCGCCGGTCGCGGGCTTCTGGGTCGCCGTGGCGTGGGCCGCCGCGGCCGGGATCGCCAGTTACGGCATCTACTACCGGGTCACCAGCCGGGACGGGGCGGCCCGCGCCAGCACCCTCCTGTACCTGACCCCGGCCGCCACGGCGCTGTGGGCGGTGCCGATGTTCGGTGACCCCGTCCGCCTCGTCACCCTCCTCGGGTTGCTGATCAGCGCCTCCGCGGTCGTCCTCCTCCGCAGGACGTCCACGACACCTGCCCCAGCCCGCCCGCAAACGATTGCGCAAACGCATTCTTGACTCTCACACTGATGTCAAGGTCGAGGATGTCGACTATGACCACCACACCGATCCCGGTGACCGTTCTCGGTCTGGGGCTCATGGGGCAGGCGCTCGCCGCGGCCTTCCTGCGAGCCGGACATCCCACCACGGTCTGGAACCGCACCGCGGCCAAGGCCGAGACCCTCCTCGCCCAGGGCGCCCGACGAGCGGACTCCGCGGGGGACACGACCAGCCCGCTCGTCGTCCTCTGCGTCTCGGACTACCGGGCCGTGCGCGAGGTCCTCGAGTCGACCGACCTCGAGGAGCGCATCCTGGTCAACCTCACCTCGGGCACCTCCACCCAAGCCCGCGCGACGGCCGAGTACGTCGCGGAGCGCGGCGGCACCTACCTCGACGGCGCGATCCTCGCCGCCCCCGACGGCATCGGCACCGCCGACGCCGTGATCCTCCACAGCGGACCCCGCCCGGCGTTCGACGAGGTCGAACCCGCCCTGCGCGCGCTCGGCAACGCCACCTACCTCGGTGCCGACCACGGCCTGTCCGCCCTCCACGACGTGGCCGTGCTCGGGCTCATGTGGAGCATCCTGAACGGCTTCCTCCAGGGCGCGGCACTGCTCGGCACCGCCGGCGTCCCCGCGACGGCGTTCGCCCCGCTCGCCGCCCAGTCGGCGGGAACCGTGGCCGGATGGCTCGCCGGCTACGCGCGGCAGGTCGACGAGGGCAGCTACCCCGCCCCGGACTCCACGATCGACACCCACCTCGCGGCCATGGAGCACTTCGTCGAGGAGAGCGAGACGCTCGGCGTCAGCGCGGAGCTTCCGCGGTTGGTCAAGGCCCTGGCCGAACGAGCGGTGGCCCAGGGGCACGGCCCCAGCGGCTACGCGGCCCTCATCGAGCAGTTCCGGGAGAAGGCATGAGCGGCCCGTTCGACCCGCGCGCGCTGCTCGTCGAGAGCCGCCTCGGGGTCCTCGCCACGATCAAGTCCGACGGCCGCCCCCAGCTGTCCCCGGTCATGCCGTTCTACGACCGGGACGCCGAGATCATCTACGTCTCGATGACCGAGGGACGGGCCAAGACGGCCAACCTCCGCCGGGACCCGCGGGCCGCGCTCGAGGTCACCAGCGCCGACGGCTGGTCCTGGGCCACCGCCGAGGGCACCGTGACCCTCACCGGCCCCGGCACCGACCCCCACGGCCCCGAGGTCGACGCGCTGGTCGACTACTACCGCGCCGCGGCCGGGGAGCACCCGGACTGGGCCGAGTACCGCTCGGTCATGGTGGCCGACCGCCGGGTGCTGATGACCATGGCCATCGACCACGTGTACGGCGAGCGGGTGTAGCTACAGCCGGAAGAACCTCTCCCGGCGGCCCTGCCGGCACAGCTTGAGCCACTGCACGAACGCCTTGGGGTCGCGCTTCGTGCCGACGAAGTACAGCCCGAAGCGGATGATCTCCAGCATCCCGATCTTCCGCAGGCCCGGCTGGGACAGGAGGTACCCGCGGTTGCGGTAGGTGTAGTACCGCTTCACCTCGTTCTCCGGGTCCTGGGCGTGCAGCCGCCCGCCCAGCATCGGCTTGAACTCCTCCGAGCCGTCGGGGTGCAGGTAGGTCGCCCGCAGGCAGGTCCCGAACGGCAGCCCCGACCGCACCAGCCGCCGGTGGATCTCCACCTCGTCGCCGCGGAAGAACAGGCGGTAGTCCGGTACGCCGATCACGTCCAGGGTGGCCGCGCGGAACAGCGCGCCGTTGAACAGCGACGCGATCCCGGGCAGGAAGTCGGTCCCCAGCTCGTTCGCGCTCCGCTTCCAGGTCAGCCCTCGACGCAGCGGGAACGCCAGCCGGGACGGGGTGTCGATGTTCGTCACCATCGGCGAGATCTCGGCCAGGTTCCGCGCCTGGGCCTCCTCGAGCAGGATCTCCAGCACGGTCTCGTCACCGGGACGGCCGTCGTCGTCGGCGCACCAGACCCACTCGGCGCCCAGCGACAGCGCGTGCAGCATCCCGAGCGCGAAGCCGCCGGCGCCGCCGAGGTTGCGCTGGGAGGGCAGGTAGGTCGTCGGCACCGGGCACGAGGCGACGATGTCGCCGACCGGATCGTCGGGGCCGTTGTCCACGACGACCAGGTGGTCCGGCGGTCGGGTCTGCGCCGCGATCATCTTCAGGGAGTCGGCCAGCAGCTCCCGGCGATGCCGGGTGACGACGACGGCCACCACCGCGTTCGGCGGCAGCGGCTCCGCGGGGCCCATCAGATCTCGCCGGTCTTGGTGGTGAGGACCGGGGCCTGGCCGAGGCGGGCCAGCGTTTCCTTGTCCAGGTGCTCGTAGGGATCCCGGCCCTTGTAGGCGGTGAGAACCTCACGCAGCGAGCCCTGCATCTTCACCTGCCCCTCGTCCATCCACAGCGCCGAGTTGCACAGCTCGAACAATAGGTCGTCCTGGTGCGAGGCGAACACCAACATGCCCGACCGCTTCACCAGATCGACCAACCGGGTGCGTGCCTTGCTCAGAAAGGCCGCATCCACGGCTCCGATGCCCTCGTCCAGCAGCAGGATCTCCGGGTCGATCGAGGTGACCACGCCCAGCGCCAGCCGCACCCGCATGCCCGTCGAGTACGTCCGCAGCGGCATCTGCAGGTAGTCGCCGAGCTCGGTGAACTCGGCGATGTCGTCGACCCGCTTCTCCATCTGCTTGCGGGTCATGCCGAGGAACAGGCCGCGGATCATGATGTTCTCGAGCCCGGAGATCTCCGGGTCCATGCCGACACCCAGGTCGAACACCGGGGCGATCTTGCCGACGATCCGGGAGGAGCCCCGGGTCGGCTCGTAGATGCCGGCGAGCAGCCGCAGCAGGGTGGACTTGCCGGCCCCGTTGTGGCCGACCAGGCCGATCCGGTCGCCCTCCTTGAGCGAGAGCGTGATGTCGTGCAGTGCCTCGATGATCGGGACCTTCTGCTCGGTTCCGATCTTGCCGCCGACCTTGCCCAGGACCGCCTTCTTCAGCGACCTCGTCTTCGCGTCGAAGATCGGGAAGTCGACCGAGGCGTTCCAGACGTCGATGCTGACCATGTCGTTTCTCGCCTCACTCAGACCCAGTAGGAGACCCGGGCACGGTAGTTGCGCATGGCCACGAGGGCCAGGCCCCACCCCACCACGGTAAACGCTGCGACAACCGCCCAGTGGTGCCAGCTCTGCTCGTTGCCGATCAGCGGCGCCCGCAGGATCTGGACGTAGTGGTAGAGCGGGTTCAGCTCGGCCACCAGCATCCGCCAGCCCGCCTCGCCGAAGTTCGCGGTCAGGATGTCGGTGGTCCAGACGATAGGCGTCATGAAGAACAGCAGCTGGCTGAGGCTGATGATGACTGGCGGGATGTCCCGGTAACGGGTGGAGATGATGCCGAACAGCAGGGCCACCCAGCCGCCGTTCACCGCGAGCAGGAAGAACGCCGGGATCGCCAGCAGGATCGACCAGGAGATGCCGGGTTGGTTGGCGGCGTTGCCGTCGTTGGTGATCGTGTAGCCGGCCTCGGTCAGGCTGGACCAGTAGATGGCCGCGACGACCACGTAGACCAGCAGGTTGTGCGCGAACATCAGGGTCAGCCGCCACACCGTGCGCAGCGCGTAGACGGTCAACGGCGCCGGCAGGTGCTTGATCAGGCCCTCGTTGCGGATGAACGTCTCGGTGCCCTCGGTGAGACAGCCGAGGATGAAGTTCCACACGATGAACCCGACCGTGATGTACGGCAGGAACGTGGGGATCTTGGCGTCGAACAGCGCCGAGTACAGCAGGCCGAGGCCGACGGCGGTGATGGCCATCGACAGCGTGATCCACAGCGGACCGATCACCGAGCGCCGGTAGCGCTGCTTGATGTCCTGCCAACCGAGGTGGCCCCACAGCTCACGCTGGCGGACGCCCTCGACGATGTCCTCCCACGCGCGTGCCCAGCTCCGGGACGACGGAGGGGGTGGTGGGGTGGCCTGCTCGTGTTCGGCCGTGCTGGTTGTTGGCACGGCTGTCGAGCCTACCGGCGCCCCGGCGGCGCCGAGCAGGGGCCGGAGGGCGTCCGAGGTGCCCCAGGTGCTCAAAAGTCCACCCGTTTGTCCGCCCGACGGACTGGTAACTTCTGCCCCCATGGTCGACGTCGCTCCGCAGCCCGGAATGCTGCGTTCCCTGCTCGACGTCTACGCGGAGCATCCGGAACCGCGCACGGTGGCGGTCGTGGGCAACCAGCCCCTGGAGCCGAACAGCGAGCGCGCCAAGGCCATCGACTCGGCGGACCTGGTGCTGCGGGTGAACGGCTTCATGGTCGACGACCCCGGCACCCCGCCGACCGTGGGTAGCCGCACCCACGTCGTGGTCTTCAACCGGGCGCTGCGCGCGACGAGATGGGTGTTCCAGGACTACCGCAGACGGCTCTACCTCCTGGTCGAGCCGGGTCGGCTGCACTGGGAGCCGGACATCATCCCCGGCTGGTGGCCCGAGGACCTCGGGTTCGTCCCGGTCTCCAACCGCGACGTGACGCTGCCGCTGTCCGACGCGATCGGCCTGCCCACCAGGCAGGAGGGGACCTGGGCGACGACCGGCACGATGGCGGCCTGGATCGCACGGACCAACTACCCCGAGGCCGAGCTGATCCTGACCGGGTTCTCGTTCATCGACGACCCGCACCAGACCTCCTGGATGCACGCCGCCGGCGACTCCTGCATCGTCGGCCCGGAGCACCAGATCGCCGCCGAGGGGCGGCTGCTCCACTCCTGGACGCAGACCAGCCGAACGACGCTGCTGCGCTGAGCCTGTTTTGAGGACTGAGAACGTGACCATGGCTGACCACCGCTTCGCCGCCCCCCTGCGGGTGGCCCTCGGGCTGCGCCGGAGGATCGCCGACCGCGTCGGACGCATGATCGACTGGCGGATCGTGCACCCCGTCGAGGGCAACCGGCTCTACGAGCTCTACGGGACCGTCGACGAGCAGCGGCGCCAGCTGCACGAACTGCGCGAGTCGCGGGACGACCTGGCCCACCGGCTCGGTGAGCTGGAGCGCCAGTGCGCCGAGATGGACCGGCTGCAGAAGTGGTCGGCCAACGAGCTGGAGCGGATCATCCCGCAGATCGCCGGGCAGGAGTCCCAGCTCGAGTCGTTGCGGGAGAAGATCGCCCCGGTGCCCGCCGCCGACCAGGCGCAGATCGAGGAGTCGCGGACCCTCATCGAGGAGATCCGCCGGGAGCACAGCCAGATCCGAGTCCGCCTGACCGCGGTCGCCCAGTACGAGGACCGCCTCCGCAAGCTGGAGGACCGTACTCCGAGTAACTGAAGCATCCTGTATACAACGCTGTGTTACCAGTGTTCACAGTTTACGGTTCAACTGTGAATTGTTGACCCGATTAATCCAGGGGTCAACGTGCCCACATGCCCGTCCGTGCGGGACCCTGGGGTTACACAGGCGGGTGTAAGGGGCCGGGACATGGTGGACGTGCAGTGGTGGCTGTCGGGCTACGACAACCGAGTGCATGCGTTCGGCTGCGCCGGAGCGGGACGCGAGTTCGGTGAGGCGCTGTGCGAGCACAGCGTGCCGAACGACAAGATCACGTGTACAGACGTGGGTGAGCGCTGTCTGGCCTGCCTGCTGATCTACGGCGACATGCTGGCCGACACACACGGCGATGCGGTCTGGCGCGCCTCCTAAGGGGTCAGATACAACACTCTCGAACATCTGTACGATACCCCACGAGTCCCCGCTCACGCCAGCGGCGGGCGCGAAGTTGCTTCGGGGGCGCCGGTACGTTGGGGCGCATGCGTGAGGTTCGGATCGGCAAGCACACGGTGGGGCAGGGGCACCCCCCGTTCGTCATCGCCGAGATGTCGGGCAACCACAACGGCGACCTCGACCGGGCGCTGGCGATCGTCGACGCGGTCGCGGCCACCGGTGCGCAGGCGCTCAAGCTGCAGACCTACCGCCCGGACACGATCACGATCGACGTCGACCTGCCCGCCTTCCGCATCTCCGACTCCCACGACCTGTGGGGTGGGGAGAACCTGTACCGGCTCTACGAGAAGGCGCACACGCCCTGGGAGTGGCACCGGCCGATCTTCGAGCGGGCGCTGGCGCAGGGGCTGACGGTGTTCTCGAGCCCCTTCGACCCCACCGCCGTCGAGCTGCTGGAGTCGCTGGACGCGCCCGCATACAAGATCGCCTCCGCCGAGATCGTCGACCTGCCGCTGATCGAGCTGTGCGCCAGGACCGGCAAGCCGCTGGTCATCTCCACCGGCATGGCCGACGTCGCCGAGGTCCACGCCGCGGTCACCACCGCGCGGGCGGCGGGCAACGACCAGCTGATCGTGCTGGGCTGCACCGCGTCCTACCCGGCCGACCCCGCCGACAGCAACCTGCGGGGCATCCCGCTGATCGCGGACACCTTCGACGTGGTGCCCGGCCTGTCCGACCACACGATGGGCATCGGCGTGCCGGTGGCCGCCGTGGCGTTGGGTGCCTGCGCGATCGAGAAGCACGTCACCCTCTCCCGCGCCGACGGCGGCGTGGACAGCGACTTCTCCCTGGAGCCGGCCGAGCTGGCCGCCCTGGTCACCGAGACCGAGCGGGCCTGGCGCGCGCTGGGCAGCCCGCGGATCGGCCCACGGGAGAGCGAGCGCGAGGTCCTGCGCCTGCGGCGCTCCCTGTACGTCGTCGCCGACGTCGCCGCCGGCGACGAGGTGACCAGGGAGAACGTCCGCTCGATCCGCCCGGCGGGCGGCCTGCCCCCGGCCGAGCTGGACACGGTTCTCGGCCGCCGCTTCCGGACCAACGCCGCCAAGGGCACCCCGCTCACCTGGGACATCGTCTAGCCCACGCCCCCGATGCCGACGTACGCGGCGACGGGATGCTGTCGGACCCCCGCCGTACTCTGGTGACCGGGGGCCGGAGGCCAAGCCCTACCGCAACCAGCGCAGCGCGGCCTCCGCCATCTCCTCCGGCGTCCGGTTGAAGGCGATTGCCGCATCGGGAGCGTGCCGGCGCACCAGGTTCAGGATCGTCTCGAACAGCTCGAGGTACGGGTCGTGCTTCCGGATCCCGCCGCCGACCACGACGCAGGCGTACTCCTTGCGGGTCAGCGCCTCGACGACCAACCCCTCGGTCGTGTCGTCCACCGGCACCAGGCACAGGTCGGCGTCGATGCCGTGCTCGTCGAGCCGGGCCCGTCCTCGGGCGATCGCCTCCCTGACCGGCTCGGGGTCCCAGCCCTCGAGCCGGTCGGGATCGAGACCGACAACCAGTACGCGTCCCTGTGCCATGCGTCCTCCTTCGACGACGTCAGTGCGCGAATTCCCACCGGGTCGCACCGTGCGGCTCGGCGCCGGCCACGCCGACCGCCGAGTGCAGCGTCATCCGGTACAGGAACCAGGGCGGAGGCCCCGCACTGGGCGCGCTGTACGGGGCGGTGAACGCGTTGCCCTCCACTCGTGCCGGCCAGCCACCGGAACGGTAGACCGATGCCACCCGCTCCAGGGTGGACGGGTCGAGCACGCGGACGGCCTCGCCCTCCAGCGTGAGGTCGATCCCGGGCAGGCGCACCGACACCGCGCATGCCGGGTTCACCGCCAGGTTCCGGGACTTGCGTGTGCCGGGGCCGCTGACGAAGTACAGCGTGTCGTCCAGCCAGATGGCGCCGATGCCGGTCACGTGCGGTCGCCCGTCCGGCCGCACCGTCGCCAGGAAGAACGGCAGGTTGGCGGCGGGGGTCTCGGTGGCGAGAAGGTCGCGCGGACGGCTCCAGGGCAGTTCGTCGGAGCCGTATCCACAGAGGTTGCGGGTCGAGCTTGTCTTGGTCATACCTCAGCGTCGAACGGGCCCGTCCCGCTTCGACACCTCTTCCAGAACAGTCAGCCGGCGGCGGGCGTACTCCGGCTCCAGCGTCCACGCGGCCGCCACCTCCCAGGCATCCACCGCCGCCCGCGCGATCCGGCCGCGGGGAGCGGGCAGGGGAGGGCCGGGAAGGTCGGCGAGATCGAGGTCGGGGTGGTCGACCCGAGCCTCGTCCCAGTCCAGCAGCCCGACGCCCTCTTCGGTGACCCGGACGTTGGGGCCGCACGGGTCGCCGTGCACCACCGTGTGGTGCCCGGCGAGTTGTTGCCAGGCATTACGGCACAGTGCCACGACAGCTGGCGGCATCGGATCGAGGTCGACATCGCCGCCCCGGTCCTCGGTCAGCAGCTCGCGGGTCGAACGGAACCCAGGCCGCTGCGGCCAGCCCGCCGTGAGCGAGTGGAGGCGAGCCAGCTCGGCGGCGACAGCGGGCCACTCCCGCTCGGTCGGCTCCCGGCCGGGCAGCCACCGCTGCACCACCACGCCCTCGACCTGCCGCCGCCCGTCGTCGGCCGGTACCAGCTCCGGGACCCGGAACCCGTGGTCGGCCAGGAACGCCAGCAGGTCCAGCTCCCACTCCAGGGCCGCCGTGGAGCGCCGGGGCTGCCGCGCGACCAGCCGCTCACGGCCCCGTCGCACCTCGAGCACCACGTTGCGGTTGCCGCCGAGCCGGTCAACGACCTCGACCCCCGCCCACGGCGACAGGTCCACTACGCGTGGCCGAAGAACGCGCGCACCTCGCCGATCACCCGGTCCACGTCCGCGTCGGACAGGTCCGGCCAGAGCGGCAGCGACAGCTCCTCGGCGTAGAACCGCTCGGCGCCCGGGCACATCCCCCGGCGGTAGCCGAGGTCGGCGAACACCGGGTGCCAGTACACCGGGATGTAGTTGACCTGCACGCCGATCCCGCGCTCGCGCAGGAACTCGTACAGCTCGCGGCGCCGGCCGCCGAGCACCCGCAGCGCGAACAGGTGCCACGCCGGCTCGGCGCCGGGCAGCGTCACCGGCAGCGCCACCCCCTCCAGGTCGGACAGGCCGGCCCGGTACCTGGCGTGCAGCTCCGCCCGCCGCGCGACGAACGACGACAGCCGGGAGAGCTGGCTCGAACCCAGCGCGCACAGCACGTCCGGCAGCCGGTAGTTCAGCCCGAACGCGTGCACCTCCTGGTGCCACCCGCCCTCGTCCGGGAAGCGCTGCCGCGACCGGTCCCGCACCAGCCCGTGGTTGCGGAACTCCTGGGCCCGCCCCAGCAGCTCGGGGTCGGCGGCGCACACCGCGCCGCCCTCGGCCGTGGTCAGGTTCTTGGTGGGGAAGAAGGAGAACGTGGTCAGGTCAGCCCACGACCCCACCGGCCGGCCCTGCCAGGAACCGCCGATCGAGTGCGCCGCGTCCTCCAGCAGCAGCGCGCCGGCCTCGTGCGCGAGCTCGCCCAGCGTGCCGAGGTCGGCCGGGTGCCCGGCGAAGTCCACCGCGGCGACGACCTTCGTCCGCGCGGTCACCGCCGCCTTGACCGCGTCCGGCAGCACGTTGGCGGTCTCCGGCGACACGTCGGCGAACACCACGGTGGCGCCGTGCATGGCCGCGGTCGCGGCCGTCGCGACGAAGGTCATCGGCGAGCACACCACCTCGTCCCCCGGCCCGACGCCGGCGGCGGCGTAGGCGACGTGCAGGGCGGCGGTTCCCGAGGTCACCGCGACCGCCGGCACGCCCCCGGTCCACCCGGCGAGGTCGGCCTCGAAGCGGGTCACCGCCGGGCCGGTGGTCAGCCAGTCACCCCGCAGCACCTCGGCCACGGCCTCGACGTCGGCCGCCACGACCGACTGCCGCCCGTAGGGCAGGAACTCAGCCATACTGCTGGACCAGGCCGTGCAGGTCCTCGTCGGTGAGCCAGAGATCGTTGGTGTCCGAGCGGTAGGCGAACCCCTCCGGCACCGGCCGGCCGTGCTCGGGCGGCTCGTAGCCCCAGCCGGCGATGTGCGGCATCACCACGTACCGGTCGTCGAGCAGCAGCGTCCGGCGGGAGTCGTCCGGGGCGATCATCTCCTCGTGCAGTTTCTCGCCGGGGCGGATCCCGACCTCCTTGAGCGGCGAGTCCGGCGCGATCACCCTGGCCAGGTCGACGATGCGCATGCTGGGGATGCGCGGCACGAACAGCTCGCCGCCGTGCATCTGGTCGAAGGAGTCGACGACGAACCGCACCGCCTGCGGGAGCGTGATCCAGAACCGGGTCATCCGCAGGTCGGTGATCGGCAGCGCCTCGCCGCGCTCGGCCAGCGAGCGGAAGAACGGGATCACGCTGCCCCGCGAGCCCATCACGTTGCCGTACCGGACCACGGAGAACCGGGTCGGGTGGCCGGCGGCGTAGTGGTTGCCGCTGATGAACAGCCGGTCGGCGCACAGCTTGGTGGCGCCGTAGAGGTTGATCGGGCTGGACGCCTTGTCGGTGGAGAGCGCGACGACCTTCTGGACCCCGCAGTCGATCGCGGCCTCGATCACGTTCTGCGAGCCGGTGACGTTGGTCTGCACGAACTCGAAGGGGTTGTACTCGGCGGTGTCGACCTGCTTGAGTGCCGCCGCGTGCACCACGTACTCGACGTCGTGCATGGCGCGCTCGAGGCGCCGCCGGTCCCGCACGTCCCCGATGAACCAGCGCAGGCGGGGGTCGTCGCCGAACACCTGGCGGGCCTCGTACTGCTTGAGCTCGTCGCGGGAGAGCACGACGAGCCGCCGCGGGTTGAGGTGCTCCAGGGCGTACGCGATGAACGCCTTGCCGAACGACCCCGTCCCGCCGGTCAGCAGGATGCCGGCTCCGTCCAGCAGCGCCATCGTTACCTCCGTCGGTTCACCGGCCGTACCGGTGCGCCATCATGGCACCCGTGCGCGTCAACGCGGTCATCCAGGCACGGTTGTCCTCGACACGGCTGCCGGGCAAGGTCCTGCGCTCGCTGGGTACCCGCAGCGTGCTGGCCTGGGTGATCAGGGCGGCCGAGCACGTGCCGGCCATCGGGACGGTGATCGTGGCCACCTCCGAGGCGCCGGACGACGACATGGTCGCCAACGAGGCGACCCGGGCCGGCGCGACGGTGGTGCGTGGACCGCTCGACGACGTCCTCGGGCGGTTCGAACTGGCCGCCCAGCAGCACCCCTGCGACGCCGTCCTGCGCCTGACCGCGGACTGCCCGCTGCACGACCCCGCGCTGATCTCGCAGGTGATCGGCCTCTGGCTGGCCGACCCCGATCTCCACTACGTCAGCAACGTGCTGGTCCGCCGGTTCCCGCGCGGCTTCGACGCCGAGCTGGTGCGCCGGGATGTGCTCGCCGAGCAGTACCGCAACGCCACCGGCGGGCACCGCGAGCACGTCACCTCGGGCATCTACGCCCAGCCCGACCTCTACCGGTGTGCCGGCGTGGTGAGCGGGGAGGACGACTCCGATCTGCGGGTCACCCTCGACACGCCCGAGGACGCCACCCTACTCGAGGCCCTGGTCGGCGAGCTGGGCGAAGGGCTGCCGAGGTGGCGGGAGGTGGTGGCGCTGCTGCGCGGTCGTCCCGACCTGGTCGCGCTCAACTCCGGCGTCGAGCAGAACCCGTTGCCCACGGCATGACCACGCTCCTGCTGCGCGCCGACGGCGGCGCCACGATCGGCGTCGGCCACCTGTCCCGCTGCCTGGCCTTCGCCGAGGCCGCCGTCGGCTGCGGCTGGCGGACGCTGTTCGCCGGCGACCTGGGCGGCGCGACCTGGCTCGCCGACCGCTTCACCGAGCTCGGCGTCCCGCTGCTGGCGCCGGCCGCGTTCGCCGAGGTCGACGCGGACGTGGTGCTGGTCGACCACTACGGCCTCGGTGAGCTGCCCGAGGTGCGCGAGCGGGCGCGGCTGGTGTCGCTGGAGGACGGCCACTGGGGCCGTCGCGAAGCCGATGTCGTCGTCGACCCGAGCCTGGCCCTGTCCGCCCGCCGCCCCGACGGCTCGCCGGTGCTCCTGGCCGGCCCGCGGTTCGCGCCGGTCCGCGCCGACGTGCGTGCTGCCCGGCGGTCCGGCTTCGCCGCCGGCGACCCGCCCAAGGTGGTCGTGGTGATGGGTGGTGGCGCCGCGGCGCCGACCGTCGCCGCCGCGCTGACCGCCCTGCGCGACACCGGCGTCCCGCTCTCCGCTCGGGCCGTCGCCGCGGGTCCGGTCCCGCTGCCCGAGCCCGCGCCCGGCCAGCGCTTCGCCGTGCACCCGCCGACACCGGACCTGCCCGCCCTGTTCGCCGAGGCCGACCTGGTGGTGAGCGCGGCCGGCGTGACGCTGACCGAGCTGTGCTGCATCGGCGTCCCGGCCGCCCTGGTCCAGCTGGTCGACAACCAGGCAGCCGGCTACACCGCCGCCCTCGACCAGGGGCTGGCGGCCGGGCTCGGCACCCCGGCCGACCTGCCGGCGGCGCCCGAGGTCCTTCGCCACCTCCTGCTGGAGCCGGCGCGGCGCCGCGAGCTGGCCGAGGCGGCCTCGGCGGCCGTGGACGGTGCGGGTGCCGCGCGGGTCCTCGACGCCGCCGAGCTGACCGTCCGCGAAGCAACCGAAGGCGATACCGAGACGCTGCTGAGCTGGCGCAACGACCCCCTGACCCTGGCCTGGTCGAGAGGCCGCCAGCCGGTCGCCCGCTCGGTCCACGAATCCTGGCTGCGGGTGTCGCTGGCCAACCCGGACCGGCTGCTGCTGGTCGTCGAGCAGTCGGGGATCCCGGTCGGCACCGTGCGCTTCGACCGGGATCAGGACGCGATCTGGGAGGTCAGCATCACGGTGGCGCCGGACCACCGCGGTCGCGGGCTGGCGGGCCGGGTGTTGACGATGGGCGAGGGCGCGCTGCACGCCCGGGCCGAACCGGACGCCGTCCTGGCCAACGTGCACGAGGACAACGAGGCGTCCCTGGCCCTGTTCCGCGGCGCCGGCTACCGGTCGGCGGAGCGCCCGGCCGACGGGCCGTTCACCTGGCTGACCAAGCCCACCCCGCGCAGGGTTGTCCACAGTTTCGGTGGTTGTCCACAGCCCACCTGTTGACAGTCCTGGCTCCCTCTCGAGAACGAGTCGAACCAGACTCCGGAGTGAGCCGCCGGACCGAGGATCTGGGGCACGCTCAGGCCATGGGCATCACTCTCGACACCGAGATCCGGGATCGGCTGTCCGAAGTGGAAGAGCGGCTGCGCAAGGTGCTCGCGGACGCCGAGCACCAGGCCGTCGCCTCCGGCACCTCCTACCTGATCGCCGCCGGCGGCAAGCGCGTCCGCCCGCGGCTGGCCCTGCTCGGCGCGCAGTTCGGCGATCCGGAGAACCCGCGGGTGATCGACGCGGCGGTGATCACCGAGCTGGTCCACGTCGCCACCCTGCACCACGACGACGTCATGGACGGCGCCCAGCGGCGGCACGGGGTGCCCACCGCCAACGCGCTGTGGGGCAACGGGATGGCCGTCCTGCTCGGCGACCTCCTGCTGGCCAGGGCGGCCGAGCTGGGCGCGGACCTCGGCCTGCGCGCCCTGCGCCTGCAGACCACCACGCTCGCCCGGCTCGTCCGCGGCCAGCTCCTCGAGGCCGCCGGTCCGCAGTCCGGGAAGGACCCGATGGAGCACGCGCTGGGCGTGATGGCCGACAAGTCCTCCTCGCTGATCTCGATGGCCGTCGAGCTCGGGGCCCAGGTGGCCGGTGCCGACGAGCTCACCTGCGCCGCCCTCGCCCGCTTCGGCGAGCACCTCGGCCTCGCCTTCCAGATCTCCGACGACGTGATCGACATCTGCTCGCCGGCCACCGAGTCGGGCAAGACGCCGGGCACGGACCTGCGGGAGGGGGTCGTCACGGTGCCGGTGCTGCACGCGCTGGCCGCCGACGGCCCGGCGGCGGACCGGCTGCGCACGATCCTCGCCCGCGGCCCGGTCACCGACCCGGACCTGCACGCCGAGGCGCTCGGCCTGCTCCGCGCGTCGCCGGGCATGCTCGCCGCCCGCGCCGACGTGGACCGCCACGTCCAGGCGGCGCGCGAGGAGCTGATGGCGCTGCCGGCGATCCCGGCGCGTGCGGCGCTGGACGGCCTCGCCGGGTTCGTTCGCACCCGCAACGCGTGAACTGGATCGCGCTGACCCCGGTACACCCCGTGTTACGTGCGACGATGCCGGCATGTCAGCTCGATTCAAGGACCTGGTCATCGATGCGGAGGACCACCACAAGCTCGCCGACTGGTGGTGCACGGCGATGGGCTACGTCCGCCGCGACGAGCACGAGCCGCCGGAGGGCGGCTGGCTGCGGCCGCACGACTGGCCGGTCCCGATCGTCGACCCGACCGGCGGCGGTCCGTTGATCTGGGTCGTGCCGGTCCCCGAGGGCAAGACCACGAAGAACCGGATGCACCTGGACGTGTGGGGACAGACGGAGGAACTGGTCGAGCTCGGGGCGACGGTGCTGCGCGCGCGGGACGGGGAGATCGACTGGGACGTGCTCGCCGACCCCGAGGGCAACGAGTTCTGCGTGTTCCCGCCGCGGTGACTCCGCTCGAGGGGTTTCTCGTCGCCCTGGCCGGGATGGTCGCCGGCGGGATGAACGCGGTCGTCGGGTCGGGGACCCTGGTGACCTTCCCGGTGCTGCTGGCGATCGGGTACCCGCCGGTGGTGGCGAACATCTCCAACGGCCTGGGCCTGGTACCCGGCTCGGTCAGCGGTGCCTACGGCTACCGCCGCGAGCTTGCCGGCCAGGGGCGCCGGGTGGTGCGTCTGGCCGCGGTGACCGGTGTCGGGGCGGTCGGCGGGGCACTGCTGCTGCTCGAGCTGCCGGCGGACGCCTTCGAGGCCGTCGTACCGGCGTTGATCGCCCTGGCGCTGGTCCTGGTGCTGCTCCAGCCGTGGCTGTCGCGGCGGCTGACCGAGCGGAGCGTCCGCCACGAGCACGGCGGGGTCGTCCTGGGGCTGGGCGTGCTGGGCGTCGGGGTCTACGGCGGCTACTTCGGGGCGTCGCAGGGTGTGCTGAACCTCGCCCTGATGGGGATCATGCTCGACGAGGACCTGCACCGGCTCAACGCGGCGAAGAACGTGCTGACCGCGACGGCGAACCTGGTGTCCGGTGTGGTCTTCGTGTTCGTCGCCGAGGTGGCGTGGCCGGTCGTCGCGCTGCTCGCGCTTGGCTCGGTCGTGGGCGGTCAGCTCGGTGCGCGGCTGGGGCGGCGGCTGCGGCCGGGCTGGCTGCGCGGGTTGATCGTGGCCGTGGGGCTCGTCGCGATGGTGCAACTGTTGATTTCCTGATTACTCCGATCGGATGGGTTTGGTTGACTCGCGTTCACCTCGCCGTGGTTGGGTGGCGAAATGCCAGAAACCCGCACCGAACCCGTCCGTCTGGCTGACGGGCGCGCGCTGCGCATGACGATCGCCGAACCGCCGGGGGTGGTTCGCGGCGGCCTGGTCGTGCTGCACGAGTCGCGGGGGATCACCGAGATGGTTCGCGTGCTGGCCGACGGGCTGGCCGCGGAGGGCTGGATGGTGGTCGCACCGCACATCTATCACGGCGAGGACGGCTCGACCGAGGTCGCCGAGGAGCTCGCGGCCGGGCGGGTGAGCGGCCTGTCCGGCGAGTCCGTGCTGGCGGACACCGACATCGCCTTTGGCTGGCTGGCCCAGCACGGCATCAGCGCGGACCGGATCGGCGTGGTCGGCTTCGAGCTCGGCGGGACCGTCGCGATGGTGGTGGCGGCGAGCAGACGCATCGGGGCCGCGGTCTCGGTGGCGGCCGGGGGCATTCTCCGACCGCTGTCGGCCGGCCTGCCGGCGCTCATCGACGTGGCGGACCAGCTGCGTTGTCCGTGGCTCGGCCTGTACGGGGACAAGTTCGCCGACGAGGTCGCCCAGCTGCGCGAGGCCGCGTCCAGGTCGGAGACGGCGACCGACGTGGTGATGTTCCCCGCGGCGGACCACCGGTTCGACATCCACCCCGACGGGGCGCTCGAGGGCTGGCAGCGGATGCTGAACTGGCTGGACGCCCACCTGCGCTGAGCGTCGCCGGTAGGGCATGCTTGGCGGCTGTGACCAGCCTGTCCCACCTGGAGTTCGACTTCATCTGGGAGCACCTCGGCGTCGGCGAGCAGCCGTACCCGCTCGACGTGGCCTCCCACGGCCAGACGATGGCCGAGCGGGTGGCGCTGCGTTCGCAGGTGCGGGAGTCGTTGCGCGCCAAGGGCCTGCATGACGGCGAGCGCCTCTCGGTCCGGCTCGAGGAGCAGCTGACGCTGCTGGTGCGCGCCGGGCTCACGGTGGACGCCCAGCTGTCGGTGGGGGAGTACGTGCGCGTGCTGGCCGCCGCCGACGGTGCCGTTGGCGTCCTCGCCGCCCAGACCGATGCGGAGATCCGCGTGGCCTCGGTCCGCGAGGGGAAGCTGGTGCCGGCCGTACTGGCCCTGGTCCCCGACGAGAAGCCCGGCCCCGGCGGCCCCGCCAGGCTGCCCGCCGCCGCCTTCGACCAGGCCATCGAGGAGTACCAGACCGGCGGCTACGTGGCGCTCGAGCGGGCCCTCACCGCCGCCGGCGTGGCCGGTCGCGAACTGCGAACTGTGGTCACCCTGGTCGAGTCCGCCCGCCACGGCGGCGGCCAGGTGGCCGCCAACCGGGTGGACGCGCTCGGCCGCCGCACCAGAACCCCCGTCGTGAACTGGTTCGACACGGCCGCCGGCCGCTACCTCGCCGCCACCGAGACCACCCGGGACGGCGTCGCGTGGTTGAGCGTGGTGCCCGCGGACACCGGCCGGATCGAGCAGCGCCTCACCTCGCTCGTCCACCCCTGAACGGTGTGTGGCCAACCACCATGGCCAGCTCAGGGGATATGGGATAGGAACTGGGCATGACCCAGAACGCGTCGACACCAGAGCTGCTGTGGCGCCCCGACCCCGACCGGGTGGCGGCGAGCCGAATGGCGGCGTTCCGCACGTGGCTGCGCGCGGAGCGCGGCGTGGAGGTGGCCGACTACCAGGCGCTCTGGGAGTGGTCGACCGGCGACCTCGAGGCGTTCTGGGGTGCGCTGGCCGAGTTCCTGGAGGTTCGGTTTCACCAGCCGCCCTCGCGCGTGCTGGCCGAGGACACCATGCCCGGCGCCAGCTGGTTCCCGGGCGCGACCCTCAACTACGCCGAGCACGCCCTGCGCCCGGGTCCCGGCAAGGCCGACGCCGACCTCGCCGTGATCTTCGACCGCGAGGACGGCCGGCACGAGGAGCTGACCTTCGGCGAGCTGCGCCGCCAGGTCGCCGCGGTCCGTGCCGCGCTGGTCGACCTGGGCGTACGCCGTGGTGACCGGGTGGTGGCCCTGGCCCCCAACACTCCGAGCACCCTGGTCGCCTTCCTGGCCGCGGCGAGCCTGGGCGCGACCTGGTCGTCCTGCTCCCCGGACTTCGGCGCCCGGGCGATCGCGGACCGGTTCACCCAGATCGAGCCGGTGGTCCTCTTCGCGGTGGACGGTTACGTCTACAACGGCCGGTCGTTCGACGTCCGCCCCACGGTCGCCCAGCTCCGCGAGGAGATCCCCACGCTGCGCGCTACCGTGCTGATCGACTACCTGTCCGCCGAGGCGACGCTCGACGCGGCCATCCCCTGGAACACCCTGCTCGCCGAGCACGAGAACGCCGAGCTGACGTTCGACCCGGTCCCGTTCGACCACCCGCTGTGGGTCCTCTACTCCTCCGGGACGACGGGGTTGCCCAAGGGCATCGTCCACGGCCACGGCGGCATCGTGCTGGAGCACCTGAAGGCGCTGGCCCTGCACTGCGACTTCGCCCCCGGCGACAGGTTCTTCTGGTTCACGACGACCGGCTGGATGATGTGGAACTTCCTCATCTCGGGCCTGCTGGTCGGCACCACCGTCGTGCTGTACGACGGCAGCCCCGCCCACCCCGACCTGGGGGTCCTCTGGCGCCTGGCAGCGGCGAACCGCGTGACCTACTTCGGCACGTCGGCGCCCTACATTCAGACGTGCCTGAAACAGCACCTCAGGCCCGCGCACGAGCACGACCTCAGCGCGCTCAGGTCGCTCGGCTCCACCGGCGCTCCGCTGAGCCCGGAAGGCTTCGACTGGATCGCCGAGGAGGTGGGCCGTGAGGTGCAGATCTGCTCGATCTCCGGCGGAACCGACCTCTGCGCGGCGTTCGTCGGGGCGTCCCCCGACGTGCCGGTGTGGCGGGGTGAGCTGAGCTGCCGAATGCTCGGTGCCGCGGTAGCCGCCTACGACGACACCGGTGCCCCCGTGACCGATGAGGTGGGCGAGCTGGTGATCACCCGCCCCATGCCCTCGATGCCGATCTACCTGTGGAACGACCCGTCCGGCGCGCGCCTGCACGAGGCCTACTTCGAGCCGTACCCCAACACCTGGCGCCACGGCGACTGGATCCGCATCACGCCGAGGGGCTCGGCGGTGATCTACGGCCGCAGCGACTCGACCCTGAACCGGGGCGGGGTCCGCATGGGCACCAGCGAGTTCTACCGGGTGGTGGAGTCGTTCGACGAGGTCCAGGACTCGCTTGTGATCGACACCTCAGCCGCCGGCACCGAGGGTGAGCTGCTGTGTTTCCTGGTCCTGTCCCCCGAGGTCGCGCTGTCCGAGCTGGAGCCCCGGCTACGGGCCGAGCTGCGCGCCAGCCTTTCGCCACGCCACGTCCCCGACCGGTTCGTGCAGGTAGAGGAGGTGCCGAGGACCTTGAACGGCAAGAAGTGCGAGGTCCCGGTCAAGAAGATCCTGGCGGGCACGCCCCCCGAGCGGGCGGTCAGCCGCGACGCCCTGGCCAACCCGGACTCGCTGCGCGCGTTCCTGGACCTGACCCGTTGGGAGTCGCCCAAGGTCCTGTAGTAGGCTCGTCGCCGAGCGGCCTGGGGCCCCGGGAGGCTTCGCCTAGTCTGGTCTATGGCGCCGCACTGCTAATGCGGTTGGGGGCAACCCCTCCCGGGTTCAAATCCCGGAGCCTCCGCCATCCGGCTCCGGCCGGATGACAACTGAACATGCGCCCGTAGCTCAACGGATAGAGCATCTGACTACGGATCAGAAGGTTAGGGGTTCGAATCCCTTCGGGCGCGCTCATTGCCCCTGGTTGAGGCAATCGTGGGGCCGATCGCTCAAGATCGGCCCCACACTTTACCCACACAAAATGGGCCAGTTCATCTTAGACCTGGCTCGCCGTGTAGCCCTCCACCGTGTCCGCCAGTCGGTTGATCGCGGAAGCGATGGCCAGCAAGGCGAAGACTGTCGCTTGAGCTGCATCCTCACCCACGGCATCTTGAGCGGCGTTCTCGTGGAGGCCTGGACCGATCATGCTGTTATCGCTCACCGCAGTCACCTTTCGTCACGGGATCACCACGAACCGTATCGATGTTGGCACGGTCCACCGACACTCAGCTCTCGTGGTCGATCACGCCCAGCAGTTTCGCCACCTCAGGACTCGGCTGCGCCCGACCGAAGTAAGTGTCTTGGGTGACGCTCACGCGCTTGTGTCCGAGCTGGTCGGCGATCTCCCGCACGGTCAACCCACCGTCGTTGAGCAGAGTCGCCGCGGTCTTCCTGAAGTTGTGGCTCGTCACCCAGTCAAACCTCAGCGGGTCAAGTGCCTCCCGCAGGTCAACGTTGGTGTTGGACCGGTCCCTCAGCTTGCCCAACGGCGAGGGGAACACGACGTTCCATGGGTTCCCGTCCCGCTCCCGAGCGCGTAACAACGTCACCAGCCACGGCGGCAGGTGGAGCGTCCGCCAACCGGCTTCGGTCTTCGGTCGAGGCTGGATCACCCAGCCCTTGCCCCGCTCGTAGGTGAGTGTCCCGCGCACCTCCACTGTGGCGGCGCCGAGATCCACGGCCTCCCATGTCACCGCCAGCGCCTCGCCGATCCGCAGGCCGGTGCCGAGCATGAAGTCCACGATCGCGGGGATGTCCCGAGCCACAGCACGCTCGTCGGCCAGCAGCCCAGCCCGCAACCGCCGTACCTCGTCCAATGTCAACGCCCGAGCGGCCTTCTTCTCGACCGTGATCGGCGAGACATTCCGGACAGGATTGTGATCGATCGCGTCGTGCCGCGCGGCCAACGCCATCACCTGACTGAGCACGGTTTTCGCGTGCTTGGCCGCAGACGGTCCGGTCTTATCCCGTACGGTCGCAAGGAACCGATCAGCGACCCCCACTGTGACTTCCCGAACCCGCAGAGAGCCGACACTGGGCAGAACATGCAGTCGAAGCACGTCTTCGTAGGTGTTCACAGTGGACGTCGCCTTCTTCTGCTGCTTCAACTCGTCGAACCAGATTCGACATACCTCGGAGATGCGCGTATCGGCTGTGATTTCCCTGCTGCTCGAAACCCGAGCGCGGGTCTTCAGATACTCGACTAGCGCCCGCTCGGCTTTCGCGCCCGTCTCGCGATGCCGCTCAATCCGACGAGTAGTGCCGTCATAATCGCGATAGTTCGCCGACGCCCGCCACAACCGGGGACCCATCTGATAACGACGAATCCGGCCCCATGTTCCGAGCGGTAAAGGAGGTCGCCCCATCACGCACTCTCGCTATGAAGCGACTCGACCCACGCGATGACGTCGGCCTGCTTGTAACGGATGTACCGTCCCACACGCCGAGCCGTCGGCCCGTACCCCCGATGGCGCCATTGGTACAACGTGTTCACCGGGACACCGAGGAACTCCGAGACATCCTGGACCGTCCACAGCGGCGCAATGCGCGTCGTATCCACCACTCTCCCCCTCGCTTAGGCCGCTGATGGTTGGGTTGCCGAAAGATGGGCGGGTGGCCCTCCGGGTGGTTCGCCGGCCGCGAGGAGCGCCTTGTCGTACTCGGCTTTCCACTTGATGCGTTCGGCGATGGCGTGCATGAGTAGGTGGTCTCGTGGTGGTTGGTGGGGGTCGCCGGGTTGGACCTTCTGCCACACCAGCCGTGACCGGTCCGGCTCGTCCTTGGTGATCCCGACCTCTGCGAGCGCGGCCAGGACGAACGCCTTGCGGTCTGCGCGGTGGTCGGCGAGAGTCTTGCCGGACCACTTGCGCGAGACGAGCACCCGCCGGCCCGGAAGCCCGAGCGTGGTCCGGCGATGGGCACGCCCCTTGCACCGTCCCGGGTGCGTGCGCCCGTTCGCTCCTAACGGTTGAATGCCGTAGAGCAGCCAGACCGCGCAGCGAGGTGAGCAGGGCGTGACCTGTAGCTCGTCGTGGAGCCGGTCGTGGTGGGCTCGTTGTCGGTCGGTGTCGGCGGTGATGACTTCGCCGGTGGATTTGGTGAGGTACTTGGTGAGGTAGCCGATGTGGCGGCCGGCCTCGTCGGAGCCGCCGAGGATGCCTTTGGAGTGGACCTGTCGGCCGAAGGTGACGACGTGGGCGGGTTCGTCGACCTGGTCCAGCGCTTCAGCCCACCCGGTGAGCGGTTGGCGGGTGTCGGGGTCGACGAAGGCGCCGTGCTCCCAGACCGGCAGCTGGTCGCCGGTGTAGACCAGTTCATCGTGGGCTGGCCACCACACCTGGTGATAGGTCGCTGCGGTGACCAGCCGCAGCACCTCGTGCGGCACTGAACCGCGGATCGCGGCGTGGAGGTGGGGTGCGCAGCGTTTCTGTGGTTCGACGGTGGCGAAGTACTGCACGTCCCAGCCGACGACGCGGCGGAGGTTCTGCCACCACCGGTCCACCAGGGCAGCGAAGTGCACCGCGTCGCGAGCCGCCCGCCGGTAGTCGTAGGTGCCGGGGTTGACCGGGGTGCCGTCCTCCCGCACCGGCCCGTAGCTGTCACAGGTCAGGGTCACGAACATCGACGGCCGGAACCGCCCCGCGAACTCCCGCCCCACCGTTCGGTTCTCCACTCGCCGCCGAGGCAGCTCGGGGGCGTCCTGGCGCCGCTTCGTGGACCGCTTCACTGGCCGCTTGTCCGGCCCCTCCGGTGAAGGCAACCGGCCGCGCATGCCTAGTTGCCGAAGTTCCTCGTCGACCGACCGGATCTCCTCGAGCAGCTCGTCGGCCTCACTCGCCCCCTGCTCCGCGGCGTGCCGGTAGGCCTGGACGAGGTCGGCGCGTAGCTCCATTAACGCCGTCTGCTCCGCCGTGGGTTGGTCGGGGGTGAAGTCGGGTTCGTCGGTGAGGTGCCAGCCCTCCCGGCACTGGACCATCCGCAGCGCCCGTGCTTTCCGCGCGCAGGGTCCGCACTGGGATTCGATGGTGGAGCCGCAGGGGACGGGGACGTAGCGCAGCTCCCCGGTGTCGAGGTCGCCGACTTCCATGGTGAACGGCCGGACACACACGCCGTGTTGTTCGGCGGTGGCGGTGATGATGTCGGAGGCGAGGGGTTGGCGCATCCGCTCCGCGCGGGTTCCGGTGTTCATGCGGCCTCCCGGGTGCTGTGGACCTCTCGGAGGAGGCAGACCAGCGCGTAGAGCTCGTCGAGGGACACCCCGTCCCGCTCACCCGCGTCGAGGTCCACGAGCCCCAGCGTGTAGGCGAACAAGCCGCCGCCGTAGACGCGGAACCGGGCGCCGGTCGTGGCCCGGCCGAGCACGGAGACGTGGAGACGGTGGTCGGTGGTGTGGCTCCATTCGGCGGTAACCTCGGCGAGGGTGTGAGCCCAGAGCAGCAGGTTGGCCAGCACGCGGGCGAGGTCCATGCCGCCCTCGGGCTGGATGGTCACTTCGCTCTCGTTGGGGTAGAAGCCCACCGCGACCGGACGCGGCAGGCTACGGCCGTGGACATGGGCGCGGTAGCCACCCATCAGCACATCGAGGGTTGAGGGCACGGGGTTGATGCTGGTCATGGCTAGGAAGCCCTTTCGGGAAGAGGAAAAGGAGACGGGGTTACGCGACGCCACCGGGTGCGGCGTCACGGCGCGCGCCAGGGGCGGGGAACGAGTGGACGGTGCCGGGTCGGCTCGGCGGGTAGTCGCCGGTGACGAAGGTTTCGAGGTCTTTGATCGTCTGGTCGGGGACCCAGCCGCCCCGGATGCGCAGGGGTTCGCGGATGCCGTGGCCGAACAGGTAGCCCACGCCGGGCTCCTGTTCGCCAATCCGGTTGGCCCACGCCCCGCGTTCGTAGGCCTGGTCCCCGAGGACCATCGCGACGTGGGACTTCGTGGCCACGCGCAGGCAGATGCGGCGGGGGAACAGCTCCCGCACCGGCACGGTGTCCTTGGTGGGCTCTTGGACGTAGCCGCGGACCGTGTAGCCCAGCGCGCGGCCTTGGGTGGTGAGCAGGGCTACCCGCTCGGTGATCGCTTCCCGGAGCTTGCGGTCTCCGATGTAGCGGATCAGGGCGCCGATCTCGTCGAACTCCACGATCTCCAACGGATGATCCCGCGAGATCGGCACCGATCGGAGCCGGCCGGCGAACTCGGCCTTGCGCTTGTCGGCGCCGTCGATGAGGTCGTCGAGCAGGGCGAGGGTGTCGCGGCCGGTGACGGCGTAGCGGTGGAAGATGCGACGGCCGTAGGCCAGCTCCATCCCTTTCGGGTCGATCCCCGACAACCGAACCAGCCCGTCCCGGATCGCGGGGGCGATCGAGACCAGCGGGCACCACATCTGCGCGCCTTTGCCGGCGCCGGTGACTCCGGCGTGCAGGGTGTGGGAGCCCTGCAACGATTGGTGCCAGTCGGTGCCGTAGTCGGTGCGGCCGCTCCACACCCGCCGCAGCTCCACATCCTCCCCCCGCACCGCCGCGAGGTCGGCCAGGTCGGGGCAGGGGACGGTGTCGGCGAGCAGGTTGCGGCGCTGGAAGTCGATCGAGATCACCTTCGGGCGCAGCTCCCGCACCTGACACCGCGCCACACCCCGAGCCGTGGCCAGAGCGCGGGCGGCGTCGTCGAAGTCCTCCGGCTTCTGCCCCGGCACCAACCGGACCCGCACCTCATCCCACGACGACCCCGACCGCACCCCCAACACCCGCGGCGTCAGATCAGCAGCCGGCTTGGCCTGCCGCCGGACCTTGCTCCGGCCCAGCAGGTTCGCCGTGAGCACGACGGTGCGCTCGTGGTTGCGGATGGTCAGGCCGCAGTTGTGCAGCCACTTCGGCAGCCGCGGGGCGTAGACCGTCCACCGCAGCCACCACGACCGCACCCACCGACCCACCCACGCCTCAAACGACGACCGGTGCCGCCACCGCCACACCAGGCCCACAGCCGTGAGGGCAGCAGCGGTCAGGGCGACGGGGAGCCAGCCCCACCACCACGCCCACAAGCCCACCGAGATCGCGGCGAGGGTGGTGCGCCAGTGCACCACTACCCACCGCACCAGCAGGAACGCGAGCTTGACCGTCAACCAGACGGTCACGAACACCACGGCGAGCGTGGCCAACGCCTCCGCCACCGCAGTCAGCGCGCGGCCGATCTTGTTCAGCACCCACACCGCCAGCGCGACACCACCACCGGCCACGAGCAGGGCCATGACGGTCCCGGGGCTCATCACCGGTCACCCCCGGCGGGGGCGAAGACCAGCGGCAGCAGGCCGGCACACCGGGCGCAGCGGGTTTCCCCCGCCAGGAGTCGAGCGAACCGCCGGCACCGTGCACACCGCGAGCGCCCGGTGCAGGAGCCGGGTTGAGAAGAAGGGGAGTGATTTGCCTCTGGCGCAGCAGGGTCGGAGGGCTCTAGCCTGTCCATTGTCTACTCCGAGTTGGGTGGACAGCGCAGGAGCGGAGAAAGGTTGGTAGCCAGGAATCCGCTTCTGCGCCTACGCACTTGTTGCAGCACAACGAAGACGTGCGGCATCGCCACACGACCCAGCGTGCGTTCATCTGTCTAAACAGGACCTATTGTTATCGGCTGGTGTAGGTCTCCAGCAGGTCGATCAGATCGTTCTCGATCGTCTGGGCTTGCCGCCGTTCGATCCGCGCCCACGCCATCGCCTCGTGACGATGTCCGGGGTCGGCGGTAGCCATGTCGTCGTAGGCCTTCGCGCACCGCCGGTGGTAGGCGATGAGGTCGGTCAACCCCGCGTCGGCTCCTGGACGTCGCGCCCACAGCTCGTCGTGCAAGTTCATCACCGGGCTACGTCCGTCGCCGGCCCATGACCTGTTCGACACTCCATTTCCTCCTCTCCGCAAGGTCGATGGGATGGGTGGCGCGGAGCGGACATGGCGGGATTGCCATCGGGGATGCCCGCCCCGCGCCGGCTCAGTTGCCCGCTCCGGAGTCGCCGAACTCGTCGCGCATCAGGATCGGCTCAGGTGTCGCGTCCTCGGGCGGTGCCGGTTCCCCATCAGGGTCGATCTCGGCGGCGAGCTTGCCGGCTTCCCGAGCCAGCTCGCGGCAGAACTTGGCCAGCACCTGGTCACCGCCCGGGAACGGCGGGAGCTGAATGGCCAGGTTCACCGGGTCCATGTAGATCACCAACGCCGGCAATAGGGGCGTGACCCGCATGAACGCCGCAGCCGCCTCCCGTCCTGGTGAGCACGTCACGTTGAAACCCACGGTCATGACTCCTTGCGTGGTGGTGTGTTGAGCCGGGCGAACTCCACGCCCGCCCGTCGGTCGAACTCCTCAGCGGCGACCGCCGCTGCGTGACGTGCCCACAGCGGTATGGCCAGCTCACCGGCCAGCCCACGCCAAGCGCTCGCGACCTCGTGGTAAGCCACAGCCAGACGACGTATCGCCTCTAGATCCGTGGCTCGCGCACGCATAGCCGCGAACAGAGCGGCTGTCTGTTCTGCGTAGGCGGTGTTCCAGCGGGCGACCGCTTCCCGAGACGCCCGCATCAGACTCACGCCGCCTTCTGCTCACGCGCTGCCGCCCGGCCGCCGCGAGCCCCTCCAGGCGCCTGCATCCCCTTGGCGCGGAAGCTGTGCGCGATCCGGCCCTTGTTGTTCGCGTACGGGGTGATGGTGAGCCCGTCGAACTCGACCGGCGCGAACGGGAACCCCGGGATCTTCTCCGGCGGCACCGGCTGGTGGTCGGCGGAGATCTTGACCTTGAACTCGGCCCCGAACCGCGCTGCTTCCTCGTTGGCGTCCAGCGCGCGCACGATCCACACGAGCTGACCGGTCTCCTTGTCCCGCTCCTGCTGCTTCACCGCGGACGGATCGGCCGAGAACGCCATGGAGGGCTCCACACCGAGGACGAACGCGCCGAACGGGAACACCTCCCCGAACTCGACAGCGAACCGCGTCGGAATGAGTGGCATCGAACCGTCTCCCAACACCGGGCTAGCCGGTCTAGCTGACCTGTACAGGTAGAGAGTAAGTCAGCCTGGCTAGACAAGTCAAGGAAGACGCTAGCGTGTCTAGCTCTCTAGCCCACCTAGACAGCCATCGATACGATGCAAGAGGACAACAAAGGTGGAGGACGGAGTGGCGATGGCACTGGACCCGGACGACCCGCGACCGCCGTACGTGCAG
The DNA here is from genome assembly GCF_001921205.1 of Actinophytocola xanthii. Lineage (GTDB taxonomy): Bacteria > Actinomycetota > Actinomycetes > Mycobacteriales > Pseudonocardiaceae > Actinophytocola > Actinophytocola xanthii. The sequence goes on along the minus strand of NZ_MSIE01000021.1, from coordinate 89,778 downwards.
GTCGCGAACGCCCTGCGCGCCGCGATCCTGACCAAGAAGTTCACGCCCGGGGACAAGCTGCCATCCCGTACCGAGCTGGCCAAGACCTACAACGTCGCGCCCATGACGGTGCAGAACGCCCTCCGCGAACTCCGCGAAGAGGGCCTGATCGTCTCCAGGCAGGGCAGCGGCGTGTTCGTCCGCGAACGCACCGAACGCCCGGTCGGGCTCCGCCCCCACATCGAACGTGCGTTCCAAGCCGAGGACGTGACCATCGACTTCGCCGGCTTCTCCGGCGAGACCCTGCACGGCGCCATGCAGGAACCCCTGGACAAGATCCGCATCGGCCGACTCCGCCCCAAGTCGATCAGGGTTCGGATCCTCGTACCCGACACCACCGCACCGCTAGCGATCCCCTGTCGAGCCGACGACCTCAGCGACAGCCCTCAGTTCCGCGCCCGCGCCACCAAGATCATGCACCGCTACGTCGGCGCCATCACCGACACCGTGAACGAACTGGGCAGCCTCGGCCTGGTCGACGAAGCCACCGCAGAGGTCCACGTCCACCACGCCGCCCCCCTGTTCAAGCTCTACATCGTCAACAACGAAGAAGCCTTCTTCGGCTTCTACCCCGTCCGCGAACACGTCCTCACCCTCGGCGACGAACCCCACACCGTCTACGACCTCATGGGCAAAGACGCCATCCTCTTCCACCACTCCGCCAACGACGACGACACCTCCACCGGCTCCCAATACGTCGACCAAGCCCGCACCTGGTTCGACAGCATGTGGAACACCGTCTCCACGGAGTTCATCCCATGATCCCACCGATCGATGATCCCGAAACACTGCGGCGAATTCTCGTAGGGACCGAAGCAATGCTTCTCGACTTTGACGGACCCGTCTGCTCGGTCTTCGCGGGATTCCCGGCCCACGTCATCGCCGAACAACTACGTGACGTACTTGTTCAAGGTGGGCACGTCGATCTCCCGGCTGCAGTGAAGGGTGCAGTTGACCCGTTCGCCGTGCTTTTTCACGCAGCCACTCTTGGTGAAGCAGAAGCTCGTTATGTCGAAGCTGCGTTTCGAGGGCTTGAAGCGAACGCGATTCAAAGCGCTAAGCCGACGCCGGGCAGCAACGATCTAATTTACGGCTGGAAACAGAGTGGTCGATCGATCGCAGTTGTCAGCAACAACTCCGAGCACGCCGTGGCTGCCTATCTTGACATCCACAACCTTGGTTCAGTTATCGACGTTGTCTCCGCGCGAAGCAGTGCCGACGTCGATCTACTCAAGCCAAATCCATTTCTCGTGAACCAAGCATTGGTACAACTCGGCATTCAGTCGACCAGATGCATATTCGTTGGCGATTCTGTCACCGACGTGCAAGCAGCGCGCAAAGCCCAAGTTCCCGCGATCTATTATGCCAATAAGCCGAGTAAGCTGGCACTGATATCCAATGATGGGCCAACTGCTATCACAACGTCGATTTCCTTGCTTGGCTCGCTATTGTATCAGTGAGTAGCCGGAACGGAACGATGCGTCAGCTATTCATAAGCACTGAAGTTCGGAGCGCAGCGTTTGGGGCAGCAAGTTTAACAGCGCTTGTCGGGCTGCAGTGGGTGCTAGGTTCTCCATGCGGAACCCATCCTGCCTCAGCTGGGGAAGGATCGAAGATCCGACAAGTTCTTCTAATCGAGAAAGCGTAGCTCTCTTGACGATCTGAGGCCCCCCATTGCTCAACGCGATTTTCGGTTCGCCACTCGACATTATGGTTGCCGAGAAACCGCCGATCCAGGTCGACCAGTGTTATTTGTCGCGATGCATCGCCATATCTTCCAACTTCCTTTAGTTCCCACTCCTCCAATTGTTCGATCGGAATTAGCGAGCCCAGGTAGGCATTTCGGTGCAGCGAGGCGGTAGCGATAGGTAGAAAAGCCACGACACCGCGACTGATGCTCCGGCGACGGGCTCGCTCGTTGATAAGAAATAGACGCTTTCGCGGTTCATCGAAATGACACTTGACATCAAGCATAGTCGGAGGTGTCGTGTTGGTGACTAAATCTGGTCCATTGACCGATCCGTACAGGTCAAGTAGTCCGGCAGTGCTTCGCCAAAGGCCGGACCGTTCCAGCAGTTCCAGGCCCACCAGTTCTCCCAGTGCGCCCTGGAGATCATTCATAATATTGTTGGCACGCCCACGGTCGCGTTCGGTCCTGCGATACTCGTCGTTGATGGCAGTGCGTAAGAACCCTAGAATAGCAGCAGCAATCCACACCTGGTGTGATAACTTGATCTTACGAGGTATTATCAACTCTTCTTGCAACTCAGCTAACAACACGTCGAGGACCCCTCCTCGGGTGCGACAGAAGCTAAAGCCGGTGTGACTGTGGCAACTACATCGATGGCCGCTCGCGCTCATGGAGACCGTTGGCCGACGTCTCGGTTCCGGAGCGTGGCGCCTTGCCCGGTTGGTTTCTGGTCGAGCTGACTCGGCGGGCCGCAATTCGTCGTTCGTGAACGATGGCCGCTACCCGAACCGCGGCGGTAGTTGCATCTTCATGCTCCCAAACGACCTCCAATGCCCATCCGGCATCTTGCAGCGTCCGTGCGAGGTCTTCGTCTCGGCGAAGGTTCTGTTGGATCTTGTTCGCCCAGTAGCCACTATTCGTGCGCGGTTGCTTGTAGTGATCAACACAACCATGCCAGAAGCAGCCTCGAACCTCCACCGCGACCCGCGCGGAAGGAAACACCACATCGGCTGTCCGTCGCACGTTCGGTAGCGGTCTCGTACATACCCGGTAGCGCAAACCCAGGGCATGGAGGGCTCGGCGCAGAGCGAGTTCAGGGCGGGTGTCCCGACTCCGGTTGCCCTGCATGACCCGGCGGGCAGCTTGACTCGACGCTAAAGGAGCTCTTGCCACGGCATGAGCGTAGCGAACTGCGGCAACGAGGATGCTAGCTACGACACCTGATCCGCGACCGCCTCGATGACCTTCTCGGCAAGCAGCGGAGGAACCGAATTTCCAAGTTGAGCTTGAATACTGGCGCGGCTCCCGACGAAATCGAACTCAGAGGGAAAGGTAAATAGCGCCTTCATTTCAGGCACCCGAAGCCTACGATTCTCCCAATGAAACGGTCCGATATTCGGACCAGGTTGAGCTTGAATTGTTGGAGATGGCTTATCGGGACTCAGTTTTAGGAGAAAGCTCCAATATCGACTTCGCCAACGAAATACTGGGTCCGGGTGGCCTCGTTCTGCCGTGTAATGCAGGTAGTTATCGCCTGGTGGAATACCAGGAAGAAGGTGGGCGTACTGACCGCGGACGACTTCCTCGGGTTCTGATTCTGTAACAAGATCCTTTAGGGCTTCTCCTGCTGTAACGTGAGGACGTCCAGAATTACCCGTCGTACGTCGCTCCCAGTTGCCGCCATGTGTCGCATCGGGATGCAGAGGTAGCTTCTTCCCTTTTGGCACCCCTATGACGAACAGACGTGGTCTCGCTTGTGGCACGCCGTAGTCAGCCGCGTTAAGCACCTTTGACGAGAACGTATAACCAGCCTCGTCTATCTCACGCAACAATCGTTCGTACGCAGGCCTCGATGCTCGATTATTGTAGGTCAGTGCGTACACGTTTTCCAAAACGAATGCGCGGGGTCGAGTCTCCGCGAGCACTCTGGTGTAAGCCTGCAACAGCGATGCATCAGGATCCAGGCCAGCGCGTTTCCAGTCCAACCAGAAGCCACTCTTGCTGAAGGGGGTACAGGGTGGACCGCCGATGAGGAGGTCTGGACGACCTCGGCCCAGCTTGGCAGCGCTCTTGATAGCGCGAGAGGTTACATGGAGTATATCTTCGCGAATGACAGGCGACGCCAAGCCATGAAAGTTCTTCTCCATAGTGGCAGCCGCATCCTTGTCACGTTCGACTGCCGCTACGACTGTGTACCCAGCGCGCTCTGCGCCCAGGTCGAGCCCGCCTGCACCTGAGAAGAGGGAGATCGCTAGTCCCTTGCTGGCCACCACGACCGAAGCATGCCACACTGCACCGACAAGCGGTCGACGACACGATGTGCGCGAGGTCACATCATGGATGGTCGTCTTCGGACGCCCGATCCACGTTCATGAGCGTGAGCTGAGTAGCCGGGTCGTGTGCCTGAAGCAGCTTGTCCAACTGCTTCTGTACTACGTCTCCGATCTTGAACTTGTACTTCCGCCAGTAGGTGTAAAACTCCTCGGGTGTGTCGAACTCGCCTCGTCCCTCTCTGAGATCGGTGATGCCCATGACGGCGCCCAGGTACTCGCGGGTGGTGGATGAGCGCTTTTTGCTAGCAATCTTCCAAGGCGGTTGTACGATCAACTCGAGGTCGACTACTCTCGCCGCCGATTGCTCGTCGAGCGTATAGATGCCGATGATGTCCAGATGTGACTTGTATTCGTTGAACGGGCGAAATGTGCCCGGCCATTTCAACGTTGGATACCGAAAGTACGTATTTCCGGTATACAGTGTTATGCGACTTTGAGTTTGGCCACTAGGTGCTCCGTTTTTGTTAATTTTACGACGTGCTACTTTCACGTCAACCGCATGAAATCCGCCGCCAAATTTTGATCCCGAGATCTCGATATCAGGATAGCCGCGTTCCGTTCCCCGCTGACCCTCGGCGCCATCCTCCTCAGCTACGGCTGCAAGAACGAAGTCAACGATGCTAACTTCGAGAACATTTGCCAACGCCGCGGGCTCTTTGGGAAGAGGGAGAAGGTGCCCACCTTCCGCGAGCGAAGTTTCTAAAGCCTCGGCAGTATGCGCAACGACAGGCCATTCGTGTGAGCCAGCGCGGCGGAACACGCCCTTGATGTCAAACTCATACCCGCTGCATCGGGTACGGAGCCACTCCTCGAGATCCACAGCCACGCGTCGTAGCTTGCCAGACGTCGTCAGCCGGGTTAAGCAAGCAGGCTCTCTAGCGTGGCGACCTTCGTCCTAGGGGTGTCTAGGTGCTGTGACACGGCGGCCCACGAGCGCGGTTCGCCATCGGCTGCCGAATTTCGCTCTATGGGATCAAGGCGCGCCGCCGGCGGCGGCGCACTCGGCCCGTCGCGTTGGCAACGTGGCCCCGCATCCGACGCGGCACGGCCGGCTTCCGCTCCGCTCACGCCGGCCGGCCAGCGCGGCGCGGCCCACGAGCCCACGACGGCAGCGCCACCACCAGCGGCGCATTACCCGCAAGCAAAGACGTCAAGCTCCCTCGGCCTCGATCGTCGAACACCAGCTCGTCGACCTCAAGAGCGCCTAGCGGCGTCGCTCTGCGATGGCTCAGCCCCTCTTGACCTCGCCGACCTGGCGCTACGTGACGACCTGTACTAGGGAACAGCCGAGGACGCAGCTCGATCGACGTTGCAAGCCAGGCTCGACCCAACGCCGGACCGGAGCGCGGCAGGTTCCACTGAGCGACCACCGAAGCTGACCGCGCGCCCCTGCGGGGGGCATTGCGACTGGCGCGAAGCTGAGCTGAGTAGTACCAGGGGCGCCCCGCCCCTGGACCCTGGGGGCCATGGCACGATCCGCGCCCTACTCGGACGGCCAGTACAGTCCGCAGGCGCGGATCGCACCATGGGGCGAGCTTGTCTCTCGCCCGTGCGAACCCCCGCCGAGCATGATCGGACCCACACTTTACCCACACAAAAGGGTGTAAGACGCTGGTAGATGGTGACCGTTGACGGCAAGCGTCTTTCCTTGTGCCGCAAGGAAGTGCGCACTGATGAGAAGTGTCGGTGGCGAGCTGCCCCGAACAGAAGGTTAGGGGTTCGAATCCCTTCGGGCGCGCTCATTGCCATGGTTGAGGCAATCGTGGGGCCGATCCTTCAGGGTCGGCCCCACACTTTTCCCACCACAAAACAGTCAATCTGACGCAGTCAGCAACGCGAAGACCCTCGCGCTGGCGGCATCCTCCCGCACGGCCACTTGAGCGGCGTTCTCGCGGAGACCTGGCCCGATCATTGTTGGTGAGGCTGGCCCTGAACAGCACGAGACCCGGGCACCCAAACGGTGGGCACCCGGGTCTCGTAGGGAAGATCTACCGGACGAACTCCCCCTGGATCAGGTCAGCGAGTGCCTCCTGACCCGACGCGTTCAGGTGCAGGACGGCCTCCATGCCCTCCTGGCCCGGCGCGAGCGCCTCAAGACCGCGGTAGTACGGCTCGGTCGACTCGCACAGGGAGTGGCCCTCGAACGAGGGGTGGAGGTTCACCGAGTCCACGTACGGGCTGACGAACGTGGCGCCCGCGTGCTCGGCGGCGTGGCGGAGGTTCGCGTCGAGGGCGCGGGCGACCGCGTTGCCGTCGATCCGCTCCTGGCTGGAGAAGTACTGCGGTTCGCAGATCGGGTCGAGCGGGATGCCCGGCGCGTTCGCGCCCTCGGTCAGCTGGCTGCCGTACCCGGTCAGCACGATGGTCGCCTTCGGGCTGTAGGCCTTGATCTTGATCATCAGCGAAAGCACGTAGTCGCCCATGCGGGGCATGCGGGACAGCATCTCCTGCGCGGCCGGGCCACTGCAGTCGGCCGCGATGCACTGCGCGCCGTAGCCGGCGAAGTCGACGTCGCTGGTGCCGATGGTCAGGAACACGAGGTCCGTGTCCTTGGTGAGCGCCTTGAGCTGCGGCGGCTGGCCCTTGAACGACGTGATCATGTTGGTCGTCGCCGCGCCGCTGCATGACACGTTCTTGAACGACACCGACACGCCCGCGGCGCGCATCCGCTCGACCAGCGTCTCGGAATACGAGTTCGAGCTGCGCCAACAGCCGTTCGGGACACCGGTCCCGTCCTTGTAGTCACCGGCGCCGGTGCCCGAAGCGTAGGAGTCGCCCATCGCCACGACGTTCAGCGTCGTCGGACGAGCCTGCTTCGTGTCCGCCTGGGCGGGCGCGGACGCGCCCACCAGACACCCGGCGATCGCGAGGGCCGCGACCGCGGGCCTTGCCAAAGATAAACGCACGACCAGAACCCCCTGGAGTTCGTCTGCCTGTGTGGAGGCGCCGATGATGACATAGATCAACAAGGCGGATCACGAACCGATGTCGGTTGCCCCGGCGAACACGCGCCTCCCGGGCGAGTGTCGCGGGTGGACAGCTGAGGACCTCCAGGGCTGCCCTCACCTGGAGTGATCTCCGACAATCGTCCCACCAGCCGTGATGTTCGTGCGTCCGCCGGGGGTGACTATGAGTAGAACGCTCTCCTGGGACGGCTGCGCGAATATTTTGAACTCCTGCGGGTTGGGCAATATTGAAGTGGGGCGCGGGCTCCCGGCATCGCGTGCGCGGGAGCCCAGCCTCTGCGTCGTAGGTCAGCCTCGTTTACTGGAAGCGCTCCCACGCGCCTACCGCGGTGGCTCGTGCCCGCAGCAGTCCGTAGTCGTTGCCGCCCCAGCCCAGTTCGGCCGACACCAGGCGGTTGTTGGCCGTGGAACGGATGGTGACGCAGCCGGAACCGCAGGAGGCGAAGGAGAAGCGTTCCCAGGCGCCAACCGCGGTGGCCCGTGCCCGCAGCAGTCCATAGTCGTTGCCGCCCCAGCCGATCTCGGCGGAGACGTAACGGTTGTTCGCCAAGGAGCGGATCGTCGAGTTCGAACCGTTGAAGCACACCCGGAACCATTCCCACGCACCGAGCGCGGTCGCTCGTGCCCGCAGCAGCCCGTAGTCGTTGCCGCCCCAGCCCAGCTCGGCCGACACGAGGCGACCGTTGGCGAGCGACCTGATCGTGACGTTGTAGCACGCCGCGGCCGAGACATTCCGGTTCTGCTGGGCCACCGCCTCGGCCAGGCTCGAGGGTGGGGCCGCGGCTGCCGGCGTGGAAACCAACGCGGTCAGCAGGGCCAGTACCGAAAAAGTGATTCCCCACAGTCTTTTCGTCATTGCGATCTCCAGATCCCCAGTCCTGTCACGACGCCCCGATGCCTCGTGACAGTCGGTTGTTCGTCAACCGACGGCGGGCGTGACGGCGTGGGGGACGAGATCGCCTGATCGAAGGACAGGCTCAGGTGGACAGTCCGACCACCCGGCCGTCGGTGATCGTGAGCGGAGTGGCGACGGTGGCGTCCTCCAACGGACGCAGGTAGCCGATGAACTGGGGATTTCCGGCATCGCGTGCGTGGGCGGCGAGCCAGTCCACCAGAGCGCTCACGCGATCGAAGTCGTCGGGGTGGAGCTCCTGGCGGGACGTGACTGCCCAGCCGCCGTCCGCACGCGCCACCAACTGGGAGACGAGAGCACCGCCGGTGCGCCAGGCGGGTCCCTGCTCCCCCAGCAGCGGGCGCGGATGGCTCTCCACGATGGGCTCGCCCGCCTCGTCCACCATCACCTCGTCGAAGTCGGTGACGATGGTCAGGTTTTCCGGCTGTGGACCGAGTCCCAGGTGCCAGCGGAGCTCGTTGATCTTCTCCTCGGACACCTCGGGCCGGAGGTCGAGCACCAGCAGAAAGTCGTGAACGTCGCTCATCTTCGGGACGATAGCGCGACACTGTCGACAGTTCAGGCCGCCACGGCCGTTCCGCGTCTCGTGTGGGCGATCGCGGTACACTGCGGCGGCCAAGATCAATGAGTCGGCGCGATGGTGGTGGTGGGTGCGCTGACGTGTTCGCCGTGCCGCGAACGCGTCCGCACCCCGGTGGTGTGGTGCGTCCCGGGCACGGCCCGAGACGCACCAGGAGAGTGCATGAACCACCACACCACCGACGTTGTCCTCGTCGGCGCCGGCGTCGCCGGGCTGACCTGCGCGGACCGTCTCTCCCGACAGGGCTTCGACGTGCTCGTGTGCGAGGCGCGCGACCGCGTGGGCGGCCGCACCAGCAGCGTCCTCGCCGGGGGCGAGGTTGTCGACCTGGGCGGTCAGTTCGTCGGGCCCGGTCAGGACCGGGTGTACGCGCTGGCCGCGGAGCTCGGCGTCGAGGTCGTCCCCACCCACACCGCCGGCGACAACCTGGTCGAGACCGACGCCGGGCGCCTCCGGCGGTTCCGGGGGACCGTGCCGTCGCTCGGACCGCTCGCCCTGCTCGACCTCGCCCAGGCGCAGGCTCGGTTCGAGCGGCTGGCCCGCAGGGTCGACCCGCGGGCACCGTGGACGAGCCCGGGCGCGGCGCGACTGGACATGTCGACACTTGCCGGCTGGATTCGTCGGAACCTGCGCACGAGGATGGGGCGGCGACTGTTCACGCTCGCGTCCCGCGTGCTGTGGGCGGCCGACCCCAGCGAGCTGTCGCTGCTGCACGCCCTCTTCTACGTGCGGGCGGCCGGATCGTTGGGGGCCGTCATGGCCATCGAGGGCGGCGCACAACAGGACCGGCTGGTCGGCGGCGCACAGGAGCTGGCGGTGCGGCTGGCCGCGCGGCTCGGCGACCGGGTTCGGCTGCGGGCCGCGGTCCGCGCGATCAGCCAGGACGACGACGGAGTTCTGGTTAGTGTCGACAGTGGAGTGACCATCAGGGCGCACCATGCCGTCGTGGCGGTTCCGCCCCCGCTCGCCGCCCGGATCGAGTACAGCCCGCCGCTGCCCGCGCTCCGCGACGCGTTGACCCAACGCCTCGGTATGGGTGCGGCGATCAAGTGCATGGTCGTCTATCCGGAGCCGTTCTGGCGCTCGGCCGGGTTGAGCGGTTACTCGCTGAGCCTGGGCGGCCCCCTCGACGGGTTCGTGGACACCAGCGCTTTGACGAGTGAGCGCGGTGTCCTGGCGGGGGTGGTCGCCGGCGCCACGGCCCGGACGTTCGCGGTGAGGTCGGTGGACGAGCGGCGGACCGCCGTGCTGGCCCAGCTCACCCGGCTGTTGGGTCCGCGCGCCGCCGAGCCGATCGGCTATGCGGACCAGGACTGGAGCGCGGAGCCGTTCAGCCGCGGGGCGTACTCGGCGCTCTTCCCGCCCGGCGCCTGGACCGGCTTCGGAGCGGCGCTGCGCGAGCCGGTCGGCCGCGTCCACTGGGCCGGGAGCGAGATCGCCATCTGTTGGTACGGCTTCATCGAAGGCGCCATCCGCTCGGGAGAAGCGGTCGCGGCGAAGATCGCGGGCGGCTGACCTGTTCGCCCCGGCCGGCTGAACCGAACGGAGGAAGCGCCCTACACCCGATTTGGTGACACACCGCTGGCGGATTGCCGGGGACCGAGCGCGCCGACAGGCTACCTGGGTAGCTCAGCGTGCTCCTGTAGTCACACTACGGCGTTGCTCGGTCCCCTTGGAGTGGTGGATGTCCACATCGTCGATGTCGCGCGCGCTCGGTGAGCGGCGACGCGTTCCGGCAGCTCTCGGCACAGCGTTCCTGGTCACCGGTCTCGCGTTCACGGGGGCGCCGAGCGCGGCCGCGGACGTGCAGACCGGGCTGGGGTACGAGACCCGACCCGCTCAGCCCTACGCCAACAACCCGGACGCCGGCGACTGGATCGGCTCCTACATCGTTGGCGGCGAGCAGGTGTGGTGTGTGCAGTTCGCCCACCTCGCGCCGGACAGCGACGAGCAGTACCAACCCGGCGAGGCCCTGCGCACGAAGTGGGGCACCGCCCTGCCGCCGGAGGTGGCGGCGGACATCTCCTACCTGTTGCTGCGCTACCGCTCGACGCGCAGCCGCGACGAGGCCGCGGCGCTCGCGCACCTGATCCATGCCTGGACCTCCGGGCCGCAGAACCCCGCCCAGCTCGACCCGAGCAACGACTTTCGGCACATCGCCTACGACGCCCCGTTCCACCTCACGAAGCTGCCACCCACGGCCCAGGCTGCCGTCGACACTCTGACCGCGGACGCCGCGGCCAACCGTGGCCCCTGGACGGCGGCGGTCACCGCTCCGGACGCCCCCCAGACGATCGGCGTGGCCGCCGAGTGGACGTTCGAGGTCGCCAACGCTGCCGGCAGCGGCGTGGCCGAGGTGCCGGTGACGGTCACCGCCAGCGGGGCGACGTTCACCGACCCCGCGACCGGCGACCAGGTCACCACCGCGACGGTGTCGACACCCGAGGACGGCGCTCCGGTGACGCTGGCTGTCACCCCCACGGGTGCCGCACCTGCCCTGAACATCGCGTTGGCTGCCCCGGCCGCGGTCCCGGTCGTGCGGCAGGCCGTCGAGGTCGATACCCAGCGCGTGGTCAGCACGGGCGGGGAGGAGGAACTGACCGCCGCCGCCGACACGACAGCGAGCCCACCCCCGACCACCACCACGACAACCACGACGACGACCACCCCGCCCCAGATCCCCTCGACGATCCCGGCCGGCGAGTCGCCGCAGGCCGCCGTGGCCCAGGCAGCGCTGACCGACGACGCCACCCCCGCCGGTCTGATCCTGCTCGGCATCGTGCTCACGGTGGCGGCGGTGTTCGTCGCGCTGCTGATCGGGCACCGCCAGCCCCACCGCCGCGGCCGCCACCTCCGTCGGTGACCGGGCGCCATCTGCGCCGGCGGCGCGTGCCCACCGCCTGGGCCGCGCCGCTGGCGGCGGTCTCGGTGAGCATCGCCGTCATCGCGGCGGTTGTCGCCACCGGTGCGCGGGCCGCCCCCGTCGTCGGCACGGCGGTGCCGGCTCCCCGTGAGGCGCCCGTCCGCACCGTCGAGGAGCCACCCCTGAGCACCGCGCCGACACCACCGCCGAGCAGCCGGCCGGCGCCGCCCCCGTCGCCGACCCCCACACCCGCGCCTCCCGCCACCCCCACGCGAACCGCGGAGCCCGTACCGCAAAGTCAACCCCGCGGCACGGTCCGCCTCACCGAGGGCGGCACCGCGACCCTGGTCCGCCGCGAGGTCACCAACGGCGTACTACCCGTCCCCGACGACCTGAACGAGGCGACGTGGTGGGGGGCGGGCCCGAACGCCCCGAGCGGGGCGACCGTCCTGGCCGGGCACGTCAACTGGAACGGCGCCATCGGCCCCTTCGCCGAACTGTGGCGCAGCGAACGGGGTGACGGGGTGACGGTCGTCGACGCCCGCGGCGCCGTGACCCGCTACACCGTGACCGAGATCCTGACCCTCGACAAGGACGAACTACCCGCGCAGGCGGCGGACCTGTTCGCCCAGTCCGGTCCGCACCGCCTGGTCCTCGTCACCTGCGGCGGCCGCTGGGTGGGCGGCGCGGACGGCTACGCGGAGAACCGAATAGTCCTGGCCCAGCGCCAGTAGCCGCCGACCCGGACGGCCGCGTACCTCTAGGCGGACAGGGACCGCTCCATCAGCACCAGGTGCCGGACGAGCTCCACCTGCCCCGCCGGCTCCACGCTCACCTGCCCGTGGCCGTCGAACACCAACGCGAACCGCCCCTCGCTGGTGTCGGTGTACCGCAACGGCCGCTGCGCGCGCTGCCGCCGCCCAAGCTCGTCGCGGCGGGCGACCGACAGCTCGCCGTGCCCGCCGGACGGCAGCCGCGCGAGGTGTTGCGCCAGCCGCACCTCCGGGCCCGCCCGCCGCATGCCGACGCCGCTGGTCGTGAGCTGGCGGCCGTCCGGGGTGGTCGCCCGGACCTCGGCCGGCGAGACCGTGAACCGGGTGCCCGGCCCCGCCGGGACCGGCGGGGTCTGCTCGACCAGCCGCTCCGCGAGCTCGGTGTGGTGGATCGAGCGCATCCAGACGGTCGAGTCCGCCTCACGCACCGCGACGACCGCCTCCCGCCCGATGCGTGCGGCGAGGACGCCGATGGTGTGGCCGTTCTCGACGAGCCATCCGTAGTACTCGACCTGCGGCCGGCAGAGCACGGCCAAGGCCGCGGCGACCTCCCGGTCGAGCCGGCCGGTGCGGTCCCGCCAGCCAAGGGCGCCGAGCAGCTCCCGCGACTGCCGCCGCAACGCGTCGTGCCCGGCCGGCGGCAGCCAGCGGGCCTCGGGGGCGAGCACCTTGTGCGGCTCGCCGAGCCCGTGGTCGGTGAGCAAGGCAGCCAGCTGCGCGGCCGGCACGGTCACCGGCTTGGGCAGGACCACGCTAGTCGTCCTCGGCGCCGATGGTGGGCGGTGCGGTCAGCTCGTCGGTGTCGAACAGGTCGTCTGGATCGCCACCCTCGAGCCACTCCGGCCGCCGGTGCTCGTGGTCCTCCTCGTCACGACCACGCCCGGCCGCGCCCACCGGAAACCCCGACGCGCCGGCGTTCGCCCGGCCCGCGCCGAGCACACTGCCCGGGCCGGATCGCGATGCCGACCCGGTCTCCCCGGCGCCGGCGCCGGCACCGGGACCGCCGGCGACAGGGCCACCGCCAACTCCCCGGAGTCCACCGCCACCGCCACCTAACGGCCCTCCGGTGCCTGGCAGGCCTCCAGGCACCCCGCCGCCAGGCCCACTCCGAAGCGAGCCGAACGCCGGATCGGGTGTGCTGCCCACCGCCGGGACGCCGCCCGGTATCGGTGACCCCGACAAGCGCCCCGGATTCGGGTCGGCCGACAGTCCGTTCTGCCCGCCCGGTGAGGGCAGGAAGGTCTCCGGGGTCGTAGTGCCGGGAGAGACGCCGCCCGGGGAGATGCCACCGGGAGAAACACCGCCGGGGGAGACGCCGCCAGGAGAGGACGCTCCGGGAACGACGCCGCCGGGCGTGACGCCCGAACCTGAGTTACCTGACGGACGCCCGTCCGAGCTCGCGCGGTCGGGTCCGTTGCTCGGTGAACTACTCGAGTCAGGCCCGGTGCCCAGTGGAGCGATGCGCGGGCCGCCACCGGTGCCCCCGCGGTCCCCTCCTCCGCCGAAGTCGCTGGAGGCGATCGTCGTGCCGGGGCTGCCGATGTCGACGCCGGCCTCGTCGAGGGAGAGCTTGCCGTAGCTGTGGGGCAGGTTCGTCGTGTTGTACTCGGATGCGCCGCTGTACCCGTTCATCACGTCCACGTTGTGCTGCGCGGCGTTGTTGTACTCGTCGACCTGGCGTTCGAGTTCGACGACGGCGTTGGGGTTGGTGAGGATGACCATCGGGTTCACCGGCTCGGGCTTGGGAGGCACCGGGACGACCCGGCTCCTGGCCTCGCTGAACGATCCCGCCTGCCGGTTCGTCAGGTCCTGAGCCGTCGCGAGGGCCGTGGCCGACAGGTCGTGCTCGATGGCGAGCGGCCCCGCTCCCCGCAACGCCGCTCCGGACGCCTGGCCCTGCCAGGCCGCCTCCATCCTGGACATCAGCGCGCGGATCTGCGTCGCGCGGGCCTCGTAACCGCTGGCGACGTCCCGCACCATGTCAGCGCCGCCGATCAGCCCGTCCGGACCAGCTCCGGTGGTGAAGTTCTCGTAGATCTCGTCCCCGGTCATGCCCGACATCAGCCACCCCCGCCCATCGTCGTCACGGCGGCCGCCGCCACCTGCTTCGCCCGGTCACAGGCGCCTTGCGCGTCCAACTGACCCGTCTCGGTGGCCAGGATGGTCAACGTGTCGGCGATGCCGACGAAGAGGGAGCAGGAGCCGCTGTCCCTGAGGTCCGACCGATCCGAGAACACCGCTGGGTATCCCTCCACGGTGGTCGGCTCGAAGTAGGCGAACTCCTCGCGGGCGCGATAGTTGTCGGACAGGCCGTTCTTGTTGCCTGTGATGAACCCGATACCGATCGCGCCCCCCTGCTCGGAGATCAACCAGGTGCAGTACGGCCCGGCCCTCTCCGCGACAGCCCCCGACGTCGTCGGCACGCCGGGGCGACTCACACCGAGGGTGGAGAGTTGGTCCTGGGTCAGCGTCGTGCACGGTTGCTCGATGAAGATGCCCGCGTCGAGCGGGTTTTCCACCGGGGGCGCGCCTTCGCCGGGAGCCTCTCCGCTGGTGGCGCTCGTGGGAGCGTCGCTGGTCGTGACACTGGTCGGCGTGCCCCCTGCGGTCGTGGTGCAGGCGGCGACGAGCGGACCGGCGAGGAGCATCACCGCCGCCGAGATCGCGAGGCGGATGGTCGGGGGCTCAGTCGACATCGACGCCCCTCATCCGGGCGGCGTTCAGGTCGTCGTCGTGCCGGTACTGGTCTCGGGCGGCTGTCAACTTCTCGATGTAGTCGGTCGCGTACAACCGCATCCTCTCGTTGTGCTCACGCGCCGCGGTCAGAGAGTCACGCACCGCGGTCGCCTGCGCCGTGCTCATCTCGTCTCCGGCCGGCGAGGAGATCAACGACTGCGCCTGGACGATCTTCCGGCCGTCCGCCACCACGCCGTCACGAACAGCTTCCCACTCGGCGATGACTGCCCCCAGCTCCTCCAGCGAGGCGAAGACGTAGTCGCCGTTGCCTCCGCCGCCGCTGCCGGTGAGCACGTAACCGGCATTGCCCAGCGGTCGTTCGCCGGTCACTTCCCACCTCCACGGTTTCCTCCACCCCAGGCCCGAAGAATACGGGCAGTCACGGCCACCCGAAGGAATTCCGCCGAATTCCCCGATCCCCAACCAGCCGGGAATTTCTCAACATCTTCACCCCGCCGCCAGCCCTGCCCGACCACCCGGCGTTTGACTCCGGGGGAACACGGCAACCCGATCCGGTGTTCTGCCGAGTGAGACCAACGAGGAGGACTGGATGGCGACGGTCGAGTTGACCACGGAGAACTTCAACGAGGTGGTCGGGGCCGAGGGGACGGTGCTGATCGACTTCTGGGCGTCCTGGTGTGGGCCGTGCCGGAGCTTCGCGCCTGTGTTCGAGAAGGCGTCCGAGGAGAACGGTGACATCACCTTCGGCAAGGTCGACACCGAGGCGCAGACCGAGTTGGCCCAGGCGTTCGGCATCTCCTCCATCCCCACCGTGATGGCCGTCCGTGACGGGGTCGTGCTCTACGCGGAGCCGGGGGCGCTCCCCGCACCGGCGCTGGACGACCTCATCGGGCAGGTGCGGGCCATCGACATGGACGAGGTCCGCGAGTCCATCAAGGCGCAGGAGGAGGGCGGCGACGCCTGACTCACCGCCCGGGGGTGGTTTCGGCCACCCCTGGCCGCGGAACCCCTCCTCCTGACAGGTAGGAGGGACACGATGCCAGCCGAGCAGGAGATGCCGAGCACGCTGCGGCGCTCGCCGAAGAAGGCGCAGCACACCTGGGCCAAGACGCACGACTCCGCCGTCGAGACCTACGGCGAGGGGGAGCGCGCCCACCGCACCGCGTTCTCGGCGGTCAAGCACTCCTTCGAGAAGGTGGGCGACCACTGGGAGCCCAAGAAGAGCAAGGGACCGTCCGACAAGCAGGCCGCCCGCGGGACACCCCGCAAGGGCCGCACGGCCGGCGGTGTCGATGCCAACGCCAGCAAGCAGCACCTCTACGACCTGGCGAAGAAGCTCGACGTCCGCGGACGCTCCACCATGAACAAGAAGCAGCTGGTCGAGGCCATCAACAAGGCCAACCAGCGCGAGACGGCCAAGGCCAGGAGGTGACGATGCCGAGTCGCTCCGAGCAGCAGGACGGGCTCGAGCTCGAGCCGGAGGCCCCGGTCGACGAGCCGGAGTACTGGCGCGCGCACGACCCCGATCTGGCCGACAAGCCCGACCCGACCCTCGCCGAGCAGGTCAGCGCCACCGACGACGGCAGCCTGCTCGGCGACGACGAGCCGGACGCGGTCGCCGACTACCAGGGCACCGACTACCCAGGCGGACCCGAGAACCAGGCCATGCGGATCGACGAGGAACCCTGAGCCTCAGGAACCGATACCGATCACCGCGACCATGATCGGGATGCCGAGCATGATGAGGACCGCGCCCAGCACGTCGAACGACACGCCGGAGCGGATCATCGTCGTGATCGGGACGGCGCCCGAGCCGTAGACCACGGCGTTCTGTGGTGTCGACACCGGCAGCATGAAGCCGAACGACGCGGCGAACGTGGCCGCGAGCGCCGGCACCAGTGGGTCGACCCCGGCCGCGATGGCGATCGGGATCACGATCGGCACGACCACCGAGGCCGACGCGGTGTTGCTGGTGGTCTCCGAGACCACGATCGCCAGCAGCACCGCGAAGATCGTGATCGCCACGCTGCTGGTGAGGCCGAGGCTCTCCGACGCCGAGGTGCCCAGCGTCTCGGCCAGGCCCGTCGAGGCCAGCAGCGCGCCGAAGATGATGCCGGTTCCGAACAGAAGGATCGTGCCCCAGTCGATCTCGGCCGCGTCGCGCCACCGCAGCGTGAACTCGCGTGCCCGCCAGTCGACCGGGAGCAGGTACAGCAGCGACGCGCCCAGTACGGCCACCACGCCCTCGTTGAGGCGCTCGGAGATCTCCTCGTACACCGCCGAGTCGTTGCCGAAGATCAGCGCGACGATGCCGGGCAGGATCCACAGCGTCACCGTGATCCCGAACGCCAGCAGGGTGTTCCGCTCGGCCCGGGACAGCGGACCCATCTCCGCCCGCTGCTGCGCCACGTAGTCGGCGACGCCGTCGATCTGCTTGATCTCGGGCCGGTTGAGCAACAGCAGAACCGTCGCCAGGATCACGAACATCAGCAGGCAGATCGGCAGCGCCGTGCCGACCCACTGCGCGAACGAGATCCGCTCACCGGTCGCCTGCGCGATCAGGTCCCGGCCGATCAGGTTGGGTGGGCTCCCCACCGGTGTAAGCAGGCCACCGACCGACGCGCCGTAGGCGAGCATCAACATGATCGCCGCACCGACCCGCAACCGCAGCGGGTCGAAGTTCTCCGCCACCACACCGCGTTCCTGCAACAGCTTGGCGATCACCGAGAGGATGCCGAGCGCCGTGGGCAGCAGCATCGCCACCGTGGCCGTGTTCGACACGAACGCCGAGAGCAGACACGTGATCACGCCGAACGCGACGATGACGCCGGTCGTCGACCGCCCCACCCTGGGCAGCGCGAGGATGCGGAAGGCGAACCGCCGCGCCACGCCGTGCTTGAGCATGGCCTGCGCCAGGATGAACGCCCCGATGAACGTGAAGACCGTCGGCGAGCCGAACGGGCCGAGCGCGTCCTCCGGTGGCACCACACCGAGGATCACGATCGCCGCCACGCCGATCAGACCACCGACCGGGATCGGCACCGCCTCGGTCACCCACAGGACGATCACGCCGAGCAGGACACCGGCCAGCGTCTGCTGGTTGTCCGGAAGGTCCAGCGGTAACAGCAGGAACACCACGGTCACCAGAGGTGCGAGCCACAGGCCGGTCGTTCGGCGGCCCTTCTCGAACCGCTCCTCCGCCGGCGAGAGCCGTTGCTCCCCAAGGCTGCGGTAGGTGGCGTGGCCCAACAGGGCCTTGTCGACGTCGGTGCGCTCGACGTCACCGGTTCGTGCTTTCGACTCCTCCGACACGATGCCCTCCAGGTGGGTCCACCAACATCACGCGGAATGGACAATCTTCCCACGGAAGGGAAGAGGCCCGCCCGGCTTCGGTGCCGGACGGGCCTCTTCTCGCGTCAACGCGTCACATCCTCCTGCACTGGCCGACGATCGTGCCCCGAACGGTGTTCGGCCGGTCCTCGTCGGTCGGTGCCGGCTCGTTGAGCAGGCAGGAGAACAGGCCGCGGATGCTGTTCGCGGCGACAACGTGCGTCCCGCCCCGGTTCGCGGTCAGCGTGACCGGCCCGGTGATCGTCGAGCCGTCGACGCGGATCCCCGCCCGGTTGGCCAGCAGCGTGACCGGACCGTCGATCCGCGCGTCGGCGACGTCGACCTCGCCCGTCGCCCCGGCCACGGTGACCAGGCCGGTCACCCGGGTCCCGCTGATCGAGAACTGGCTCGGCTCGGCCCCGGTGACCGCACCGGTGATCGACCCGCCCTCGGCGAGGAGACCCGCGCCCCTGGTGACTGTGACGGTCCCCAGGATCGTGGCGTTGTCCAGGCACAGCAGGCCGGTCCGCACCTCGATCTTGCCGACCCGCCGGCCGGTGATCGTCTGGGTGCACTGCGGGCCCGGCTCGCCGACCGACGAGCGCGGTGCCGGGTCGGCGGTGACCGGCGAGTTCTCCCGGAGGTACTCGGTCAGCATCGTCAGGTCGTTGTCGCCGGTGGTCACCGGGTTCTCGCCCCCCTCCAGGGCGGAGAAGTTGTCCCCACCCGAGGCCAGGAACGAGTTGACCGTGACCCGGTAGGTGCCGTTCGGGTCGATCGGCGTGCCGTTCAGGGACATCGACGTGATCCGCTGTCCCTGCGGGTTGTCCGGCAGGTAGGTGTAGGTGAAGCCCTTCGACACACCCAGGTGCAGCTTGGGCCGCGACGCGCCCGGCGGCTGCCACTGCTCCTCGAGCGCCTGCTTGATCTCCGCGCCGGTGTAGGTCTTGGTCACCACGTCGTTGGCGAACGGCTGTACCGCGAACGCCTCGGCGTAGGTGACCACTCCGTCCGGTGCGTGCAGCAGGTCGGCCCGCAACCCGCCCGGGTTCATGAACGCGATCTGCGCGCCGCCGCGGCCGGGGTCGGCCGTGCCGGCGAGTTGGACGTCGGCGATGAAGTTGCCGAGGACGGACTCACTGCCGCGGTCCTCGGCACCCGCCGAGGTGAACGCCCGGCGGATGTCGGCGGTGATCGTGCCCAGCGGCTGCTGGCCGAGCACCTGCGCGTTCGCCTTGGCCTGCGCGACGAGCGCGGCGACCTCCGGGTCGGCCGGCGCGCCGACGACGTCGAGCAGCTCGGTTCCACTGTCCACGATGGACCCCGTGGTCGGGTCGACCGACAGTGTCACCTTGCCCAGCTTGCGACCGTACTCCTGGGCCTGGACGACCGGCCGGAGCCGGTCGGTGCCCGGGATCGGCGCCTCGAACGCGTACGGCTGGTGGGTGTGCCCGCTGAGGATCACGTCCACGTCGGCGCCGAGGTTCATGAACCGCCCGAACACCCGGTCGTTCTGCAGGTCCTCGACCGAGCCGATGTTGTCCTCCGCCGCGCCCTCGTGGGCGAGCAGCACCACGACGTCGGCCTCGCCGTTGGCGGCGTTGCCGTCCTTGAGCTCACCGGCGACCAGCGCGGCCTCGGCCACCGGGTCGCGGAAGGTCAGCCCGGCGATGCCGTCCGGGCTGACCAGCGACGCGGTCTGCTCGGTCACGACGCCCACGATGCCGACCCGCACGCCGGAAAGCTCGCGCACCTCGTAGGCCGGCAGCGCCCGCTCGCCACCCCGGTACACGTTCGCGCCGAGGAGGGGGAACTCCGCGCGCGGGACGACCCGGTCGGTCAGGTCGGCCATCCCCTTGTCGAACTCGTGGTTGCCCACCGCCGAGGCGTCGAGCCCCATCAGGTTCAGCGCGTCGATCGTCGGGTTGTCCTGGTCGATCGCGGAGATGAACGTCGACGCCCCGATGTTGTCGCCCGCGGACAGGAACAGCGTGTTCGGGTTGGCCGCGCGCTGCTGGTCGACCAGCCCGGCCAGCTGGGCCGCGCCGCCGACCGGCCGCCCGTCCGGGGCGTTGCCCGGCGACTCGAGCCGCCCGTGGAAGTCGTTGATGCCCAACAGCTGCAGGTCGACCGGGGCCGCGGCCGCGGTGGACAGCCCGACAACGATCGGGTTGTGGTCGCTGGCCCGGTACGGGTTCGCCGCGTAGAAGGCCGGCAGGCCGTCGTACTGGAACGCGTACGACTCGTGCGAGTTGATCTGCCAGACGTCCACCCCGGTCACCCGCTCGGCGAGCGACGGCGAGGCGACGGCGTGGTCGAGCGAGCCCGACTCGCCGCCGAACACGTAGCTGGCCTCACCCGTGGTGTTCAGGTCGACGAAGGACTCGTCGTAGAGGACCTGCATCGGGTCCTCGTGGGTGTAGGCGTTGAAGTCGCCGAGCAGCAGCACGTCCTCGCTGCCGCTGTCGGCCTGGAGCTGGTCGACGAACGCGGCCAGCGACCGCGCCTGGCGGACCCGGTCGCCGTTGAACGCGCCCTGCCCGTCACCGGCGTCGGCGTTGTCGCCGGTCGCCGCGTCGGAGGTCGACTTGGACTTGAGGTGGTTGGCCACCACGGTGAACGTGGCGTCCCCGGCGGTGAACGTCTGCGCGATCGGCTCGCGGGCGTTGAACCACACCGACTCGTCGTTGATCGTCCGCGACTCGCCGACCGGGGTCACCGCCGCCGGCCTGAAGATGATCGCGGTGGTGATGAAGTCCTGCTGGGCGGCCGCCGGCAGACCGGCCGGCGAGCGGACGTAGTCCCAGGTGCCGGCGCCGTCCTCGGCGTTGAGCGCGGCGACCAGGCGCTTGAGCGCCATCTGCGGGTCGTCGTCCTCGAACCGGACCGAGTTCTCGATCTCCTCGAGCGCCACGACGTCCGCGCCCAGGGCGCTGATCGCCTTGACGATCTTCGCCTCCTGCTTGGCCAGGCCGGCCTCGTCGGCGGCACCGCGGGCGTCCCCGCCGAAGTGAACGAAGTAGTTGAGCACGTTGAAGCTGGCCAGCCTGATGTCCCCGCCGACGTCCTCGGGGGCCGGGGTCCGCGGGTTGGTCGACTTGAACGTCGTGCGGTCGATCGCCGGCGTGGTCGAGGTCACCGGCCGGGTGGGCTGGAGCCGCCACTCGTCGAAGCCGTAGGACAGCACGCTCGGGCCGAACGCCTCCACCTGGTCGCCGACGCGCAGCGGGGCGTCCGGGTAGACGTAGGGCGGCGCCTGGCCGGCGTTGGACAGGTTGGTCGTGCGCCCGTCGTCGAGCAGCACCCGGCGGAGGTCGTTCTCCGCCGCCACGGCCCGCGCCTGCGCGGTTCCGGGACGGTGCAGATCGGTCGGGATCCGCGCGGCCTGGTCGCCCGCCGCGAGCACGACCTCGCCGAAGCGGTTGGTGTTGTAGACCTCGGAGACGGTGTACGCGCCGACCGGGGCGACGACCATCGACTCCACCGACTCGCGGGCGGCGGGGTCGAGCGGCAGGCTCAGCGGGGATGCCGCCGGCAGCGCGGCATCGTGCGCGCAGATCTGCACGTCGGCGCGGCCGCCGATGGTGATCTCGGTGAGGCCGAAGTACTCGCTGACCGAGCCGCGGACGCGGACCTGGTCGCCGATCGCCACACCGGGCTGGTTGGCGGTGTTGCCGCCGACGAACACGAAGATGCCGTCGGAGGCGACGCCGGCGGCCGGGGCGCGGTCGCCGCTGCCCGCGGTCTGCACGTAGACGCCGTTGTAGCCGCCGGTGCGGTGGTCGGCGGTGACAACGCCCTCGACGACGACCTGGGTGCCGACCAGCGGTGAGGCGTCGCCGGTGCCCTGGACCTCGGCGATGGTGTTGGTCAGCGCGAGGTCGCAGCCGACCGGGTCGGGACCGGTGTCCTCGCCGGTGGTGTTGCGTGCCCCGAAGGTGTGCGCGGCCGGGCCATGCCAGCCGCCGTCGATCTTCTGCAGCGAGCTGCCGACCGGCGTGGAGGACGTCTCGGCGACGCCGATGTCGGTCGCCGCGGTGCCGTTCGCCGGGCCGCCGGCCGCGGTGAGCGCGCCCTCGTAGCTGAGGAACTCGGCGAGCGTGCCGTCCGGTCGGACGAGCGCGACGCCGTCCGGCGCGCCGTTCTGGATGCCGTCGGTCGGATAGGTCTCGACGACCACCCCGGCCGCGGGCACGACGCCGGACAGGGCGCGGGTCTGGTAGACCGCGCCGCCGTTGCCGTTGTACAGCGCCAGCTGCCAGCCGCTCAGGTCGAAGCCGACCGGTGCCTCCACCTCGATCGCCTCACCGGTGTCGGTGCCGACGTTGTCGTAGTGGATCTCGCTGATACTGGGCGCGGTCGGCTGGGCGACCGCTGCCGGGGTACCGACCAGCGCGATCGCGACGATCGCGGTCAGTGACCCGGCGAGGGTTAACGGACGTCTGCTGCGTGGCATCGGGCGGGCCTCCATGGGGGAACGAACCTGCCGGAGCCTAAATACGATTCATGTACAGAAAAATGCGAGCAGGTGTACGTGACGCGATCGTTAGCTGCGTTCCGTTGAAGCGGCGCCGAAGCCGTTGTCGGTGCGCTCTTCTAGCCTCGCCTGGTGCTGACCACACTGGCCGTCGAGAACTACCGCTCGCTGCGGGACCTCGTCCTGCCGCTGGCCCGGCTGACCCTGGTGACCGGTGCGAACGGGAGCGGCAAGTCGAGCCTGTACCGCGCGTTGCGGCTGCTCGCCGACACCTCCCGCAACGGGGCGGTGGCGGCCCTGGCGCGGGAGGGTGGGCTCCAGTCCACGCTCTGGGCCGGCCCGCAGTACCAGCCCAAGGGGGGTGGACCGGTGCAGGGCACCGTTCGCCGGAACCCCGTCGCGCTGCGGCTGGGCTTCGGCGGTGACGACTTCGGCTATGCGCTGGACCTGGGCCTGCCGGTGCCGGGCAGCACGCAGTTCAACCTCGACCCCGAGTTCAAGCGGGAGTGCCTGTGGCGTGGCCCGGTGCTCAGGCCATCCGCCCTGCTGGCCGACCGGCATGCCGGTGTGGTGCGAGCCCGCGCCGAGAGCGGCGCCTGGTCATCGGACCAGCACCGCATTCGGCTGACCGACAGCATGCTCGGTGAGTTCGCCTGGCCCGAGGTCCTGCTGCTGCGCGAACGGATCCGCTCATGGCGCTTCTACGACCAGTTCCGCACCGACGCCGACGCTCCGGCGCGTGCCATGCGCATCGGCACCCGCACCCCGATGCTCGCCGCCGACGGTGCCGACCTTCCAGCCGCGCTGCAGACCATCCGGGAGACCGGTGACGCGTCCGGGCTCGACGAGGCGGTCGCCGACGCGTTTCCCGGCGCCCGGGTCGAGGTGGTCAACCACGACACGCGGTTCGGCCTCCGCCTGCACCAGCCGGGCCTGCTGCGGCCGCTGGACGCGGCCGAGCTGTCCGACGGGACACTGCGGTACCTGCTGCTGGTCGCCGCGCTGCTGACGACGCGGCCGCCGGAGCTGCTGGTGCTCAACGAGCCGGAGACCAGCCTGCACCCCGACCTGCTCCCGCCGCTGGCCGCGCTGGTGGCCGCCGCCGCCCGGCGGACGCAGGTCGTCGTGGTGACCCACGCCCAACCCCTGGTGCGCGCGGTGGAGGCGGTGGAGCCGGACGCGCACACGGTCGAGCTGGTGAAGACGGAAAGCCGGACGACCGTTGCCGGGCAGGGACAACTCGACCGTCCTTCCTGGCACTGGCCCAAGCGCTGACGCCGTACCCGCTACCTCGCCCGGGCCAGGCCTCGCCGGCTCGGCCGGGTCGTCGGCTCGTCGTCGGGGTTTTCCGGCCTGGACAGGCGTGTACGTACCTCGGCCGCGGTCGGCCGGGCGTGGGGGTCCCGCGACCGCAGCCGGCGGGCCAGGCGCTGGACCGGTGAGGGCCAGCGGCCGGCGGTCAGGTCGGCCAGCAGACCCCCGAGCGCGTACAGGTCCACCGCCGGACCCGGGACTGCACCGGCCGCCAGCTCCGGCGCCGGTGCCGGCCCGGCACGCAGTGCCTCCCTACCGCCCGGCGCCGCCGTGACCAGGTGAGCCGGTCCGACGTCGGTCAGCCGGACCTCGCCGGTGGGAGTGAGGACGACCGTGCCGGCGTCCACATGTCCGTGTGCCAGCCCGACCTCGTGTAGTGCCGCCAGGCCCGCCGCGACCCCCGCGCCAACCCCCGCGATCTCGGCGGCGGACAGGGCACCCGCACGCAGCCGGCCCCGCAGGGTCTGGCCCTCCACCACCTCCGAGACGACGGCCAGGACCGCACCCTCCTCGACCAGGTCCAGCACGGCGGCGAGGTGGGGGTCCCGGACCGCGACCAGCCGGGCGCGCTCCTCGTGCAGGCGGGCGGCGACGGCCCGGGTGGCGAGGGCGCCGCGCAGCAGGCGCACGGCCACCGGGCACCCGGTCCGCTCGTCCCTGGCCACGTGGGTCTCACCGAGCCGGTCCCGCCACACCGGGTGCACGACCTGGTAGCGCTCACCAAGTAGTGGTCCCATACGCGCCCCTCGGTTTGTTGAAACTTCATCATCGCCGTCGGAATGGACCAGGAGTGGATCCGAGCTGGATCGGGCATCCGTTTAACCCGGTGGGGGACGTAGAGTTCACCCTTGTGGGGGAGCTGCTCGAGCGAGGTATACGGCTGGATACTCCAGGCATTGGACGGGTGTCATGATCGAAACATCTCCCGCCTGGTCACGGCTCTCGTCGGTCGTGACGTTCTCTTCCCGGTGGTTCGAGGTTCGGCGGGACGCGGCGGTCCGGCCGGACGGATCCCGCGGCGTCTACGACCACGTCGTCGCTCCGGGTGCGGTCACGGTGGTCGCGGCCCGACCCGATGGTCGGATTGCGGTCACCCGTCAGTGGATCTACGTACACGAGCAGACACAGTGGCGCCTCCCGGCCGGGGGCATCGAGAGAAGCGACGCCGGCCCGGCCGCCGCCGCCCGGCGCGAGCTGGCGGAGGAGACCGGGATCACCGCGAAGCGCTGGGCGCCGCTCGGCGCCGTTCACTGCGCGGATTCCTTCACCGATCACCGGGACCACGCTTTCCTCGCCACCGACCTGACCGAGGGCGAACCGCGACTGGAGGCCGGCGAGGCCGATCTCGAGCTGCACTGGCTGCCGTTCGCGGAAGTGCTCGATCTCGTCCTCGCCGGTCGCATGCCACACGCCGGAAGCACGTTTGCGGTGCTCACGGCCCAAGTGCGCGGTCTCGTGGAATAATTGAGAAACAGTGTTGCCCGTTTCCCGGTGAATGGGGAAACAGGCAATATCTTGTTCCAGTAGGGTAGTTCGCGAAATTCTCTTGGTAATCCGCTGAAAGTGCTGGTGAACGGATCCAGGAGGAAATCATGTCGTTGTCCCGCGCTGCCGTTTTCACCGCGAGGATCGCTGCTGTGCTCGGCGCGACGGCCATTGCCGTCGGCGCCCCGATCGCCATCTCCAGCACGGTTTCGGCCGGCGACGCGCCCCCGTCGCAGGCTCCGACGGCCACCACGAACGGCCACAGTTGGATCGGCTGAGGACCCGGGACTGGTGACCGCCCGGATCCGGGCCCATCCGCCGAGAGGCGGGTGGGCCCGGATTGTTGCTATCCGCAATCCAAAATGCTGTACTGCGGGGCGTAGAACAGCTGGGAGGATTCGGTGGCCCATTCATTTGGCGCTCAGTTGCAGAAACTCCGCACCTCGGCCGGGATGTCGATGGGGGAGTTGGCCCGCCGGATCAACTACAGCAAGGGCCATCTGAGCAAGGTCGAGAACGACCTCAAACCGCCCAATGCCACCTTGGCGAAACTCTGTGACCAGGCATTAGGCACCGGCGGCGTGCTGTTCCGATCACTGCCGCCCGCGGCGGCCGGCTCGCCCGTCGCGTCCGGACCGGGCCCCGACGACGAGGTCCTGGTGGTGGCGTTCGCCGACACCGGCGCGCTGCACTACCGCCAGCTGTCCCGTCGCCTGCTCGAGGCCGGTACGGGCGAGCTCCTCGGCGACGCCCTGGTCCGCGGTTCCCGCGCCGCCACCGACCGCCGCACCGTGGACGCGCTGCGCGCGGGGTTCGACCAGCTCCGCGTGCTCGGCACGATGACGAGCCCGGTGCCCGTGCTCGGCCAGGCCCTGGCGCACCTGCAGACCGTTCAGACCCTCACCAGGCACGGCGACGAGCCGGTCCGGCAACAGCTGTGGGTGCTCGCGTCCCGGGTCGCCGAATACATCGGCTGGATGAGCCAGGAGGCCGGCGACGACGCCGGCGCCCTCGCCTGGACCGACCGGGCCGTCGAGTACGCGCTCACCGGCAGCGACCCGCACCTGGCCAGCTTCGCGCTCGTCCGCCGGGCCGAGGTCGCGATGTACCGGCTGGACGCGCTCGGCACCATCGAGCTGGCCCGGCGGGCCCAGGCCGACACCGGCGCCGGCCCCCGGATCCTCGGCCAGGCCGCCCGGTGCGAGGCGCAGGGCCACGCGCTGGCCGGCGACGCGCTGGCCTACGAGCGCGCGCTCGAGCGGGCGGAGTCGCTGCTGGCGACCGCGTCCGACGCGGAGGCACCCGTACTCGGCTCGGCGAGCGTGTCCGACCAGGTGCCGCTGGCCCGCGGTTGGTCGCTCTACGACCTGGGGCGGCCGGGTGAGGCCGCCGCGGTCCTGGACGAACAGGTGCCGCGCATCCCGGAGGTGGCTCGTCGTGCCCGGGCTCGGTTCGGCGCCCGCCGGGCCCTCGCCCACGCCCAGCACGGCGACGTGGAGCAGGCCTGCTCGGTGGCCCGGGACGTGCTCGTCGACGCCGCGCACGTGGACTCCGCGACGGTCCGGGTGGACCTGCGACAGCTCGTGCGCACCCTCGGTCGCTGGCACACCAACAGCGCCGTCCGGGAGATCCACCCCGACCTGATGTCCCTGCTGCACCTGCAGGAGGGCGTCGGCTGGCGGGGTCAGCCCGGCGTGCAGGCGCAGGCCAGCCCGTCGAGCTCGCTGCGCACCTGGGACGCCTCGGGCAACCCGAGCTCGTCGTAGCCGGCGATGGCCTCGAGCCAGTGAGCACCGGCCTGGCTGTGCTGGCCTGTGCCGTGCAGCACCGCGCCGAGCCGGGCGTTGGCCCGCGCCTGCTGGGCCCGGTCGCCGGTGCCCGCTGCCAGGTCCAGCGCGGCCCGGAAGGCGTGCAGGGCGGCGCGCGGGTCGCCGGCCCGGTGGGCGGTCTCACCGCGGTCGAGGTACAGCTGGGTCCGCAGGTTCGGGTCGACCACGAGGTCGGCCACCTTCCTGGCCAGCTGCTGGAAGCGGGCGGCCTCGTCCAGGTTGCCGAGCAGCCGGTGGGTGTTGCCCAGGTTGTTCAGCGCGTAGGCCTCGCAGGCCCGGTCGCCGATCTCCTCGGCCAGGTTCCTGGACTCCGTGTGGTCGGCGAGCGCCTCGGCCAGCCGGCCGAGCCGCTGGCGCACCCCACCCAGGTTGTCCAGCGAGTGCGCGACGCCCTGGCTGTGGCCGAGCCCGCGCAGCAGGTCCAGGGCCTCGACGTGCTTGGCCTCCGCCTCCACCAGCCGACCGCGTAGCTCGTCGAGCTGGGCCAGGTGGTCCAGGACGACCGCCTGCCCTCGGCGGTCGGCCTTGGCGCGGTAGCCGGCGAGGGCCGTGACGAGCTGCTCGCGGGCCTCCTCGTGGTTGCCGAGGTCCTTGGCCGCGGTGCCGATCGCGGCGCGGGTGTCCGCCTCCCCGCGCGCGTCCCCCAGCGACACCCACAGCGGCAGCGCGGCGCTGGCCAGGGCGTGCGCCTGGGTCAGGGCGCCGGCGCGCAACCGCGCACCGGACAGCCGCAGGCGCACGTGCGCCTGCCCCTCGGTGTTGTCGCCGCCCTCGAGCACCCCGTTGGCCAGCTGTAGCGTCTCGGCCCAGTCCCGCAGGTGCCCGGCGACGTAGAAGTACCGCCACAGCAGCACCGCGAGCCGCCAGGTGTGCTCCGGTAGGCCGTTGGCCGCCCCGTAGCGGATCGCGGCCACCAGGTTCACCCGCTCCTCGTCGAGCCACCCCCGGGCGTCACCCTGCTCGGCGAAGCGCGGGGCGGCCGGGCAGCCGCGCTCGACCGGCGGCTGGCGGTCGGCGTCGTAGGGGAACAGCACGGCTACCGCGGCGGCGGCCGAGACGAGGTAGAAGTCCAGCAGCCTGGTCACGCCGGCGCGGTCGGCCGGCAGGGTCAGCGCGTAGCCCCGCAGCGGGTCGAGCATGTGGAAGCGCTCCGGCGCGGACTCCTCGAGCAGGCTCGCCTGGTGCAGGTCGGCGAGCAGGCCGCGGGCCTCGCCGACCGGGCAGTCCATGAGCGCCGCGGCACCGGGCGCGGACAGGCTCTGCCCGGGGACCAGCGCGAACAGCCGGAACAGCGCCTGCTGGGCGACGGGCAGCTGCCGGTAGGACACCGTGCAGGCGAGCTGCGCGGTGTCGGAGAAGCCGGCCAGTGGGCCGGCCGTCGCCAGCAGGGTCACCAGGTGCTCCAGCGGCCACCTGGTGTGCCGGCGGAACTGCGCGGCCACGACGTGGATCAGCAACGGCACCCGGCCGCAGCGCAGCACGACCTCGCGCACGAGGTCGGCCCTGGCCCGGACCCGCTCGGCGTCGGTGAGGCGGCGGAACAGCTCCGTGGCGTCGGGGACCGGCAGCGGCTCGAGGTGGAGGTGGTCGGTGGCCTGTTCGGCGCCGAGGTCGCGGCTGGTGACGAGGGTGAGGCAGCCGTGCACGGCCGGCAGCAGCGGTGCGATCTGTTCCTCGGAGGCCGCGTTGTCGAGCACCACGAGCGTTCTCGTGTCCTCGAGCTTGCCCAGGTACAGCTCGCTGCGCGCGCGGGTGCCGGCCGGAATGGCCTCCGGCGGCACCCCGAGGTCGACCAGCAGCCGCTCGAGCGCGTCGGCCGGGTCGGTCGGCTCGACGTTCGGGGTGAAGCCGTTCAGCTCGACGAACAGCCGACCGTCGGGGAACTCCTGGCCCAGGCGGTGCGCGGCGTGCACGGCGAGCGCGGTCTTGCCGACGCCGGGCATCCCGCTGATCCACAGCACCGCGGCGCCGTCGTCGGTCGCCGTCCTGGCGACGTCCTCGACCTTCGCGATCTCGGCATCGCGGCCGGTGAACCGCGCCGGCCGGGCCGGCAGCGAGCTCGGCCGCTCTCCGTACTGGGCCAGCCAGGCCATGTCCCGCAGCTCGCGGGCGGTCTCCATGCCGATCTCCTCGAGCGCGTCCCGGGTCTGGTGGTAGACCGCCACCGCCCGCACCTGGTCGCCGCCCGCGATCAGCGCCCGCATCAGGGCCGCGGCCACCCGCTGCTGGCTGCGGTCCTCCTCCCACACGGCCCGCAGCCGATCCCGGATCGGGCGGTGGTCTCCGGCGGCGAGCTCCAGCTCGGCCAGGTCCACCAGCGCGTCCGCCCTGGCCTCCTCGGAGGGCGCACCGGCGGCGCCCCCGGCGCGGTCGAGGTCGAGGTCGGACAGGAACCGGCCGCGCCACAGGTCGAGCGCCTCGGTGAGCAGCCGGCGGGCCTGAGCCGGCGGGGCGGTTCGCGCCCGGGTGCACAGCCGGTCGAACCGAACCGTGTCGATGAGCTCGTCGTCGATACGCAACAGATAGCCGGTAGGGGTTTTGTCTATCGAGATCTCGTCGGCCCCCGCGTCGCGAAAGATCTTCCGCAGGCGCGCGACATAGCTCGTGACCAGGTCAGAACGCGGCTGTTCCTGGCCGAGCCAGACGGTCTCCTGAAGGTAGTCCCGCGACACCGCGCGGTTGGCGTTGCGCAGCAGGATCACCAGGACGTACCGCTGCTGCAGGTCGCCGGGGTCGACCGGGGTCCCGTCCTGCCACAGCTCGAACGGGCCGAAGAGCCGAAAATCCATGCCGGTCAACCTCTGATCCAGGGCTGGTCCAGGAGAGCGCGCGATCCTCCGCGGGGGAGGAGGAAAAAATGCCCGAACAGATTTTGCCGTTCTACGTCGTGTGCGACCAGTCCTACTCGATGGCCGACCACGTCGACGGGCTGAACGACGGCCTGCGTGAACTGCACCGGGCGGTCGGTACGGATCCGGTGGTGGCCGACAAGACCAGGTTCTGCCTGATCGGCTTCTCCGGTGACGCCGAGGTGCTGCAACCCCTGTGCGCGCTCAGCGACGTGGTGGGGATCGCCGATCTCGTGGTGAGCCCGGCGACCAGCTTCGGCGCGGCCTTCACCGTCCTGCGCGAGACCATCGAGCGGGACGTCGGGCGGTTGAAGTCGGCGGGGCACCGGGTCTACCGGCCGGCCGTGTTCTTCCTCTCCGACGGTCAGCCCACCGATCCCGGTACCTGGCCGGCGGCCTACGACCGCCTGGTGGACCCGGCCTGGCACCTCCGGCCCAACATCATCGCGTTCGGCATCGGGGACGCCGACGAGGAGACCATCCGCCGGGTGGGCACGGTCCGCGCCTTCATGAGCCAGGGCGGGCTCGGCCCGGGCCTGGCCCTGCACGAGTTCGCGCGGGCCCTGACCTCGTCGGTGGTCAGCTCCGGCGAGGTCACCGAGGCCGGCGACCTGGTGCTGCGCATACCGCGCACCGTCAGCGGGTTCACCGCGCTCCAGGTCGACCAGGTCTGAGGGGGGTGGGTCGATGAACGAGTGGGGAGACCGCGACGTGCTCCAGCCGCGGGAGGCCGCGCACGCGCCCTGGCTTGGCCCGGTGACGGGTGTCCCGGACACGGTGCTCGAGGCCGGCCGGGTCGGCTCGCTGGAGGTGCGGGCCGCCTCGAGCAGGGGAGCCGCCCACCGGGGCGAGGGCGAGGTACGCCAGGACGCGGTGGCCGTGACCGCGGTGCAGGACCGGCTGGTGCTGGCCGCCGTGGCCGACGGCCTCGGTCCGGCCGCCGAACCGCACCGAGGCGCCCAGCTGGCCGTACGGCACGTCGTGGGCCACCTGGCCGCCGCACTGCCGAGCGCCCCGCTGGAGCAGGTGGACCTGGCGGCGGCGCTCCGGGCCGCGGACGGGGTGGCGCGCGACGCCGGTCCCGACCAACGGCACCGGTCGACCACGCTGGCCGTTGCCGTGGCCGTGGTCAACGCCAGAGCGGTGGCGGGCGGGCACCGGTTCCGCGCGGCACGGG
The DNA here is from genome assembly GCF_001921205.1 of Actinophytocola xanthii. Taxonomy (GTDB): domain Bacteria; phylum Actinomycetota; class Actinomycetes; order Mycobacteriales; family Pseudonocardiaceae; genus Actinophytocola; species Actinophytocola xanthii. Next base: position 58,463 of record NZ_MSIE01000021.1, on the reverse strand, counting down.
TGGGGGACAGCCCCGCCTTCCAGCTCACCGGCGGGGAGTTCCGGCAGTTGTTCGGCGCTCCGGTCACCGGGGTCCTCGACCCGCTGACCGACGGCCTGCCCTTCTCGAGCGAGCCGGCGGAGCAGATCGACGGCCTGCTCGCACCGGGTGAGGCGTTGGTCCTCGCCTCGGACAGGATCGGGGTGCCGCTGCGGCGGACCGAGGCGGGTAGTTGCCTCGCCCGGTCGTGGTCCCGGCCACCGGGGCCCTTCGCGTACCTGCACCAGCTGCGGTTCACGCTCAGCTCCTACGACGACGACCGCACCGCCGCGGTGATCTGGGCCCGTCATGGCCGGTGACGTCCAGCTGGCCGACCTGGGGGTGGCCAGACAGATCGCCGACGGTGGCCAGGGCGTGGTGTTCCGCGTCGCCGGCCCGGACGGCCTCTTGCTCAAGCTCTACCACGACGAGGTCAGGGTGAACGCCGACGAGCTCGGCCGGCTGATCGCGCTGCCGGAGGGGTTCGCACCCCCCGACCGGCGCCTGGTCGCCGCGTCGACCGCCTGGCCGTGCGGGCGGGTGTTCCACCGCGGGCGGTGTGTCGGCCTGCTGATGCGCGAGGCACCGCCCCGCTTCGTCACCTCGATCGCGGGCGCGCCGCGGCTGCTCGAGCTGCAGTTCCTGCTCTACCCGCGCCGGCCCATGTGGCGGGAGCTGGTCATGCCCTCGGCCGACGAGCGCCGCCGGCTCGCGGTCCGCTACGCGCGGCTGTTCCAGGTGCTGCACGGCAACGGCGTGCTGGTCGGGGACGTGTCGATGCGGAACCTGCTCTGGTCGCTCGTCCGCGGACCCGGCGTGTTCGCCCTGGACTGCGACGGCTTCCGGCTGCTCGGCCGGCGGCCGGCCGTGCGCCAGGCGGACACCGCGGGTTGGGTGGACCCCGCCGCGAGGATCGGCCTGCCGACCCTGGACTCCGACCGCTACAAGCTCGCGCTGGTCGTGCTGCGGCTGCTGCTCGCCGACCACGCCGTGACGCCCACCGACGATCTCGGCGGACGACTCGACCCGGAGCTGCTCGAGCTCGCGGACCGCGCCGCGCGGCCGGGCGAGCGCCCCGCCGCGGCCGACTGGCTGCCCGCCCTCGCCGGGGTCCAGGTCTGATCCATCCGGAGTACGGGTGCTTCGCGCATGCTCGGGCGGGGTCGGGGAGCCCGGCGGGGGGCTCGGCGGCGAAGCGTGGGAGAGCGTCGCATCGGGCGGTGCGATGTGGCGCACTCGGGGGCCGCCACATCGCACCGCCCGTCCCCGTCGCCGGACGGGAAGTGCGATACGTGGGGAGGTTAGGCGATGGGCGTGCTCGTTCCGATCTCGTTGCTCGTTCGGTTGGTGGCCCTCTTCTTCGTGCTGGGCATGGTGTTCGGCCTGTGGGTCGGTCTCGGGGGTCTGCGCGACGCCGGCGGCGACCGGCCGATGGCCCCCGCGGTCACGACGGTCATCCCGCCCGACCACCTGGCCGCGCGCTGAGGCGCGGTGGCGGGAGAGCGGTCAGCCGCGGGCGCGCTGGTCCTGGCCGAGTGCCGGCTGCCGCGGGAGCTGGACGTGTTCGGCCAACGCGTCGCGGGTGAGCTGGTACCAGGCGCGCAGGTTCGTCGGCGGGTGCCAGTCCGGTAGCGACTCGGCCAGGTAGCGGTGCTCCGCGAGCGCGTTCCCACACAGCTCGTGCCAGGCGGCGGCGGGCACCGGCCGCCGGCAGAGCCGGTCGTGCAGGGTGAGTTGGGCGCTCAGCGAGTGCCGGAACGCCGACGCCTCCGGGCGTTGGGAACGCGCCAGCGTGATGAGCGGGCGGCCATCGCACTCGGGGCAGTCGCAACGCCAGGCGGGTGGCGTCTGGGTCGCGATCGTCGGTAGTGGGCGGTAGTCGAGCAGTCGGGGCACGAAGGCGGCGATCGACGGTAATCGCGGCGCACCGCGGCCACCTCGGGGGTACAGGTGGCGCAGGGCGCAGGTGGTGCCGATGGCGGCCGTGTGGGCGCCGTGGCAGAGCGCGCCGAGTGCGGAGACGTTGGACCGCAGCAGCAGGATCGGCACCTCGGCCTCGAGCAGCTCGAGGAAACCCCGGATCAGGTAGCGGACGCTGAACGGGTCCCTCGGGTGCTCGATCGCCACCGCGGCGGGGAGCCCGAAGTGGTTCAGCTCGGCGACGAGGCCGTCCACCGAGTGCTCGAACCAGCGGGCCGCCAGCGGCAGCATCGGGATGACCGGGCCGCGCTGGCGGGAGGCGTCGGTGAGGATGCGGCGGAGGCCGAGCCAGTCGTGCTCGCCGAGATAGCCGGAGTCGGTCACCGCGACCAGCCCCAGGTCCTGCTGCTCGGCGGTCCAGGAGGCACGCAGCCCGGACACCGCCGGCGAGCGACGGCGCCCCGAGTAGCGGTTGGCGTCGCACAGGATGGGGCCGGTGAAGCCGTGCTCACGCAGGGCACGTACGACCGGTCCCGGGGTCCGGCCGGTCAGCACCAGCCCGGTGCCGTGCGTGCTCGCCACCCGGGCGGCGTTCTTCGCCTGCCCCGGCTGGCACTGGACTAACAGCCGACTCCGCAGGTCGCCGAGATTCGCCCCCACCATGCCTATAAAGGTGCAGCCCAAGGGATCCGGTGTCACTGGGTGTCATCCGAATGCCGCGAGGTGCGATCAAACGGTGGATGAGTTCGTCGCCCTGTGCAGCCAAAGCCCGCTCTGGCGAGCGAGCCGGAGTTCTCACGGTGAGTAATGGCTACCGAGCGTGTTCGCTGGTGCTGTCCCGGACGACGAGGTCGGTCGCCAGCTCGACCCGAGGGCTGTCCGGCTGCTCACCCCGGGCCAGCCGCAGCAGGGTCCGGGTGGCCAGCATCCCCATCTCGCTCAGCGGCTGACGGACGGTGCTCAGCGGCGGTGAGGACCAGCGGGCCTCCGGCAGGTCGTCGAAGCCGACGACGCTCACGTCGTCAGGCACCCGCAGCCCGCGTTGGCGCAGGCCCTCGTACACGCCCAGCGCCATCTGGTCGCTGGCCGCGAAGATCGCCGTCGGCGGGTCCCGCAGGTCCATCAGCTCGCTCGCGCCCCGGAAGCCCGACTCGTGGTAGAAGTCGCCCGGTTTGATCAGGGTGTCGTCCACGTCGATACCGGCGGCGTCCAGGGCGGCGCGGTAACCGTCCAGCCTGGCCCGGCTGCACAGCAGGGCCGGCGGTCCGGCGATGAAGCCGATCCGCCGGTGCCCGAGCGAGGTCAGGTGCTCGGTGGCGGCCATGCCACCGGCCCAGTTGGTGGCGCCGATCGTGGGCACGTCCAGGGCCGGGCCGCCGGCCGGGTCGATCACCACGGTCGGCACGTTCAGCCTGCGCAGCTCCTCCTGGTGGGCCGGCTGAAGTGTCGACAACACCAGGATCACACCGTCGGAGGCGCGGGCGCGCAGGTTCTCCAACCACTGCCGGGTCGCTCCGGAGTGCCGGTGCACGGCGCTGACGACCGTGCCGAGGGCCGCGGCGTGCGCGACGTCCTCCACGCCCCGGATGATCTCGACGGCCCAGGGGCTGTCGAGGTCGTTGAAGACCAGGTCGATCAGGCCCGAGCTCTCCCTGCGCCGGGACACCCGCCGCCGGTAGCCGTGCTGGGCCAGCAGTGCCTCGATGCGTGCTCTGGTCTTCGGGGACACGTCGGAGCGGCCGTTGAGCACCCGGGAGACCGTGGGTACCGAGACCCCGGCCTCCTGGGCGATCACGGTGATCGTGACCTTGCGTTCGTCTGTGCTCATGGTTGGCTCACGGTCGCCCGCCCCCTGAACTCTCGAAACTCTTCCGGAAGGTTACCTGCCACCCATGCCGGCCAGCCCGGCGATCAGCCAGCGACGCGCCACGAGGTACAGCACGAACACCGGGAGCGCGGTCAGCAGCACCGCCATCATCATCCCCGGCAGGTTGATCTGGAACTCCTGGCGGAACTTCGTCAGGCCGAGCGTGAGCGTCCGCAGGTCCGGGTCCTGGGTCAGGATCAGCGGGAACAGGAACTGGTTCCAGGCGCCGAGCGCGGCGTAGGTGCCGACAGCGGCGATGCTGCCCCGGGACACCGGGACGACCAGCTGCCACAGGATCCGGAACGGGCCGGCGCCGTCCACCGTCATCGCGTCGTACAACTCGTCGGAGACGTCCCGGAGCGAGCCGGCGAGCACGAGGATCGCCAGCGGCAGGCCGAACGCGACGGTCGGCAGCACGATCGCGGTCAGCGAGTCGTACAGCTGGAGCCGGTTGATGATCAGGTAGAGCGGGATGATCGTCGCCTGGGCCGGGATCGCGAGTCCCAGCAGGAAGATCCGGAACGCCGTGCTCGCCAACCAGCTTCGCGATCGGACGATCGCGTAGGCCGCCGGGATCGCCGCCACCAGCGTGAGCACCACGCACGCGACCGTGACGATCACAGTGTTGACCAGGTACCTGCCGAAGCCGTCGTTGACCACCGTGAAGAAGTTCTCCAGCGTCAACGCGCGCGGCAGGGCGATCGGCCCGTTGTCGAGGAAGCCGTCGCGGGTCTGCAGGCTCCAGGACACCATCGTGTAGAGCGGAACCCCGACGATCACCAGCCAGGCCGCGGTGAACGTCCCGGCGAACCAGTTCGGCCGGTCGTGGGGGGTCGCGGTCTTCACATACCCTCCAAGGTGGACCGCATCTTGGCGAAGCCGGAGAACTTCACGATGACCAGGGAGACCGTCGTCGCCAGGACCACCAGCACGGTCGCGATGGCCGAGGCGTAGCCGAACTCCAGTGCCCGGAAGCCCCGGATGTACATCTCGAACGGCAGGATGTAGGTCGCCGTCCCCGGTCCGCCGTTGGTGAGCAGCAGCACGATCTCGAAGTGCGTCAGCGAGCCGACGACCATGATCGTGGACGAGGTGATGATCGTGTTCCGCAGCTGGGGCAGCGTGATCTGCCAGAACATCTGCGAACGGGAGGCGCCGTCCAGGGTGGCAGCGTCGTAGAGGACCTTCGGGACGTTCCGCGCCGCGGCTTGGTACAGCAGCATGTGGAACGGGATGTACTGCCAGCCGATCACGAACACGATCGCGGCGATCGCCCCGGTGCCGGTGCCGAGCAGGTTCCGCAGCGGGCCGAGCTCGGTGGCCAGGCCGAAGTACGGGTCGAGCAGCCGTTGCCACATCAGCGCGAGCGCCGCGGTGGACAGCAGCAGCGGCAGGAAGAAGATCGAGGACAGGATCGCCCGGTTGCGCTGTGGCCCGGCCGCCCACACCCCGAGCAGCAGGGCCGCCGGGGTCTGGGTCACCCAGCAGAGCACGGTGAGCAGCAGCGTCGTCCCGGTCACGTCGAGGACGCGCTGGTCGCCGAACAGTCGGACCCAGTTGTCCAGACCGATCAGCGCCGGGTCGCCGATGCCCTCCCACTCGGTGAACGACAGGAAGACCACCAGCACCAGCGGGAACGCGGCGAACAGGCCGAAGAGCAGGGCGGCCGGCAGCAGGTACCAGGAGCGCGGCCGGCTGACCGCGGGACGTGCGGGTTCCCGGGGACCGGGGCGGGGCGACTCGTCGCTGGCCGCCTCCTCCCCGGTTCTCGTGTCGACGCCGGCTACCACTAGCTCGCGTCCTCGTTCGCCTTGACGAACCCGGCCGCGTCGAGCTGGCCGAGGAAGACCTTGGCCAGCGCGTCGAGCATCGGCTGCGCGAGGTGGCGCTCGACGGCCTGGTCCCAGGACAGCTGGAAGCTCGGCGCCTCGGCGACCATGTCGTAGACCAGCTCGGCGAACTCGGGATCGGTGGCGGCGTCCATCCGCTCCTCGAGGTTGGTCACCGCCGGCACGTCGCCGGCCTTGAGCCAGGCGTCGATGTACGCGTCGGAGGCCATCTCGTCCTTGAGGAACTTGATCGCGGCGTCGACGTTCGGCGTGTCCTTGGAGATCGAGAAGTAGTTCGTCGGGTTGCCCACGATCGCCTTGGGGTCGCCGGTGCCGCCATCGACCACCGGGAAGTCGGTGAAGCCGAGGTCGTTCGCCGCGTACTCCGGCTGGTCGGTGACCTGGTTGGTGTACTCCCAGGAGCCCATCAGGTGCATCGCGGCCCGTCCCTGGGCGATCAGCGTCGAGGCACCGGCGCCCTCCCAGCGGACCGACGCGAAGCTGTCGCCGAAGGCACCGCGCTGCACCAGGTCGGAGATCATGGTGATCGCCCTGGTGATCGCGGGGTCGCGCCACGCGCCCTGCTCCCCGGCCGCGATCCGCTCGAACACCTGCGGGCCGCCGATCCGGTCCACCAGGTACTCCGGCCACACGAGCTCGGTCCAGGGGTCCCCGCCGGCCAGCGCGAACGGGATGATGCCGGCCCGCTTGATCCGGTCGGTCACGGCCAGCAGCTCGTTCCACGTCTTCGGCGGTTGGACGCCGACGTCCCGGAAGACCGCCTTGTTGTAGAACAGGATGATCGGCTGCATGCCGCGGGCCGGGATGCCGAAGTACTTGCCGTCGATCTGGCCGGCGTCGAGCACCGAGGGGATGAACCTGTCCTTCCAGGCCTGGTCCTCGTTGAGGTGCGGGGTGAGGTCGACCAGCAGGTCGTCGCGGGCGTACGCCCGGATGCTGCCGCCGCCCCAGTTGTAGAAGACGGCCGGCGGGTTGTCCGATCCCATGGCGACGTGCAGCTTGTCCCGGTAGCCGTCGTTGCTGTAGGAGACGAGCCGGGCCTTGGTGTCCGAGCCCTGGTTGAAGTGGTCCAGCGCGACGCGGTGGGCGACGTTCTGGGCCTCCTCCTGGAGAACCCATACCTGCATCTGGCCGCCGCCGTCGCCGCCGCCGGTGGCGTCCGTTCCGCAACTGGTTGTGCCGACGAGACCGGCGCCGACCCCCGCGCCGACGAGACCGAGGAACCTTCTCCTGGGGAGGGTTGACATGAGCCGCGCGCCTTTCCACGAAGTGGTCTACGACGCCAGGGCCCGCCGACTAGCGACCGCCCCAGCGCGATCACAAAAATTTCGGTCAAGATTCGATAATTGCGACAAGTTGAGGGCAGGTTACGGCCCGGCTATTCGGGCGTCAATCCCTTGATACCGTCGTAACCAGAGGGTTAGCGTGGGTACAGTGGTTCCGGAAAATTTCGGAACATGACCGAACAGGACGTCGGCATGCGCAACGAGCCCGAGGGTACGGTGACGGTCGCGGAGCCATGGCGAGATCCGCGGCTGCCGGCTGCGGAGCGGGTGGCCGACCTGATGGCCAGGATGACCCTGCCGGAGAAGGTGGGGCAGCTGTACGGCATCTGGTTGGGGATGTCCGACGGCGACGACGACGTGGCGCCGTTCCAGCACGAGCTCGTGGACAACGTCCTGGACTGGCCGCGGTTGATCGAGCAGGGGCTCGGCCAGCTCACCCGCCCCCTCGGCTCGGCACCGGTGACCCCGGTCGCCGGGACGGCTCGGCTGGCCGCGATGCAGGCCGACATCGTGGCCGCCGGGCGGTTCGGCATCCCCGCGCTCGTGCACGAGGAGTGCCTGGCGGGGCTGATGGCCTGGGGCGCCACCGTCTACCCGACCGCGCTGGCCTGGGGTGCGAGCTTCGCCCCCGAGCTCGTCGAGGGAATCGCCGAGCAGATCGGCGCGACGATGCGGCAGCTGGGGATCCACCAGGGGCTCGCCCCCGTTCTCGACGTGGTCCGGGACCCGCGCTGGGGCCGGACGGAGGAGACCGCCGGCGAGGACCCGTACCTGGTCGCCACGATCACCACCGCCTACGTGCGCGGACTCCAGTCGACCGGGATCGTCGCCACCCTCAAGCACCTGGTCGGGTACTCGGCCTCCCGGGCGGGGCGCAACTTCGGCCCGGTCGCGGTCGGTCGCCGTGAGCTGGCCGACGTGCTGCTGCTCCCGTTCCTGCACGCCGTGACCGAGGGCGGCGCGGGGTCGGTGATGCCCTCCTACGCCGAGGTCGACGGCGTTCCGCCGACGGCGGACCCCAACCTGCTCACCCGGCTGCTGCGCGAGGACTGGGGGTTCGACGGCACGGTCGTCTCCGACTACTTCGCGGTCACGTTCGTCGAGACCCAGCACGGGCTGGCGGCGGGCCCCGCGGAGGCCGCCGCGCTCGCGTTGGAGGCGGGTGTCGACGTGGAGCTGCCGACCGTGCGGTGCTACGGCCAACCGCTCATCGAGGCGGTGCGCACCGGGCTGGTCGACGAGTCCGTCGTGGACCGGGCGGTCCGGCGGGTGCTGCGGCAGAAGTGCGAGCTCGGCCTGCTCGACCCGGACTGGGAGCCCACGACGGTGGACGGCCGGGTGACGCTCGACCCGGAGCCGGGGCGCGAGCTGGCCAGGCGCCTGGCCGAGGAGTCCGTGGTGCTGCTGGCCAACGACGGCACCCTGCCGCTGCGCGCCGGCACCCGGATCGCGGTCGTCGGCCCGCAGGCCGACGACGTGAGCGCGATGTTCGGCTGTTACAGCTTCCCCAGCCACGTGGGCAGCCAGCACCCCGAGGTGCCGATGGGGGTGGAGATCCCGACGCTGCTCGAGGCGCTCGCCGCCGAGGTGCCGCCCGAGCTGGTGGAGTACGCCCGCGGCTGCGACGTCTCGGACCTGAGCACCGACGGGCTCGACGAGGCCGTCGCGGTCGCTCGGCGAGCGGACGTCTGCGTGGTCGCCATCGGCGACCGGGCCGGGCTGTTCGGCCGGGGCACCTCCGGCGAGGGCTGTGACGTCCCCGACCTGCGACTGCCCGGGGCGCAGCACCAGCTGGTGGAGGCGGTACTGGCCACTGGGACCCCTGTCGTCCTCGTTCTGCTGAGCGGCCGGCCCTACGCTCTCGGGCCCTACGCCTCCCGGACCGCCGCCATCGTCCAGGCGTTCTTCCCCGGCGAGGAGGGCGGCTCCGCGGTGGCCGGGGTACTGAGCGGGCGGGTCGAGCCGGCCGGTCGGCTCCCGGTGAGCGTGCCCGCCGACCCGTACGCCCACGCGGCCGGCTACCTCGCCCCGCTGCTCGGCCACCAGAACGGCGCGAGCAGCGTGGACCCCACCGCGCTGTTCCCATTCGGGCACGGCCTGTCCTATTCGGACTTCAAGTGGGACTCGTTCGCCCTGTCCACTCGGGACGTCCCGACCGACGGCGCGACGACGCTCTCGTTGACCGTCACCAACACCGGCGAGCGGGCCGGCGCGGACGTCGTGCAGCTGTACCTGCACGACCCGGTCGCCCAGGTGACCAGGCCGGTGGTGCGGCTGATCGGCTACGTGAAGGTCCGCCTGGCGCCGGGCGAGTCGCGGCGGGTGGAGTTCGACGTCCCGGCGTCGGCCGCCGCGTTCACCGGGCGCGCCGGGCACCGGGTGGTGGAACCGGGTGAGCTCGAGCTGCGGCTGAGTGCCTCCAGCACGGCGGTGCGGCACGTGGAGTCGCTGCGTCTGGTCGGGCCGGAGCTTCCGGTGGGACCCACCCACGTGGCCAGGGTCGGCGTCACCGTGCGGTGAGATGACCGCCCCCGTCCGGAGCGCGATCGTGGGAACCGGCGCCGTCGCCGGTTTGCACGCCGCTGCCCTGTCCCGGTTCGGGGACCGGTCGCGGATCGTCGCCGCGGCGGACGTCGACCTCGCGGCCCGCACCGCCTTCGGTGAGCGGTGGGGAGTGCCGGCGTCCTACCCGGACCTGGACGCGCTGCTGGCCGCCGAGTCCCCCGACCTGGTGCACCTGTGCACCCCGCCGGGGCTGCACGCGCCGCAGGCGGTCGCCGCGCTGACCCGCGGGCGCCATGTGCTGTGCGAGAAGCCCCCGGTGCTCAGCCTCGCCGAGCTGGACGAGGTCGCGGCCGCGGCCGAGCGGGGCGCAGCCTGGTTCGCCACCGTGTTCCAGCACCGGTTCGGCTCCGGCGCGGCGGCGTTGCGGGAGCTGGTCGGCGACCCGCGTCTGGGCCGGCCGACCGCCGCGGTCTGCCACACGCTCTGGTTTCGTGCCGACGAGTACTTCGCGGTGCCGTGGCGCGGCGGGTGGGACGTGGAGGGCGGCGGGCCGACGATGGGCCACGGGATCCACCAGTTCGACCTGCTGCTGTCGATCATGGGGGAGTGGCGTGAGGTGGTCGCCGTGGCGGCCAGGCAGGTGAAGCCCACCGCGACCGAGGACCTGTCCTGCGCGATCGTCACGTTCGCCAACGGCGCGGTGGCCACCGTGGTCAACAGCCTCGTCTCACCGCGGGAGTCCAGCTACCTGCGGTTCGACTTCGAGCATGCCACGGTCGAGCTCGAACATCTGTACGGCTACGGCGACGAGAACTGGACGGTGACCGGCGCGCCCGGCCACACCGCGGAGGTGGCCCGTGCCTGGGCCGCCGCACCGACCGGGGTGCGCAGCGGCCATGACGCCCAGCTGGCGGCCGTGCTCGACGCGCTGGCCGCCGCGGTCCCGCCGCCGGTGACACTCGAGCAGACCCGTCCTACCGTCGAGCTGGTGGCCGCGATCTACGCGTCGGCGTTCACCGGTGAGCGTGTCGCGGCCGGTGAGCTCGGCCCCGACTCGCCCTTCTACCACCGCATGCGGGGCAGCGGTCCGCCCTGGGGAGGCGCGCGATGACGATGAGCCTGGTCGAGGAGCACGGCAGGTCGATGCGGGTGCTGTGCGGGGACGTGGAGATCGCGCGGTACGTCTACGCGCCGTGGGACCGGCAGCTCGAGTCGCCGCGGCCCTACCTGCACCCCCTCCGGACGCTGGGTGGGAGCCTGGTCTCGCTGTACCGGCCGCACGACCACGTATGGCACAAGGGGATCGCCTGGTCGCTGCCGAACGTCGGCCCGGCGAACTTCTGGGGCGGCCCCACGTACCGGCGCGAACGCGGGTACGAGCAGCTGGCGAACAACGGCGCGATGCGGCACGTCGACTTCTCCGTGGTGTCCACCGAGAAGGGGCAGGTCCAGCTGGCCGAGTCGCTCGCCTGGGAGACCGAGCAGGGCGAGACCTGGTTCGTCGAGGAGCGAGAGCTGGGCTTCGAGGTGCTCGACGGCGCCTGGGCACTCCGCTTCCGGACCAGCTTCACCAACGTCTCCGATGCCGGGATCGTGATCGGCAGCCCGACCACCGAGGGACGCCCGAACGCCGGCTACGGCGGGCTGTTCTGGCGCGGGCCCAGATCGTTCACCGGCGGCGGGGTGCACGTGCCGGGACGGGTCGGCGGTGACGAGCTGATGGGCGTGCGCGCGCCCTGGCTCGCCTTCCGCGGCCGCCACGACGAGCAGGGCGGCGAGTCGACGCTGGTGTTCGTGGCTACCGACGAGCCGAAGTGGTTCGTCCGCTCCCAGCCGTTCGCCGCCGTGTGCCCGGCGCCGTTCTTCGACCGGGAGGTGCTGGTCGTCGAGGACGGCACGCTGTGCTTCCGCTACACCGTCGTGATCGCCGACGGCGCGCCGGACCCGGCGGCACTCGCCAGGATCGCGGGCTGAGTAATCTCCGCGTCATGCCGTTACGTGGTGTGGTTTCCGGGGATGACGTCGACTTCGCCGTGGGCGAGGCCATCGACCGGGGTTCGCCCGACGAGACGATCGACCGAATCATGGCGGCGGTGCACGACCCCGCCCTGCGCGGCGCCGAGTTCAGCGTGGCCTACGCCCTGGTCGCGGTCAGCGAGCTCCAGCTGAGGTTCGGCCGTGGGCCCGAGGCGGAGGCGACGCTGCGGCTCGGCGTTTCAGAGGACGTGCGCGACGAGCTGGTGGTGGAGCTGCGGGCCCACCTCGCCGCGCTGCTGGCCAGGGCCGGCCGCCCCGAGGAGGCGGCACGCGAGTTCGCCCGCCTCGAGGAGCAGGGTCGGGCCGGGGCACAGGAGCACCTGGTCTACGGCGACGCCCTCGCGGACACCGGTGACGTCGAGGGCGCGCTCCGCGGCTACCAGGCCGGCGAGCGGCTGGCGCGGGAGCCGGCGCTGGCGGCGCAGTTGCGCAAGTCCGCCGACCGGGCTCGCTCCAGCGCCTCGGAAGCCGCGGCTGACCGTCGGCCCGCGGGCGGTGTGCCCAGCGTTCTGTTCTGGCGGCGGGTGGACCACACCAGGGCCGTCGCCGCCTGGCCGACCCTCAAGGACGACCTCGGCGCGGACTGGGACGAGCACCGCACGCTCGTCGAGCGCGCCCTGGCCCGCGCTGCCGAGCCGACCTACGCGGTGGCCGACTTCGACTCCTTCGCCGCACACACGCGGGGTCTGCCGCCGATCGGCACGACGCTGAGCGCCTACCGGCGGATGTCCGCGGTGAGCGGAACCTGGCCGCCCGAGGGCGCCGCCACCTGCTGGTGCGGCTCCGGGAAGAAGTACAAGCGCTGCTGCCGGCTGCGCGGCATCGGCGCCGGGTGACCGCTCAGCCGAGCTCGTCCAGGGTCCTGCGGGCGATGGCGAACGCCGAGTTGGCCGCCGGGACGCCCGCGTAGACCCCGGTGTGCAGCAGGACCTCGGCGATCTCGGCCGGGGTGAGGCCGTTGCGGACCGCGGCCCGCACGTGCATCGGCAGCTCCTCGTGGGCCCGCAGCGCGGTGAGCACGGTCAGCGTGATCACGCTGCGGGTGCGGCGGTCCAGGCCAGGGCGGCTCCACACCGTCCCCCAGGCCACCTCGGTGGTGTAGTCCTGGAAGGGCTTGGTGAACTCGGTCATCGTGGTCATCGCCCGGTCCACGTGCTCGTCGCCGAGCACGGCTCGCCGCATCGCGGTCCCTGCCTCGTAGCGCGACGGCAGCAGGTGCTCGAGGATGAGCGCGGTGAACTCGGCCGGCTGTTCGACGTTGCCCAGGTGCGCGGCCCCGTCCACGACCGCCATCCTCGCTCCCGGGATCGCCGCGGCGATCCGCGCGCCGTGGTCGACCGGGGTCGCCTGGTCCTGCAGGGTCGAGATGACCAGCGTCGGTGCCGTGATCGAGGGCAGGTCGTCCTCGACGGTCATCGTCTCGATCGCGGTGCAGCAGGAGGCGTAGCCCTCGGCCGGTGTCGCCGTGAACATCGCCCGGAGCCCGCTCGCCAGCGCCGGTCGCGCGTTCGAGCTCAGCCAGCGGCCGACGGCGGCGTCGGCCAGGGCCTCCATCCCGGACTCGCGCGCCGCGCGGGCTCGGTCGACCCACAGCTGCGCCGGTCCGATCTTCGCCGAGGTGCAGCACAGGACCAACCGCTCGACCCGCGCCGGCTCGTGGGCGGCGAGCCACATCCCGACCATGCCGCCCAGCGACAGGCCCACGATCGACGCCTTGGGCACGTCGAGCCGGTCGAGCAGGGCCACCAGGTCGCCGGCCAGCTCCTCCAGCGTGTACGGCCCCGGTGGAGCCGGGGAGTCGCCGTGCCCGCGGTGGTCGTAGCGAACCACCCGCAGGCCGGCCGCGGCCAACCGTTCCGCCTGCGCGGCCCACATCCGCACGTTGGTTCCCAGCGCCCCGGCCAGCACCACCACCGGCCCGTTCTCGGGCCCACTCACCTCGTAGTAGACCTCGACGCTCATTGGCCGTCCTTTCGTCGGGCGTGGGCGGCCAGGGCGCGGTCGACGAACTCGCCTGCCGCGCCCAGGTAGCCCGCCGGGTCGAGCAGTTCGGCCGCGCGCTCGCGGTCCAGGCCGAGCGCGGGGTGCTCGGCCAGGCGCTGGGCCAGGTCGCCGCCGGCGCGCACGCACTCGGCGACCGCGTCGTGGGCGACCAGGCGGCCGACCCGGGGCGTCAGCTCCGTGGTCACCCGCTCGGCGAGCAGCGCACCGCCGGTGCGGGCGAGGTTTTCCCGCATCCGGTCCGGGTGCACGGCCAGCCGGGAGACGCTCGTGCGTAACCACCACACCGCCGACCCGGTGGCCGCCAGCAGCTCGGTCAGCGGGCGCCACTCCGCGTGCCAGGCACCCGCGGCGCGCTGGTGCTCGTGGCCGGAGTTCGCCAGCAGGGTCGCCACCATTCCCGGCGCCTGGGCGGCCGCCGCCCGCGCGGCGACGGCGGCGACCGGGTTCCGCTTGTGCGGCATGGTCGAGGACCCGCCCACACCCGGGCCGGCCACCTCGCTCAGCTCGCCGACCTCGGTCTGCGCGAGCAGCACCACGTCACCGGCGATCTTCCCGACCGACGCGCTGACCCGGCCCAGCCCGGTGGCCAGGTCGAGGACCCGGCCGCGGTCGGTGTGCCAGGGCATGTCCGGCTCGGCCAGCCCCAGCCGCCGGGCGTACTTCGCCAGCACCGCGGGACCCGCCTCGCCCAGCGACGCCAGGGTGCCGACCGCGCCGCCGAGCTGGGCGGCCGGTCGCACGCCGGCGAGTGCCCGTCCGGCCGCGCCCAGCGAGGACAACCACCCGGCCACCGTGAGCCCGAACGTGGTCGGCAGCGCCTGCTGGAGCAGGGTGCGCCCGGCCTGGACGGTGTCCCGGTGCTCCGCGCACAGCGACCCGAGTGCGTCGCAGCAGGCCCACACGTCAACCAGGACCGCCGACACCGCGCGCCGTGACACGAGCATCGCCGCGGTGTCCACCACGTCCTGGCTCGTCGCGCCGAAGTGGACGTACCGGGCGGCGTCCGCGGAGACCAGGGCGGTGAGCGCCCGGGCGAGCGGGGCCGCCGGGTTCCCCGAGTCGGCGGCGTCCCGGCCGAGCTGTGCGACGTCGAACCGGGCCGGGTCGCAGGCGCCGGCGATCTCGTCGGCCACGGACCGCTCCACGAGCCCGACGTCGGCCTGGGCGGAGGCGAGCGCCGCCTCCGCCTCCAGCATCGCGCGCAGCCAGGCACCGTCGGAGACCAGGTCGCGCACCGGGCCGGCGGCGAGGACCTCGTCGAACAGCATCAGTCGAACAGGTCGGACTCGGCGATCCCGGGTTCCGCGCCGACCCTGATGAACCACTCCGTGCCGAAGGCGTACCGGAACATCTCCTCCGGCATCGCCAGGAAGAACGACTGCTCGCTGATCTGGCTCGCATGCGCCCGCATGGCCCGGCGCTTGTGGTCGATCCACTGCGTCACGTCGACCGCCGTGGTGAGCTCCGCCTCGGGGGTGCCGAAGTCGTCGCCGAGGTCCGGCGGGGTGAAGTCGACGTCGCCCGCGACCTGCTCCTGCCTCCGCTTCATCGCGTCGCGGTTCATCGTGGCCTGGAAGACGCGGGGGGTGCCGGCCAGCTCCGCGGCCCGCATGCCCACCCGGTGCACCTGGATGTGGTCGGGGTGGCCGTATCCGCCGTGGTCGTCGTAAACCGTGAGTACGTCGGCGTTCTCCTCGCGAAGGATCGCCGCGAGCTTCTCCGCGGCCTCCTCCACGTCCGCGGTCCAGAACGTCCCGGGTGCGTCGTTGGTCGGCTCACCCATCATTCCGGAGTCGGTGTAGCCGAGGAACTCCACGCGCGCGGCGCCGAGCACCTCGGCCGCCGCCTTGGTCTCCTCGACCCTGCGCTGCCACAGCTGCTCACCGTCGGCGAGGAAGCCCTCGGGCACCTCGCCGAGCTCGCCCCGCGTCGCCACCACCAGCACCACCCGGTGCCCCTGCTCGTAGGCCTTGCGCATCACACCGCCGCAGGCGATGGACTCGTCGTCGGGGTGGGCGTGAAAGGTCACCATCGTCGCCATGGAGCCGAACCTACGCGAGCCGACCGACGCCGCGGTGGCCCACGCCTGACAGGATCTGTGAGGTGTCCGTCGAGATCGTCTTCTGCGAGGGATGGGACCCCGGAACCCGCTCGGCGGTGCGCCCGCTGCCGGCGGACACCGCGGCCGAGCGGGACGCGGGCGGCGAGCAGTACGCGCTCCTGCTGACCGGGGAGCGCCCACTCGCCCTGGTGGAGGTGTGCTGGGCCGCCAACCACGCCGCCGTCTGGCGCATCGACGAGCAGGGCCGCCGCGATCGCCGGCTCGAGCTGCGGCGTTGGCCGGACGGCCGGCTCCGGGTGCGGGAGCTGCGGCAGTGGGCCTACGAGTCGTCGGCCGAGGCCGAGTTCCAGGCCGGTCGGCCGGCCTGGCGAACCCCGCGGTGGGTGGCCGCCTACCGGCCCGACGGCGAGCGGACGGTGTCCACCGGCGGCTGGTCCGGACCCGACCTCGAGCTCGCGGTCACCTCGTGGCCGGTGCCCACCCCCGAGGGGTGGCCGGCGGTCGTCGCCGAGCTGCTCGGCGAGCCGGTCCAGGCCTCGCCGGCCGAGGACCCGGCCGAGGTCGCCGACCCGCCGCTGACCGCCCCCTGGCACCCGCCGGTGCCGCTGCGGCCCGTGCACGTGCGGGAGGCCTTCGACGAGGGGGCGCGGTTCGAGATCGACGGGGGCCTGGTGCGGGTGGAGGTGGTCGACGCCGGCCCGCTGCGGCTGCCCACCGGCAGCCTCGTCGTCGCCGACCCGGACCCGTGGCTGGCCGACGTCGCGCCGTTCGTCGAGACCGCGCCGCCCGGGGAGTACCCGGTGCGGCTGTCGGTGGTGCGCTTCGCCGACGACCCCGACCACACCCGGGTCGCCGCGGCGGCGGTGGTGCTGTCGGACGCGGACCCGGTCGTCTTCGACCACGCCTGGCGACCCGGCGAGCAGGAGCTGCTGCTCGGCGACGGCGAGTTCTTCGGGGTGGGCGTGGACGGCGGGCGGGTGGCACTGGTCGACGCCTCGGCCGGGGCGGCGTTCGCCGAGCTCGTCGAGGGCGCCTATGGCGAGATGACGGGCTGGGCGCACGAGCTCGCCGCGGACGGCGCCAACCTGGTCAGCGTCGAGTCGGGCTGGGGCGACGGCTCCTACCCGGTGTGGGTCGGCCGCGACGAGCAGGGGCGGCTCACCTGCTTCGTGGTGGATTTTCTTCTGCTGGCGCACGCTCGGCCGGCGAGCTGACCGGCAGCTCGGCCGCCACCGCCTCCTCCGGCGTCGGGTGCTGCCGGTCGGTCGCGGCGCGGGGCAGGGTCTCCGGCGCCGGCAGCCAGACCAGCGCGGCGACCAGGCACAACGCCCCCGTCACGGCGAAGGCGGTGGCGTAGGAGAGCTGGTCGGCGAGTACCCCGGCGACGATCGGCCCGAGCACGGCGCCGATGTCGGCCGACATCTGGAACGTCGCGAGCACCGGCCCGCCCCGGCCGGTGGAGCCGATCACGTCGGCCACCGTCGCCTGCTGGGGCGGTGCGAGCAGCCCGGCGCCGAGCCCGGCGACCACGGTCGCGATCATGAAGGTGAGCACGTCGTCGGTCCAGCCGACCCAGATCGTCCCGCCGGCGGCGACCAGCAGCCCGACCAGCACGACCGGCTTGCGCCCGATCGAGTCGGCGAGCTTGCCGGCCAGCAGCAGCATCGCGACGTTCCCCGCGGCGAACACCGCCAGCGCGGTGCCGGCGAAGGCGTCGTCGCGGTGCAGCACCTCGGTGACGAACAGCGGCACGAGCGACACCCGCACGCCGAACACCGCCCAGCCGTTGGCGAAGCTCGAGCCCATCGCCGCGATGTAGGCGCGGTGCCGGAACGCCTCCCGGACGGTGATCGCGGGCGCCTGCTCCTCGGTGATCCGGGCGGCGAGCGTGGAGTTGCGCAGGAACCACCAGACGATCAGCACGGCGATGAACAGCATCCCGGCGTAGACCAGGAACGGCGCGCGCAGCGAGATCGTCAGCAGCCCGCCGCCGAGCAGCGGGCCGGCCACGTTCCCGAGCAGGAACCCGGTGCCCCACAGGCCCGAGGCCCGGCCGCGCAGCGGGGCCGGGGTGACCCGGATGAGCAGGGCGATCGCCGACACGGTGAACATCGTCGAGCCGATCCCGCCGATCGAGCGGAACAGCACGAGCTGCCAGTACGCCCCGGCGAAGGCGCAGGCGCCGGTGGTGACCGCGACGATCGAGATGCCGGTCAGGTACACCCGCTGCTCACCGAACGCGCTCACCAGCCGTCCGCTGGCCGGGGCGAACACCAGCCGCGCCACCGCGAACGCGCTGACCACGATGGAGGCCGCGGTGACGCTGACGTCGAAGCTGCGGGCGAAGGTCGGGAGGGCGGGGGCCACCAGCCCGAACCCGGCCGCGATCACGAAGTTGGCCGCGACCAGGACCCAGACCTCGCTGGGTAACCGTGTGGTGCTCGGGGTCGCCGACATCGCCTCCGGTGCGGCGCTCACCCGCGATCACCTGCCCGTCCTGGTTCGGCCGTCCTCGTCGGATCGGCTACGCCCGGCATAACCGACCCGACGACTCCAGCATTCCAACCAGGACCGCCCCGGACCACGCCGCACGAGCGGCGGCGTGGTGATCCTCTAGCTCATCCGATGTCGCGCCGGCGGAAGGCGGACAGTCCCACGGTGAGCAGGATCGCGGCGATCAGCGTGAGCGAGACGAGCGGGGTGAGCTCCAGTTCGGCGCCCGGCAGCTTGGGCGTGTGCCCGAACGGGGAAAGATCGATCATCCATCCGGGCAGCCGCATCAGCGAGCCCAGCTGACCGAGCAGCAGGAACAGCACCAGCGCGGCCCAGGAGAGCACCGCCAGCCTCGGCGCCGCCCCGACCAGCAGCACGGTGATGCCGGTCAGCACCCACACCGCGGGCAGTTGCACCAGGGCTGCGGCCAGCACCCGGCCAATCTCCCCGAAGTTCTCGGTGGCCGCTCCGTGCGCGAACCCGGCGCCGAGCCCGACCGTGACCAGCAGCAGGGCCGCGCCGCCCAGTGCGACGATCACATGGCTGGCCGCCCAGCGCAGCCGACCCACGCCGGTCGCCAACACGGGTTCGAGCCGGCCAGCGGTCTCCTCCCCGCGCATGCGCAGGGCGGCGGAGATCCCGTAGGCGGCGACGACCACGCCGAGGATGCCCAGCTCGGTGGCGAGGAACGCGTCGGTCAGCCCGCGCTCGCCGCCCAGCCGCCTGATCATCTCCCGGGCCTCCGGGGTGTCGGCCAGCGCGCCGACCTGGGAGGCGATGCTGCCGAACAGGAGCCCACCGAGCGCCATGCCGACCAGCCAACCGACCAGCGCACCGCGGTGCAGGCGTGCGGCCAGGGCCAGCGGGCTGCGCAGCCGGGGTTGTGCGGCGGCTCGGCCGGGCCGGGCCGCGACCAGGCCGGCGCCGTGGTCGCGGCGGGCGACCAGCGCGTACGCCGCGGCGGCGACCAGCGCCGCGAACACCAGCAGGTTGACCAGGACCCACCAGCGGTCACCGGCGAACGGGCGCACCTGCTGGGCCCAGCCGATCGGCGAGAGCCAGGAGGGCCAGGTCGAGTCGTCGACGCCGGTCACGTCGCCGGTCGCCCGCAGTAGGTAGGCCACGGCCAGGACGGCCGCGCCGATCCCGTTCGCGGTTCGGGCGCTCTCGGTGACCTGGGCGGCCAGCGCGCCAATCGCCGCGAACGCGACACCCGCCCCGGCCCAGGACAGCCCGAAGGCGAGTGCGCCGTCGGCCGGCAGTCCGGCCCCGACCAGGGACAGCGCTGTGAGCAGCGCGAGCACGATGCTGGTCCCGATGGCCAGCAGCAACGCCGCGGTCAGCGCGGAGTAGCGGCCCACCACGGCCGCGCCGACCAGCTCGAGCCGTCCCGCCTCCTCCTCGCCCCGGGTGTGCCGGACGACGCTGAAGATCGCCACCAGGGCGACCAGCGCCGCGCCGAAGGCGCCCAGCTTGATCAGCGAGACCGCCCCGAGTGAGGTGGGGTCGAAGACCCGCCCGTAGAGCGCGACCATGGCGGGCGTGTCGTTGATCGCCGACGCGGCCCGCACCCGGGCCTGCTGGGTCGGGTAGACGCCCTGCGAGGCCGCGGCCGAGCCGGCCGCCATGGCCACGAACACGAGGATCCAGCAGGTGGCCAGGACCCGGTCCCGGCGCAGCGCCAGCCGCAGCAGCGCGGTGGTGCCGGTGAACCCGGTACGCCACCCGCCGCTGCCCACCCGCGCGGGCGTGGGCAGCGCCGTCGTGGTGGTCATCGCGACGCCTCCTCGTAGTGGCGCAGGAACAGCTCCTCCAGCGTCGGCGGCTGGCTGACCAGGCCGCGCACCCCGACCCTGGTCAGCTCGCGCAGCACCGGATCGAGCTCCGCGGTCTCGACGTCGAAGCGCACCCGGTGGCCCTCGACGTGGAGGTCGTGCACGCCGGGGTGCTCACCCAGCCGGTCCGGTACGCCGGCCAGCTCGGCCGAGATCGAGGTGCGGGTCAGGTGCCGCAGCTCGGTGAGGGTGCCGGTCTCGACGGTGCGGCCGAGCCGGATGATGCTCACCCGCTCACAGAGCGACTCCACCTCGGCGAGGATGTGGCTGGAGAGCAGGACGGTGCGGCCGCGCTCGTGCTCCTCGCGCACGCAGTCCTTGAACACCGCCTCCATCAGCGGGTCGAGGCCGGAGGTCGGCTCGTCCAGGATCAGCAGCTCGACGTCGGAGGCGAGCGCGGCGACCAGGGCGACCTTCTGCCGGTTGCCCTTCGAGTAGGCCCGGCCCTTCTTCGTCGGGTCGAGGTCGAAGCGCTCGAGCAGCTCTGTCCGGCGCTTCGGGTTCAGGCCGCCACGCAGCCGGCCGAGCAGGTCGATGACCTCGCCGCCGGACAGGTTCGGCCAGAGTGAGACGGCGCCCGGGACGTAGGCGAGGCGGCGGTGCAGCTCGGTCGCGTCGGTCCAGGGGTCGCCGCCCAGCAGGCGGACCTCGCCGGCGTCGGCTCGGAGCAGGCCGAGCAGGACCCGGATCGTCGTGGACTTGCCTGAGCCGTTCGGGCCGAGGAAGCCGTGGACCTCGCCGCTGCGCACGGTCAGGTCCAGCCCGTCGAGTGCACGTGTCGGGCCGAACGTCTTGACGAGGCCCGAGACGGAGATTGCGGTTGTCACGTATTCGACCGTACAGAGTTTTCACAAACTTGTGAAGACACGAAAACAGTTAAACTGATCGTGATCACACGGCCGGAGTGGAAGATGCGGGATGTGCCGGAGAGCGGGAACGACCAGGTGAGCGCGCGGGCCGACGACGAGGTGGCCCGGTTCGTGGAGCGCTTCGCGCTGCTCCTGGTCGAGGCCGGGATCGCGAGGATGCCGGCACGGGTGTTCGGCGCGCTGCTGGTGGCCGAGGACGGCACCCGCACCGCGGCCGAGCTGACCGAGCAGCTGCGGGTGAGTCCGGCCGCGATCTCCGGGGCGGTCCGGTACCTGACCCAGGTGGGGCTGATCTCCCGTGGGCGTCATCCCGGGGAACGGCGCGACCACTACGAGGTCACCGACGACCTCTGGTACGAGGCCTACGCCAACCGGGACAAGCAGCTGGAGCAGTGGGCGCTGCTGCTGGGGGACGGCGCGGCCATCGTCGGCGAGGACACCAGGGCCGGCCGGCGCCTGGCCCAGAGCCGGCAGTTCTTCGACTTCCTCCGCGGCGAGATCGACGGCATGATGCGGCGCTGGCGCGAGTACCAGCGTGAACACGGCGCCGACTCGAGTCGGTAGCGTTGCCGGGTGGCCGACACCGTGAACGCGCTTGCCGACGAGTACCTCGAGCTCACCTTCACGGCGGACCCCCTCTGGGCGACGCTGCTGGGCTTACCCGGGCACGACGACGCCCTGCCCGACCGGTCAGCCGAGGGTGAGGCGGCGTTCCGGGCCGGCTGTCTCGACATCGCCGCCCGCGCCGAGGCTCTGGACGCCTCGACCCTCGACCGGGACGGGTCGGTGACCCGCTCGATGCTCGTCCAGCAGGCCCGCTCGACGGTCGACCAGCTGGACTCCCACCAGGTCGAGTACGGCATCTCCAACCTCTTCGTGAGCCCGGCGCCCGAGCTGCTGGCGCTGTTCCCGATGCTCGTGCTGTCCGACGAGGACCGGACCCGTGCCTACCTCCAGCGCCTGCGTGCGGTCCCCGGCTACCTCCGCACGGTCGCGGGGCGCCACCGCGAGGGTCTCGCCGCCGGGCGGGTCCCCGTCGCCCGCCTCGTCCGCTCCGCGGTGGCGCACCTGGACCGCTACCTCGCCGCGCCGGTCGAGGAGGACCCGGCCGCCCGCCAGCCGCTCGAGGGCGAGTTGGCCGCCGAGCGCGGCCGGCTGCTGGCCGACGTCGTGCGTCCGGCCTTCGCCGAGTACCGGGCGGCGCTGTCCGAGCTGGTCGAGCACGGTCGCGACGAGGAGCGGGTCGGCCTGTGCTGGCTGCCCGACGGCGAGGCGATGTACGCGGGCCTGGTCCGCCACCACACCACGACCGACCGCACGCCGGAGGAGCTGCACCAGACCGGGCTGGAGCTGATCGAGCGGCTCACCGAGGAGTACGCCCGGATCGGCGAGCGGGTCTTCGGGACCAGCGACCAGCAGGAGGTCTTCCGCCGGATGACCACCGACCCCGCCATGCGCTGGCACGACGCGGAGGAGCTGCTGGCCAGCGCCCGCGAGGCGGTGGCCAGGGCGGAGGCCGAGCTGCCCCGGTGGTTCGGGCGCCTCGCCCAGGCCGAGTGCAAGATCGAGCCCGTGCCCGCGGCCGACGCCCCGGGCAGTCCCGCGGCGTTCTACCTGGCCCCCTCGGTGGACGGCGCGCGGCCGGGCACCTACTTCGCCAACACCTACCGGGCCGAGGAACGGGACCGGTTCACCTCCGAGGTGATGGCCTTCCACGAGGTGGTGCCCGGCCACCACTTCCAGATCGCGCTGGCCCAGGAGCTCACCCACCTGCCGATGTTCCGCCGCGTGGTGACGCCGACTGCCTACGCCGAGGGCTGGGGCCTCTACACCGAGCGCCTGGCCGACGAGATGGGCGTCTACAGCTCCGACCTCATGCGCCTGGGCATGCTGGCCACCGACTCGATGCGGGCCGGTCGGCTGGTCGTGGACACCGGGATGCACGCCTTGGGCTGGTCGCGGGAGCGGGCCGTGGCCTACCTGCGGGAGAACACGCCGATGGCCGACCTGGAGATCGGCGACGAGATCGACCGCTACATCGTCTACCCGGGCCAGGCGCTGTCCTACATGGTCGGCCGGCTGGAGCTCCAACGCCTGCGCGGCCTTGCCGAACAGCGCCTCGGTTCCGGCTTCGACATCCGCGCCTTCCACGACACCGTGCTGGGCAACGGCTCGCTGCCGCTGTCGGTGCTCGACGAGGTGGTCGGCGCCTGGCTGGCCGGGTAGCTCCTCAGCCGAGGGCGGTGGAGGCCAGGATCTCCTGCGCGACCGTCTTGGGCAGCGGCTTGGGGTCGGCCGGTCCGCCCGAGACGTCGCTGACCACGACGAGCATGGCCACCCCGGCGGGTTCGCCGTCCGCCTCCAGCTCGACACCGATGATCGCGACCTCGCCCTCGGTCGCCTCGCAGCCCGGGATCGTCACCTTGGGCGTCACCTTGGCGGCCAGCGTCATCGCCGGCCTGCCGTCGACCTCGGTCTCCGTCGGCTCGGGCACCGAGACGGTGGCGGTGTCCTTGAACGAGGCGAGGGCGAACGAGTTCGCGAAGTCCTTCACGGTCTTGGCCAGGTCCAGCTCGGCGCCGTCCTTGGCCTGCACGTCGCCGCTCGTCGCGTAGCTGCGGACGTAGTTCGCACCCTCGCACCGGTAGCTGGCGTAGTCGGCGGTCCCGGTGAAGTCGACGCCGAGCCCGCTCGCGCGGGTGTCCGGTACGGCCTTCCACTCCGGCGGCACCTCGTAGACCAGGCCGGAGTCCGCGCTGTTGTCGATCTTCTGCCAGCCGTCCCGGGTGCCGGGGCCCTCCGAGGTGGGTGCCTCGCTCGAGCTGGGCCCGGAGCGGGTGGAGGGGCCGGGACCGGAGTCGGTCGGCTCCGTCGTGGGGGCCGTGCTCTCCGTCGACCCCGCCGTCGGCTCCCCGCTGTCCCGGTTGACCAGCACGATCGTCACGACCACGCCGACGATGATGACGATCGCCAGCACGCCGAGGACCATCGGGAGCTTCGGCCGCGCCGGCGGCGGGGGCGGGGGGAAGCCCTGGCTCGGGAACCCGCCGGTCTGGTAGCCCTGGGCAGGAAACCCGCCGGTCTGGTAGCCGCCGGGATAGCCGTACTGGGACGGCTGGCCGCCGTACGGGTCCTGCCCGTAGGGCTGGTTGCCGTAGTAGGGCGCGCCGCCGTACGGCTCCTGGGGCTGGTTCCCGTACGGCTGCGAGCCGTAGGGCTGCGTGCCCTGCGGTCCCCACGAGCCCTGGCCGCCCTGGTCCCCCTCGTTGCCCTGCCAACCGGTCACACGCAGGACCCTAGCCCGCTCGGCCCGGGCGTTCATAACGGTGTGCTATCGGGTTTCACCCACTCCGCGGGTCGCGACCCCCGGAAAGCACGCCGTTATTTGACGTTAAGTAGGCTCCCCGCTCACCCGATCGTGGATCTTCCGTCCCCGGTCGGGGGAGATGCGGTAGCGGAGGACGAGGAGTGCCCATGCCGAGCAGGTTCCAGGCCGCCCGTGCCCGCGTCGGTGCGTTGGGCGCCGCCGTGGCCGTGGTCGCGACGATGACCGGCGGAACGCTCTCCGCCAGCGCCGAGCCGGCCAGCGGCATGGTCGCCGGCGAGACCCTCGGCTACCACGTGAACATGGGCCGCGGGAAGCTCAAGGACATCATCACCAAGGTGATCGGCCTGCAGCTCTCCGACGGCAGCAAGCTCGGCATGTACTGCGTCGCGATCCGCACCGGTCTCGACCCCAAGCAGGAGCTGGTCGAGACCCCCTGGGCCGAGTTCCCCGAGCCGGGATCGGCGTTCAACACCAACCGCGACCGGATCAACTGGATCCTGCACAACGGCTTCCCGGCCACGCCGCGCAAGCAGCTGGCACAGACCCTTCGGGACAGGGGCGTCACCCTGCACGGCGGGCTGAACCCGGAGGAGGCCATCACCGGTACCCAGGCCGCCATCTGGCACTTCAGCGACGGCGTGGAGATCAACCGGAAGAACCCGCTGCCGGTGGTCGGCAAGAAGTTCGACGCCGACGTGCTGGCCCTCTACGACTACCTGACCGGTGAGGACAACGTCGGCATCGGGGACCAGCCCGCCCCGGCGCTGGAGGTCGCCCCGGAGGAGCTCAGCGGCGAGGCCGGCGAGCGGATCGGGCCGCTCACGGTCAGCACCACCGGCGAGGTCACCGACCTCGCCGCCGAGCTGCCCGAGGGCGTCCGGATCACCGACGCCGAGGGCGACGAGCTGGGTGCCGAGGACATCGTCGACGGCACCGAGCTCTACCTGGACGTGCCGGAGGACGCCGCGGCTGGCGAGGTCACCGTCGAGCTGGCGGCAACGGCCCAGGTGCGCACGGGTCGGCTGTTCGTCAGCCGGAACTACGCCCAGAAGAAGAGCCAGCCGGTCATCGTGGCCCAGGTCGCGAGCACCGAGCTCAGCGCCTCGGCCACCGTCACCTGGACCGCCGCACCGCCGCCGAGCAGCACCACCAGCCCGCCGTCGAGCACCACGACCCCGCCGTCCAGCACGACGGCGCCCACCAGCAGCTCGACCACGACCTCGGCGACCACCACCACCAGCGCGGCGCCCGTGCCCCAGGGGCGGAACGACGGCGGCCTGGCCACGACCGGTGCCTCGGTACTCGCGCCGGTCGTGATCGGTCTGGTGCTGGTCGGTGCGGGCGCCGGAGCGCTTCTGTTCCTGCGTCGGCGCAGAAACGCCTGAGCTCGTAGTAGGTTGGATTCGCTCGGCCGCCGGGGACCGGGCGGAAGGAGCGCGTCAGTGAGCTCGAGCCGCAAGCCGCTCATGATGACCTGGCAGGGGGTGACCGCTCCCTACCTGGAGTCGGTCCGCCTGATGGTCTCCGACGGCCGGCTGCGTGCCTCGGGCCGCATCGTCGCCGCGGCCAACCCCGAGCGGGCCACGCCGGCGTTCAACGCCTCGTTCGAGTTGAGCGTCGCCCGGACCGGCGACGTCGGTCGAGGGTTGCTGCGCACGATCACGGCGGACGAGGAACGCCAGGTGTCGGTCGGGCGCACCGAGGACGGGGTCTGGCTGGTCGACCGGGGGGACGGGACCCAACGCAACGAGTTCGACGGGGCGGTCGACGTCGACGTGGCGGGGGCGGTGACGTTCACGGCGTTGCCCATTCGGCGGTTGAACCTGCACCGGGAGCCCGGGGAGCACGTGCTGCCGGTGCTGTACGTGTCCATGCCGGACCTGTCGGTGCGGCTGGTGCACCAGACGTATCGGACCGTCTCGGTGTCGGAGTCGGGTGCGGTAATCAACTACTCGGTGCCGGACTTCAGTGCGGATCTGACCGTGGACACGTCAGGGCTGGTCGTGGACTACCCGGGAGTCGCCAAGCGCGTGTGATTGTCGGTGTTTGATGGTCGCTCCCGCGACTGCGCTTAGACACCGTCTTCCCTCGTCGCGTCCTCGGCGCTGGCGCGCCTGCGGGCGCTCCTCAGTCCAGACGGTGTCCGCTCCGTCGCTCCCGCTCCTTGGGGGCAGCCGCGGGCCTTCACCAGCTCCCGCTCGCGGGTTGGCTCTTACGCCACCCCTGGATCAGCTGGCGCCCTGTTGCGTATGGGGATTGGGTGACGGTGGTGGTCAGCCGGGCAGGTCGGCTACTGCCTCGTTGCCTTCCAGGTGGAGGATTCTGCCGCCGCCCGCGGCCAGGGCGCGGAGGTCCTCGAAGGCTTCCGGGTCGGTGAGGTCTATGCGGATCTGCTCTCGGTCCGCGGCCCGTAGGTCGTCCAGGGCTGTGCGGGCCTCGTGGCCGGCGCGGATGGTTGCCGCCAGGCCGCCGGTGGAGGCCAGTGCGCCCCGGGCCGCGCCGAGGCGGCCCAGGGCCTCGTCCACGGCGGCCAGGAGCGGGACTCGGTTTCCCTCGCACATCGCGAGGACCAGCTCCGGTCTCGTGCCGGCCACCCGCGTTCCGTCGGTGAAGGAGCCGGCGGCCAGGGCCAGGGCCAGGGTGCCGCCGTCCGCGCCCGTCGCGGCCAGTACCGCGGCCAGTAGATGCGGCAGGTGCGATATGCGGGCCACGGCCGCGTCGTGTTCGCTCGCGGTGGTGGGTACCACGTGGGCGCCGCAGTCGAGGGCCAGTTCGGTCGCCGCGCGCCAGGCGTCGGGTGGGGTTTCCTCGTCGGTGGCGACGACCCAGGGGGCGCCGTCGAACAGGTCCGCCGAGCCGGCTGCCCAGCCCGACACCGAGCGTCCCGCCATGGGGTGGCCGCCGGCGTACCTGGTCGTCGGCGCCAGGCGGGCCACCGCCTCCGCCACCGGCTGCTTCACGCTCACGACGTCGGTGAGCAGGCAGGTCGGCGCGGTGGACGCCACCACGCGCAGCACCTCGTCGACCGCCGGAAGCGGGACGGCCAGGACCACCAGGGCGTCCCGCTCCGCGGCCATGGCCAGGGCCTCGGCGGTGGGCAGCACAGTCGCGCCGTCCGCGGCGGCCGCGGCGGCGTCCGGCTGGGACGTCGTCGCGCCCCAGGCCGGACGGCCGGCGCGTGCCGCCGCCCGGAGGACCGAACCGCCGATGAGGCCGAGACCGATCACGCACACCGCTCGCATGGCGGTCATCATTCCGGATCGGTCAGCGGAGGGTGTCCAGGGCGAAGGCGGAGTACATCGCCACACCGTTGGCGAACGCCGACTCGTCGAAGTGCACCCGGTTCGAGTGGTTCGGCGGTGCCTCGTCGGGCTCGATGCCCGGCGGGCAGGCGCCGAGGAACGCCAGGGTCGCCGGCACCTTCTGGGCGATGTAGGAGAAGTCCTCCGCGGCCATCAGCGGGTCCGGCATCACCGGGCCGAACCGCGTGCCGAGCACCGCGCCGGCCAGCTCGAGCACCCGCCCGGCGACGGCCTCGTCGTTGCGCGTGGGCGGGTACCCGGTGGTGACCTCGAACGACGTCGCGCAGCCGTGTGCGGCGCCGATGTACTCGCACACCTTCGGGATCTCGGCCAGCGCCTGCTCGCGCACCCCCTGCGAGAGCGTGCGCAGGGTGCCCTCGAGCTCCGCGGTCTCCGGGATCACGTTCGACGTGGTACCCGCGGTGATCCGGCCGACGGTCAGCACGGCCGGGTCGAACACCGAGAACCGCCTGGTCACCATCGTCTGGAGGGCGCCGACCATCGCCGCGGCCGCCGGCACGGGGTCGATCGCGTGGAACGGCATCGCGCCGTGCCCGCCCCGTCCCGTCACCTTCACCGTCCACGCGTCCGCGCTCGCCATGATCGGACCCGGTCGGCAGGTGACGACGCCCGAGGTGGCGGTGGCCGTGATGTGCAGGGCCAGCGCGCGCTCCACCGGGCGCCCGCCCGCGGAGAGCACGCCCTCCTCGATCATGTGCCGGGCGCCGTGCTGGCCCTCCTCGCCGGGCTGGAACATGAAGATCACCCGTCCGGCGAGGGCGTCCCGGCGGGAGTGCAGCAGCCGCGCGGCGGAGGCCAGCATCGCGGTGTGGGTGTCGTGGCCGCAGGCGTGCATCCGGCCCGCCTCCTCGGAGGCGAAGGCGAGCCCGCTCTCCTCGGGCACCGGCAGGGCGTCCATGTCGCCACGCAGCAGCACGGTCGGGCCCGGCCGGGCGCCGTTGAGCACCGCCACCACCGAGTCGCAGGACTCGCCCTTGGTGACGTGCAGGTCCAACCCCTCCAGCGCGTGCAGTACCGCCGCCTGCGAGCGCGGCACCCGCAGACCCAGCTCCGGGTGCTTGTGCAGCTGACGGCGCAGGGCGACCGTGCGTGGCTGCAACGCGCGGGCGGCCTCGAGCAGCCCGGTGAACCGGGGGTCGGCGGCCAGGGCGGTGGCGGTCTCGGCGGGAGTCATGTCTCGATGATCGCACCGCTGGACGGGGTGTGAGTGGTTCACTACCGCGTGCGCAGGGCGCGGGGCAACCCCCTCTTCTTTCGGGCCGGCGCCATCAGGAATACCGTGTCCCCATGTCCGAGCAGGATGCGGTCCCCGGGTTCGCGATCGCCGTCGTTCGTGAGGACGGCAAGTGGCGGTGCACCGCGATGGATCCAGGAGTCCTCGGCGAGCTGGACGCCGCGATCACCGAGCTGCGCAAGGTTCGCTCGACCGGCGCGGTGTTCGGCCTGCTCGGTGTCGACGACCAGTTCTTCCTGTTGCTGCGGCCGAGCCCGGGCGGCATCTCGCTGCTGCTGTCCGACGCCGCGGCGGCGCTCGACTACGACATCGCCGCCGACGCGCTCGACCTGCTCCGGGTCGAGCCGCCGACCGAGGACGACGAGGAGATCTGGCCGGAGGGCGCGCTGGACATCCTGGCCGACCTCGGGCTGCCCGCGGCCGAGCTGCAGGTCATCATCGGCGAGGTCGACCTGTACCCGGACGAGCAGCTGCAGATGATCGCGCAGCGCTGCGGCTTCGCCGAGGAGTTCGGCAAGCTGATGGACAGCATTCCGCAGTGACCGAGCCGCTGGTCCGCCGGGCGATCGAGGTCGCCCGGGAGGCCGTGCGCACCGAGGACGTGCCGATCGGCGCCGTGGTCCTCGCCCCCGACGGCACCGAGCTGGCCGCGGCCTGCAACGCCAGGGAGGCCCTGGGCGACCCGACGGCGCACGCCGAGATGCTCGCCCTGCGGGCGGCGGCGGCGCGCTTGGGCGACGGGTGGCGGCTGACCGGGTGCACGCTCGTGGTGACCGTCGAGCCCTGCACGATGTGCGCGGGCGCGCTGGTGCTGGCGCGGATCGCCCGCGTGGTGTTCGGTGCGTGGGAGCCGAGGACCGGCGCGGTGGGGTCACTCTGGGACGTCGTGCGCGACCGCCGGCTCACCCATCGCCCGGAGGTCGTCGGGGGTGTCCTCGCCGGGGAGTGCACGGCGTTGCTCGAGGAGTTCTTCGCGGGTCATCGGTAACGGAGGGGTGCGTTTCCGCGAGCTTGTTCCCAAGACTCCCCAGGGCGACGACAGCTGGTAATGGCCCGGTTACGATAGGGCCGAGTCCTGGGGAGAGGATATGGGGGACCGAGCCGCCTCGGCGGGGATCGGGTCGTGGCCCGTCTGGCGCCTGCCACGACGTGTTCTCTGGTGCGTACTCGTCGTCGAGGCCGCGGCCGTGCTCACGGCCCTGTACACCGGCCTTCGGCACCCCGTGACCGACCCGGACTGGGAACGGGCGGCCATCCTCGCCGCCTGCGCCCTCGTACATCTCGAGGTCACCCGGGCGAGTGCACGGCAGAGCCGGATGGCGTCCGGCCCCGGCCCGTACGTGGACCAGAAGTCGGTGTGGAACTTCGCCGCCCTGGTGATCCTGCCCCCGGCACTGGCGACCGCGATGGTCCTGTTCACGCACGGGTACTCCTACCTGCGGATCTGGGTCGCGCAGAAGGGGTATCCGGGCTACCGCTGGGTCTACTCGGCCGCCACCGTGGTCCTCGCCACCCAGGCGGCCGCGGCGGTGCTCCAGGTCGGGATCCCCGACCACCCGGCGCTGCCGGTCGGCATGGACGGGCTGCTCGTCGTCGCTACCGCGGCCGCCGTGCGCTGGGCGGTCAACTACGCCCTGGTCATCCTGGTGCTGGCCCTCTCCCAACCCCGGATCGGGATGCGGGAGGTGCTCGGCAACGCCAGGGACCAGCGGATCGAGGCGAGCTCGGTCGCCTTCGGCTTCTGCGCCGCGGCGCTGCTCGTGTTCCAGCCCGTCTACGTGGTGGCGCCCCTGCTCGCCCTGCTGGCCACCCAGCACACAGTGCTGATCAAGCAGTACGAGCGCGCGGCCCAGACGGACGCGAAGACGGGCCTGCTCAACAGCGACTGGTGGTGGAAACGCGCCGAGCAGGCCATCCAGCGGGAGCTGACGAGGGGATCCCAGGTGGGCGTCCTCATGGCCGACCTCGACCACTTCAAGGCCGTCAACGACACCTACGGCCACCTGACCGGCGACGACGTGCTGGTCACGGTGGCCGGCACGATCAGCGCGCACCTGCGCCGCGACTTCGACCTGGCCGGCCGGTTCGGCGGCGAGGAGTTCGCCGTGCTGCTGCCGGAGATGGGCGAGGACGAGCTGCGGGCGACCGCCGAACGGCTGAGACAGAAGGTCGGCGCGCTGCGCGTGCCGGTACAGGGGAAGGGCGGCGGGGTCGAGAGCGTGCGCGTCACGGTCTCCATCGGCGCGGCCGTGTGCCCCCGCAACGGCACCGACCTCGACGAGCTCGTGCTGTGTGCCGACGACGCGCTGTACGACGCGAAACGCCTCGGCCGCAACCGGGTCTGCCTGTACGGGGACGTGGAGTTCGAGGAGTCCAACGCGGCCGGGTGAGGCTCAGCGCCGCGACCGCAGCGCGGGTACGAGCAGCAGGATGCCCAGCGCACTGCCGGCCCCCGCGACCGCGAACGCGGCCCGCGGCCCGATCGCCGCGAGCACCGGGCCCGCCGCCGCGTAGGCGAGGGCGGAGCCGAGCTGCGCCGCCGTCGCCAACGCGCCGAACGCCCGCCCGAGCAGGTGACGGGGGACGAGGCGCTGCATGAGCGTGTCGCCGGCGATGTTCTCGGCCGCGTTGCCGACGCCGGCGAGGAGCTGGGTCACCGCCACCACGGCGACGACGGGTGCGGCCGAGGTCGCGGCGGTGCCGAGCGCGAACAGCCCGATGCCCGACACCAGCAGGACGGCCGGTCGCCGGACGAGGACGAAGCCCAGTACCGCCGACGCGGCGAGCATCCCGATCCCGTAGCCACTCTGGACGAGCCCGAAGTCGGCTGCCGAGCCGCCGACCTCGTCCTCGACCAGGAACACCAGCGCCACGTTGTCGAGCGCGGCGAACGAGACGAGCAGGAACAGCGACACGACGATCGCGCGCGGGCCAGGGCTCGCCGCGACGAACCGGAGCCCGGCCACGGTGTCCGCCCACAGCCCGCTCGACCCGTCGGCGCGCTCGGGCGCCAGGCGGGGAAGCCGGGTGAGCACGAGCGCCGACAGCACGAACGCGGCCGCGTTCACCGCGAAGGCCGTGCGCGGGCCGGCGACCTCGGTCAGCACGCCGCCGACGACCGGGCCGACCGCGAGCTGGATCGTCACGGCCATGCCGAGCAGCGCGTTGGCTCGGCCCAGCTCCGCGTCCGGCACGAGGCGCGGGACCACGCCGCGGCCGGCGGGCAGCAGCGCCGTGGCGAACGCACCCGAGGTCAGGACCAGGACGAGCAGCACCGGCAGCGGGGGCATGGCGACGGCGACCGCGGCGAACACCGCGGCCTGCCCGAGCTCGCAGAAGGCCATCAGCCGCCGCAGCGGCACCCGGTCGGCGAGGGCGCCGGCGAGCGGACCCAGGAACCGCGGTGCCGCGGCCGCCAGCAGGACGAGGCTCACCGCACTCGGCCCCTGCTCCGCCGCCGCCAGGACCAGCGCCGTGCGTCCGATCCCGTCGCCGGTGACCGACACCGAGCGCGACCACCAGAGCGTGCGGAACGGACCGGGTCTGCGCAGCAGGGGCGAGCGGGCGGTGGTCATGCCGAGACAGTTGCGGCCGGCGGGGCGACGAACAAAGATTTCGGCCTCAGCCGAAATCGAGGTGTCATGGCCGTCGTGTTCCGCTTCACGTCCTCCCACGACGTGCTGTCCTGCCGCTGGGCGGTGTCGCCGCTGCGCGAGACGCTGGCCGCGGTGCGCGTGCTGGCGCGCCCGCACCGCCAGGGCTATCACCTGCCCTGGCTGCGGTCGGTCTCCTCGACCCTCGAGCGCGTCGACCTCACCGTGCTGCCCCGGTTGCTCGGCCGGCAGTACACCCCGGACTTCCTGTGCCCGCCGCCGAACGGCCCGCGTCCCACGTTCGAGGAGGAGGTGGCGCGGGTGCGCTCGGCCGACCCGGACCGGGTCGCCGCCGAACTGGCCCGGTCGCCCGCCGCCGGGTTGGGTCTGCCCTCGGATCCGGCCGAGTGCCGCGACCTGCTCGCCGACGCGGTGGAGAACGTGTGGCGCGGCCTGCTCGCGCCGTGGTGGCCGAGGATCAGCGAGGTGCTGGAGAACGACATCGCCCACTGGACGCGCGTCCTCGCCGCCCAGGGGCTCGGTGCCGTGCTCGCCGACCTGCACCCCCGGGTGCGCTGGAACCGCGACGCTGTCACGGTCGCCCTGCCGGTCGACGCCGACCGCGAGATCGACGCGACCGGCCTGCTGCTGATGCCGTCGGTGTTCGAGTGGCCGGACGTCGGTGTCGCGGTCGACCCGCCCTGGGCGCCGACGATCGACTACCCGGCCCGGGGCATCGCCGCGCTGTGGCAGTCGGCGGCCACGCCGTCCGACGCGCTGGGGCGCCTGGTCGGGCGCAGGAGGGCGCTCCTGCTCAGCGCGCTGGTCGAACCCACGTCCACGACCGGCCTGGCCCGCCGGTGCGCGGTCCCGGTGAGCACGGTCAGCGAGCAGCTGCGGATCCTCCGGGACGCCGGCCTGGTGCACACCCACCGGGCAGGTCGCTTCCTGCGCCACGAGCGCACCCCGCTCGGTACCTCGCTGGTCAACGGGACGTGACGGCGCCGGCCCGACCGAGGGTGTCCAGCAGCGCCCGGACCTGACGCGCCTTGGCCATCCGGTTCTGCTCCCGGTACTGGCGCAGGCTTCGGCGCCAGTACCGGGCGGCCCCGTCGGTGTGCCCCAGCGCCAGCTCGACGTGGCCGAGGACCTCCAGGACCAGGGCGGTGAAGAAGGTGTTCCGCAGGGCCTCGAGCATGGCCAGCGACTGCCGGCAGTGGCGCAGCGCGTGGTCATGCCGGCCGGTGCGATGCGCGATGTAGCCCTGGACGGCCAGCGCCAGCGCCGTGCCGTTGGTGTTGCGGTGGCAGCGGTGCAGCAGCAGGGCGCGGTCCGCGTGGGCCTGGGCCTGGTCGTGCTGGCCGAGCAGGGCCGAGTACCAGGCGGTCTGGTTGAGGGCGCGTGCCTCCCACTCCTCGTCGCCCTGCTCCTGGAACAGCCGTAGGGCGAGCGTGATGTGGCCGAGCGCGGTCCGCACGTCGCCGTGCTCGCTGTCCGCCCAGGCGAGGATCCGGTGGGTGTGAGCCTGGCCGGTCCGGTCACCGGTCCGCTCGGCGAGGCGGAGCGCGGGGCGCAGGTGCTCGACGGCCTCGTCGCGCCGGCCCATCAGCGCGCAGGCCTCGGCGAGATGCCGGTAGGCCATGGCGTGGGCGGTCGGGTCCCCGGTCCTTGCGGCCGACTCGAGCCCGACCCGGCCGACCGCGACCTGGTCGTCGAGGCGTCCCCGCCGCCAGTGGTAGGTGTGCAGGACGAGGGCGAAATGCGCCGCCTGGCGATGCCACCCGCGGTCGGCGGCGAGCCGTTGGGCGGCCAGGAGACAGGCGTGCTCGCTGTCCAGCCAGGCGAGCGCGGTCTCCTCGTCGGGCAGCGGAAGCGGGGCGGAGCAGCCCGCCGGCGGGGACTCGCGGTGCGGGTCGAGCAGGTGGTCGGCGGCGTGGGTCGTGCCGAGGTAGAAGTCGACGACTCGGCGCAGCGCCGCGTTCCGGCCGGCGACGGTGCCGAGATCTGGGTGCTCGGTGGCGTACCGGCGGACGAGATCGTGCAGCTGGTACCGGTGGCCGTTGTGGTCGAGCAGCGAGAGCTCGTGGAGGTCGCGCAGGAGCGTCCTGGTCCGTCCGGGGGTCGATCCGAGCAGGGCAGTGGCCGCGGACAGGCCGATGTCCGGTCCCGGGGCGAGCGCGACGAGCTCGAACGCGGTGGC
Source organism: Actinophytocola xanthii (assembly GCF_001921205.1). Lineage (GTDB taxonomy): Bacteria > Actinomycetota > Actinomycetes > Mycobacteriales > Pseudonocardiaceae > Actinophytocola > Actinophytocola xanthii. The sequence goes on along the minus strand of NZ_MSIE01000021.1, from coordinate 24,039 downwards.
CTGGTCCGGCCGCAGCGCCCGGTGCGACCAGGACAGCACCGCCGGCAGGCTCGCCGCCGGGTCCGCGGAGTCGAGCGCCTCGAGGCCGAGCTCGCGAAGATCCGTGGCCAGGTCGGCCAGTGCGGCCTCGGGACAGGTCTCGGCCCGAGCGGCGACGATGCTCAGCGCCAGCGGGAAGCCCTGGCAGAACCCGACCAGGTCGGCCGCCGCGGCGGGTTCGGCCGCCGTCCGCGCGGTGCCGACGCGGGCGGCGAGCAGGGTGTGCGCCTGGTCGTCGTCCAGGACGCCGAGCGGCACGTGCCGCGCGCCGTGCGCGGCCGCCAGGCCCGGTAATCGGCTGCGGCTGGTCACCAGGACGACGCAGGTCGCACTTCCCGGCAGCAGCGGGGTCACCTGCTCGGTCGTGGCGGCGTTGTCCAGCACGATCAGCAGGCGTCGTCCCGCGACCAGGCTGCGGAACAGCCCGGCCTGCGCGTGCTCGTGACGTGGCACCTCCGCGGGGTGGATACCCAGGGCCTGGAGGAACCCCCGCAATGCCACCGAGGGAGACATCGGTGCGCCGGTCGGGCTGAAGCCGCGCAGGTCCACGAACAGCTGACCGTCGGTGAACCGGTCCGCGTTGTCGTGCGCCCAGCGCAGGGCGAGCCACGTCTTGCCGATGCCGCCCGCTCCGCTGATCGTCTGGAGCACGAGACCCCGGCCCGGCTCGACCGCCCTGCTCAGCGCGGCCAGCTCGGCGGTCCGACCGGTGAACGACCGGGGCGGAGCCGGCAGCTGTCGCGGGACCCGTCCCGCGCCGGGGCGGTCCACCGGGGCGGTGGGCTCGGCCGGGTAGGGGTGGTCCGGCAGGCTGAGCCAGCCGGTGGTCGAGGTCTTCTTCACCTCCACCGGAACCGGCCGGAAGGTCGCCGGGTCGGTGTGGTGGCTCTGGCGGACCACCTCCTCGAAGAACCAGCCCGAGGTGATCATCGCGAGTACCCCCGGCGACTCGGCGAGGGCTGTCCGCAGCGGGGCCGCGTCGACCAACCGGAACGTCAGGGTCACCGCCGCGCCGGTGACGCCGTGGTCGTCGTAGGTGACCTCGCCCGCGTGCAGGGCCAGCCGCAGCCGGAGCTGTTCCGCCGCCGCGTGGGTCCGGTTGTACGCCAGCACGCCGGCGACGAGCGCCCCCGGCATCACGTCGACGAGGAACGTCTTCGGCAGGTGGCCCGGGACCAGGACCACCATGCCGTCCCCCCGGTCCTCGTGGTCGCAGTCGGCCCACGGCACGCCGGAGTCCTCGATCGCCTGCGGCACCACCGTGTAGAGACCGTCCCGCATCGCGAGCTGGTGCCGGCTGGTGCGCCGCGGATCACCGAAGTTCTCGATGTCCACCACGACGATCGTGCGGTGCACAGCAGGGCGGGTCTGCGCCATTCCGAGCCTCCGCGCGTGCTGGTCCCACCCAGCATGGAGGACGGCACCGACGCCCGCCTACCGAGACGCGCCCCCGCAGCAGTCGCAACCGGATCCGCACCCGCTGGCGTCGTCGCGGGGCTCGTCCAGCAGCGGTACGGCGCAGCAGGCGTCCCCGCGCCAGGCGTTGAGCCCTTCCCGGATCGCGATCCCCGCGATGACCAGTGCGGCGAGGGGGTCGGCCCAGGACCAGCCGAAGGCGCTGTTGAGCGCGAGCCCGACCAGGAGCACCGCGGACAGGTAGGTGCACAGCAGGGTCTGTTTCGAGTCGGCGACCGCGCTGGACGAGCCGAGCTCGCGCCCGGCGCGCCGCTGGGCGAAGGAGAGCCCCGGCATGACCGCCAGGCTGACGGCGGCCAGCACCAGCCCGACCGTGGAGTGCTCGGCCTCGGCGGCGCCGAGCAGAGCGCGGACGGACTCCACGGCGACGTAGCCGGCCAGCGCGAAGAAGGAGAGAGCGATGATCCGCAGCGCGGTCTTCTCCCTTGCCTCCCGCACCGCGTGGTCCCGTGCGGAGAACTGCCAGGCGAGCGCGGCGGCCGAGGAGACCTCGATGACCGAGTCGAGCCCGAACCCGACCAGCGCCGTGGACGAGGCGATGGTTCCGGCGGTGATGGCGACGGCCGCCTCGACGACGTTGTAGCTGATCGTGGCGGCGACCAGCCACCGCACCCGGCGGGTCAGCACCGCCCGGCGCGCGGTGGAGATCGTGGTGGGGGCGGCCATCAGCAGCAGTCCGCGGTCTCGGCGTCCGGGCAGGCCCGCGGATCGACGGTGAGTGCCAGACCGAGCAGGTCCCCCAACGCATGGGCGATCTTCGGCTCGGCCAGCTCGTAACGGGTGCGCCGGCCCTCGGGCACCGCGACGACCAGCCCGCAGCCCCGCAGGCAGGCAAGGTGGTTGGACAGGTTGGTCCGCGACACCCCGAGCGTGTCGGCGAGGTCCCCCGGGTAGGCCGCCCCGTCGCGCAGGGCGAGCAGGATGCGGCTGCGGGTCGGATCCGACAGCGCATGGCCGAACCGGGCCAGCACCTCGGCGTGATGGGCTACGCGCACGGATCGATAGTACATCCAATCCTGAACTCAGCAAAACCTGAACAGTGTCGATGCGGTTGAATCGGGTGGTGACGGCAGGAAGGAGGTGCGGGTGACCGTGGCGACGAAGGCTGCCCGCTGGCAGCGCTACTGGGACCGCAAGGCGGGCAGCTACGACCGCGAGATGGCGGTGTGGGAGCGGCGTCTGTTCGGCGACTCCCGCCCGTGGGCATGCGGGCAGGCCGTCGGCGAGGTGCTCGAGGTCGCCGTCGGGACCGGCCTCAACCTGCCCTTCTACCCGGCGCAGGCACGGCTGACCGGCATCGACATCAGCGAAGCCATGCTCGACATCGCCCGCGACCGGGCCGCCGAGCTGGACCGGTCGGTCACCCTCCGCCAGGGCGACGCGCACGCCCTGCCGTTTCCCGAGGCCTCCTTCGACATGGTGGTCTGCACGTTCGGCCTGTGCGCGATCCCCGACGTGGAGGCCGCCGTCGGCGAGATGGCCCGCGTCCTGCGGCCCGGCGGCCGGCTGGTCCTGGTCGACCACGTCGCGGGGTCCTCCCGTCTGGTCCGCGTCGTCCAGCGGTTGTTGGAGCTGGTCACCGTGCCCCTGGCCGGGGAGCACTTCCTGCGCCGCCCGCTGGACCAGGTGCGCGCCAGCGACCTGGAGATCGAGCAGCGGCAGCGGTTCAAGGCCGGACTGGTGGAACGCGTGGTCGCCCGCAAGCCGGGCGGGTGACCGGTCGCGCCTGTCAGGCCTCGCGGCGGCGTGCCGACCGCAGGTTGTAGTAGGCGACGCCGTCGTCGTCCGGGCTCGCGCGGTGTTCGCGCAGCTCCTTGAAATCCGCCCCCAGCAGCTCGGCGGTGACCTCCGCGAGCTCTCTCGAGTAGGTCGGGTTGCCGGGCGCGCCCAGGGTGGCCTCGACGCGGGGCGGGGGAGGCCGGCGGACCGGTGGGCGTGGGACCTCCTGCGGCTGCGGCCGCGTGTCGAACAGGGGGCGGAGCTCGGCGAGCTCCTGGTTGATCTGGGCGAGCGTACGGCCGGTCGCCTCCGCGGCCGGTCCCGCCGACCCCGGCTGGGCCGGGCCGACGAGGCTCGCGCGGTACCGGTCGAGAGCGCGGACGCCGTCGTCGCAGAGATCGGCGACGAGCCGGCAGCGGTCGCGCAGCTGGCCCCGCCGCTCGGCCCAGCGCTCCTCCGCCAGACCGTTCCAGGTGTCGACCTTCATCCCGTCGATGTCCTCGGCGGTCAACCGGAGCTGGTCGCGCAGCGAGCTCAGCCGGAGGATCTCACCGTCCAACGGGGCCGGGCCGGCAGTGCTGACGACGTTGGTCATCGGGGCCTCTACCGGGGATCGGTGGGCAGCGAGGCCCGGATGTCGGTGGCCCGAGCCTCGTCGGTCTCCTCGTAGCAGGCCGCGGTGAGCCGCAGCCGCTCGCCGGCCTCCAGGGCGTCGTCCCGCAGGCTCGTCACGGCAGCGGCGACCAGCCGCTGGAACTCCTCGATCCTGGGCTCCAGCTCGGGGTGCCCGATCTCGCGCGGGTTCATCGAGTAGCGCAGCGCGACGTTCTGGTCCAGCTCGCCGCCGAGCCGCGACAGGTCGTCGGCCGCGGCACGCAGATCTGCCGGGACGACCGCGAAACCGTCGATGGCCACGTTGTCCTCCGCTCCTACCGCAACCTGCTGGCGATCATGGCCACCTGAAGCGCGCTGATGCCCAAGGTGTTGACCACGGCCTGCTCGTCCTCCCGCGCCGGGGGGTTGATCAGCAGACCGAGGTCGTAGCTGGCCAGGTGCACCCGCCGAACGAGCGTCGAGCCGGGCATCCTGGCCGCGTCGCCGGCCCAGGTGGGTTGGGTGGCGAGCTGGAACGACTCGAGGAGGTCCTCCCGGGTGAACGCGTAGACCCAGCACCCCCGGGTGCGGGTGGCGGCGAGGAGGAACCGGCCGGTCGCGCCGACCGGCACGTGGACGTCGGAGGTGAGCAGGCTGCCGACCGTCGACTCCCAGCTGTGGCCGTGGACGGTGGGGATCAGTGTCTCGAGCGAACCGGCTCTCCCGGCCGGGCCGGACAGGGCGCGCTGCGCCTGCTCCCGCTCGACACCCGCCTGGATCTCGGCATCAGGGGGAACGGGCAGGTTCTCGGCGGTCAGCCGGCGGGTGAGCTCGGCGTCGATCTTGGCGAGCCACCGTTCCGCCTTCCGGCGCCTCTCGCCGACCGCACGGTTCAGGCGGTCCCCGAGGTTGAGCTCGCGCAGGTCGGCGTCGAGGTCGATGTTGAAGGCGAAACGCGCGAAGTCCCACTCGGGCGTGCTCATCGTGGTGATCTTGGTGAGGGACTGGGTGACCTGCCAGACCGCCTTGGCGCGAACGACGTCCAGGTCATCCTCGTCGCGGATGTGCCACTTCTGCCTGAGCTCGAGTGGGAGAAACGCGGCGAGGTCGGCGCGGCGCAGCCCGAGGCGTTGTCTCAGCTTTTGCGAGAACGGCTTGTCGCTGCTCACTCTGGCCGCCCCAGGTCTGAAGAAGATCGGCTGGGAAGTTGCCGGAAAGTATAGAGCAGAACCTGCCGTCCGTGTGGGAGTTCGCCCCGGAATCCGGGTGACCTGGGAAATTGCCGGGGTCTCGACATGAAGTCGACAGAAACTCGACAACATCTCCGCGGTCGGGACCCGCGCTCCGCTGGTCGAGAATCTGTCGACAATCCGGGATTCTGTGGTGCGGAAACGGTGAAGAAAGGCGGAGATGGAAACTTTCCTGTCGAATTTGACAATGGATTTCTCTGTGCGTTTGCTTGACGGCGACGGAAACGACGAACGGATGGTCGCGCGATGGCAGAGAGCACCGTCAGCGAACGGTCCCGGCGCTGGTCGACGTACTGGACGGACGACGACGTGCGGGTCCGCCCGCCCCTGGTTCCGCTGTACCGCTCGATGATCGCGGTGGACATCGAGCGGTCCTCCGCCCGACCGGACCTGGAGAAGGCGCGGCTGCGCGGGGAGCTGTACCGCCTGGTGCACGTAGCGCTGCGGGCCTGTGGCATCGGCCCGAGCGACCACGACCCGCTGGTCGACCGGGGCGACGGCGTGCTGATCCTCGTCCGTCCGTCGGACCGCGTGCCGAAGACGACGCTGCTGAGCAGGTTCGTCCCGGCGCTCGTCCGGCTGCTCGCCGACCACAACCTGCGCGGGCCGGCGTTCCGGTTGCGAGTCGCGATCCATGCCGGCGAGGTGCTTTACGACGCCTGGGCGCCCTTCGGCGAGTCGGTCGACATCTGCTGTCGGCTGCTTGACGCCCCGGAGCTGAAGTTCGTGCTGCACGACACCACGGCGCCGCTCGTGCTGGTGGTGTCCGAGGACATCTACAACTCGACCCTGCGACACGGGTATGACGGCATCGACTGCCGGGTGTTCCACCCGCTGGTGCGGGTGACCGTGGGTGAGCGCGAGCACCGGGGATGGGTAGCGACAGGTCGGGCGGCGCCGATCTGCGTGGAGTGAGAGGTCTTGTACGCCGGGCACGGCGCCCGACCCGTCACATTTCACCGCGCCGTTTCGTCGGGTTGGGTGAGTACGAACACGACCCGAGGAGCCGCGGCATGACCCCGCCACAGCCCGGCCCGCTCCTGGCCGAGCGGCGCCAGCTGATCAACCTGGCCTATCGCCTGCTGGGTTCGCTCGCCGACGCCGAGGACGCCGTCCAGGAGGCCTACGCCCGCTGGTACGCCATGACCGCCGACCGGCAGGAGGCGATCGCCTCTCCCGGCGCCTGGCTGACGACGGTCACCGGCCGCATCTGCCTCGACCTGCTCGGCTCGGCCCGCGTGCGACGCGAGCGCTACGTGGGCGAGTGGATTCCCGAGCCCGTGCCCGAACCCACGGAGTGGGTCAACACCCGCTCCGACCCGGCCGACCGGGTCACCCTCGACGAGTCGGTCAACATGGCCTTCCTCGTCGTGCTCGAGTCGATGACCCCAGCCGAGCGCGTCGCGTTCATCCTGCACGACGTCTTCCGCTACCCCTTCGCCGACGTCGCCGAGATCGTCGGCCGCACCCCCGCCGCCTGTCGGCAGTTGGCCTCGTCGGCCCGCCGTCGCCTCCGCACCGCCGAGCGCTCCACGTCCCCCAGCCCGCGCCCTGCCCAGGTCGTCCGGGAGTTCAAGCAGGCCTGGGAAGCGGGGAACATCGACGCGCTCATCGCCCTGCTGGCCCCCGACGCGACCGCCACCGGCGACGGAGGCGGGTTGGTCCCCGCCGCGCTCCGACCGGTGTCGGGCGCCGAGGCCGTCGCCCGCTTCCTGGCCGGACGGGCCGCGCTGCTGCCGGGGATGACCTTCCTGGAGCGGACGGTCAACGCCCAGCCCGGGTTGGTGGCCCAGCTGGACGGCGCCACCGTGGCCGTCCTGGCGTTCGACGTGGTGGAAGATCGCGTCCGGAGCATCTGGGCCGTGCTCAACCCCGACAAGCTCAGACCGTGGGCGACGGGCTAGACGAGTAGGTCCGAACTGATCAGTGGCCGTGGGTGATGGGGCGGTGGGGTGGCCGGTGGCGCGGTTGTGCCGGATGACTGCGGTCACGGCGAGGATGCGTTGGGCGATGCGGGCGGTGATGCCGTCGATGGTTCGTCCGCCGTGGCTCGAGGCCGAGTTGGCCTTCAGACCGGTCTCACCGTGATCGCGGTGGCGGTTCACCCACTTCGACGCGCGCTGCCGCGAGCCCTCCAGCTCAGCGGCGACATGCTTCTCATCCTGCCGCCGAAAGACCCGTTCCCTCGCCTCAGCCCATACCCGCCGTCACCAGCGTCATAGTCGCAACATCTAGACGAGTAAGTCCTAGTCCGGGCGGTGTCTGGAGACGGATGAAGGGTGTTCAAGATCAGTTTGTGAGGACTGACCTGAACACCCTTCTGACCGCACTCCACGTCAAGATCGATGACCACCTGGGCAGGCCCGTCCGGACAGGGCGTCCACCACGGCTGAGCGACGCCGAACTGCTCACCCTTGCCGTGGCCCAAGCCCTGCTCGGCATCCGGTCCCCAGGCCCGCTGGTTACGGTTCCTGCCCCGGCACCTGCCTGGCGCTTTCCGTTACCTGCCGCAGCAATCCGGCTACAACAAGCGCCTGCGCAACGCCGTTCCACTGCTCAAACACGTGATCCGGATGCTCGCTGCCGACACCGACCTGTGGACCGACGCGACCTGGGTCGTCGACTCCACACCGGTCGAGCCCGCTCCCGCGAGACCACCAAGCGCTCTGAGCTGGCCGGCTACGGCTACTGCTCGTCACACTCAACTCGACGAACGCCAGGTGCTGATGGCGATCCTGGATCACGACCCGTCCGTGCCGGCCGACCGGCCTGGCCTGCTGATCATCGCGGACAAGGGCTACGTGTCGCGCGAGCTCGACGCCTACGTGGCCGAGCGCGGGGTGCGGCTCCTGCGCCCGAACTACCGCAATCGCACCCCACACCCAGCCCAGCACCTGCTCAACCCCCGTCCGACAGCTCATCGAGTCCGTCAACGACACACTGAAAGGCCAGCTCGATCTCCAACTGCACGGGCGGCCGCACCATCGACGGCGTGACCGCCCGCATCGTTCAGCGGCTGCTGGCGTTGGCCGCCGCGATCTGGCACAACCGCGCCACAGCCAGCCGGTCACCCGATCCCTGATCGCCTACGACCACTGATCAGTTAGGACTTACAGCTCGTTTCAGAATGATCGGTGTGTCTGCTGTCCGTAGTTGATCAAGGTTGGGCATGCTGTCTTCGTGATCGAGGAGTTGGTGCCTGAGGGCCTGTGGGAGCGGGTGGAGCCGCTGCTGCCTGCGCGCGCGCCGCGTCGGAGTAGGTATGCGGGGCGGTTGCCCGTTGATGATCGGGTGGCGTTGGCGGGGATCGTGTTCGTGCTCAAGACCGGGATCTCGTGGCGAGAGCTGCCGCGCGAGGTGTTCGGCTGCTCCGGTGTGACCTGTTGGCGGCGGTTGCGGGACTGGACCGAGGCCGGGGTGTTCGACGCCGTGCACAAGCTCCTGCTCGACCAGCTACGAGCACTCGACCAGCTCGACCTGGACGTCGCGGTCGTGGACGGCTCACACGTGCGGGCGTTGAAAGGGGGGAAGCGACGGGCCCCTCGCCCGTCGATCGGGCTCGGCCGGGTTCCAAGCATCACCTGATCACCGAAGGCAACGGCATCCCGCTTGTGGTGTCGGTGACTGGCGGCAACCGCCACGACAGCACCCAGCTCATCCCACTGATCGACGCTCTTCCGGTGATCCGGGGGAAACGCGGCCGGCCTCGCCAACGCCCGCGCTGGCTCTACGGCGACCGCGGCTACGACTACGACCACCACCGCAAGACCCTGCGAGACAAAGGCATCACGCCGCGCATCGCCCGCAAGAACACCGACCACGGCTCCGGTCTCGGCAAGATCAGATGGGTAGTCGGGCGGACATTCGCATGGCTACACCAGTTCAAGCGCCTACGAATCCGCTGGGAACGCCGAGCCGACATCCACCTCAGCCTCGTGCACCTGGCCTGCGTCCTCATCTGCTACCGCAAGCTACCAACCTCATTATGAAACGAGTTGTTACTCGTCTAGTCGTACAGTGGCGGGAGTGGAGAACGCGGTCCAGCTGGCCCAGGTGAACATCGCCCGCCTCCGCCACCCCCTCGACGACCCGCGGCTGGCCGAGTTCACCGCCGCCATGGCCGCCGTCAACGCCCTGGCCGAACGCTCACCCGGCTTCGTCTGGCGCCACACCGCGGACGGCGGCCACCTCAGCGCCGGTGAGCTGCTGGGTGACCCCCTGGTCGTGATCAACCTGTCGGTCTGGGCGGACTACCCGTACCTGCACGAGTTTGCCTACCGCAGCCAGCACGCCCACTTCCTCCGCCGCCAGGCCAGGTGGTTCGCGCCGATCGCCAGACCCACGACAGCGCTGTGGTGGCTTCCCGCCGGTAGCCGTCCCACGCCCGAACACGCCCTGGCGCGGCTCACCCACCTGCGCCGCTACGGCCCTGGGCCGAGGGCCTTCACCACCCGCCACCGCTTCACCGCCGACGGCGTGCCCGTTCCCCGCCGCCGCTCACCCCGCGAAGAAGTCCCGCACGCGGCCGGTCCAGGTCAGAACGTCCGCCAGTGACCGAGACACGTGCAGCTCCGAGTTCGGGACCGCCTCGTGCAGCCTCTCCGCGGTCTCCACGGGGTGGAGGGGGTCGGTGTCCCAGGTGAGGATGAGCGTCGGGTGCGGCAGGGTCGCCAGGCGGGCGGGGTCCGGCAGGTCGGACTGGCCCACACCGCGGAGTGCCGAGGACACCAGCTCGTCGTCGATGTCCGGGGTGAGATCGAACCCCTTGTGCTCCGCGAGCAGCGGGATCGGTTCGGCGTTGGCCCACCCGCGCCGCCACGCGGCCGCGCCCTCGGCATCGATCGCGTCCGCCGTGTCCAGGTACCACCGCCGCACCGGAGCGTCTCCGCCCTCCCACGCGACCGGCGGGATCAACAAGGCCAGCCGGCGGAACTTCTCGGGGGCGCGTAAGGCCGCCCCCAGCGCCGCCGCGGCCCCCAGCGAGGACCCCATGAAGTCCAGCGGCTCACCGAGGTCCGCCGCGTCGACCAGGGCGAGCAGGTCATCGGCGACCGAGTCGAAGGTGTAGTCCGCCGCCACCGGGCGACCGGTCGAGTGCCCGTGGCCGCGCTGGTCGTAGGTGAGCAGCCGCCGATCCGCCGCCACGGCGTCGATGTCGAAGAGCGCCATCCGCCGCACCGCCGCGCGGCTGAGCAGGACACCGTGCCCGTAGCCGAGCGGAGTGCCAGCCCCGGTGATCTCGTAGGCAATGCGCGCCCCGTCCCGAGCCAGGTAGTGATCGTTCGACATGCGTGCCCTCCCGTCGGTTTCTCACCTTCCTATACCCCTAAGGGGTATTATGGCAAGCGCTCGACGGCGGTGGCGAGGATGCGGATGCCTCGGCTGATCTGGTGCTCGCTGACGTTGCCGAAGCCGAGCACGAGGGCTGGCGAGCGGGGGTCCGGCTCGGGTGTCGCGTCCGCGGACGCGAACCGGTAGTGGCTGAGCCCGTTGACGCGCACCCCCATGCTCGCGGCCGTCGCCACGACCGCGCGCTCGGAGGTCCCATCGGGAAGGCGCAGCAGGGCGTGGCAGCCGGCCGCGAGCCCGTGCAGCCGGCCCGGCCCGAAGGCCAGTTCGGCCTCGGCCGCCAGCACGACCCGGCGTGCGTGGTAGATCTCCCGCACGCGCCGCAGGTGGCGGTCGAACCGGCCGGTCTCCATGAACAGCGCCAGCGCTTCCTGGTCCAGCACGGGAGCGCCGCGGCTGGTGAGCCGTTGCTCCTCGACGATCCCCGCCACGAACCGCGGCGGCGCGAGCACCCAGCCCAGCCGGATCGCGGGTGCGAGCGTCTTGCTGACCGATCCCAGCGCGATCACGCGGCCGGGGCTGAGGCCCTGCAGCGAGCCGACCGGCTGACGGTCGTACCGGAACTCGGCGTCGTAGTCGTCCTCGAGGATCACCCCGTCGACCTCGTCCGCCCAGGCGACCAGGTCGCGTCGCCGGGACGGGCCGAGCGCGACGCCGGTCGGGCACTGGTGGGCCGGCGTCAGCAACACCGCCCGTGCCCCGGTCTCGCGCAGGCGCTCCACGTCCAGGCCCTGGCCGTCGACGGGAACCGGCACGGCGGAAAGGCCCGCCCGGCGGGCGATGACGTCGTGCTCGCGAGGGCCGGGGTCCTCGAGCGCGATGCGCTGGATGCCGTGTCGGGCCAGCGTCGCGAGGGCGAACGCCAACCCCTGCCGGAACCCCGAGACGACGACGGCGTCCTCGACGCTCGCGCAGCCCGACCGGACGCGCCGGTGGTAGGCGGTGACGACCTCTCGCAGGTGCCGCGACCCGGCCGGGTTCTGGTCACCCAGCTCGGCGGTCGGCAGGGTCCGCGTCGCCTCCGACACCGCCCAGCTCCAGTCGCGCAACGGCGCCGAGCCGAGGTCGGGGATGCCGTACTCGAAGTCGACCTGGGCCGGCCGGGGCGGTGTGGACGGGGCCGCGACGCCGGGCGGGTGGCGCTTCGGTTCCCCGGCCAGTATCGCGGCCACCCGCGTCCCGGAGCCGACAACCGACTCGACGTATCCCTCGGCCAGCAGCTGCTCGTAGGCCTCGACGACCGTGCCTCGGGAGACGCCGAGCAACTCGGCCAGCCGTCGGGTCGACGGCAGCCGTTCTCCGGCGGAGAGCCGACGGTCGCGGATCGCCGCCCGCAACTGGTCCTGGAGTTGGGTTCCGAGCGAACCAGCGCCGCGGTCCAGCGTCACGAGAAGGTCGGGGCCGCCGCGCGCCCATTCCACTGGCATACCCCAGTACACCAAATGGTCCGCTCGTAGGGGTCGCGAGTGGACCTTCAGACTGGACCGCATCGGCGTCAGGCTGGACGGCATGTTCCTCGGAATCCTCCTGGCACTCTCGTCTGCTCTCGCGTACGGGGCGTCGGACTTCATCGGCGGCGTCGGCTCGCGCCGGTACTCGTCGTGGCAGGTCGTTCTGGTCGGGCAGGCCGCCGGGGCGTTGGCCATGCTCGTGGCCGGCCTGACGCTGCCGGGCAGCCCCGCCGCCGCGGACTTCGCCTGGGCGCTGCTGGCCGGAGCCGGCTCGGCGACCGGCAGCATCTTCCTGCTCCGCGGGCTGGCCAGCGGCCGGATGGGGCTCGTGGCGCCGGTCTCGGGTGTGGGGGCCGCGGTCCTGCCGGTTCTGGTGGGTGTGGCCCTCGGTGAGCGTCCCAGCTGGCTGGTCTGGGTCGGGGTGCTCGTCGCACTTCCGGGGATCTGGTTGGTGTCCAGGGAGAGCACGTCCGACCGGTCGGCGAGTGCGCGGCGAGCACTCGTCGACGGCGCCGTCGCGGGCGTGGGTTTCGGGACCCTGTTCATCGCACTCGCCCAGATCTCGGAGGAGGCCGGTCTGCTGCCGCTCGCCGCGAACCAACTCGTCGGCGCGATCCTGACCATCCTCACCGCCACAAGCCTTGGGCAGCGGTGGCGTCCCTGCCGCGGTGTGATCGGGTGGGGCAGTGCGTCGGGCCTGCTCGGCGCCTCGGGCACCCTCGCTTTTATGGTGGCCACCGGAATGACCAGCCTCGCCGTCGCCGGAGTCCTCGCCTCCCTCTACCCGGCCGTCACCGTCCTGCTCGCGGCCGGCGTGCTCAGAGAGCGAATCGACCTCGGACAACGAGCGGGCATCGCGATCTGCACCCTCGCCGTTGCTGCCCTGGCTCTGGCCTGAGCCACACCCATCAAGACGAACTAGAAGGCAGGAGACAACGAATGAACGACATCGCGACGGGGCCGAGCCCATGCTGAGGCAGGTCGCCGAGGGCGTGCTGGTCCACGAGAGCGAGTTCGTGCAGACCAACACCATCGTCGTGCAGGGCGACGCCGGCGTGCTGCTCGTCGATCCCGGCGTGCAGGACCACGAGCTGGCCTGCCTGGCGAACGACCTGTCCGACCTGGGCCAGACCGTCGTCGCGGGCTTCTCGACGCACCCGGACTGGGACCACCTGCTTTGGCATCCACAACTCGGCGCACCCCCGCGCTACGGCACGTCCCGCTGCGCCGCCACCGTCCAGGACCAGCTGTCCAACCCCGACACCAAGGCCGAGATAACCGCCCACCTAGAACCGACCGGCATCGCCGACAAAGTCCCCCTGGACCTCTACGGCTTGATCACCGCCCTACCGCCCGGGACGACGCAGCTCCCCTGGAACGGCCCCAAGATCCGGATCATCGAACACCAGGCGCACGCCCCCGGCCACGCGGCGCTGTTCATCGAGGACCGCGGCGTCCTCGTCGCAGGCGACATGCTCTCCGACGTCCTGGTTCCGATGCTCGACCTGACCAGCGCCACCGACCCGATCGAGGACTACCTCACCGCGCTGAGCCTGCTGGAAGCCGTGGCAGACGCCGCCGTCATCGTCCCCGGCCACGGCTCAGTCGGCGAAGCCGGCGAGGCCCGCGCCCGGATCGAGCGGGACCGTGCCTACGTCCTCGCCCTGCGCGAAGGTGAGGTTCCCGACGACCCGCGCGTGGGCCCATCGGCCAAGCCAGGCTGGGAGTGGGTGTCCGACGTGCACAGCGGCCAGGCCAAGCGCCTAGCCGAGCACGGCGCCACCCGCGCCTGACCAGCGCAGGACCAAAGTGACCGCACGACTTCCCGTTCATGGTCGATAATGCGGCAACGGCAACGGGTCGCCTCACCGTGACGGGCGGGAACCATGACGACTGACAAGGGTTCGAGTCGCTCTGAGGTGGAGCTGCGCGCCGCGGTCCTCGACGGCTGGCATCATCTCGTGGCCAGTGTGGAGCCCGGCAGCGACACGTTGGACACACTGGCTTCACGGACTGGCATACCGTTTCGCCAGCTGGACATGGCCCGCCGAGTCCGCAACCAGATCGCCCATCCGGACCAGGCTGTCCCGCATGAGCGGCTGCTGGCGGCGTTTCGCACGATTGCGGAAGCCGAGCAACGACTTGCCTCTCGTGGGCGGTCGAGATCGGGCGGAGCAGACCAGCGGACGAGTCGCGGCCGGGCGACGGGTTATGAACGACTTTCGCTCAGACGACCCGCTCCGCGCCCAGCGAGCGGGCGCAGGCAGGACACCGAGCCAGCTCGACGTGCCGAGCAACCGGCACCAGAACCACAACACCTCGAGCTCCACGTCCCAGCGGGCAAGACCTCAACGTCAAGGGTGCTCTCGCTGACCGAACTCGGGCTCGACACCCGCGCCGCAACCGTGACCTGCGATGTCCCGTGGCTCGACTGTGCGATCGTGGGACGCTCGGTCAGGCTGGTCGCTACGGCTGGTCGGAAGGCCAGTAGGCAACGTGGCTCGGCACGGATCTCCAGCCAGGGTCGCTCGGTCATGATCACCGTCGACCTGCAGGTAGCAAGTCCACCTCGGCAAACCGGTTCGGCTGCGTCCACCGGCCGCCAGGAGGCGGGCTGGACGGTTGCCCGAGCGGTGACCGTTGGGCTCGTACTCGGCCTCTTGTTGTTCCTCGCCTTCGTCATCGCGAGTTGAACCAGGCGGGGCGGGCCAAGGCTGAAGTGAGACTGAAACCGGGACTGAATGAGAAACGCCGGACGAGCCTACGAAGGCTCGTCCGGCGTTTCTCCTGCTCAGAGCGGTAGCGGTGGGATTTGAACCCACGGACGGGGTAAACCGTCACGCGCTTTCGAGGCGCGCTCCTTCGGCCGCTCGGACACGCTACCGCCGAGAACGATACCGGACCCCGCTCCCCGGGCTCGCTGGTGGTGGAGGGGAGGTGTCCCGCTTCTGTCGGGGTCGTGGGGAATACTGCTCCCATGATCAGCTGACGTGGGATACGAGGAGGACGTCATGCAGGCTGACCAGCAGGAGAAGCAGGGGGCGCCCACAGAGGAGGAGCCGCGGCAGGGTCGCCACTCCGCCCCCGAGGGCGCCGAGCGGCACCCCCTGATCGACCTCGAGCGGGACCCCACCCCGGGCGTCGCCAACCACGCCAAGCCCGACGACGAGGAGTAGCGCTACCGCGCCGGCGAGGTCAGGCCGCGGCGGGGCGGCCTCAGCTCGATCAAGTACGCGCCGACGGCGTCGTTGACGCACTGGCTCCCCTCGTCGCGGTGGTACACCGTGTGGGCCCAGCCTCGTAGGTGACGAGGCGGGCGCGGCTCTGCCGGGCGGCGGTGCGGCTCCACTCGTAGACCGTCGCGTAGTCGTGGACGTGCCGATCATCACCAGGGGCGGGGCGCCGGTGATCCGCAGCGGATGCTGCGGGTTCGAGGTCACCGTCGGGTCGCCGACGCAGGTCGCCACGTCGGCGACCTGAGGCCGGCCGCCGCGAAGATCGTATGCTGTCCGATGTGGAGTCCCCGCCGCAGTTCCGGTTCAGCCCCAACGCCTACGAGCTGGGCATCATCGTCGCCGAGCCAGTCCGCTGCTCGTGCTGTGAGCGAGACCGCGAGTGGCGCTACAACGGCGGCATGTACACCGAGAAGTCCGATGTGGAGCTGTGCCCGTGGTGCATCGCCGACGGTAGTGCGGCCGAGCGCTTCGACGGCTCGTTCATCGACTGGCTCGACATCGAAGGCGTTCCCGACGACCCCGACGAGATCGAGGGCGCCACACCCGAGCCGATGACCGTCGATGCCGATGCCGCCCGGGAGGTGGCCACCCGCACCCCGTCCTACCCTTCCTGGCAACAGGAGCGCTGGCTCTCCCACTGCGGGCTGCCGTGCGCGTTCCTCGGCTTCGCCGGCGCCGACGACCTACCCGCCCTGCTTCCCGACCCGGTCCTGACCGCCGATATCGAAGGCGGCAACGGCTACCCCGCCGACCTCCTCCGCAGCCACCTCACGCGTGACGGTGACCTGGTCGGCTACCTGTTCCGCTGCCTGACCTGCGACGCCCACCGCCTCCACATCGACGCGTCCTAGCCCTTGAGGGTCAGGGACCACGAGGTGAGGCAGTCCACCTCTACCAGGATCGGCCCGGGCGGCAGCTCGACGCCGCCGCGGAACGGCCCGAGACCAACCGTCCTGAGCTCCTGCTTACCGGTCCCGTCGACGGCGAACCGATGGAGCTGCGCGTAGCCCCTGCCGAGAACCTCGAACGTCGCCGCGGTTGCGGGCCCGTTGTACAGCAGGACGTCGGGATGCCGGCCCTGAGCCGCGGTCAGTAGTTCGGGACAGGTGTCGGCGGGACGGAAGCCGAGCCGCCACCGCGTGAGTAGGGCGATCTTCCCCGTGCCCATGCTGATCTTCACGTGGGTGTACTCCCGCGGAACGACAGCCCGGAGCCTCTGCCTGCTGTGGTTCTGCGTGCACAACATCAGGCCCTGTTCGAGGGTGTCCGGCGTGTCCACCAGCCCGTAGACGTAGTAGCTGCTCAGCCAGTTGCCCTGGATCTCCATCACGGTCGCCACCCCCGGCGGCGCGTGGTCGACCGGCACCGAGGCGCGGCCCCACCCCCGGTGCGGCAGCTCGATCATGTCCACCGGGCGCGTCATCAGGGGCTCGGCAGCGGCTCGGTGGATCCGGCGGCCAGTGCCTGGCTCACCTTCTCCAGGATGCCCTTGACCAGCTCGCCGTAGGGGTCCTCACCGAGGGCGTCGGCCGTGGCTCGTGCCTTGTCGAGGAACTCGTGGGCGCGGTCGGCGTCACCGAGCCGCCGGTGGTCGTCGGCGAGGCTCAGGTACAGCGAGGGCATGAACCCCCGAACTTGCAACGACTGGTCGTACTCCTGCGCACGCTCGTCGGTCACACCGTCGACCGCGGCGAGGGCGCGCTCGTCCCACATCAGCTCGTCGTGCTGGTTGTCCTGCAGGTCGGCCAGGAAGTGGGCGATCACGCACCGGTGGAAGTCGTCGCCCCCGTCCCGTTCGACCTCGGCCCACATGCCCTCGAGCTCCTGCCGGGCGCTCGCGCGCTCGCCGGCCTGCCCCCGCTGCACGGCCGCGGTCACCCGGGCCATCACCTCGTCGTCCATCCACGCCCTTCCATGGGTCGGATCCTCCGAAACGACGAACGCCCGGCGTCCATGATCACGGACGCCGAGCGTTTCGCCTGTTCGGGTGCGGAGGATGCGGGATTTGAACCCGCGAGGGCTATCACACCCAACACGATTTCCAATTCCGCTCCGACCCGTTCAGGCTGGTCCCACTCTGTCGTTCCGGCAGGTTACAGCCGTTGGACGAACGACCTGGACCTAGGCCGAACCGTACGGAACTGAGACCCGAACTGAGACCCCTGCTCAATCTCCGACCACACGCACTCAGTGTCGGCAAAGCGGTCCCAGCAGACAGAGCTGGGACACGACATGTGGACGGCGCTAACGAACGAGCAGATTCCCCCTGACCTGGGCTTTTATGGCAGAGGGGACGATAGGACCCAACCCACGTTCTCAGCTTGGGAACTAGCCTAATCCCCCTATCTAGGGGGCCTGACCTGCGGTTCGGTTTGGACGGGGGTACCCGTTGTTGACCCTTGCGGACCGTCCTCTGCAGCACGCAGACAGCACGAAGCTGGACCCATCTGAGGCTACATGGGCTTGATTCGCCTCTCCTAGTCTGAGGCATCAGGGTGTTGTCGGCGCATTCCCGCTGGTCACGTCTCATCCGTCGACGTATCTTCGTGCGGCGCTCGTGCTTCTGCGAGATACCGCTGTACTTCCTCCGGTACCGGATCAACGAACGTCGTCGACCGCAACACGGCGATCCGGGGAAAACTCGCGGACACGAAGTTAGCGGCGCCCTTGAAGGTGGCCGACGCGAAGTTGACGATGCCGGTGAAGGTGGCCGACTCGAAGTCGGTGATGCCGTTGAAGGTGGTCGACCTGAAGTAGGCGGCGTTGTTGAAGATGGTCAACATGAAAAAGGCGGTGCCGGTAAAGGTGACGGAATCGAAGTAGGCGACGCTGTTGAAGGTGGCTGACCAGAAGGTGGCGGCATTGGGAAAAGAGGGTCTCCCGAATTTGGGGATGACGGTGAAGGTGGGGCCGGTGAAGGTGGTCGACCTGAAGTTGGCGGTGTCGAGGAAGGTGGCCGACGCGAAGTTGACGGGGACGGTGAAGGTGGTCGACGTGAAGTAGGCGGGGCCGGTGAAGGTGGCCGACGCGAAGTTGACGCTGTCGGTGAAGGTTGCCGAATCGAAGTGGACCCTGTCCGTGAAGTTGGTCGACCTGAAGTCCGCGCTGCGGATGGCGCAGTTGTCGAGGTTGAGGCCAATAAGGGTAGCGCCGGTGAGGTCAAGGTCGATGTTCTTCCAGAAGGTGGGTGCGGGGTGGGGGTCGGGGCCGGGCTTGAGGTGGTCGGTGAGGATGCGTTGGGCGGTGAGTCGGACCTGTCGTTCTTGGGCCGTCTCGTGGTGCTCCTTCAGGACTGTCTCGGCGTCGGCTTTGGATGGTTGCTCGGGGGGTGGGGTGTAGGGCATGCGAAGGTAGGCGCAGATGACGTTGACGATGGTCTGTCGCTGGTCGGCGTGGTCTTGGGCTACGCGTTCGAGTGCGTAGAAGCCGCCGAGGCGAACCGGTGCTTTGTCTGAGCCGAGCTGCTCGACCGCTTTGGTGTAGAGGTCGGTGATCCGGCGCGCTGCGGCGTCTTTCTCCGTCGCGGCGGCTACCTGTTCCGCGTGTTTCAACGCGATTTCTGTGCTGCGTTGGCGTCGCGCGGCGAGCAGCAGTGCGGCGGCGCCTCCGGTGCCGACGACGATGGTGCCGGCGGTGCGGATGGCCTCGAGTTGTGTTCGGTTGGCGCTGGCGTTTCCGTCGGTGTAAGCCAGCAGTAGCCAGACGGTCATCCCCAACCCGAGCAGCACGATCAGTACCGCCCAAATCACGATCGCGCGGGCGGACAACACACGGTACCTGGGCGGCGTCTCATCCCCGGTGTCGGCGCGCAGCAGGGGTTGGCCAGAGGAAGAGGTCATATCCCCGCTGTCGCGGTCTGTACGCAGTCGTTACGTCGAGTGTTTGAATCGTTGACTTCTTCTCTATCAGGCAAGATCGGTCCGCCCTTGACCCCGCTCCTCGCCTGGTCAGAGTCGGTATAGCGTCCGCAGTCGTCCGGGGCAGTCCACCAGCCTCCGGGGCGGTTGTCACTCAGTTCGTCACTCAGAAGAACGGCTGTACCAGCGGATATGGGCTCATAGGGCCTGTGGGCTTTGCCGGGGTGCGATCACTCCACTCCAAGCTCGTGCGCGGCTCTACGGCCATTCTGAGGGCGCGGTCCTCCCCCCCACCCTCTGGTACAGCTGTCTCCACCCAAACGAGAGTGACACGGACGATGTGTGGGGACCTCGTGTTACGCGCGTAGGTCTAGGCCTCTTTAGAGGATCTTGACGCCTTGCTCGCCCCCATTGGGGTCTCTGATCACGAGTGCGTTACCCGCGCGAAGTTCAGCCTCGATGAACTCATAGAGCACCAGCGCCCTGTTGGCGATGTCGACCTTCTTAAAGCCGGTTCGCTTGAGCAGCTTCTTCAGCGCCTCGCTGGCCTGGGCGGTCAGTGCCACGTTGAGTCGATCGACAGCAGTAACACGATCCACGGTGTCGTTCTCTCTTGCTGGCACACGCTCCTCCACGTTGCGGGGTCGACAGGTAGGCGAACCTATCTTCGCACAAGCGGCCTGATTTCGCACCAGAAACGCACCGTTTCGGTGGTGTTTCGCTGCTTGCGCTGGCCTCCGGTCAGGTACGCTTCCCGGCAACCTGCCCGTACGGGGCGGGCAGGTATCTCAGAGAGAGGGAGTGGCTGGATGAGAGATGAGGAGGCTGCACGCAGGCCTGCGTGTGCCGAACCTTCGACAGCTCGTTGCCTCGGATTACCGATGAGTCACCGGGGTGGTGAGCAAGTCGACCCCCAGTCCTTGAGCAGGGGGAAGGACTGCTCGGGTTGGCAGGCCTGCTGAACGGACCCGGGTAACGCAGGATCCTCGCGTCGCGGGGACGTCGCTCGGGAGAAGGGAGGGTGTGGCCGATGGGCACCACCCTCGAACCAGCGGAAGACTCCGCTGGTGGGCGGAAGCAGGACTCTCACGACGTCGGGATGCCCACGCACGACGCGTGGCTGACCATCGAGAAGGCCGATCTGAAAGGTGGACTTCGGTTACCGGGCCACCAAGCAGGTCTCCTTGTGAAGGCGCTCGTGGCGATGACTGCAACGATCGCGGGAGCTGTTGGGCCCACCATGGCTATCCACGCCATGCCAGCCGACTCGCCGACGGGGCTGGTTGCCGCCGTCGTGTTGGGGCAGCTCGCTGTGTGTCTGTCGGCCATCGGCTTGATCTGCCGTCGTGATCGTGACGGCGAGGCGCGCAGCGTCCCGTAGCACAACTGCAAGAGAGCACTGAGGGGGAGACGTTCCCTGGGCGTCTCCCCCTCAGCCGTTCAAAGGATCCGATGTCTGACCGGCGTCCTCACCGCAGTCTGACCCGCGACCTCAGGGGGTCGCTCGCGCGTACCTCGACGTTTCACGGTCTGAATGGATTTCTCTCAGTGTGGACAAGAACTGACCATAATGCGCGCGGACTAGACCATTCGGGTGATGATGATCACGTAGACAGCCCGGAAGGCTGGGCTTTGGGGCAGGTCTGCGTATGTGCACCAGGTCAGCGTCACCCGATAGTGCGGAGGGGTTGGTGCCCTGATCGGAGTAGTCCAGAAGCACCGCGTTCGGTGTGTCGCGGTTCGTCACCTGTCTGCCGGACGGGAGCAAGCGCACAGGTGGGACAACCCGATGGTCGTAGGGATCGTCACCGAATAACGGCGTAGCGCGCCGGCTGTACCAAGAGAAGCAGTTGGGCCATGCGGATGCCTGACGGTGGCCGCCCAGAGGTAGAGGTGAAGGCCCTCCGTGCGGTTCTAGCGTCGGCGCCGGCGCGGACCGCACCCCGCGGAGGGTTCAGGCTGCAAGCTCGCGTGTCGCGCTCAGGCCCCCGGCAGGGTTGGCCACGGCCGACGGGCGGGCAGCGCTCCGCTTGCTGGCTCGCAGTCATGCCGCCTCTCCCTCGCCTACCCGCCCTCTCTCTGGTGCAGCCTCTTTTCTCGTAACCCCGTGACACAGAGCGTGTGTGGGGATCTTCGACTGAGCCGACCTGTCACAAGCCTGTAACTCCTGTTGTGCTGGTCACGGCGTCAAGAGTGACAGGTGTGACAGGTGTGACAGCGGTGACCGGTCACGCGGCAGGCAAGATCGGTCCGCCCGTGACCCCCCTCGGATCCTTGGGACGGCATGTTGTCATCTGTTGGGGTGGGGGCATTGACGGAGCTACAACGGCGGTAATAGCGTTGCATCTCGCAACAGCACATCACGGCTCCCGCTTCGCTGCGTGCTTCGGGTGTCGCCGAGCAGGGAGGCAGCCCTGCCCGGCGACAGTGTTAGCGACCTAGAACGTCGATCAGCACTCGAACCACGAGAGCGATGACCTGGATCACTATGTTGATGGTGCTGGCCTGGGCGGGGCTACTAGTCCCGTCCTGGCCAGCCCGCGACCTGCTCTTGACAGGACCACCAGTCCGCCTTCGGCGGCGTTTGGCAGCTACTTTTTGGCGGCGGTTTGCCAACTTCACCTCCTCGCCGATTGGGTCGATGTTGGGTGAACCGGGATCGGCTTTCCCGGCGCAACCGCACCGCGCCGCGCAGCGGGAGCACCCCACGACCTTCGGATATGCGGCACTCGTGGCAACTGCGCGTAGCGATGAGCAAAGTCTCACTCACCAAAGGGCGCTGTGCAACACCCGTCAACCGCACCCTGTGGATAACTAGGGGAAGGACGCCCCATCCGAAAGCCTCTGCTGTGGATATCGTGAGGACAAGACGTCGGTACTGTGGATGACCTCGATAAAAGACCCGGTCAACCCCGTCCGCAGAATGTGGACAAAATATCCCATGTATGACACTGATGTGAATAAAAAAATATTGCGGACGGCGCGTCGCGCCTCGGACGTCGCCGCAAGTCCTAGCGCCCGGCTACCATCGACGTCCTTTGCGATCCACTCAACACACCGCTACGTGTCACCAATGACAGAGAGATGGTGTGAGACGTACATAGCCGGGGCGGGTGTCACGTCTAAGTCACAGGTGTCTTCGCTGGTCAAGCGCTGGGAGTGACAGAGTGACTGGTGTGACAGGGCACATCGGTCCTCGTCACTGAGCTGCTGACGTGGGTAAGTCGTCATCAAGGTCGATCGGTCTGACGGGAGGCCGTGCGCAGCTGCCCATCGAGGAACGGTGGACCGGTCAGCATGATCGGCGGCATCTCTCGACCCTCCACTTCTGCTTCGTCGAGAGCTAGTTGCCACAGTAGGTACTCGCTAGAAATGTCTCGATCAGCGGGGTGTAGATCTCCGGGCTGACGCCGCAGAGCGGCGGTTGAGTACCAGCGCCAATCGGGCGTCGGCTCCACGGCACCACCGGTGATATCAGCAAGGTTCTCGGCCTCGGCACGGTCGGTGCCGTAATGCACCATCCGACCGTCAACAAAGACCGTATAGATCATCACCGGAGGCGTCCGCCGTCCCAGCATGATCAATCCGCTGACGTAGCCGAGCGGGAAGGCTGCGACCCACAGCACTGGGGTGTACCTGCCGAAATGCGGCTCAAGCTCATAGGTCGTCCAGGTGAGACAGACGATGCCGGCTACCCAGATCACGGCCACCCCGACACCCCTCGTCACGCAGTGAAACGTATGGATGAGCGTGCGCATGGCGCCGGCTAGCGAGTACCGGGTGGTAGCGCTTCACGGAGCTGGAGAGTGCCCTGCATGACCCGGATCGCACTCGCCAACTGTTCAAGTCCATCGACGAATTCAGCGCACTGAGTCGCGGTGACCTGACCGTTAACGCCGTGCGCGACGAACAGATCAGCAAGGCGTCGAATGAGTCCTACAGCATAGAGAACGTCTGGGTCGAGAGGGTTGCTCTGGGTGAAGCTGATCAGTTCACCAGTCAGAGAGGGCTTGTCGGTCATGGTGTGGGTTCACCGCCCTGTGGTTGGTGCCTGGCGAGCGCGGCGGGAGAGTTCAGCCGCGCCCGCCAGGGGCCGGGATGGGTCGGAGAGGAGCGCAGTAGCCCCTCCCCGACCCGGGGGACCGGGGGAGCGCGTCGACTGGCACGGGTCGACAGGCCGCCGCTCCTCCGGTCCCGGGTGCCGGCTGGCCAAAGGGGAGGAAGAAGGACCAGCCGGCGGCTCTCATATGGCCTGCATGTCGGGCTCCGTTCAACGGGACGAATCGCTACCATGTTGGGCGTACCGGCCTCTGTGTTGGGCCAACACTGGCACTGTTGGCCCAACACCGCAACCATGTCTGGCAGGAGTCACCCGAATGCCCAGGAGATCGCCCGGAGCACGCGCTGTCGGTATAGGCGCGGAGCTGCGAGTCATCCGCGAGGGGGAAGGCTTGTCCCTCCGGCAGCTCGCGAAGCGCGCGGGATGGGAAGTGGGGCGGCTCTCTCGGATTGAGACTGGCAAGCAGAAGCCGACCGTCGCCGACGTGGCCACCCTCCTCGCGATTCTCGGCGTGACGGGTGAGCAACGTGAGCGGATCCTCGACGAGGTCCAAGCGGTCGATGAACCGGGATGGTGGGAGCGCCATCTGGGCATGACGAAGGAGTCCGCCGCTCTCGCCGACTACGAGTCGCGGGCCATCGAAATCACCGACTGGGCACCGCTCGTCATCCCCGGCTTGCTGCAGACCATGGACTACGCGGCTGCCTGCATGGAGACCATCGGCATCGCTTCGAACGACATCGGCTCCAGGATCAGCGCGCGCCGAGAACGGCAACGCGCGGTCGCCGACACGCCGTACACCGCCTACATTGGCGAAACCGCGCTCCGCACAGTCGTGGGCAGCCCGCGCGTGCTCGCGGCCCAACTACGGATGCTCCTCGCCAACCACGACAGCGCTCCGGTACGCGTCGTACCAGCTGACGCGCCTGGTCACCCAGGTCAGTTCGGCGGGTTCCTGATGCTTAGTGTCGTGAGTCGTTAATTCGTTCGCAGTATGCGGCGAGGGTG
>NZ_MSIE01000204.1 GCF_001921205.1 Actinophytocola xanthii | reverse complement strand
CGACGCTCCTATGGTGTGTCAAGTGGTTGTGGTGGGTTGTTGTTCGAGTTGGCGGTAGAGCTGGCGGGCGATGTAGCGCTTGAGGCAGCGTTTGATCTCTCGGTCGGTTTTGCCTTGGGCTCGTCGTCGGTCGGCGTAGGTGCGGGTGTCGGGGTCGTGGCGTAGGCGGGACAGGACGATGGTGTGGAGGGCTCGGTTGAGTTGGCGGTTGCCGGAGCGGTTGAGCCGGTAGCGCACGGTCTTGCCGGACGAGGCGGGGATCGGGGCGGCGCCGGCGAGCATGGCGAAGGCGGCCTCGGAGCGGCACCGGCTGGGGTGGGACCAGGCGGTGAGCACGATCGCGGCCACGATGGCTCCGACGCCGGTCAGGTCGAGCAGGTCTGGTCGCCAGGAGCGCACGATGGTTCGCATGGCGCGTTCGTGGTCGGCGGCCTCGGTTTCCAGGGCCTGGATGCGGCGGGCCAGGGCACGCAGTGTGGACAGCACGGTGAACACCTCGACATCGGCGCAG
>NZ_MSIE01000203.1 GCF_001921205.1 Actinophytocola xanthii | reverse complement strand
GGCGGTGAACAGGGTGGTGGTCGCGGACTTGATGGCGGGCAGCGCGGTCGCGGCGACCGAGGCTGGGGCGCCGGCGGGGTTGTAGTACCAGGTGAAGGTGTCGGACATCCGCCAGCCGGACAGGGCGTAGGTGTTGTTCTGGCATCCGGTGGTGGCTGCCGCGGCGCCGGCGGTGGTGGCCGCGCCCAGGCTCGCGGCGGCCTGCTCGAACGGGGTGGAGGCCAGGATCGCCTCGGCCACCACCGTCACACCCTCGGTGGCCGCCGGCGCCACGGTGTCGCCCTGGGTCGTCGCGGTCGTCGCGGTGGCCGCGGTGCCCACTGCCGTGACGGCGAGGAGGAGGGCGGCGGTGCGGGTGGCGAACCGGGAGAGCGACATCGTGGTGTTTCCTTCAGTGGTACGGCTTGACACCACGAACATTGCCGTCCACCTGGTGCAACCCAGGGCCCGAACGAGAGCGAAACGGGAGTAGCCCCCCACGCTCCCGAACTACAACCACACCGCCCCCGAACACCACCACCCCGCACGC
>NZ_MSIE01000202.1 GCF_001921205.1 Actinophytocola xanthii | reverse complement strand
GGTCGTGTTCAGCGCAGCCAGGGGTTGTGGCGGACGATGGGGATGGCGGCCCAGCGCTTGCCCAGGCCCCAGGTGTTGCCGGCGGCGAGGACGGCGAGGGTGATGGCGACCAGGGCGTAGATGATGTGGTAGTCGAGGATGGGGTTGGTCGACATGGTCGGCTCGCCGGTGTTGGTGGTCTGGTCCAGTGGCCATTCGGCTGCCCACATGAGCAGCATCATCAGGGTGGTGGAGGCGGCGGCGACGCGGAGGCCGATGCCGGCGACGAGGGCGAAGGCGATGCCGGCGAGGCCGAGCATGAACAGGGTGTCGGCCCACCAGGCGCCGGCCCAGCTCTGGAACATCGAGGCGAGTGGGCCGTGGTCGAGGTGGCCGAGGAAGCCCTTGGTGGGTGATCCGCCGTTGATCCAGGCGTTCTCGCTGGCGGTGGCGTAGCCGAGGCCGAACAGCTTGTCGAGGAAGGCCCAGCCGAACACCAGGCCGGTGGTGATCCGGAGGACCGCGAGCACCTTGCCCGCGATGCCGGTGGTGCCAGG
>NZ_MSIE01000201.1 GCF_001921205.1 Actinophytocola xanthii | reverse complement strand
CGTTCCAGGAGAACATCAACAGCTACCTGCAGGGCGGGCCGGACGACGTGTTCGGCTGGTTCGCCGGCTACCGGATGCGGTTCTTCGCCGAGCAGGGCCTGGTCGGCGACATCTCCGACGTCTGGTCCGACATCGGCTCCGGCTTCTCCGACGCGATGAAGGACCAGGCCACCGGCTCGGACGGCAAGCAGTACTTCGTCCCGCTCTACTACTACCCCTGGGCGATCTTCTACCGGAAGAGCCTCTGGCAGGAGCGCGGCTACGAGCCACCATCCACGATGGACGAGCTGGTGGCGCTCGCGAAGACCATGCAGGGCGACGGCCTGACGCCGATCGCGTTCGGCGACTCCGACGGCTGGCCGGCCATGGGCACCTTCGACTACCTCAACCTGCGGATCAACGGCTACGACTTCCATGTCGAGCTGATGGCCGGGGAGAAGGCGTGGAACTCCCAGGAGGTCAAGACCGTCTTCGACGCCTGGCGGGAGATCCTGCCCTACCACCAGACCGACGCGCTCGGCCGCACCTGGCAGGAGGC
>NZ_MSIE01000200.1 GCF_001921205.1 Actinophytocola xanthii | reverse complement strand
AGAGCGTGTTTGAGATCTTCATGGTGTGGTGAACTGGCGTGGCCCGGGCCGTGTGGCGGGTTGTGTGCGGGCGATGCGGCGGGTCATGGTGGTGATGGCGGCCCAGCGGATGATGGCCTCGGCGGTGGCGGGGTGGCGTTCGTAGTCGCGGGCCAGTCGTCGGTAGCTGGTGAGCCACGCCAGCGTTCGCTCGACTGCCCATCTTCTGGGGATCACTGCGAAGCCCTTTTGGCCTGGTGGTTTACGCACGATCTCGATCGTGGTGTTGAGCAGTGTGTGTGCCCAGTCCAGCAGTTTCCCGGCGAACCCGCTGTCGGCGAACAGGTGTCGGACAAGCCGAACGGTCCGGCCCATGCGTTGGCGGTGGCGCAGTTCCAGCAACAGCTGCTTGGCGCCGTCGCGGTCTTGCACACTCGCGGGCAGCACCAGCACGACCAACAACAGACCGAGGGTGTCGGTCGCGATGAACCGCTTCCGACCATTGATCTTCTTGCCGGCGTCGTAGCCCCGCGTGTCGACGCCGACGGTGTCCGCGCCCTTGAT
>NZ_MSIE01000020.1 GCF_001921205.1 Actinophytocola xanthii | reverse complement strand
CCCAGCAGGCCCCGCGAACCATCGCGGGGCCTGCTGGCGTTTCCGACTGTTCTGACCGGCCCTGGCCCACCGGCCCCTGACTGGTTCAGCACCGAGCAGGCGCGCGGCGCGGCCACGGCGACCGCCGGCCAACCACAGTGGGTTTGGAGCCTGGCGCAGCGGGTAGCCACCCTGCGCCGCCGCCTCCGGGGTGACGGCCTTCCTCTCCGGTCGGTCGAGCAGCGCGCTGACCCTTCCTCCGACGCCGGTCGTCGGCTGATCTGTAAGGGCAGTCATGGCTGATTCGCCATCTCCAGTTCCGACCCTGGGGGTCGAGGAGGAGTTCCTGCTCGTCGACCCCCACTCCGCCGCACCGATGCCGGCCGGGCCGGCGGTCATCCACGCCGCGGCTCACTTCGGCGCCGACCTGCGACCCGAGCTGACCCGGGCACAGGTCGAGAGCAACACACCCGTCTGCACGGGCATGCGCGACGTGCGGGCGCACCTGCTGAGGGCCAGGGCGACCGCCGCGGCGGCGGCCCTGCAAACGGGCAGCCAGCTCGTCGCGACCGGCGTTCCCCTGGCCGAGCACACCGACCCCCCGGTGACCGACGACGAGCGCTACCGCCGGATCGGCGCCGAGTTCGGCCTGCTCGCCGCCGAGCACGACGTGTGTGGCTGCCACGTCCACGTCGCCGTGCCGGATCGCGACAGCGCTGTGCGGGTGGGGAACCACCTGCGCTCCTGGCTGCCCACCCTGCTCGCGCTCACCGCGAACTCCCCTATCCACCGCGGCCTCGACACCGGGTACGCGAGCTGGCGTGCCGTCCTGTGTGGACGGTGGCCCTGCTCTGGCGCCCCGCCGCACTTCGGTTCCGCGGCCGACTACGACGCGGCTGTCGACACCCTGGTCCGCACCGGCGCCGTCGTGGACCGGGCGATGATCTACCGGGACGTGCGTCCCTCGGAGCACCTGCCGACGGTCGAGGTCCGGGTCAGCGACGTTCCTGCCACTGTGGACGGTTCCGTGCTGCTCGCCGCGCTGGTCCGGGCGCTGGTGATGACCGGCCTCGACGCGGAGGCCACCGGCAGACCGGCACGAGCGGTCGCTGTCGAGGTGCTGCGGGCCGCGTACTGGCGCGCCGCACGTGACGGCATCACCGGCAAGGGCGTCGACGTCGCCACTGGACGCCTCGCTCCCGCCGTCGAGCTGGCGCGAAAGCTGGTGCACCACGTCGAACCCGCGCTGCGACGCACCGGTGAGGTGAGCTGCGCGCGGTGCGGCAGCTTCTGGCCAGGACGTTCCGCGACGGCAACGGGGCAGTGCTGCAACGTGCGGCCTTCCGGCGTCGCGGGCGGCTCACCGACGTCATCGCCGAGCTCAGCCGCTACACCCTTCAGGACTGCCGCCCGTCCAACGTGGCGTGAGAGTCGATCAGCCCGATTTCGCTGTGCGGTTGTGCTCCTCGACGAACAGCTCGAAGTTGCAGTACAGCTCCGACCCGATCTCCGAACGGCAGGTCATGATGTACGTGCGACAGATGGTGAAGCAGCGCGCCATCGTGCCGCCGCGCAGTGTCCGCACCAGCGGCGTGTCGATGAAGCCGCGAAGGGCCAGCGTCGCGAGGAACTCGTAGTAGTCGAGCATCGCGATCACGTGGACCAGCTCGTCCGACGGCGGGTTGGCGGCCAGCTCCTGCCGGGAGCCGATCCGGGCGGCCATCCACATGTCGGCGGTCTTGAGCGACTCGGAACTCTGGAAGTTGGTCAGCAGCCCGACGGTGTACTGCCGGCGCTGTGCCTGACGCAGCTGCAACACCGACGCGGCCCCGAAGACGACGGCCACGAGCACGGACGCCGCGGTCTCGTTGATCACGTCGCCGATGCTCAGGAACGCGAACACCGAGATCGCGATCGCCGCCGCGACGGTCGCCTGGACCAGGAGCCGCACCAGCGGGTGGGCGAGGCTCCAGCGGAACCGGATCCGGCGTACCCTGTCTCCGCGCCTCATCGCTTCCTCTGTTCGAGTCGCCGCTGGAGCTCCCGCAGCCGCACCAGCTCCGCGATCGGCTCCGGCGCGTCGTCCACCCGAAGGTCCATGCGCACCCGGGTCCCGTGCGCGATCCCCTCGGGCCCGACGACGTAGATCGCGGCACTCTGCCGACCCCGCCGGTCACCGCCCGCCGCGTCCCCGGCGGCCAGCGTGGCCAGCAGCCGGTCGACCAGACCGGTCCGCTCCGAGAGCCAGGTCCGTTCCATCGCGTCGAGCACCTCGGGACCGACCAGCAGGTTGCCCTGGATCGCGTAGCCCTCGCCGACCCGGGAGTCCGCGAACGCCCCGCACTGCCCCCCGGTCCACGCGGCGGCGACCCCGTCGCGGTCGACCACCCCGAGCTGCCTCTCCTCGCGCCGGTCGTCGCCCTTCACCAGGGTGTCGACAACCTCCTGGGCGCCCCGGCCCTCCCGCAGCGACGCGAGCCCTTCGGCACGGTAGGCCATGTTGGTCAGGGCCTGGGTCGCCAACGCCCCGACGCCGAACTCGGCGGCCGGCACCATCGCCCCCACCGCCAGGAACCTGGTGGCCACCGCGACACCCCAGGACTCCTCCGCACCACTGAACCCGACGACAGAGAACGTCACCGGCCAACCATAGGATGTCGAGCGCCCACCCCGCCTGCGAACCCAACGACTGATCAACAGTCGCCTCCGGCGCTAGACAGCCAGGCAGTTGAGGCGGACCGGTTCGCCGAGGAGAGCGTCTCGGACGCCGTCGTAGGCGGTGCCGTCCAGGGCGAGGCCGACGTGGGCGACAACCCTGGCCGGGCACTGGGACTGGATCAGGACGTTGGTCGCACCGTCGGCGAGGGCGGCGTTCTGGACCGGGCGGACCAGCTCGTCCAGGGCGGTGAACAGGTTCGTGTAGCGCACGTTCCCCACCGTGTCGTCGCCGGCGTTGAGGCGGGCCAGGAAGTCCGAACCCAGTGCCATCTGCTCGCAGGCGACCACCCCAAGACACGTTCCGAGGCCGAAGAAGTCCGCGATGTTCGCCACCGCCGTGCCGTAGTGCGGCGCCCCGAGGCTGACCAGACTGTCCACCACCGCACTGCCGCCCTCGAACCTGATGAACTGGCGCCCCACCAACCCACCCTGGGAGTGTCCGACCAGGTCCACCCGCGAGGCGCCGGTGCGGGCCAGCACGCCGTCGACGAACGTGTCCAGCGCCCGCGCGGAGTTCGCTATGTCGCCGGTGCCCAGGGCGGGCAGCTCGAAGACGAACGCCTGCGCCCCGCCGGCCCGCACCCGGGCGGCCAGGGGCTCGTAGAAGAACGCGGGGCCGAACGTGCCGGCGACGACCACCACGGGGTCGCGCGGCGGGGCGGCCGCGGCGCTTGGGGAGGCCACGAGCGCGAACAGTGAGACGATCAGCGCGGAGAGTGAGCAGCGCAGGGTGAGCCGGAGACGACGCGTCATCGAGTCCTCCAGAGTGTGGGGTGGTGCAGCTCACACTAACCTACTCTGGAGTAGAAATGGGTCGGCCCCCGAGGCGAACCTCGGGGGCCGACGTCAACGGGACGACCAGGCTCAGGCTCCGCCGCCGCCCGGCTGAACCACGCCGTTCACCGTGAGGGTGTACGGCGCGTACTGCTGCACCAGCTCCGTCGGATCGTCGTAGGACACGGTCACGACGACCTTCGGGAACAGGTTGAACACCAGGGTCTGCAGCGCGCCGAGCCGAACCGAGTTGCGGCCGTTGAACTCGGCCTGCAGCCCGATCTGGTTCCGCTCGTCGAAGCCGATGACCTTGAGGTTCCAGTTGTGCACCTCGGCCGGGTTGATCTCGGTCGGCGAGTCGAACGGCTCCAGGCTCGAGCCGTCGCTCACGACGGTCGCGCCGACGGTGACGTCATCCACCAGGATGCCGCCCTCGTTGACGCCGCCGTCGCTGACGTACTGCAGACCGAGCAGCACCGTCTGCCCGGCGTAGGCCGACAGGTCGAACGAGTGCGGCTCGAACCCTTCGGTGGTGCCGTTTAGCGACGGACCCAGCGGGCCCTCCACCGTCCGGTCACCGGCGATCGGGGTGTAGGTCTCGCCGCCGTCGGTCGACACGACCACGTAGCCGTAGTCGTAGCCGAGCTCCGCGCCGTACTTCGCCTGGAAGCGCAGCGTCGGATCCGTCGTCGGCACGGCCACCTCGGTCACCGCCGTGGCGTTGATGTTGTTGCCGTTGCCCGACCACAGCACCGGGTCACCGGGGCTGTCCGGGTCGTCGGACACCGTCGTCCACTCCAGCGGGAGCGGGGGCAGCGTCGCGGCGCCCTGGAAGGTCAACGACCGCAGCTCCGAACCACGCAGCACCTGGCCGTTGGCCCGCCGGGGCTGGACGTAGTCAGCACCGTTGGGCGCGGCACCCGGGTCGTCGTTGGCCTGCGGGTTGGCCAGGTTGACCGTGGAGCGCAGGCTCGGCGTGGTCACCCTGCCCTTCGGCACGCCGAGCATGACGCCCCGACGTTCGCCGACGATCTTGTCCAGCAGCACCATCGACTGGTGGTCGTGCAGAACCTTGTACATGTCGGTGACGCCCTCGGCCTCCAGCGCGGCATCGAGGCTGGCCAGCCCCTGGTGCTCGCCGTCCCGGTGGAGCCGGGACATGAAGTCCGTGCCGTACCTGTCGTGCAGGAACTGCATCAGCGAGTAGGCGTGCCCGTAGTCGGCGAGTACCGCGTTCGGGTTCCCCTCGCCCCACAGGTTCAGCGAGTTCTCCGGCCCGCCGCAGTCCCGTGGGTTGGTGTTGTACGGCGTCTCCACCGGGCCGAAGCCCTGGAAGCAGTACAGGTGGCTGTCCCCGCCCTTGTCGAACACGGTCAGCCGGGGGTCGACGTAGCCCGTGAGGCTCTGGGCGAAGTCGGAGAGACCCTCGTTGATCCAGTTCCCCTCGAACGGGTCGGTGTAGTACATCAGCAGGTGCTGCCACTCGTGCGCGAACGTGCCCTCGTAGAGGCGCGGCCGTGCCGGGCGGCTGGTGCACAGGTCGTCGGTCGGCTCGTCCGCCGGGTCGGCCCCGGTGCGGTGTGCCCAGTCGAACGCGTCGATGGTCATCACGTTGCGGTCGAGCAGCTCGTTGAACTGCGCGGAGAAGAAGCCCGCGATGTAGGTGGGCGCGGCCGGGAACTCGTAGTAGTTGTCGTCCCGGACGTTGTCGATGAGTGCGACGGTCTTGTTGCCGTCACCGGTGAAGTCGCCCTCGATCGCGGCGTTCGTACCGTCGCGGTCCGGCGGCGTGGAGAAGGCCGCCGTCTCCTTCGGGTACATGTTGTTGTCGAACTCGCTGACCAGGTCCGCCACCTGGGCGTCGGTGACCTCGGTCGAGTTGGGGATCTGCCGGCGGCAGTCCCCCTCCGGGAACGCGATGTCGTTCGCGACCCAGACCTCGATGTTGTTCCCGACACCACGCAGCGTGTAGTCCTTGCGGTAGAGCGTCCCGTTGAAGTCGTCCAGGCCGAGCCAGCCGCGGACGGTGCCGACCGGTGGGGTCGCCGCCGCCGCGGCCCGGCTCTTGGCCGACTTCGGTTGGTAGCTCGCGGGCGTCTCGACGGGCTTGCCGTCGAGGGTCAGCTGCTGGCGCGTCGGCTCCCTGGTGTCGTCGAACGGCGCCGCGGCCGGCTCCGCCCCGACCGTCGATGCCGGCAGCACCTGCACCAGGGGGACGAGCAGCACTGCCGCTGCGGCCGACGCTAATCGGCTACGTCGCATTGAATCCCTTTCCAATCCAGCGGCGCAGCACAGGGGAGTGGGCATGCGCGCGCGGGTCGTACCTGTTCGTACCGGATAGCTTCGGTCCACATGAGCCACTCGTTTCAGCAGTTCAGGCCGTTTCTCTGAACGTTTTTCCCACTTTTGGCGAGTGGCGGACAGAATTGCTCCGTTCGGCGGTGTCCCCCCGACGATCGTCGGGGGCCAGCCGGTGCAGCGCCGGGGACCACGCTCAGCGGCGGCCGGTCCAGTGGTTGGCCTGCACCACCAGCCGCGGCGGGCTCCAGGCCGCCTCGTCCAGCGCCGTCACCGCGAGAGCGAGGGTGTTGGCGCCCCGTTCCCGCAGCAGCCCGGCCGGCAGCACGAACTCCCGCTGGGGACCGAGGTCGGCGGTGTGGCGCCCGACCTGCCAGCCGTTGAGGTAGATCTGCACCCGATACGGGCCGGTCCCGTCGAACCGCAGGCCAAGCGGAACGTCCTGGTCGCGGGGCAGGTCGAGGCGGAAGTCGGTCCGGTACCAGGACACCCCGGGGCCCGGCGGTCGGGGAGCGGCCCAGGACCCGCCGGCCTCGGGCAGGTGCCAGCCGTGCCGCTCTCCGTACAGGCCGCCGGTGTTCAGCGGACCTCGGACCGGATCGGCGCGTTCCCGGTGGGCGCCCTGCAACCGCCACCGCACCGTCGCCGTCGAACCCGGCAACGACGCCCCGACCAGCCCGCGGGGCTGCTTGAACCGGTTGTCGTCGGCCGTCCAGTCATCGTTGTGGCCCAGGTTCTCGACCAGCACCGAGATCACCCCGCGCTCACCCGGCGCCAGGGCCGGGAGCCGGAACGAGCCGGGACCGGGGTTCTGGTTCACCGGGGGCTCGGAGTCGGCCTGGACGCCGCCGCGGGCCGAACCGAGGTACCGCCCGTTGAACCACACCTGGTAGACGCCGTCGCGCCCGGTGATCGCGTTGAGGTCGACGGTGGTCTCGGTGCCGGTCGCCGTGAAGTGGCCGCGGTACCAGACCTGCCCGTAGTCGAAGCCGTAGTCGCCGGCGAACAGCACAGGCAGCGTCGTGGGCGGGAACGGGCTGACCGACGTGGTGCGGTCGGCGACCGTCCAGCGCGAGTCGTCGAAGTCCGGCCGGCTCTCCGGGGCCTCCGGGCGGTAGCGCCACCCGGAGAGCTTCGGCAGCCGCACCGGGGCGGGGCCGTGCAGGCGGCCGGCGAGTGACCCGCTCGTCGTCGGCCGCACCCGCACGGACTCGCCGCCGACGGTCAGCCGGCGGACGCTCCGGGGTGCGAACACCTCCACCTCGCCCGGGGCGGCGGTGTCCGCGCGCAGTGACAGCGTCGAGCCGCCGACCCGCGCGGAGCGGACCAGTTCGGTGCCGCGCACCAGGACCGGCCCGGCGTCGGTGTCCGTCCGCCAGAACTCCGCCGCGGTCTGGTCGGTGCCGAGCAGCAGCAGCATCGGCGGCCGCCCGCCGCCGCTGACGGCCACTCTGGCCAGTCCCGCGTGCGTGTAGTCCAGCCGAAGGTCACCGTCGCGCCAGCTGGTCCGCACCGAACCGGACAGCACCCGGACGCTCGGGCGGCTGGGGTAGCGCAGCACGGTCGCGCCGGGCTCGCCGGACCGGCCGTAGAGCAGCGCGACGTCCCGGCCGGCGATCCGCTCGTGGGTCATGATCTCCGAGCTGGACCACACCAGCCGCTGGCCGCCCAGGTCGTAGCCGGCGACGAGGATCTTCGCGTCCCGACCGGA
The DNA here is from genome assembly GCF_001921205.1 of Actinophytocola xanthii. Lineage (GTDB taxonomy): Bacteria > Actinomycetota > Actinomycetes > Mycobacteriales > Pseudonocardiaceae > Actinophytocola > Actinophytocola xanthii. Next base: position 30,478 of record NZ_MSIE01000020.1, on the reverse strand, counting down.
CACCCGCACCGGCACCTGGTACTCACCGTCCGGGGTGGACCAGTCCAGCGAAGTGTCCTCGGTGGTCGTCGAGGCCCGGTCGGCGTGGCGCACCAGGACGAACTGGGTGCGCGTGTCCGGGTTGGACCGGGCGAGCGTGCCGAGCGCGGGGTTGGCCGAGGCAGGAGCGTCGGCCGGGTCGGTCCTGGTGAGCGGGGCCACCGCGCGCACGAAGTAGCCCTGGCGTTTGAACTCGTCGTACTTCTCGGTCAGCTGGCGCGTCTCGGTGATCGCCGCGCCGTAGTCGTAGGAGGTGTAGACGTCGTTGGGCTGGCCGAGCCAACCCCAGTTGGTGCCGCCGAAGGCCATGTAGAAGCCGTGCATGGTCGCACCGCTCGCGATCAGGTTCGACTTGTAGAAGTACTTCATGAACGCGGGCCCGGTCAGCTCCCGGCACTTCTCGTACCCGGCGCGGTGCAGGTCGATCGCGCCGGCCTGGTACTCCGCGCCGTAGACCGGGGCGTTCTCGCTGAGCCGCTCGGTGACGCCCTCCCCCCACGGTCCCCAGACCTCGGGCGTCTGGCACTCGAACGACTGGGGGTAGTCGTCGACGCCCGGGATCTGGACCGCGCCGAGCCCGGAGGCCCAGGTGGGGGTCCAGGACGCGTCGCAGCACTGGTTGTGGGTGATCGGGACGTCGATCCCCGCCGCCCGCGCGGTGTCCTGGAGGTCCTGCATGTACGCCGCGTCGGTGTTGGCGGCATACTCGTTCTCCACGTTGTAGGCGATGACCGAGCCGCCCCGGGTCACCTGGTGGCGGGCGATGATCGGGTTGATGTGGTCAAGCCACTCGTGGTAGGCCTCGGTGTAGCCGGGGGCGCTGGAGCGGGCCCGGCCGGGCACCTGCTTGAGCCAGGCGGGGAAGCCGCCGCCGCTGGCCTCGGCGTTGATGTAGGGACCGGGCCGGACGACCGTGTAGAGGCCGAGCTCCTCGGTGAGGTCGAGCAGCCGGTCCACGTCCCGCACGCCGCTGAAGTCGTACTGTCCGGGTGCGGGGGAGTGGTAGGCCCAGTTGAAGTACAGGGAGACGCCGGTGAAGCCGGCGGCCCTGATCTTCTCCAGCACGTCCCGCCACAGCTGCTGGCTGGGCAGGCGGAAGTAGTGGAACTCGCCGCTCCACAGGAACACGCGCTCGCCGTCCACCTTCAGCGAGTAGCGGTCGTAGGTGACCTCGTGGCCCCGGTCGGGAGCCGCGGCGGCCGGTCGCGGCGCCGCCGGGAGGGCCGCGACCGTGGCGAAGGCCACGGCCGCGACCAGGAACGGCAGCAGTAGTCGGCGGATCGTCCAGCGCGACACGGTGTGCCTCCCTCTCCGCTATCTGAGGCTGAAGTGGTCGAGGCGAAGGTCCCCGGTGAACACCAGGTACACCGTCCGCCGGCCGTCCACGCGGCGCAGCGGCGCGGTCACCGTGGTGTAGGCGTAGCGGTCGCCGGTGGAGCGGACGGTCGCCGTGCCGAGCAGCGGCCCGGTCGGGCTGTCCAGGCGGACCTCGACACCGGCCGCGCCCGCCTGCTCCCGCGAGACCCGTGCGGTGAGCGCGCGCGGCCGGTCGAGGTCGGCGTCGGCGAAGGAGACCCAGTCGCCGCCGGACGCGCCGACCGCGTCACCGCGCTCCTTGGAGGTGTCGACCAGGTCGACACCGGCGTAGTCGTCGAAGTCGACCCCGCGGGTGGTCCGGTCCAGCTCACGCGGCGGGATCGCCTCGCCCCGCACCTGTACCGAACCCCGCTGCCGGATGTCGGCCGAGGAGCCGCCCACCAGGACGTCGTGCGTCGCCCGCTCGACGACCCAGCGGTTGCGCGTCACGTCCCAGTGGCCCAGCTCGCGGGCCGGCACGGTGAGCCGGACGGTTCTGCGCTGGCCTGGTTCCAGGCCGACCCGTTCGAACGCGCGCAGCTCCAGGTTCGGCTGCGGGTCGCGCGAGGCGCGCTGGTGGGTGTAGAGCTGGACGACCTCGTCCCCGGCGACCCGGCCGGTGTTGGTCACGTCCACGCTGACCCGCACCGTCCCGTTCGGACGGACCGAGTTCTCCACGCGGAGCCGGTCGTAGCGGAACGTGGTGTAGGACAGCCCGTGCCCGAAGGCGTAGAGCGGGTCGCCGTCGAAGTACTGGTAGGTGCGGCGGGCCTTGATGATGTCGTACTCGAGGATGCTCGGCAGGTCGGCGTCGGAGCGGTACCAGGTCTGGGTGAGCCGCCCGGCCGGGTTCACGTCGCCGAACAGGACGTCGGCGAGCGCGCGGCCGGTCTCCTGGCCGGCGTGGGTCGTCCACAGGATGGCCGGGACGTTGTCCTGCTCCCAGGTGAGCGTGGTGGGGTAGCTGTTCTCCACCACCACGACCGTGTTCGGGTTCGCCGCCCGCACCGCGCGGACCAGCTCGGCCTGGCTCTCGGCGAGCGCCATCGTGGTGCGGTCGTGGTCCTCGCGGCCGTTGATGAACGGCATGCTGCCGACCACCACGACCGCCGCGTCCGCTCCAGTCGCCGCGACGACCGCGCTGTCGACGCCGCTGACCAGCGTCTCCTTCGTGAAGCGGGCGGCCCCGGCGGCGTCGGGCGAGCCGAGGACCAGGGTGCCGTCGGCGGCCACGGTCAGGTAGTTGTTCGGGCCCTCCCAGTCGTTGACGGTCTCGTAGCCGACGTACTTGATCACCACGGTGCCGTCGCCGGCGTCCTCGAGGGAGAACTGCTGGTGGACGAACCAGTCCCGCGGCTGGGGGGCGCGGTTGACGAACGTGCTGGTGGGACCGAAGTCCGCGCGCTCGACGTACATCCCGTTCGCGACGCTGCGCAGGGTCAGCACGCCCTGCCCCCAGTCGAACACGTCGAACTGCTCGTTGTTCCCGGCGCTCGTGCCGGCCGCGGTGAGCGCCGCGCCCTCGGGCGCCGACCCCGCGGTGACGTACCGGCCGGTGTCGACCGAGCGCAGCGCGATGCGGTCGACGGCCTCGCCGCCGGTGACGGTGCCGGACTCGCCGAGCCGCTCGGTGATGCCCGCGCGCGGGGTGACCTGGTAGGGCATCCGGCCCGAGTACCAGTCGGTGTAGAGGGTGTCGGCGAGCGGCCCGACCACCGCGACGGTGCGGTCCCCGGCCGCCAGGGGCAGCGTGCCCTCGTTCTTCAGCAGCACCATGGCCTCGGCGGCCGCCTCGCGGGCGAGCCGCTGGTGCTCCGGGCTGTTCACCACGTCCATGGTGATTCCCGCGTACGGTCCGCCGTCCGGGTCGAACTCGCCGAGCCGGAACCGGATGCTCAGGATGTGCCGGACCGCGGTGTCCACGTCGGCCTCGGTGAGCAGGCCCCGCGACAGCGCGGTCCTGATCGCCTCGACGGTCGGGGTGGCGTTGGTGTTGTCGACGGTGAAGCTGTCCACACCGGCCTTGAGCGTGGCCGCGTCGGCCTCGGCGAGGGTGGGGTAGTAGGCCTGCGAGCCGACGAGGTTGTTGGGGCCTCCGGCGTCGGTGACGTTCATCAGCGTCTGGTCGGTCCAGGACCGGACCACGTCGTCGTGGTCGGCATGCGCGGTCATCGGGCGGCCGTTGACCAGGTTGTAGGCCGACATCACCCCGGTCGCCGCGTTGTTCGCGATGGCCGGTCGGAACGCCTGCTCGTCGTACTCGTGCTTCACCCGCGGGCGCAGGTTTGAGGAGGTGCGGTCCCGCCGGACCTCGTTGTTGTTGGCAAGGTAGTGCTTGAGCGTCGGCGCGGTCCTGAGGTGGTGCGGGTCGTCGCCACGCATGCCGCCCGCGTAGGCGGTGGAGATCACCCCGGTCAGGTGGGGGTCTTCGGAGTAGCCCTCCTCGTTGCGGCCCCACCGGGGGTCGCGCAGCAGGTTCACCACGGGCGCCCAGGTGTTCAGGCCCCACACGTCGGGGTCGGCCGAGTTGTAGCCGCGGGTCTCGTTGCCGACGACCGTGCCGACCCGCTCGATCAGGTCCCGGTCCCAGGTCGAGCCGAGCCCGACCGCCTGCGGGAACACCGTCGCGGTCGCGGTCCGCACCGCGCCAGGGTCCGGTGTGGAGTGGATGTCGGTGGACCAGGCCAGCCCGTGCAGTGCCTCGGTTCCGGTCTTGAACCGGCCGATGCCCAGGCGCGGGATCGGCGGCTGGTACTGGTGCAGCAGGGAGATCTTCTCGTCCAGCGTCAGTCGGCCGAGCAGGTCGTCGATCCGGCGCTCCAGCGGGAGGTCCGGGTCGCGGAAGGGGTAGTCGGTGCCCGCCGCGGCGGGCGCGGCGAGCGTCGTGGTGAGCAGCGCGGCGAGCAGGGGGACGGTGGTGCGCGGTCTGATCCGCATGAGCACTCCCGGGTGCTGTCGGAGGTGGTGGGTCAGAGGTGGACGGTGGCGGTGGAGCCGGTGACCTCCACGGGGTCGCGCCCGAACAGGCGTACCCGCCAGCGGGACGGAGCGTCGTCGACCTCGACGTGGACGGTGTCGCCGCGCCGGGTCGTGGTGAACGTGCAGGCGACCTCGCCGGTCGCCGTCGGGATGGTGGTGGCGACCGAGGCGCCGTCGGCGAGCTCGGTGACGAGCAGGGTGACGCCGTCGGCGTAGTCGTAGTCGGGCCGGTCCTCGACCGCGCCCAGCGGGATCACCGTGCCCGGCCGGACCAGCAGCGGCACGCTGTCGTACCCGTGCCGCTCGCGCACCCAGCGCGGCCCGCTGACCCGCTCACCGGTGCGCAGGTGGGTCCACTCGCCGTCGGGCACGTAGTAGTCGATGGTGCCGTCGGCGGTGAAGACCGGGGCGACCAGCAGGTCGTCGCCGAGCATGTACTGGCGGTCCAGGTAGGTGCAGGCCGGGTCGTCGGGGAACTCGACCACCATCGCCCGCATCACCGGGATCCCCTCCAGGTGCGCGATCCGCGCCGCCTGGTACAGGTAGGGCATCAGTGACGCCTTGAGCCTGGCGAAGGTGCGCAGGACGTCCACGGCCTCCTCGTCGAAGGCCCACGGCACCCGGTAGGAGTAGTTGGCGTGCAGCCGGCTGTGTGAGGAGAGCAGCCCGAACGGGATCCAACGCTTGAACAGCCCCGGGTCCGGGGTCCCCTCGAACCCGCCGATGTCGTGGCTCCAGAACCCGAAGCCCGACATGGTCAGCGAGAGCCCGCCGCGCAGCGACTCGGCCATCGACTCCCGGGTGGACAGGTTGTCCCCGCCCCAGTGCACGGGGAACTGCTGGGTGCCGACCGTGGCCGACCGGGCGAACACCACCGCGTCCCGCTCGCCCCGACGCTTGCGCAGCAGGTCGAAGACCGTGCGGTTGTACAGGTAGGTGTAGTAGTTGTGCATGAGGTGCGGGTCGGAGCCGTCGAAGTACACGACGTCGGTCGGAATCCGCTCACCGAAGTCCGACTTGAAGCAGTCGACGCCCATGTCCAGCAACGCGTCCAGTTTGGACGCGTACCACTCCCGGGCCTCGGGGTTGGTGAAGTCGACGACCGCGAGTCCGGGCTGCCACAGGTCCCACTGCCAGACGTCGCCGTTCTGCCTGCGCAGCAGGTAGCCGCGGGCCATGCCCTCGTCGAACAGCGGTGAGCGCTGGGCGATGTAGGGGTTGATCCACACGCACACCCGCAGCCCCCGGGCCTTGAGCCGGGCCAGCATCCCGCGCGGGTCGGGGAAGGTCTTCGGGTCCCACTCGAAGTCACACCAGCTCAGCTCGCGCATCCAGAAGCAGTCGAAGTGGAAGACCGACAGCGGCAGGTCCCGCTCGGCCATCCCCTCCACGAACGAGGTGACCGTGTCCTCGTCGTAGTCGGTGTTGAACGACGTGGAGAGCCAGAGGCCGAACGACCAGGCCGGCGGCAGGGCGGGCCGGCCGGTGAGCGCGGTGTACCGGGCGAGGATCTCCTTCGGGGAGGGGCCGTGGATGACGAAGTACCGCATCGACTGGGCCTCGACGGAGAACTGGACCCGGGACACGTCCTCCGAGCCGACCTCGAACGAGACCAGTCCGGGGTGGTCGACGAACACCCCGTAGCCGGCGTTGGTGAGGAAGAACGGGATGTTCTTGTACGCCTGCTCGCTGCTCGTGCCGCCGTCGGCGTTCCAGATGTCGACCACCTGGCCGTTCTTCACCAGGGGGCCGAACCGTTCGCCGAGCCCGTACACCGCGTCACCGACGCCGAGCGTGAGGCGTTCCCGCAGGTGGTGCCCGCCGTCCTCGGTGGACATGATGGCCATGTCCTCGGGCCCGCTGGTGGTGAGCACGCGGTCGCCGGTGGCGAACTCCACCCGCCAGGGTGCCTTGCGGCTCACCCGCACCGACAGGTCGCCCGAGGTGAGGGTTGCGGTGGTGTCGTCCACATGGGTCGAGTGGGTGGCCGTCGAGTCGGGGAACAGCTCGAAGCGAGGCGAGTTCGCCGCGGTGCCGGCGTGATGGGTGATCCGCACGCCGACCACGTCCGGCATCGGCGCGGTCAGGTCGACCGTCAGCACCGCGCCGCTCTGCAGGTCGTTCCGGGTGCGGACCGGGTAGGTCGGCGCGATGATCCGCAGCCCGTCGGCTGTCCGCGCGGCGTCGAGCACCTCGACGGGGTAGTCCGGGCGCACGCCCGGCCGCATCATCCAGTGTCCGTCGGTGAACTTCATTTGATCGCCCCCACCGCGATGCCCCGGGTCAGTGTCCGTTGGAAGATCAGGAAGAACACCACCGCCGGGAGGATGCCCAGCAGCGCCGAGGCGCTCTGCGCGGTGGCGTCCATGAGTCGTTGGCCCTGGAGCACGCCGAGCGCGACCGGGACCGTCTGGGTGTCGTTGGAGACCAGCATGATCATCGGGATGAAGAACTCGTTCCACGTCCAGATGAAGAAGAAGACCAGCAGCACCGACAGCGTCGGCCAGCTGATCGGCACCACCACCCGCCAGAGGACCTGCCACCGGCTGGCGCCGTCGATCTTCGCCGCCTCGATGATCTCGCGGGGGAACGTGGCCAGCACCGAGGTGAGCAGGTAGGTGCCGAACGCGCTCTGGATGGCGGTGAAGATGATGATCACGGCGAGCTGGGTGTCGTAGAGGCCGACCTGCTTGGCGAGGTAGTACAGCGGGTAGACCAGCGCCTCCTGCGGCATCAGGTTCGCCAGGAGGAAGATCGCGACGATCCACAGGCGACCCCTGATCCGCCCGATGCCGAGCGCGTAGGCGGTGAGCACCGAGACGGCGACCGCCAGCACGGCGACCGAGCCGGCGATGACCGTGCTGTTGGCGAGCTTGAGCCCGAAGTCCACCCGCTCCCAGAAGTTGGCTATTCCGTCGAGGTACAGGCCGTCGGGCAAGCCGAGCGGCCCCCGCGCCGCATACTCGGCCGGCGACTTCACCGCGTTCATGGCCACCAGCAGGAACGGGAACAGCGTGACGACCGCCGCAACCACGAGCACGACCAGCACGAGCTGCCGCTGTCCCGCCTCCCCGAATTTCTTCCTGTTGGCGGGCTTCGGTCGGGAGAGTGCCGCCTGGTCACGTACTTGTGGCTGGTTTGCGTCACGTTCCCCTGAGGTGACGGTTCGGTGGGTGGACGGATTGTGTCTCACAGCTGCTCCTTGCCGCGTTGGACGCGGAGGAACAGGAACGCCAGGCCCACGATGAGCACGGTCAGCAGGGTGGCGATCGCGGCGCCGTAGCCGACGTTGGCCTTCTCGAAGAAGTTCTGGAACGAGAAGTAGGCCGGCGTGTTCGTGGAACCACCCGGGCCGCCCCTGGTCAGGACGAAGATCTTGTCGAACGACTTGAGCGCGGCGATCGTGCAGGTCAGCAGCACGACGAAGATCTCCGGCCGGAGCTGCGGGATCGTGATCGACCAGGTTCGCTGCCACCACGAGGCGCCGTCGATCTCCGCCGCCTCGTACAGCTCGGGGTCGATCCGCTGGAGCCCGGCCATGAAGATAACCAGCGGGTAGCCGATCTGGATCCAGACCAGCACCGCCATCACCGACAGCAGCGCCGTCCGCTCGTCGCCCAGCCAGTTCTGGGTCCACGAGTCCAGCCCCACCGCCCGGAGCAACGCGTTGACCGAGCCGTACTCCGGGTGCAGGATCCAGCCCCACACCACGCCCGCGACGACGGCGGGGAGCACCTGCGGCAGGTAGAACGACGCGCGCAGCGCGCTGGTCGTCCCCTGCCCGAACCGCTTCGCCACGACGTCGAACAGTGCCGAGGCCAGCAGCAGGCCGAGGATGCTCGGCAGCACGGCCATGGCGACGATCAGCGCCAGGTTGTTGCCGAACGAGACCCAGAGCGTCTCGTCGGCGAACAGCTTGCGGTACTGCTCGAACCCCACCCAGTCCGGCGACCCCACACCCTGCCAGCGGGTGAAGCTGAGCCCGATGTTCATCGCCAGCGGGACCGCGATGACCGCGACGAACAGCACCGCGGCCGGCACGAGGTAGAGCAGGTAGCCGCCGCGCCGGCGGGCCGGTCGGGTCGCGGCCGGTGGTGGCGCGGTGGGCGGCGCCGTGGTCAGCAGGGCCATGACAAGACCTCAGGAGCCGACGTTCGCGAGGTTCTCCTCGTACGGCGCGGCCAGCTCGTCGAGGACCTCCTCCGGCGACGCGGTCCCGTTGATGAGCTTCTGGGTCGCCGACACCAGCACGTCGTAGTAGCCGGGCACCGGCCAGTCGGGGTAGTAGGCGAGCCCGTCCCGCTCGACGAGGGTCTGGTAGTTGTCGATCAGCGTCCGGTTCTTCTCGTCGCTGATCGCCTCGGTGTCGGCCGCGACCGGGACGCCGCCGGAGTTGCCGAGCAGGTCCTGGTTGGCCTTCTTCATCGTGATGTCGATGAAGTCGTAGGCCAGCTCCTTGTTCGGCGAGTTCTCCGGGACCACCCAGAGGTTCCCGCTGGAGCCGAGGGTGAAGTCGCTGGGGAACAGGAACGAGTCCCACTCGAAGGCCTTGATCTCGTTCTTGAGTCGGCCGTACCACCAGCTGCCCGAGATCATCATCGGGTAGTCGCCGGCCATGAAGGACAGTCCCATCCCCTCGGCGTCGATCCCGGTCGCGTCCTTGCTCAGGTAGCCGCGGTCCACCCAGTCGGCGAAGGTCTCCGCGCCGTAGGTCCACGCCTCGTCGTGGAAGTCCACGTCACCGGTGTAGCGGTGGAAGTCGTTGATCCATCCGCTGTCCGCCTTGGACAGGACGAGCTGGTAGAACAGCTGCTGGGCCGGGTACTCCTTGCCGCCGACGGCGAGCGGGGTGACTCCCTTGTCCACGAACGTGTCCATCGCGGACGTGAGTTGGTCCAAAGTGGTTGGTACCGCGACACCGTGCCGGGCGAACAGGTCCTTGTTGTAGTAGACCATCGCGTACTCGGCGTAGTTCGGCACGCCGACCCACTTCTCGCCGCCCATCACCCCGCGCTCGTCGTACTTGCACGTGGTCTGGAGGCTGGGGGAGAGCATGTCGTCCCAGCCGCGCTCGCTCGCCTCGGCCGACATGTCGGTGAGCAGCCCCTGCTTGGACAGCAGTCCCGCGGTGGCGTTGCCCTTGTTGTACTCCATGATGTCGGGTGCCTCGTCGGAGTTGAGCACCATCTGGGCGTTCTTCTGGATCTGCTCGAAGCCCTTCTCCTCGAACCGCACGGTGACGCCCTCGTGGGTCCGCTCGAACTCCTCGATCGCCTCGTTCCAGGCGATGCCCATCGCACTGTCCGGGCTCTCGTAGTGCCACAGGACGAGCTCGTCGTCGCCGCCCGCGTCCTCGGAGCCGCACGCCGTCAACAGCGTGGCCGACGTGACGAGCGCCACGCCGATCCTGCCTGGCTTGAACATCCTTGTTCCTCCAACCAGTGGGGTGGGTGCGTCGTCGAATCGCTTCGACGACGCACAGCCGGAGAGCGTGTTCAGTTGTGGTGGAGCTAGCCGGCGGGCGCCGTGCTCGCGCGCGGGGTGAGCCGGGCCTCGATCAGCGTTGCCTCGGGGACCGGGCGGCCGCCGAGCTTGGCCATCAACAGGCGGACCGCCTCCCGCCCGACCTCCTCGGCCGGAATGGACACCGAGGTCAGTGCGGGCATGGCGTGCTCGGCGAGCTCGTCAGGGCAGATCGCCACCATCGACAGGTCACCGGGGATGTCCCGGCCAGCCTCGCGGAACGCGGCCAGGAGCGGGCCGATGACCGGCTCGTTGTGGACGACGACAGCGGTCAGGTCGGGGTGCTCGCGCAGGAGGTCGGCCGCCACCCGCCGCGCCGCCGCGGGGTTGGCGTCGCAGGGGTGGACGCTGGCGGCGATCCCGTGCGCCCGCGCGGCCTCGGTGAACCCGTTCCTGGTCCGGGTCGCGAAGCCGGTGCCGCGGGCGTAGACCTCGGGCGGGGAGCCGACCAGGGCGACGCGTCGGTGCCCGAGCTCGGCCAGGTGGTCGACACAGGCGGCGCCGGCCGCGGTGAAGTCGAGGTCGATGCAGGTCAGGCCCTCCGCGTCGGCGGGGAAGCCGATCAGCACGGCCGGCAGGCGGAGGTCCCGCAGCACGGGCACCCGCTCGTCGCGCAGCTCAACGTCCATCACCATCACCGCGTCGACCAGCGAGGTGCCGGCCACCCGCCGCAGCCCCGCGACGCCCTCGTTCTGGGTCAGCAGCAGCACGTCGTGGTCGTGTTCGCGGGCCGTGGTGACGACCGAGGTGGCGAACTGCATGATCACCGGGACGTGGATGCCGGTGCGCAGTGGCACCACGAGCGCGACCACGTTGGACCGGTTGCTCGCCAGTGCCCGTGCCCCCGCGTGCGGCTGGTAGCCGAGGACCTCGATGCTGTGCAGGACGCGTTGCCTGGTCCGGTCGGTGATCGAGCGCTTGCCGCTCAGCACGTAGGAGACGGTGCTGGGCGCCACCCCCGCGTGCCGTGCCACGTCCTCGATCTTGGCCACGTCGCCGTCCCGGTTCCCGCGTCGTCGAATCGCTTCGACGCATGGTAGGCCACTTGACGGTAACTGGGAAGAACAGCGCTCGAACGGCTGTACGCGAGCCACCGTCCGTTCCGGGACCCTCACCTGTGGTTGTCCTTCTCATCCCTGCTCACTGCTGGAGGCACCACATGCGAACCCGTACCCTCCTCGCCGCGGCGGCGGCCGGCGTCCTGCTGGTCGGCCCGGTCCAGGCCACGAGCCTGGCCGAGCCCGCGGCGACCAACCCGGCGGCGACCCCGTCGGCACCCGTGTCCGCCGTTCTCGCCGCACCCGACATCCCGATCGCGAACGTCCGGGCACACCTCACCCAGCTCCAGACGATCGCCACCAACAACGGCGGCAACCGCGCCCACGGCAGACCCGGCTACCGCGCCTCGGTCGACTACATCCGGGCCCGGCTCGACGCCGCCGGATACACCACCACGCTCCAGTCGTTCACCTCCGGCGGGGCGACCGGCTACAACCTGCTGGCCGAGTGGCCCCGCGGGGACGCCAACAACGTGATCATGGCCGGCGGGCACCTGGACAGCGTCACCGCCGGTCCGGGCATCAACGACAACGGCTCGGGCTCGGCCGCGCTGCTCGAGGTCGCGCTGGCCGTGTCCCGCCAGAACCTCACCCCGACCAACCGGCTGCGGTTCGGCTGGTGGGGCGCGGAGGAGCGTGGGCTGGTCGGCTCGACCTACTACGTGAACAACCTGCCGAGCGCGGACCGGTCCCGGATCCGGGGCTACCTGAACTTCGACATGATCGGCTCGCCGAACCCCGGCTACTTCGTCTACTCGGCCAGCGGCCAGCCCAGCGGCTCGGCGGAGCTGCAGCGGGTGCTGGCGGCGCCGTTCGCCGCGATGGGCGTGCCGACCGAGCTCACCTCGGTGGGCGGGCGCTCGGACCACGCGGCGTTCGCCAGGGCGGGCATCCCCATCGGCGGCCTGTTCACCGGTGCCGAGGGCACCAAGACCAGCGCCCAGGCGCAGAAGTGGGGCGGCACCGCGGGGCAGGCCTACGACCGGTGCTACCACGCCTCCTGCGACACGACGAGCAACATCAACGCGACGGCGCTGGACCGCAACAGCGACGCGATCGCGCAGGCCGTCTGGACCCTGGTCGGCGGCTGAGGAGCTTCGGCCGCGCCGGCGCGGGTGTCGGCGCGGCCGGAACCCCTCACGTAGGGTGCAGCCGTGGATCACGCGTTCTGGCTGGACGCCCCCGGGCGGGGCGAGATCAGGCCCGTGGTCCTGCCCGAGCGCGGGCCGGACGAGGTGCTCGTGCGGACCCTGTACTCCGCGGTCAGCCGCGGCACCGAGACGCTGGTGTTCCGCGGCGAGGTGCCGGCGAGCCAGCACGAGGTCATGCGGGCGCCGTTCCAGGAGGGCGACTTCCCCGCCCCGGTCAAGTACGGCTACCTCAACGTCGGCGTGGTCGAGGACGGCCCGGACGAGCTGCGCGGCCGCACCGTCTTCTGCCTCTACCCGCACCAGACCCGCTACGTCGTGCCGGCGAGCTCAGTCACGGTCGTACCGGACGCGGTGCCGGCGTCGCGGGCGGTTCTCGCCGGCACGGTGGAGACCGCGGTCAACGCCGCCTGGGACGCCCGGCCGCTGGTCGGCGACCGGATCGCGGTGATCGGCGCCGGGATGGTCGGTGCCTCCGTGGCGAAGGTGCTCGCCGGCGTCCCGGCCGCCCGCGTGCAGCTGGTGGACATCGACCCGGCACGTGCCGCGCTCGCCGAGGCGCTCGGCGTCGAGTTCGCCACCCCGGAGGCCGCGCGCGGCGGCTGCGACCTCGTCGTGCACGCGAGCGCCTCGGAGGCGGGGCTCGTCCGGGCGCTGGAGCTGCTCGCGCCGGAGGGCGTGGTGGTGGAGCTGAGCTGGTACGGCGACCGGCGGGTCAGCGTGCCGCTGGGGGAGTGGTTCCACTCCCGGCGGCTGACCGTGCGCGGCAGCCAGGTGGGCATGGTCTCACCGGCCCAGCGCGGGCGTCGGGGCTACGCCGAGCGGCTCGCCGTCGCCATGGATCTCCTGGCCGACGAGGGTTTCGACGCCCTGGTCAGCGGGGAGTGCGAATTCACCGAACTGCCCTCGGTGTTGTCGAGGCTGAACAAGATTGAACTGTCCGCGCTCTGTGTCCGTGTTAGGTACGACAGCTACTGACACGACAGCACGGAGGCGCGGGTGTTCAGCCTCACCGTCCGGGACCACATGATGGTCGCGCACAGTTTCAACGGCGAGGTGTTCGGCCCCGCACAACGGTTGCACGGCGCCACCTTCGTCGTCGATGCCACCTTCCACCGGGCCGAGCTCGACCCGGACAACCTCGTGGTCGACATCGGACTCGCAAGCACGCAGCTCGCCGAGATCCTCGGCGAGCTCAACTACCGCAACCTCGACGAGGTGCCCGAGTTCGCGGGGGTCAACACCTCGACGGAGTTCCTGGCGAAGGTGGTCGCGGACCGCCTCGCCGAGCGGGTGCGGGCCGGCCGCCTGGGCGAGGGCGCCCGCGACCTGGCCGACATCGAGGTCACCCTGCGCGAGTCACACGTGGCCTGGGCGAGCTACCGGCGGGCCCTGTGACCGCGACCCCGACCGGCTCCGGCCCGGTCGTCGACCTCATCCTGCCCGCGGACGCCGGCGAGGTGTCCTTCGCCAGCGGGGGCAGCATCTACGACCAGCGGATGTGCGAGCTCCTCGGGCTGCGGGCGGTGCCGGTCTCCGGGGAGTGGCCGACGCCGGACACCGCCTCCCGGGTGGCCCTGGACCACGCGCTCGGCGCGGTGCCGGACGGGGCCGTCGTGCTGGTGGACGGCCTGGTCGCCTGCGGTGTGCCGGCCGTGGTGGTGCCGCACGCGCGGCGGCTGCGGCTGGCGGTGCTGCTGCACCTCCCGCTGGGCGACGAGACCGGCCTGCCGCTCGACCGCGCCGCCCACCTCGACGGCCTGGAGCGGGAGACGCTGCGCGAGGCGTTCGCCGTCATCGCGACGAGCCCCTGGGCCCAGCGCCGGCTGATCGGGCTGCACCGCCTCGAGGCCGACCGGGTCCACGTGGTCGAGCCCGGCACCGACCCCGCCCCGCGGGCGCGCGGCGGTGACGGCACCCGGCTGCTCTGCCCGGCCTCGGTGACCCCGCGCAAGGGCCAGGACCTCCTGGTCGAGGCGCTCGCCGAGGTAGCGGACCTGCCCTTCACCTGCGACCTGGTCGGCTCGGTGGACCGCGACCCGGAGTACGTGGACCGGGTGCGTCGGCTGGTCGCCGACCACGGCCTCGCCGACCGGGTGCGGCTCACCGGCCCGATGGCGCCGCTGCCGGACGCACGGCTCGCGGAGCTGTTCGACCGCGCCGACCTGGTCGTGCTGCCCTCGCGCCGGGAGACCTTCGGCATGGTCGTCACCGAGGCGCTGGCCCGGGCCGTCCCCGTGCTGACCACGGCGGTCGACGCGCTGCCGGAGACGCTCGGGCACAGTCCCGGCGGCGAGGTGCCCGGCATCCTCGTACCACCCGAGGACCCGCACGCCCTGGCCGAGGCGTTACGCCGCTGGCTCACCGAGCCCTGGCTGCGGGACCGCCTGCGCGCGGCCGCCGACAAGCGCGAGCTCGACGGCTGGGAGACGGCCGCGGCCCGGCTCTCCGCCGTGCTCGAGCGCCTGCGGGGTGAGGCCTGGTGACCACCACCCTGGACCCCACGATCCTGGAGCGCCCCCTCGACCGGTTCCCCGCCCCGGTGGCGGTGCCCGAGCCCTTGCCCGAGCCCCTGCCGGAGCCGGTCCGGGCCCGCCGGACGGTGAGCCGCAAGACCCTCTGGGCCTGGGGCAAGCTGCTGGTCGGCGTGGGCATCGTCGTCGCCGTCATGTGGAAGGTCGGTGCCAGCGGGTTCGCCGAGGGCCTTCGGGTGATCTCCCTCGTCGAGGTGCTGGCCGCCCTCGCCATCGGGCTCGCCACGACGGTGCTCTGCGCCTGGCGCTGGAGCCTGGTGGCCCGCCGGCTCGGCCTGCACCTGCCGCTGCGCCGGGCGGTCACCGACTACTACCGCGCGCTGTTCCTCAACGCGGTCCTGCCGGCCGGTGTCCTCGGCGACGTCCAGCGCGCCGTCCGCCACGGCAGGGAGGAGGGCGACCTCGGCGCCGGGGTGCGCGCGGTCGTCCTCGAACGGGTGGCCGGGCAGGCCGTCCTGATCGTGGCCGGCGTCGCGGTGCTGCTGGCGTCCCCCGCCCGCCAGGTGGGCCTGATCGTGCTGGCCGTCGCCGCGGTGGTCGTGCTGGCCTACCTCGCCGCCCGCCGCCTCACCGGGGCGCGGTCGCGCTGGCGCCGCGGCCTGGACGACATCCGCGCGGGGCTGCTGGCCCGGAACGCGTGGCCGGGCGTCGCGCTGCTCTCGGCGCTCGCGCTGGCCGGACACGTGACGCTGTTCCTGATCGCGATGCGGGCCGCGGGCGCGACCCAGTCGCCGGAGCAGCTGCTGCCGATCGTCGTCGTGGCGCTGCTCGCGATGGGCCTGCCGATCAACGTCGGGGGTTGGGGACCCCGGGAGGGTGTGACCGCGCTCATGTTCGCCGCGGCCGGCCTCGGTGCCGCGCAGGGGCTCACCGCCGCGGTGACATACGGTCTCTTGGGGCTGGTGGCGAGCCTGCCGGGCGCGCTGATGCTGGTCCGCCGACGGGAGAGGGTGGCATGACTGAGCTGGCAGACATCGAGCGGCAGGGGACGGAACGGGTCGGTGAGACCCGCCTGCCGACGCGGTACGGGGAGTTCCGCGCGATCGGGTACGTCGACGCGCAGGGCGACGAGCACATGGCGCTGGTACACGGCGACCTGACCGCGGTCGACAGCCCGTTGACCCGCGTGCATTCCGAGTGCCTCACCGGTGACGTGTTCGCCTCGACCCGCTGCGAGTGCGGGGAGCAGCTCGCCACGGCGCTGCACTGCATCGTCACCGAGGGCGCCGGCATGGTGATCTACCTCACGGGACACGAGGGCCGCGGGATCGGCCTGGTCGCCAAGCTGCAGGCGATGCGGCTGCAGGAGGACGGGCTGGACACCGTCGAGGCCAACGTTGCGCTCGGCCTGCCCATCGACGCGCGCAACTTCGACATCGCCGCGGACATCCTCGACGACCTCGGCGTCGGCTCGATCCGATTACTCTCCAACAACCCGCAGAAGGTGGAGTCGCTGCGGGCGAACGGCATCCGGATCACCGAGCGGGTACCGCTGCTGATCGAGCCGTCGCCGGACAACCTCGGCTACCTGAGCACCAAGCGCGAGCGGCTGGGCCACCACCTTCCTCACCTGTCCAACGCCGCCAGCACGCCGCCGAACGAGGTGACCAGGCTCGCGAGCGCGCCACGGCCCTTCTCGGCCGAGGCCAACGAGGGGCGGCCGACCACCCCGGACTCGGTGTAGGCGCCGAGACCGAGGGTGAGGAACCGCTCGCGGTCGTCGGCGAGGTGGTCGTGCTCGGCGTAGTCCGCGCCGACGAGCGCGGGGTGGGCGTGCAGCAGGATCGAGGTCTCGAGCTCGCCGGCGTGCATGTCGCTGACCGCGGTCAGCTCCACCCCGCCGGCGACGCGCGCCGCCGCCCAGTCGTTCTCGCTGGGGAACAGCGCCATGGACCGGCCGCGGACGCCGGCCTCCTGCACGACGTTGCCCAGCACGTAGTTGCCGCCGTGGCCGCTGACCAGCACGAGCCGCTCGACGCCGCTCGCGCGCAGCGACTCCGTGACGTCGGTGACCACCGCGTACAGGGTGGACGCCGAGATGCTGACCGTGCCCCGCCAGGCGGCGTGCTCGTGCGAGCAGGAGATGGTGATGGGCGGAAGCTGGAAGACCGGGTACGCCTCGCCGATCGCCCTGGCCACGGTCACCGCGATCACCGTGTCCGTCGCCAGCGGGAGGAATGCGCCGTGCTGCTCGAAGCTGCCCACCGGCAGCAGCGCCACCTCCGCCCCCCGTTCCCGCTCCTGCGCCGCGGTGGACATGGGCAGCAGGTAGTCGCCGTACCCGGTCATGTGGTCCCCTCTCTCCTCCGGTCGGGAACGACCGTACCGTGCGGCTTTTGTCCTCTGTAGACGGACTGTCGGGACGGGTGCTTGGGATCGGGCGCGGTGGGGTACAAACTCCCCGTGGTCGCCACCTTCCTGCTGCCGGTCAAGACGGCCCTGTTGGTCTTCCCCCTGATAGCCCTGGTCGTGATGCTGCCGGTCGCCGTGCACAGCTATCGCAGCCGTGGCCGGGCAGGCGGGTGGACGACACTGGTCTTCTACTGCTTCCTGTTCTACCTGCTGGCCGCGGCCATGCAGACGGTCATCCCGCTGCCGAGCGACCCGGCGGGCTACTGCGCCGAGCAGACCTACGCCAGCACCCCGCAGCTGCGCCCGTTCTACTTCCTCCAGGTGCTCGAGGAGCGGGCCGGGGGCGACTGGAGCCTGCGGGCGATGGTGGGCAACGGTGCCTTGTGGAGCACCGCGCTGAACGTCGTCCTGCTGGCACCGCTCGGTTTCTTCCTGCGCTACCTGGTCGGGATGCGCCTGCTGTCCGCGGTCGCGGTCGGCGCGGCCACGTCGCTGCTGTTCGAGCTGACCCAGCTGACCGGTCTGTGGTTCGTCTACCCGTGCGCCTACCGGCTGTTCAGCGTGGACGACCTGATGCTGAACACGGTCGGCGCCGCGCTCGGCTGGCTGGTCGCCGGTCCGCTCGCCCGGCTGCTGCCGTCGCTCGAGCCCGAGCGTGACCGCCGCCGCTACGCGACCAGGGTCACCACCAGCCGCCGGCTGTTCGCGCTGCTCGCCGACCTGGTCGGCTTCGTCGCGGTGGTCGGGATCGTGCTCGGCCTGATCGTGCTGTTCGGCGGGACGGTCGTCGGTCAGGGGACGATCGTCGTCATCCTGGCCGCCGTGTGGTTCCTGCTGGTGCCCGCGCTGACCGGGTCGACACCGGGAAAGCGGGCGATGTTGCTGCGCCTGGCGCGGACCGACGGCCGGCGCGCCGGACCGCTGTCCATCGTGGTGCGCAACGGGGTGCTGCTCTCGCCGATGTGGCTGGCCTGGCTGGCCCTGTCGGTCGACCGGTGGGACTTCTTCGACGCACCCCACCAGCTGCTGATCCCGGCCGGGATACTGCTGTCGCTGTTCGTCGTCGGGATCTGGACACCCCTCGCGGTGCTCGTCGGCGGCGACCCCGGTCCGCACGAACGCCTGTCCCGCACCGTGAACGTGGCGATCGTGCCGCAGGCGCCGCCGCCCCCGGTGCCCGAGCCGGAAAAGGTCGCCTCGCCCTGAGCGTGGCGGTTCTCAGCCGCCGGCGAGTTCGTACTCGCTGTCCGGAACGTCGGTGACCAGCATGTACCCGGGGGCGTGGGTGATTGCGAACGGCGGTCGGGAGGCCACCAGCGCGGCCTGCGGTGTCACGCCGCAGGCCCAGAACATGGGGACGTCGCCTGGCTCGCCCTCGACGGGGTCGCCGAAGTCCGGACGGGCCAGATCGGCGACGCCGAGTGCGCTCGGGTCTCCCACGTGGACCGGTGCGCCGTGCACTGCCGGCATCCTGGCGCTGATCGCCGTGGCCGGGGCGACCAGCTCGGCCGGGACCAGCCGCATCGACACGACCAGCGGGCCGTGCAGGCGACGGGCGGGACGGCACTGTCGGTCGGTCCGGTACATCGACACGTTGCGGCCCTGCTCGACGTGCCGCAGCGGCACCCCGGCCCGCGCCAGCGCCGTCTCGAAGGTGAAGCTGCAGCCGATGAGGAACGCCACCAGGTCCTCGCGCCAGTACCGCGTCACGTCGGTCGGTTCGTCCACCAGCTCGCCGTCGCGCCAGACGCGGTAGCGGGGGATCGCCGTGCGCAGGTCGGCTCCCGGCGCGAGCACGGTTCGCGGGCTGCCGGTGTCGGTCACGTCCAGGACCGGGCACGGCCTGGGGTTGCGCTGGGCGAACAGCAGCACGTCCAGGGCCCAGTCCTCGGGCACGGCGATCAGGTTCGCCTGGGCGTAGCCCGGCGCGAGACCGGCCGTCGGCCCGGTCGCCTGGGTCCTCACCTCGTCCGGTGTCATGTCTCGATGGTGGATGACCCCCGGGGTGAGCGGAAGGCGTTGTCCCGTCAGCGGAACGTCATTACCGGAACGCTTCCGCCAGCCACCAGGACCCGCCGTCGTCGGTGATCTTCGCGTCGAGCAACAGCGGCCGGTCCCGGGGGCCGGCGAGCCAGGCGGTGACCACGTCGAGGTCGGACACCGTGCGCACGGTGTGCGCCACCCAGCCGAAGCCCGTGGCGACCGCGGCCACGTCGGTGTCCGGGTAGCGCACTGCGCCCAGGTCCTGCCCGGCGAAGTGGTGCACCTCCGCGCCGTAGGCGTCGTCGTCGTAGACCACGGCCACCATCGGCAGCCGCAGCCGCGCGACGGTGTCCAGCTCGGCGACGCCCATCATCGCGCCGCCGTCGCCGAGCGCGGCCACCGGCAGTCGGTCCGGCCGCGCCAGGGCGGCGCCGGCGGCGGTCGCCAAGCCCAGCCCGACGGACTGGAACGACTGGGTGAAGCAGAACCCGCTGGCGTCGGGAACCTGGAGGTAGGCGCTCGGGTAGCCCATGAAGTTGCCGGAGTCCACGGCGAGCACCCGCTCGGCCGGCAGCAGGTCGTCCAGCCGGACGCTGAGCGTGCGCGGGTCGATCCGGTCGGCGGTCGACGCGTCGGTGAACGGGACGTCCCGCCAGCGGCCCCGCTCGGCGATCCGGGCCCGCACCTCCTCGGTCCGGTAGCCCGTGCCCGCGGTGGACCCCAGCTCGGCCAGCACGTCGCGCGCGGTCAGCCGCACGTCCCCGACCACGCCGAGGTCGACCCGCTGCCGGGCGCCGAGCGCGGACACCTCGAGGTCGACCTGCGCCACCACCGCGTCGTCGGCGACCAGCCTGCCGTGCCGGGTGGTCCAGTGGGTCAGCGAGCACCCCCAGGCGACGACCAGGTCGGCGGCGGCGACCAGCTCGGCGGCCAGCGGGGTGGCGAACCCGCCGGAGATGCCGAGCGACCACGGGTCCCCGGTGAACAGGCCGTTCGCCACGGCCGAGGTCGCGAGCAGCGCGCCGCTGGCCTCGGCCAGCTCGCGCAGCTCGGCGGCGGCGTGCCGCGCGCCCCGTCCGGCGACGAACACCGGTCGTCGCGCCGCCCGGAGGGCCGCGGCGAGCGCGGTCACGGCCTCCGGGTGGGGGCGGGCGGGCAGGGGAGCGGGGACCGGCGGCCGGGACGGCTGCTCAGGGGCCGGCGCGGCCTGCACGTCCAGCGGCAGGTTCAGCACCACCGTGCGGCGCTGGTGCACCGCCGTGCGGTAGGCGCGTTCGACATCGGTCGGGGCGGTGGCCGGGGAGTGCACCCGCTCGGGCACCGCACCGACGGCGGCGACGAGCGCGTCCTGGTCGATCCGGAAGTTCGAGGTGACCGCCGCGCCGGGGGTGTCGGCGGCCAGCACGAGCAGCGGTGTTCGGCTCTTGGCCGCCTCGGTGATGCCGGTCATGGCGTTGGTCAGCCCACAGCCCTGGTGGAGGGTGAGGACCGCCGGCTGTCCACTGGTCCTGGCGTAGGCGTCGGCCATGACCGCGGCACCGCACTCGTGCCGCGTGGCGACGAACGGCACCCCGGCCGCTCGCAGGGCGTTCGTCACCACGAAGTTGCCGCTACCGACCAGACCGAACGCGTGCCCCACCCCGAGGCCGGCCAACGTCTTCCCGATGAGCTCGCCAACGCTCACCGTTCGACCAGGGCGTAGACGCGGGCGGGGCTGCCGGAGCCGCCGACGATCGGCAGCGGGGAGACGACCAGCACCGCGCCGGTGGCCGGCAACCGGGCCAGGTTCCGCAGCTGGGTCAGGCCCAGCTTCCCCGCGCCGAGGAAGTAGTGGTGGCAGGGGAACGCCGGCTCGAAGCCGTGCGCCGCGCCGGCATCGGTGCCGACGGTCTCCACCCCGAGCCCGACGACCGGCGTCTCCTCGGCCAGCCACCGCGCGCACTCCGCGGAGATCCCGGGTGAGTGCGGCCCGTTCTCGTCCGCGTTGAGGAACCGCTCGGCGTCCTCGGACCGCTCGTCCCAGCCGGTACGCAGCAGCAGCCAGCCGCCGGCCGGCATCGGCCCGTTGGCTGACTCCCAGGCGCGGACGTCGTCGATCTCCACCAGGAGGTCGGGGTCCGCCGCGGCGCGCTCCGACACGTCGAGGACGGCCGCGGGCGCGACGAGCTGGCGCAGCTCCAGCCGGGAGACGTCCGCACCGTCCTTTCCGGACACCCAGTGCACCGGGGCGTCGACGTGGGTCCCGGTGTGCTCTCCGGTGTGGATGTTGTTCCAGTACCAGCCGGGCCCGGCCTCGTCGTACCGGCTGATCTGCTCGAGGGAGAACGGGATCGTGTTGGCGAACGGTTCCGGCAGCCGCAGGATCGGCGTGCGCGGGGACAGCGGCGCGGTCAGGTCGACGATCTCCACCCGGTTCTCGGCGACGGCGGTGAGCAGGTCCCGCAGCAGCGGCATCGTGGTCTCCTCGGTGGTTCCGCCCCCGGCACGCCGATCATGCCCGATCAGCAGAGCCGCAACCAGGCCGGCGCGCTGAACTCCTTGGTGGTGACCTCGCAGCGGGTGAAGTCCCGGGCGTCGAGGTAGCCGGGCCGCACGACCTCGTCGTGCAGCGCCGCGCTGACCAGGATCGCCAGGTCCGCCTTCGGGTTCTCCCGCACCGCCTGGCGCAGCACGTCGCTGTCGACCAGGCGGTGCAGGTCGACGACCAGGTCGCCGGTGAAGCCGAGCGGCCCGTCGCCCAGCAACCCCGACCCGACGGCGAGCCGCAGCCGCATCCGGTCCCGGAAGCGGTTGTTGTCGCTGGCGAGCCGGCTCGACGCGGCGCAGATCAGGGTGGGCAGGACCCGGGTGGACGCGACCCCCACCGGCAGGAACACCACGATCCCGTCGCCGGAGACCGCGTACCGGGTGTCCTCCAGGTCGATGCCGAGGTCGGCGACGACCCGGCGGGTCAGCGAGCTCAGCCGCTCCTCGAGGTCGGCCTTGCCCTCGGCCAGGCGCCCGCCGTACCCGACGATGTCGAACACGAACCCCAGCCGCGGCGTGAGACCCTCGGCCGGCTCGCCGGCCTCGGCGGTCTGGGGTCGCGGCGTGTGCTGGACGACGTTGCGGTTGCCGGCGACCACCGACCCGGAGACGTCGCCGCCGACGCTGATGCTGTTGCTCTGCCTGCCCTTCATCGAGCCTTTCCCGCCTGTTCGGTCGCGCGGGGAGCTGGGGTGGTCCGGATCCGGTTGCCGGTTCCGGCGACCACCGAACCCCCCACCGACCCGGCGATCTGGACGTTGTTGTTCACCACCGTGGCGGCCTGCTCCTCGAAGGAGGCCGGGGAGTAGCCGGCCTCGCGCATCGTGCGGCCCACCGCCAGGATGAGCCGGCTCTCCATCGTCTTCAGGTACCGGTCGACGTCGGCCAGCTGGAAGTAGTTGTGCACGTTCCGGTCGGCTGCCAGCTCCCGCAGGCTCTTCGCCGTCCCGTACCTGTCGGGGTTGACCGCGCCCGGCGCGTGCGGAAGGGGCCGGATGAACGTCAGCAGGTGCACGAGGCGTTCGGGAACGGTGGCCGGCAGCCGCAGTACGTCGAGCACGGCCTGGCCGACGGCACGCAGCGGGGAGCGGGACCGGCGGTCGATGTCCTGGTACCGCTTCCTGATCGGCAGCAGCAGGCACGGCGTCCATTCCACGTACAACGCCCCGGCGCCCACGGCGACGTGCACGAAGACCGAGACGACCAGGTCCCGGTCCCAGGTCTCGACCTGGTAGCAGTGGTAGTACCTGGCCCACTCCAGCGGCTCCATCCGCAACGACCCGACCCGCGCCGCGCTCAGCGCGGTGTAGGGCGCGGCGCCGGGGTGGGCGAGAAAGAGCGAGGACTCCGGCTCGTGGAGGTGGTCGACGAGCTCGTCCGCGGCCACGACGACCTGCTCGACCAGCGCCAGGGCGCGAAGTCGCCGGCCGGGCGCGAGCGTGCTGGCCTCGCGCAGCGAGCCGACCTCGCGCTGGATCGCCGCGTAGAGCGTGTCGGTCCCGAGCGAGATCGTCGGCTCCACGTCGGGGATCCGTTCCAGCGGCACGGCAATCGACCAGGGCTCGTGGCGCAGGCCCGCGCCGACGAACGGCTCGAAGCCGCGGTAGACCGTCATCGGCACCCCCGCTGAACCGTTCCCGGTGGGCGGGGCCATCGTGGGCGCGTTGTTGTGGTGGCGCCACAACTGGTTCGTGAAGCGTTCCGGGCTCAGGCGGAAGACGCTTCGGTCCGGCAGCGGTGGTACCGCGCCGCCGAGGTGGTTGGGCCAGAACCGGTCCCGCAGGTGCCGCCACACCACGAGCCGGTCCCACAGGAGGACGACGAGCATCGCGGCGACGAGCGCGCTGGTGCCGAGCGCCACCGGGAGGGCCGAGTCCGGCTCGACCGGGTACGGGTAGTACCCCGGCGGGACGCCGGCCCCACCGGGCGAGGAGGCGAGGTAGTCGTACAGCAGGTACAGGAACACCGCGCTGATCACGATCGTCGCGAGTACCGCCGGACCGCCGTTGGAGATCTCGGTGCGAAGCTCGGCGTCCTTCCTGGCCCGGGTGATGGCGCCGATGCTGAACAGGACGGCCAGGACGACCCAGTAGAGCAGCAGATCGAGCGGCGCGAGCACGGCGAAAGCCAGGAACAGCGCGAGCAGCGCGCTGTCGCGCAGCTTTCGCCGGGTTCGGGCGGCGATCGCCTCGCCGAGGACGGCGGGCGCGTCCACGCCCGGAGCAGGTGGCACCGGTCGGGTGTCCTCGACGAGGAACTCACGGATCGCCTGGTTGGCGAACGTCGAGTCCTCGTGGGCGGCGGCGCACAGATACCGGGTCGTGTCGTCGCGCATCACTGCGGTTGCTCCCTGGCCCCAGGCGTCGGGAACTCCCGACGGCTCACGAGAACAGTCGCACGGGCCGGGAAAATGTTGCCGTGTTTTCCACAAGATGACCCGGACGTGGCGAATGGCCAGAACGCGGCCAGAAAAAGGCCGTCAGGCCTCGCCCGCGCGCAGGGTGAGCAGGCTGATCTCGCTCGGTGCGAAGATTCGGAGCGGCGGACCCCAGAACCCCGCCCCGCGGGTCGTGTAGAGCTGTGTGCGCTCGCCGTGCCGGGACAGCCCGTGCACGGTCGGCTGGTCCACCCGGACCAGGTAGTGGAAGGGCCAGATCTGGCCGCCGTGCGTGTGCCCGGACACCTGGAGGTCGATCCCGGCCTCGACCGCCTGGCGCACCTGGCGCGGTTGGTGGGCCAACAGCAGCACGGGCAGGTCCGGGTCGGCACCGGCGAGCGCGGTGGCGTGGTCGGCGCCGTGACCGGCGAGCCCGGATGCCCCGGCGATGGCGTCGTCGACGCCGGCGACCACGAGCCGATCGCCGCCGCGCTCGACCGTGAGGTGCCGGTTGTGCAGGGGTTCCCAGCCGAGCTCGGCGAGGTGGTCGAGCCAGGTCTGGGCCTCGCCGAAGTACTCGTGGTTGCCGGTGACGCACACGCGGGCCAGCCGGGCCCTGATCGTGCCGAGTGGGGCGGCCTGCTCCCGCCGCTGCTCGACGGTCCCGTCGGCGATGTCCCCAGCGTGGCAGACGATGTCCGGCTCGAGCCGGTTGACCGCCGCGGCGGTCCGCTCCGACCACCTCGTCCGGTTGATCGGCCCGAAATGGGTGTCGGCGAGCAGGGCGACCGTCACGCCGTCCAGGCCCCGGCCCAACCTCGGCAGGCGCACCTCGACCCGGCGCACGCGGGGGACCCGCATCGCCTCGGTGACACCCCAGGCCACGAGCACGGCGGTGACCACCACGACCGCGATCGGCACCGCCCGCGCGGCCTCGGGAAGGCCGAGCGCGGAGAGCACGAGCCGGACCAGGAACCCGATCACCGACCAGGCGAACAGCACCCAGACCACGCCGAGCAGGGTGTCCCCGACCCGGGCCGCCGCGTCGCTGCCCCGCCCGTGCCCGAGCACCATCAACCAGGGCAGGGAGACCGCGCCGGCCAGGAACACCGCGCTGCTCGCCGCGACCACCGGCGTGGACCAGCCGGGCACCAGGACCAACGCCGCCCAGGGCACCCCGAACAGCAGCGTGACCGCGACGACCATGATCCCGAAGAAGGCTCCTCGGCGCCCCGTTCGCCCCCGGGTCTCGGTCCGTGCCATCCGGTTGTGTCCTCTCGCCCGCCGTCGTGCCCTACCCCGACGATAGTTGGCGACTACGCGACAGGCTCGCGGCGGCCGAGCCGACGGGGGAGGGCGCCGAGGGCGAGCAGCACCAGGACCGGCACGCCGTAGAAGACCAGGGCCACCACCCCCGGGCGTGCGTGGCCGAGCGGGGCGGGACCGTTCTCCCCGTAGAGCAGGGGATCGGCCAGCAGGGCCGTCATCACCGGCAGCACGAGCACCAGCGCGGCCCGCCGGCCCACGCGGGAGTCCCGGCCGCACGCCGCGAGGGCGCCGACGGCCATCACCGCGAGCTCCAGCCACAGCAGGAACGGCTCGCCGTAGAGGAGGACCTCGAGCGCGACCACGACGACGGCGGCCCCCGCCGCCACGGGTACCGCCTGCCAGCCCACGAGCTCCCGCCCCCGCGCCGGGCCCGCCGACCAGGTCAGTGCCGCCGCGGTGACCACGCCGAGGAGCACCCAGCCGGCACCCGGCCCGATCCAGAGGTAGGAGGTCGAGCCGAACATCGCGAGCAGCAGGAAACCGACCACCCCCAGCCAGGCGCCGGCCGCCGCGGCGCGCCGCCACCGGAACAGGCGGCCACGGCGACGGCGAACCAGACCAGCCACACCGGCAGGTCGGGGACCTGCTCGCTCCACGGCAGCTGCCCCACCGCGCCGGCCCGGACCCACCACGCCAGCTCGTGCACGCTGCCCGCGGCGCCGGCCAACAGGGCCACCGGGCCCAGCAGGCTCACGACCGCGAGCACGTCGCCGGGCTCGACCCCGCCGTCGGCCGCCACCAGCCGGCGCAGGTGCAGCCGTGCCGCGGCCCACAGCAGGTTCGCGGTCTCCCGCCACCCCGGTCGGCTCCGGTCACCGGCGTCCGCGACCAGGACGGCGAGCATCTCCTCGCCGGTGCGCTCGCGGTGGTCACGCGGGTACAGGGCGAGCAGCCGCCGATAACGCCGTTCGAGGTCGGTCACGCGGTGCCTCCCGCGAGCCGGGCCCGCAGCCGTTTCTCCGCCGCGAGGGTGTGTGCCCGCATCCTGGTCACCTCGGCCTCCAGTCTGGCTGCCCCCGTGTCGGTCAGCCGGTAGTAACGACGCAGCCGGCTCTCCACGACCTCCTCGCGGTCGACGGCCACCCACCCGTCCGTACGCAGCCGGTCCAGTGCGGTGTAGACGGTCCCGGCGCGCAGTTGCACCCGGCCCCCGGAGATCTCCTCGACGTCGCGCAGGATCCCGTAGCCGTGCTGCGGGCGTGCGGCCAACGCGGTCAGGATCAGGAACGTCGGCTCCCGCAGGGCGTCGGTCATACGATCAACATATACCGGTCATCTGGCTATCTTGCCGTCGGTGCACTCGGGCCGGACGCCTCCGGTCAGCTCCGCGGCGGTCGCCACGCCGGGTCGCGGCCCAGCAGCCCGAGCAGCCGGGCGAAGTCCGAGGCGGTGTCCGGCACGGCCACCGCGGGGCCGAACTCGGCGCGGCGCCGATGGTCGGGCGGCCATCCGGAGGCGATCGCGAGCGCGGTGGCCGCCGACCGGGGATCGGGTCGGTAGGGCTCGCCGATGCTGACGGCCACGTCCCATCCGTGCACGAGGACGTCGACGAAGTGCATCCCGATGGCGACCGGCGCGGGGAGGTGGTCGAACTCCCGCACCTCGATGCTGCCCTCGTGCACACCCGGGGTGGCGAAGGCCCGCCGGACCCGGTCCGCGGACTCCTGGTAGGCGCTGTACGGACCGGGTTCGAGGTCCGCCGAGTACCAGATGGACACGATCGCGGGCGCGCCCAGCGCGCCGGCCGCGTAGCCGCGGTTCTCGTTCACCAGGTGCACCAGCAGGTCCTCGAGCGACCACCTGGCACATGGGGTGGGCCGACCGAGGTCCGCGGGTCGCACGCCGGCGACGACCTCTCCGGTGGCCGACAGCGCCCGCCGGTGCAGCTCGCGCACCTCGCCCACACCGTGCTCGGTCATCGCACCCTCCCTCGTGTCCGGACCCGACGCGCGGCGGCGAGCCACCGCCGATCGTGCCCCAGCCGGACCGGGCGCGGTACCGCGGACCCTACTCGTGGGTAACATCTCGCCGGCATATCGGAAAGCACATACGCGCTGGCAACGTCGCGCTGCCTTGACTGGCGGCCATGACCTACAGGGAGCCAGCACGAACGGCGGCCCGCCCCATCCGCTCGCCGGCGACCGTGTCGTTCTCGGACCGCCCGGCAACGGGCATCACGATCTACGGATGCGGGCAGGACGAGGCCGCCCTGTTCCGCGAGCTGGCGGCTCGTATCGGTGTGGTGCCGACGATCACCGAGGTCGCGGTGTCCGAAGCCAACGCGGAACTGGCTGTCGGCAACCGGTGCATCAGCATCGGACACAAGACCCGGGTCACGAACCCGACCCTGCTCGCGCTGAGCCGTGCCGGCGTGCGGTACGTCTCCACGCGCAGCATCGGCTACAACCACCTGGACGTGCGGTACGCCGAGAGCGTCGGCATCTCCGTCGAGAACGTCGCCTACTCGCCGGACAGCGTGGCCGACTACACGTTGATGCTGATGCTGATGGCGGTACGGCACGCCAAGTCCCTCATCCGCCGGGTCGAGGTGCACGACTACCGACTCGGTGAGGTGCGGGGGAGGGAGCTGCGTGACCTGACCGTCGGCGTGGTCGGAACAGGGCGCATCGGCGCCGCGGTCATCGACCGGCTGCGTGCCTTCGGCTGCCAGATCCTTGCCTACGACATCAACCCGCAGACCTCCGCCGACTACGTCCCCCTGGACGACCTGTTGATGCAGAGCGACATCGTGACGCTCCACACGCCACTCGCCGGGGA
Organism: Actinophytocola xanthii; assembly: GCF_001921205.1. Taxonomy (GTDB): domain Bacteria; phylum Actinomycetota; class Actinomycetes; order Mycobacteriales; family Pseudonocardiaceae; genus Actinophytocola; species Actinophytocola xanthii. The sequence goes on along the minus strand of NZ_MSIE01000020.1, from coordinate 2,496 downwards.
CACGCGCCACCTCCTGAACCGCCGACGCATCGAGCAGCTGAAGCGCGGCGCGTTCGTCGTCAACACCGCACGTGGCTCCCTCGTCGACACCGAGGCCCTGGTCGCCGCGCTGGAGAGCGGCAGGTTGGGCGGGGCGGCGCTGGATGTCCTCGAGGGGGAGGAAGGAATCTTCTACGCCGACCTCAGGGGTGAACAGGTCGAGAACGAACTGTTGCTGCGCCTGCACGGGCTGCCGAACGTCCTCGTCAGCCCGCACACCGCCTACTACACGGACCACGCGCTACGCGACACCGTCGAGAACTCCATCATCAACTGCCTCAGATTCGAAAGTGCGATGCATCATGGATAGGTTGCGAGTCGGAATCATCTTCGGCGGTTGTTCCGAGGAACATCCTGTTTCGGTGAAGTCCGTGCGGGAGGTCGCCAGGAGCCTCGACACCGAGAAGTACCAGCCGTTCTACGTCGGAATCACCGAGAGCGGCGCCTGGAAGCTCTGCGAGCGACCCGACGCGGGCTGGGAGGACGACGGCCGGACGGTCGTCCTGTCGCCGGACCGGAGCGTGCGGGGGCTGCTGGTCGTGGAGCAGGGGCGGTACGAGACGATCGAGCTGGACCTGGTGCTGCCCGTCCTGCACGGCAAACTCGGCGAGGACGGTGCGATCCAGGGCTTGCTGGAGCTCTCCGGGATCCCGTACGCGGGCTGCGACATCCAGAGCTCGGCCCTGTGCATGGACAAGTCCCTCACCTACCTGGTCGCCAGGAGTGCGGGCGTCGCGACGCCGAACTTCCGGGTCGTCACGGAGAACGAGAACGTCGACCCCGACGGGCTCGTCTACCCCGTCTTCGTGAAGCCCGCCCGCTCGGGCTCGTCCTTCGGCGTCACCAAGGTGTCGGCCCGGGAGGCGCTGCCCGACGCGGTGGAGACCGCGCGGAGGTACGACTCGAAGGTGCTGGTCGAGGAGGCCGTCGTCGGCAGTGAGATCGGCTGCGCGGTCCTCGGGAACGACCTGGACCTGTTCGTGGGCGAGGTGGACCGGGTCGCGCTCACGCATGGCTTCTTCCGGATCCACCAGGAGAGCAACCCGGAGAGCGGCTCGGAGAACTCGACGTTCATCGTGCCGGCGGACATCCCGGCGGAGTCGCGCGCGCTCGTCCAGGAAGCGGCCAAGACCGTCTACCGCGCCCTGGGCTGCCGTGGTCTGTCCCGCGTGGACATGTTCCTGACCCGCGACGGCACAGTGGTCCTCAACGAGGTCAACACCCTGCCCGGCCTGACCTCCTACAGCCGGTACCCGCGCATGATGGCCGCCGCCGGGTTGTCGCTCGGCGAGGTGCTCGACCGGCTGGTCTCCTCCACACTGACCGGGAAGTTCCAGTGAGGGACGGTTTTGTGTTCCTGGACGAGGTCGTACCCGGGATCCGCTGGGACGCCAAGTACGCCACCTGGGACAACTTCACCGGAAAACCGGTGGACGGGTACCTGGTGAACCGCATCGTCGGCACGAGAGCGCTGTGCGCGGCCCTGGACGAGGCTCGGGCGAAGGCCGAGTCGGTCGGCTTCGGCCTGCTCGTGTGGGACGGCTATCGTCCCCAGCGCGCCGTGAACTGTTTCCTGCGATGGTCCAAGCAGCCGGAGGACGGCCGACGCAAGGCACGGCACTATCCGAACATCGACCGGGCCGAGATGTTCGACAAAGGGTATGTCGCCACCCGGTCGGGCCACAGCCGGGGCAGCACCGTCGACCTGACCCTCTACCACCTCGCCACCGGGGAGCTCGCGGCGATGGGTGGAGACCACGACCTGATGGACCCGGTCTCGCACCACGACGCCGAGGGCATCACCGAGGTCGAGTCGGAGAACCGGCGGCACCTCCGCGTGATCATGGAGACCTGCGGGTTCCAGCGGTACGACAAGGAATGGTGGCATTACACGCTCAAGAACGAACCCTACCCGGACACCTACTTTGACGTCCCGATCACGTAGACGATCCCCGGCCGAGGACGGCATGCAGATACGACTGGCACGGACCACCGACGCCGCGGCGGTCAACGAGTTGCTCGACCAACTGGGCTATCCCCCGGACGACGCCGCGACAACGGCGTCCCGCATCCAGGCCTGGCGGCACGACCCCTCCAGCGCGGCCTATGTGGCCGAGGTGGACGGAGACATCCTCGGCCTCGTCGCGGTCCACATCTGCCCGTTCTTCGAACGCGCCGGCGCGTGGGCGCGGATCGTCGCGCTGGTCGTCGCCGACCGAGCACGCGGCAGAGGCGTGGGCGGCCAGCTCGTGACGGCCGCGGAGTCGTTCGCCAACCGGTGGGGATGCCTACGCATGGAGGTCACCAGCGCGGACCGGCGCGGGACCGCGCACGAGTTCTACCGGCGCCGCGGATACATCGACCAGACAGGAGCGGCATCCCGGTTCCTCCGAGACCTCGAGGACACCAGGCACGCGTAGCTGAGGGTGAGCCTGAGGCGGACGCTTTAACCGGCGC
>NZ_MSIE01000002.1 GCF_001921205.1 Actinophytocola xanthii | reverse complement strand
CGGTGCGGGCGGCGGACCGCCGGCCGGCCTCGCCGCGGCCGACGCCGGCGACGGTGAACAGCCTGGCGCGGTAGGGCTCGCCGACCGGAGCGGTGGTCGTCGACGGGTCGGTCGCCGGCCGCTGCCCGTTGGCCGGCGGGTCGGCCGGGCCGGTCGGCGGCCGGCCGTCCCGGTCACGCTCGCCGCCGTCATCGCCGCCCCCGTCATCGTCGCCGCCGGACGGGGGGTCCGGCTCTGGCTCCGGTTCCGGCTCGTCGAGCAGCTGGTCGAGCTGGTCCTCGTCCAGACCGGGGGCGTCGAACGGGTTGCGGCGGCGGCGGTGCGGCAGCGCGAGCCGGGCGGCGACCCTCAGGTCCTCGCTGGTGATCCTGGTCCGCCCCCGCCAGGCGGCGTGCGCGGCGGCGGCGCGCGCCATCACGATGTCCGCCCGCATGCCGTCGACCTCGAACGCGGCGCAGATCTCCGCGATCCGCAACAGCGTCGGCTCGTCCAGCTCGACCCGGGGAAGCAGCGCGCGGGCGGCGACGATCCGTTCCCGCAGCCGGTTCTGCTCGGCGGTGAAGCGGGCGGCGAACCCGTCGGGGTCGGCGTCGTAGGCCAGCCGCGAGCGCACCACCTCGGCACGCAGCCGCGGGTCGCGGGAGGCGGCCACCTCGACGGTGAGACCGAAGCGGTCCAGCAGCTGCGGGCGGAGCTCGCCCTCCTCGGGGTTCATCGTGCCGACCAGGACGAACCGGGCGGCGTGCTCGACCGACACGCCGTCGCGCTCGACGCTGGCCCGGCCGGTGGCGGCGGCGTCGAGCAGCACGTCCACGAGGTGGTCGTGCAGCAGGTTGACCTCGTCGACGTAGAGGATGCCGCGGTGCGCGCGGGCCAGCAGCCCTGGCTCGTACTCCGCGACGCCTTCGGCCAGCGCGCGCTGCAGGTGCAGCGAGCCGAGCACCCGGTCCTCGGTCGCGCCGACGGGCAGCTCGACGAGCCGCACCGGCCGGGTCTCGACCGGCGTGTCCTCGGGAAACGGCCCGTCCGGCGACAGCGGCGCGGGGTCGCGCGGGTCGGAGGAGAACCGGTCCCCCGCGATCACCTCGATCGGCGGCAGCACCTCGGCGAGCGCGCGGACGGCGGTGGTCTTCGCGGTGCCCTTCTCGCCCCGCACGAGGACACCGCCGACGTCGGGCGCGACCGCCGCGAGGAGCAGGGCGAGGACCAGGTCGTCGGACCCGACGACGGCAGACAGGGGGTACTGCTGTGGCATTCGGGGCTCCCGCTCTCAGTGCCAACGAGGCGACGGACGCGGGCCGCGTCCGTCGTCAGGCGCCGAGGCCGGTCTTCGGACTTCCCGGATCGAGCTCCGGGTCACCGCAGCGGGCCCTGTGCCGGACTCTCACCGGCTTCCCGATTCTCCCTGCCGCCACCGGCATCGCACCGGCGCGGCGTGGGCACCTCGGGCCTGGTCCTCGCAGCATAGCCGTCTGCCGGCAGCCGTCCCCGCTCGCGTACCGTGGCCTGCCGTGATGCTGCACGTGGTCGGGATCGGCGCGGACGGCTGGGACGTGCTGCCCGAGCCGACGCGCGCCCTGGTGCGCTCGGCCGAGGTCGTGCTCGGCGCGCCACGGCAGCTCGGCCTGCTGCCCGAGATCGCGAACCAGCGGCGGACGGCCTGGCCCTCGCCGCTGCGCGAGCGGCTGCCCGGGCTGCTCGCCGACCTGGCCGGGGAGCTGGACCGGGCCGCCGTGGTGGCGCTCGCGTCCGGTGACCCGCTGGTGGCGGGAATCGGGTCGACGCTGGTCGAGCTGCTCGGCCCGGAGTCGGTCACCGTGCACCCGGCGGTCTCCTCGGTGGCGCTCGCCCGGGCGAGGCTGGGGTGGCCCGCCGAGACGGTCGAAGTGGTCCGCGACCCGGGAACGGTGGTGCGCCACCTCGCCCCGGGGCGGCGGATCCTCGTGCTCTCCCAGGACGCCGCCACCCCGACACAGGTCGCGCGGGCACTGGTCGGGAGCGGGTTCGGGGCGAGCGGGTTCACCGTCCTCGCCGACCTCGGGGCGGCGACCGAGTCGGTGCGCCGGAGCACCGCCGCGGCCTGGACCGGGGACGCTCCAGCGCTGCACGTGCTGGCCGTCGAGTGCGCCGGCGGTCCCGCCCACGGTCTGCTCGCCGGTCTGCCGGACGACGCGTTCGAGTCCGACGGGCAGCTCACCCGGCGCGACCCCCGCGCCGGCGCGCTCGCCCGGCTCGCACCGCTGCCCGGAAACCTGTTGTGGGACATCGGCGCGGGAGCGGGTTCGGTCGCGATCGAGTGGCTGCGCGCGCACCCCACCTGCCGTGCGGTGGCCGTGGAACGGGTTCCGGAGCGCGCCGCGCGCATCGCGCGCAACGCCGCCAGCCTCGGTGTGCCGGCGTTGACCGTGGTGACCGGGGCGGCGCCGGCCGCGCTGGCCGACCTGCCCGCCCCGGACGCGGTGTTCGTCGGCGGCGGCGCCTCGGCACCGGGCGTGCTGGACGCGTGCTGGTCCGCGTTACCGCGCGGGGGACGGCTCGTCGCGCACGGCGTGACGATCGAGACCGAGGCGGTGCTCGCGAGGGCCTACGGCGAGCGGGGCGGCGAGCTCGTCCGGATCTCGGTCGAGCACGCCGCCCCGCTCGGCGGGCTCACCGGCTTCGCACCGGCGCGAACCGTGACCCAGTGGGCGGTGACCAAGCCGTGAGGGTCGTGCACTTCGTCGGGGCCGGTCCCGGCGCCGCGGACCTGCTGACCCTGCGTGCCGTCGAGTTGCTCAACGAGACCGACCTCTGCGTCTTCCCGGGCACGTACCTGGACGAGGCGGTGCTCGGGCACTGCCCGGCCGGCGCGCGGCTGGTCGACTCCCAGCACCTCGACCTGGACGAGATCGTCACCGAGCTGGTGGCGGCGCACCGCGCCGGGCTGCGCGTGGTCCGGTTGTGCTCCGGCGACACCGCGCTGTACTCGGCGCTCCACGAGCAGACCCGGCGCCTCGACCGGGCCGGCGTGCCGTGGGACGTGACCCCGGGCGTCCCGGCCTACGCCGCGGCCGCCGCGCGGATCGGCCACGAGCTGACCGTTCCGGAGGTGGCGCAGTCGGTCGTGCTGACCAGGACCCGGGCCAGGTCGACCGCGATGCCCTCCGGCGAGACCCTGGCCGCCTTCGCCGCGACCGGTGCGACGCTGGTCCTGCACCTGGCGATCACCCGTACCCGGGTCCTGGCCAAGGAGCTCACCGGGTTCTACGGGCCGGACTGCCCGGTCGTCGTCGTCGCCAACGCCTCCCAGCCCGCCGAGGTCGTGCTGCGCGGCACCCTCGCCGACATCGCCGACCGGGTGGACCGGGCGCGGCTGCGGCGGGCCGCGGTGATCATGGTGGGGCCCGCGCTCGGGGTCGGCGTCACGGGCGCCGAGTCCTACCTCTACGACCCGGCCAGGGACCGCCCCGCGCGGGGTCAGCCCTCCACGTAGCGGGGCGTCCACACCCGGCCGGCCGAGCTCACGCGGGTGCTGGTGGCGCCGATGATGAGCAGGCAGCGCATGTCGACCGACTCCGGGTCCAGGTCGGCCAGCGTGGTCACGGTGAGCGACTCGCCGGGCCGGCCGATGTCCCTCGCGACCACGACCACGGTGTCCGCGGGGCGGTGCGCCAGCAGGATCCGGCGCAGCTCGTCGACCTGCGTCGTGCGCGTGCGCGAGCGCGGGTTGTACACCGCGAGCACCAGGTCGGACCGCGCCGTGGCCTGGACGCGGCGCTCGATGACCGACCAGGGCTTGAGCCGGTCGGACAGGCTGAGCACGGCGAAGTCGGCGCCGATCGGCGCGCCCGCCCGCGCCGCCGCAGCCTGCACGGCGCTGACCCCGGGCACGACGCGGACGTGCACGTCGGCGTAGGCGGGGTCCTCGGCCGCCTCGAACACCGCCGACGCCATCCCGAACACCCCGGCGTCGCCGCCGGACACCACCGCCACTCGCTCGCCCTCCGCGGCCAGGTCGAGCGCGAACCGGGCCCGGTCCAGCTCGACCGTGTTGCCCGAGGCGTGCCGGCGCAGCCCAGGTCGCTGCGGGACCCGGTCGACGTAGGGCGCGTAGCCGACGACGTGGTCCACCTCGCCGAGCACCCGTGCAGCCTCCGGGGTGAGCCACTCCTCGGCGCCGGGGCCGAGCCCCACCACGACGACCTCCGCACCCGCGGTCGACCCGGCGGAGGGCGCCGGTCGCGGGTCGTCGTACCGGCGTCGTCCGGCGTGGGTGTCGCCGGGAACCACGATCAGCGAGAAGTACGGCACGTCGGCGGGGTCCACCTCGCTCACCGGCAGCCACCGCTGGTCGTCCATCGCCGCACGCTCGACGTACCACGCGTCGGAGAGCCGGCCCGCCTCGGCCAGCGCGGCCCGCACCTCGGGGAACGTCCGGCCGAGCTTCATGATGACCGCCGCGTCGGTGTCGGCCAACCGGCGGGCCAGCTCGGGGCGCGGCAACGTGCCCTGGAGCACGGTGAGCACGTCGGCCTGCCGGGCCAGCGGTGTCCCCAGCGCGGCGGTCGCGGCGGCGAACGCGGGCACGCCGGGCACCACCTCGGTCTCGTAGCGCTCGCCCAACCGGTCGTGGACGTACATGTAGGAGCCGTAGAACAACGGGTCGCCCTCGGCCAGCACGACCACGTCCCGGCCTCGCTCCAGGTGCGCGCCCAACGTCGTCGCACAGCGTTCGTAGAACTGCGCCATGGCCCCCGCGTAGCCGCCGGGGTGGTCGGTGATGCCGGTGGTGACCGGGTACTCCAGCAGCTCCTCGATAACACCGGCCCGGACGTACGGGTCGGCGATCCGCCGGGCGTTGGAGCGCCTGCGTGGGCCCTGGTGATAGGCGATGACGTCGGCCCGCTCGATGATCCTGGCCGCCTTGACGGTGACCAGCTCCGGATCTCCCGGGCCGAGCCCCACGCCGTAGAGCCGACCCGCCGCCGGCGGGGTCACTCCTGCTCCCTGGCCAGCGCGTTGACCGCGGCCGCGGCGAGCGCCGAGCCGCCGCGCCGGCCGTGAACGGTCAGGAACGGCACGTCGATCCCGTGCTCGGCGGAGAACGAGGCGAGCGCCTCCTTGGACTCCGCGGCGCCGATGAAACCCACCGGCACGCCGATGATCGCCGCCGGCGGCGGAGCACCGTCGGCCAACAGCTCCAGCAGGTGGAACAGCGCCGTCGGCGCGTTGCCGATCGCGACGACCGACCCGGCGAGCGAGTCGGCCCACAGCGACACGGCGGCCGCGCTGCGGGTCGTGCCCCACGCCCGGGCGAGGTCGGGCACCCGCGGGTCGCCGAGCAGGCAGCGCACGTCGTTGGCGCGCGGCAGCCGCGCCCTGGTGACCCCGGAGGCGACCATGGTCGCGTCGGTGAGCACCGGTGCGCCCGCCCGCAGCGCGGCGCGGGCGCTCTTCACCAGCGCGGGATGGACCACCAGGGCCGCGGCCAGGTCGGTCTGCCCGGTGGCGTGGACCATCCGCACGGCGACCTTCTCCGCGTCGGCCGGCAGGTGGGACAGGTCGGTCTCCGCGCGGATGGTGGCGAACGACTCCGCGTAGATCGCCGCGCCGTCGCGCACGTAGTCGTAGCGCGGCGTCGGTGCCGCGAGCTCACCGGTGGTCATGACGACTCCTCCACCACGATGCCGCGCCAGGGCGTGACGACCAGGCCGGCCGCGCCGGCCAACCGTTCGGCGAGCGGCCGCCGCACCAGCCCGTCCGGGACTGCCAGCACCTCGAGGCGCCGGCCGTCGGCCCCGAGGACCCGGCCGGGGGGCGGCGGGTCGGCGGCGACCTCGGTCGCCGGGTGCCGGGGCACACCGGCGCCGAGCACGGACGGGTCGGGAAGCTCGTCGACGTGCCAGCTGGCGCTCGGCCCGGTGCCGCGCACCCGCGTGAACTCCCCCGCGAGCCGGGCCAGCTCCGATGCCGCCCGGTCGGCGGGAACGACCGGACCCCAGCCCGTCGCCCCGATCCGCAGCTGCACCCGCGCCGCGTCGAGCGCGACCAGGCCCAGGTCGAGGTCGCGCCGGGCGACGTCGCCCCGCCCGTCGTCGAGGACGAACAGGAACCGACCACCGAGACCGGCCAGCGCCGGGTCGGCGAGCAGGGCGTCGTCGAGCGCCCGGACGACGGGCCGCAGGTCCAGCCGCCCGCCGTGCAGCCCGGTCAGCGGCGAGACCAGGATGTTCCGGACCAGCTCGTGGGTGCGCGAGGGCAGCAGGCCCGCGGCGGCGACGGCGTCGACCAGCCCGGCGGCGACGGCGCCGCCCTCGGTGCCGATGCCGCGCAGCTGGAGGTTGGCCCGCCTGGTCAACAGCACCGTCCCGTCGCCGTACCGCTCGGCCGCGTCCACCACCCTGAGCAGAGCGTCCGGGCTGATCCGACCGCCAGGCACGCGGAGCCGGACGATCGCGCCGTCATCGGCCGCCCACGGGCGGAACACCCCCGGGCAGCGGTCCTGGTAGGTGCGCGTGGCCACGGCGCCATAGTGCCATCCGGCCCGTGTCACGATGTGGCCATGCCCGACGCCGACCCCGACGACCTGGCGGGGCTCGGCCCGTTCTTCGGCGTGCGGCGGGCGGTCGACGGCGACCGCTGGCTGCCCCTGCGTGACCTGCTGCGCGAACCGGTGCTCGCCGCCCGGGTGCGGCACGTCCACACGGTGCTCGCCGAGCGCGCCGGGGTCGAGATCGAACCCAGGGTCGCGGCGTCGACGATGTCCCTCGGCCTGTTCGCGCGCGTGGTCTCCCCCGTGCTCGGCGCCGCCGTCCTCGGCGTCCCGCTGCCCCGGCCCACCCTGGACGACACCTGGTGGCGGCCGGTCGAGCAGGGCCCGTGGCCGCTCGCGCTGACCGGCCCCGACGCCCGCCCCCGGTTCTCCGACCTGGTCGCCGACGTGCTGGAACCGCTCGTGGAGGCGCTGGCCGGGCAGTACGCGCTGTCCCGGCGCGTGCTGCGGGGCAACATCGCCTCGGCCGCGCTCGGCGCGGTCCACATGATCGGCACCGCCCGGCCCGGCCTGGCGGCCGCCGCCCTCGACGTCGGCGCCGCCCTCCTCGCCGGCCCGCTCGCCGGCACCGGCGAGCTGCGCGGCGGCTTCCGGCGGTCCTCCTGCTGCCTCTACTACCGGATCCCCGGCGGCGGGTACTGCGGCGACTGCGTGCTCGCCGACCGTTAGTGTGGGACGTGTCCGCTGGCCGCGGACCAGGAACTCCGGTGCGACTCCGGGGCGGTTCCGCCACTGTGAACCGGCGCCTCCACGGGCCGGTCAGCCAGACACTGACCGCGGCCGCTGCCTGCCGTCCGGGGCGAGAACCCCGCGAGGAGGAACCCGCATGCCCAGCGTCGCGCTGCTGTCCACATCCGACACCGACCTGCTGTCCGCGCGGGCGTCGGGCGCCGACTACCGATGGGCCAACCCCGCCCGCCTCGACCTCGCCGATCTGCCGGCGGCCGTCGACGGCGCCGACGTGGTCGTGGTACGCCTGCTGGGTACCGCGGAGTCGTGGCGGGAGGGCTTCGCCGCGCTGCGCGCGAGCGGCCTGCCGCTGGTGGTGCTGGGCGGCGAGCAGACCCCGGACGCCGAGCTGATGCGACTGTCCACAGTGCCCGCCGGCATCGCCGCGGACGCCCACCGCTACCTCGCCGAGGGCGGCCCGGTCAACCTGGCCCAGCTGCACGCCTTCCTCTCCGACACCGTGCTGCTGACCGGTGCGGGCTTCGAACAGCCCGTGACCGTGCCCGCCTGGGGACTCGCCGAGCGGGACATCCCGGCCGGCGACCTGCCCAGGATCGGCATCCTCTACTACCGCGCCCACGAGACCAGCGGGAACACCGCGTTCGCGCACGCGCTCGCCGACGCCGTCGACGCCACCGGTCAGGCCGTGGGAGTGCCGATCTTCTCCACCTCGCTGCGTTCGGCGCCGGACGAGCTGTACGCCGCTCTGGGCACCCTGGACGCGCTGGTGGTCACCGTGCTCGCCGCCGGCGGCGTCACACCCGCCGGGGCGAGCGCGGGCGGCGACGACGAGGCGTGGGACGTGGCGCGGATCCGGGCCCTGGACATCCCCGTCCTGCAGGGCCTGTGCCTGACCGCCAGCCGCGAGGAGTGGCTGGCCTCCGACGACGGCGTGACCCCGCTGGACTCCGCCACCCAGATCGCGATCCCCGAGTTCGACGGGCGCATCATCACCGCGCCGTTCTCGTTCAAGGAGGTCGACCCCGACGGCCTGCCGCACTACGTGGCCGACCCGGAGCGCTGCGCGCGGGTCGCCGGGATCGCGGTCGCGCACGCCCGGCTGCGGCACACCCCGCCGGCGCGGCGGCGGATCGCGCTGATGCTCTCCGCGTACCCGACCAAGCACAGCCGGGTCGGCAACGCCGTCGGCCTGGACACGCCGGTGTCGGCGGTCCGCCTCCTGCGCCGCATGCGCTCGGCGGGCTACGACGTCGGCGACCTGCCGGCCCTCGACCTCGCCGACGACACCGAGGCCGGCAACGCGCTGATCCACGCCCTGATCGCGGCCGGCGGGCAGGACGAGGAGTGGCTGACCCAGGGCCAGCTCACCGACGCGCACGTGCGCATCCCCGCGCGGGACTACGAGCAGTGGTTCGCCGGCCTCGACCCCGCACTGCGGGCCTCGGTCACCCAGGCGTGGGGGCCGCCGCCCGGCGCGCTGTTCGTGAACGACGCCAAGGAGATCGTGCTCGCCACGATCCGGGCGGGCAACGTGCTGCTGCTGATCCAGCCGCCACGGGGCTTCGGCGAGAACCCCGTCGCGATCTACCACGACCCCGAGCTGGCGCCCTCCCACCACTACCTGGCCGCCTACCGCTGGCTGGAGCACGGGTTCGGCGCGCATGCCGTCGTGCACCTCGGCAAGCACGGTTCGATGGAGTGGCTACCGGGCAAGAACGCCGCGCTCTCGGCGGCCTGCGCGAGCGACGCGACGATCGGGAACCTGCCGCTGGTGTACCCGTTCCTGGTCAACGACCCCGGCGAGGGGGCCCAGGCCAAACGACGTGCGCACGCCACGATCGTCGACCACCTGGTGCCGCCGATGGCCCGCGCGGAGACCTACGGCGACATCGCCCGCCTCGAACAGCTCCTGGACGAGCACGCCAACATCGCCGCCATGGACCCGGCCAAGCTGCCCGCGATCCGTGCCGAGATCTGGACGCTGATGCAGGCCGCGCACATGCACCGCGACCTCGGCCTCGACGAGCGCCCGCCGGACACCGAGTTCGACGACTTCATCCTGCACGTGGACGGCTGGCTGTGCGAGGTGAAGGACGCGCAGATCCGCGACGGCCTGCACGTCCTCGGCCAGGCGCCGAGCGGGCAGGCCCGCGTCGACCTGGTGCTCGCGATCCTGCGCGCCAGCCAGGTCTGGGGCGGCGAGACCGCCGCGGTGCCAGGGCTGCGCACCGCGCTGGGCCTGAAGGAGGGCAGCGAGCAGACCCGCACCGTCGACGCGGTCGAGGCCGCCGCCAGGGCGCTGGTCGACGGGATGGAGGAGGCGGGCTGGGACCCGGCGGCGGCCGCACGGCTGCACTCCGACCCCGAGGTCGTCCGCGTGCTGGAGTTCGCCGCCACCGAGGTGGTGCCCCGCCTGGCCGCCACCAGCGACGAGCTCGACGCGGTCCTGCACGCGCTGGACGGGGGCTACGTCCCCGCCGGGCCGTCCGGCTCGCCGCTGCGCGGGCTGGTCAACGTCCTGCCCACCGGCCGCAACTTCTACACGGTGGACCCGCGCGCGGTCCCCTCGCGTCTCGCCTACGAGACCGGTGTCGCCATGGCCGACTCGCTGCTCGCCCGCCACCTCGCCGAGACCGGCGAGTACCCCACGTCGGTCGGCCTCTCGGTGTGGGGCACCTCGGCCATGCGGACCTCCGGCGACGACATCGCCGAGGTGCTCGCCCTGCTCGGCGTGCGTCCGGTCTGGGACCCGGCGTCGCGTCGCGTCCGGGACCTGGAGGTCGTACCGCCCGCCGAGCTCGGCCGGCCGCGGGTGGACGTGACGGTCCGCATCTCCGGGTTCTTCCGCGACGCCTTCCCCCACGTCGTGGCGATGCTGGACGACGCGGTCCGGCTGGTCGCCGCGCTCGAGGAGACCGACGAGCAGAACCACGTCCGCGCGCACGTCCGAGCCGACCTCGCCGCGCACGGCGACGAGCGCCGGGCGACGACCCGGATCTTCGGCTCCGCACCCGGCTCCTACGGCGCCGGCATCCTCCAGGTGATCGAGTCCGGCTCCTGGCGCGACGACGCCGACCTCTCCGAGGTGTACACCGCCTGGGGCGGCTTCGCCTACGGACGAGGGCTCGACGGCCACCCGGCCGCCGAGGACATGCGGACCAACTACCGCCGCATCCAGGTCGCCGCGAAGAACATCGACACCCGCGAGCACGACATCGCCGACTCCGACGACTACTTCCAGTACCACGGCGGCATGATCGCCACGGTCCGGGCGCTCACCGGCGCCGACCCGAAGGCCTACGTCGGGGACTCCACCACCCCCGACGCCGTCCGCACCCGCACGCTGCAGGAGGAGACCAACCGGGTCTTCCGCTCCCGGGTGGTGAACCCGCGGTGGGTCGGCGCGATGCGCCGGCACGGGTACAAGGGGGCCTTCGAGCTGGCGGCGACCGTGGACTACCTGTTCGGGTTCGACGCCACGACGGGTGTCGTGCACGACTGGATGTACGAGCGGCTGGCCCGTGAGTACGTCTTGGACGAGACCAACCAGGAGTTCATGCGCCAGGCCAACCCGTGGGCGCTGCGCGGGATCGTCGAGCGTCTGCACGAGGCCGCGGACCGCGGGCTGTGGGCCGAGCCCGCCCCCGAGCTGCTGGCCGAGCTCCAGTCGGTGTACCTGTCGATCGAGGGCGACCTCGAGGAGGGGACGGGGCCGTGACCCGGCGCCTGGTCCTCATCGGCGTCGGGCCCGGAGGTCCCGACCAGGTCACCGTCGAGGCGGTCCGCGCCATGAACGAGGTCGACTTCGTCGTCGTGACCGAGAAGCGGCGGCCCGGCGGCGACCCGCTGGCCGCCGCCCGCGCGGAGCTGCTGGCCCGCCACGCGGCCGACGTCCCCGAGGTGGTCCTTGTCCAGGACGCGGAACGGGACCGGACCCCCTCCGGCACCGCGGACCCGGCGGACTACCGCCGGGCCGTCGCCGAGTGGCACGCGGCCCGAGCCGACCGGTACGCGGCGGCGCTGTCCACCCGGGACGGGGACGCCGGGTTCCTCGTCTGGGGCGACCCCGCCCTCTACGACTCGACGATCCGGGTACTGGAACGCGTCGCCGACGCGGTCGGCGCCACGCTGGAGGTCGTGCCGGGCGTGTCGAGCCTGTCCCTGCTCGCAGCGCGCCACCGGATCGTGCCCCACGGCGTCGGGGAGCCGCTGCACGTCACCACCGGTCGCCTGCTCCCCGACGCCGTCGCGCAGGGACATCCCAACATCGCGGTCCTGCTCAACCGCTCCCTCGACGAGCTCCGCGCGGTCGACCCGGCCGGCTGGCTGGTCTGGTGGGGCGCCAACCTCGCCACCCCGAGCGAGCGCCTGGTGTCCGGCCCGCTGGCCGACGTGCTCCCCGAGATCGAGGCCACCCGCGCCGCCGCGAGGCACGAGGCCGGCTGGCTGATGGACGTCTACCTGCTCCGCCGCGACCGTTGACCAGACCCCGTCAGCGCAGCCGCTCGATCTCCTCGGGGACGGTGTCCGCGGTCTCCGGCGAGATCGCGGTCTTGGTCCAGGTCCCGTCGGCCGCGCGGTCGACGTGGGCGGTGCCCACGTCCGCGGAGAGGATCCACAGCTGGTCGGCCGAGGACAGCCAGGTGACGCCGACGCCGTGGCGGGTGCTGTAGGCGTAGTCGTCGCGGAACACCTCGTGGCCGTCGGTGTCGGTGACCACCACGACCCGGGTCGCCACCCCGTCCTGCTCCGGGCCCGCGACCAGGGACGCGGTGAACTCGCCGGACGGGGACCGCTGGGGCCGGTCCAGCTCGACGTACCGGTCCTCGCCGCCGCCGCGGTCGCCGCCGAACATCGAGCACCCCACCACCACGGTGAGCGCGATGACCAGGCCACCGGCCAGCAGTATTCGGGACACGGACCCTCCTCCTCGGTTCACGGCGCCGGATACCCCGAGATGCTCAGCACGTTCCCCTGGGCGTCCAGTGTCACCGTCGTTCGCTTGTCCCAGTTGATGTGGATGTCGTACGGGTCGGCCGCGCCGAGCGTGACGACCTCGGCCAGCCCGCTCTTCCACCGGTCGGTGCTGTACTGCGGGTTCGGGTCGATCGTGTCGTGCCAGGTGTAGCTGCCGTCGATGGTGACCTCGTAGGTGCCGTCCGCGCGCGGGGAGACGGTGGTGTTCCCGGCGAACTGGAAGCCGCCGGCATCGGAGTTGGTGCCGTGCAGGTACTCGTAGCCGACGATGCCCTCGCCGTTCTGGATCTCGGCGGGAAAGCGTTGGTCGAACGAGCCGGTCGGGCCGTCGCCGGCGAGGTAGCCGCTCAACGCCTGCTGCGCCTGCTCCTGGGCCGGTCCGACGAGCTGACGGCTCAGCTGCTCGTTCGAGGTCATGTACCTCGTCCAGTCCTCGTCGTCGTCGATCGTCCAGTCGCCGCCGCCGCTGAGGTAGCGGTCCAGGATCGCCCGGCCCGCCCAGTCGGAGTCGAAGTGGCTGTTGCCGCGGCTGCCGCCCTCCTCGCGACCGAACAGGTCGTCGGTGCGCAGGCGGGCGCCCCAGTCGCCGTCGGAGCCACGCCGGTCCCGGTCGCCACCGGCGTTCCGGTCGTCGTCCCCGCCGGTGCCGGCGGCGATCGTCTGGGTCTGCAGCGTGCCCATGCTCGCGACGAACTGGTTGCGGCCCTCGTTCGCGTCGGACCGCGCCGAGACGACCTCGCCGATCAACTCGGCCACCGCGCCCGCCTTGTCCGGGCTGGCCACCACGAACCGGGCCACCGCGAACGGGTTTCCGAACAGGGCCTCCTGCGGCAGCCCCATCGACTCCGCTCGCCGCAGGGCGGCGGCGGAGCGCTGCTGCGCCGAGGAAAGCTCCGCGGACAGCGTCCGGTACGCGGTGGCGGCCGTGGACAGGGAGGTCGGCAGCTTGCCGAGCGTGCCGACCTGCCGGCCCGCCCTGGCCCGGTACGCCGTGCCGGCCGGCCCCCGCCACGTGGCGTCCGTGCCCTCGGCGCTGCGCCGCAGTGCCGTGGCCAGCCCGTCGACCGACTCGGCGGACCTCGCCAGGACGTCGGCGGTGGCGGCGAGCTGGGCCGGGTCGCCGCCGATCAGGGCGGTTGCCGAGGTGTACTGGGGCATCACGGCCTCCCCAGGAGCGTGGTGAACCGGCGGTCGAGGCCCTCGTCGGTCTCCTGGTAGAGGACGGCACAGGCGTCGACCCCGCCGCTGTCGTCGACCAGCTGGTCACGCAGCTTGGCGACCAGGTCGGCGACGGCACCCGGACCGATCCGGCCCATCTCGTCGCTGTCCGGCCGGCCCGTGTCCGCGGTCACGGCCCCGAGCGAGTCGGCCACCGAGCCCGCCGCGCCGCCGTGCTCGGTCAGCTGCCCGGTCAGCTGGCGCAGCACCGAGAGATCACATTCGAACCCGTTCATGTCGCTCATCCGTCGCCCCCCAGTGGCGTATTTCCGAACGCTCGGCAAACTAGACGACGAGCACCCACGAATGGTTCCACGGAATTCCCGGCCGCGGTCGTCCCGGGCGAAGAGCAGGGGAATTATCGCGCCCTAGCGTCGGGGTATCCAGGCGGCGACCTCGGCGATGGCGTCGAGCACCCGGTCGTCGAACAGCCCGGTCGCGGGCTCGGCCTCGGCGGTGACCGCCACCGCGCCGGCCACCCTCGAGTCGTAGTGCTGTCCGGTGAGCTCGACGCCGCCGATGGGTCTGACGTACCCGGTACCGAAGTCGTCGCTGATGCCCAGGTAGCGGCCGGCGGCCGCCCGGCCACGGAACTCCACCCAGGCGACCGCGACCACGGCGACGTTCCCGCTCCCGTCGCCGAGCACGACGAGCAGTCGGTCGAGGCGGCGGCACGGGGTGCTGGCCAGGAACCGCTGGACCTGCCCGGTGGAGTGGGTGACGCACTCGCCGTACCGCTCGGCGCGCTCCCGCAGCTGGCGCAGCCCCATGCGCTGCCAGGCGCTCCTGGTGTCGCCGCGCCGTGCGGCGCTCTTCGCGTCCGCCTTCTTCGCCCCGAGGTTCCTCGCCAGCGTGGACTGCGCCGCCCCGCCGGCGGAGGAGCCGAGGGCTCCCCCGCCCACGACCCCACCGCCACCGCCGAAGATCACGATCGCGGCCACCGCCGCCACGGTCGCCGTGCCGACACCGCCCTTTCCCCCGCCCGGGCTCGACCGGCGGTACGAGCGCACCCGGTGACCCGCGCGCGTATGCGACCTGACGTTGACCATGAAATCCCCCGGCCGAATTGGCGACAGGTCAGCGATGTTATGCGGCATACCGACCGGGACAATGCTCATTTGACACACACCCGAAAGGACATTCGCCTCACCGCACTTCCGCGACGGCCGGTGCGGTGCGTCGGCCGGGCCACGGCGGAGCCGATCAGCGCGTGCCGTCCGGCCGGGGTTGCTTCTGGCGCTGGTAGTGGCGCGATGCCTTGGCGCGGTTGCCGCAGCCGGCCATCGAGCACCATCGGCGGTTGCCGTTCTTGGACACGTCGTAGAAGTGCAGGACGCAGTCGGGGTTCGCACAGCGCCGGAGGCGGGCCGGGTTCTCCTCCAGCAGGCGCAGGTAGTCGGCCGCGGCGAGCCAGGCGGGCAGCTGGCCGGGCGGATCGGTCTCCACCGCCGTCTCCGGACCCGTGGGTCCCAGCGACCGGCGCAGCCAGCCGTGGCCCAGCGTCCGGTTGAGCGCGGCACGCGCCGTCCCCGAGTCGTCGTCGCCGGTCACCAGGGTCCACAGGGTGTCCCGGACCGCCAGCAGCACGTCCAACGTCTGCCGGTCGGGAGTCACGTCCCCGGCCAGGCCGGCTGACCTCAGCCAGGTGGCCAGTCCGTCCACCGTCGCCAGGAGGTCGTGGCGAACGCCGTGGTCGATCCAGCGGGTGTTGAGCAGGTCGAGCGCCAGCGGCTCGCCCGTCAGCGGACGCGGGTCCGTGGTGGTGACGTGGCTCGGACCTCCCGACACGGGGTCTGCCTCCTCTCGGCTCGCGGCTCGACACCCGAAGTCTAACCGGTCAACAGAATTACGGCGGTTGACACCTGTTTTTCTAACCATTAGAGTCCCTTTCATTGGTTAGGACCCCGGCCACCGCGGCCGGACAACTGGGAGGTACGCACATGGGACAGTCCGTAGCGATCAGCGCGCTCCAGACCGGGCACGTCGGCCTGAACGTCACCGACATCGAGCGGTCACTGCCGTTCTACGTCGAGGTGTTCGGCTTCGAGGTGCTCTCCGAGGGCAAGGACGAGGGCCGCCGGTGGGCCTTCCTCGGCCGCGAAGGGCGGCTGCTGGTGACCCTCTGGCAGCAGAGCCGCTCGGGCTTCGCCGCGTCCTCGGCGGGGCTGCACCACCTGTCCTTCCAGGTGGAGGCGATCGACGAGGTGCGGGCGGTCGAGCAGGTGCTGCGCGGCCTGGACGCCTCGTTCCAGTACGACGGCGTCGTGCCGCACGGTGAGGGTGCCTCCTCCGGCGGCATCTTCTTCAGCGACCCGGACGGCATCCGCCTGGAGGTCTACGCACCGACCGGCGCTGACACCGCTCCCGCACCGGCGGGGGCCGCACCCACCTGCGGGTTCTTCTGAGGGCTCGCAGGGCGACAGGGAAGGAACGCGCTGTGCCGGACGTCTACCACGAGGGCGAACGCGCCGTGCAGGCACGCGCCGGCGTGCTCGACCAGGCGGAGTTCTCCTCGGCCGCCATTCACGCCCGCATCCCGGACGTGGCCCGGGACTTCCTCGCCGGGCAGGTCATGCTGGTGCTCGGCGCGGCCGACCGGGACGGGCGGCCGTGGGCGTCCCTGCTGACGGGGGCGCCCGGATTCCTGCGGGCGCAGGGGGACAGCGCGCTGTCCGTCGACGCGCTCCCCGTTCCGGGCGACCCCCTGCACGCCGAGCTCGCGGGTGCCGCCGAGCCCTTCCCCGTGGGCATGGTCGCCGTCGACTTCGCCGGCCGGCGCCGCATGCGGATGAACGGCCGCGCCACCGCCGCCGGCCTCGGCGTCCGCGTGCGGCTCGACCAGGTGTACGCCAACTGTCCCAAGTACATCCAGAAACGGGAACCGCGGTGGACGGGGACCGTCCCCGCCGCTCCCCTGCGCACCGAGGGGCTCCGGGACGGCCAGGCCGCACTGGTGACGCTGGCCGACACGTTCTTCGTCGCGACGGCGGACCGCGAGGGGAACGCCGACGCGTCGCACCGCGGCGGCAACCCCGGCTTCGTCGAGGTCCTCTCGCCCACCCGGCTGCGCTGGCCCGACTACGTCGGGAACTCGATGTTCGGGACGCTCGGCAACCTCGAGGTCAACCCCGCGGCGGGCCTCCTCTTTCCCGACTGGGAGACCGGAGACACGCTCCAGCTCACCGGCACCGCGCGGGTGGACTGGGACGCGCGACGCGCGGCGGCCGTACCAGGGGCGCAACGGCTTGTCGAGTTCACCGTGGACGAGGTCGTCCAGCTCCGCGGCTCCAGCCCGCTGCGCTGGAGCGCCCCGGTCCGTTCCCGCTTCAACCCGCCAACCGTCCACTCGGAAAGGGTGGGATGAACATGAGAGTGCACGTGGACATGGAGCTGTGCCAGAGCCACGGGCAGTGCGTCTTCGCCGCTCCGGCGGTCTTCTCCTTCGACGAGGACGACAACCTCGTCCACCAGGAGACCGCCGCCGAGAGCATGCGGGAGGCCGTGGTCAGGGCGGCGGCCGCCTGCCCCGTCCGGGCCGTCCACGTCGGACCTCCCGACGAGGGCGACGTCAGCGGTGGGGCCGCGGCATGAGCCAGGGTCTCCAGGGGGCCGGCATCCTGGTCGTCGGCGCCTCGCTCGCCGGGCTGCGCGCCTGCGTGGTCCTCCGCGAGCTGGGGTACGACGGCCGCCTGACGGTGGTCGGCGACGAACCCCATCTCCCCTACGACCGGCCGCCGCTGTCCAAGGGGTTCCTCGTCAACCAGGACGAGGACGTGCGCCTGCCGCTCCCGGACGGGCTCGACATCGACTGGCGGCTGGGCCGGCGCGCGAGGGCGCTGGACCTCGGCGCCCGCACCGTGGAGGTCGACGACGGCACCCTCCTTCCCTTCGCGGGTCTCGTGATCGCGACCGGTTCCACCGCCCGGCGCTGGCCAGGGCCCACACCCGCCGTCGGCGTCCACGTCCTGCGTGGACTGGACGACGCCCGCGCGCTGCGGACCGCCCTGCGCCGCGGCGGGCGGCTGCTGGTGCTGGGCGCGGGTTTCCTCGGCAGCGAGGTCGCGGCGAGCGCACACGGCGCCGGCGTCCCGGTGACCGTCGTCGAGCCGGAGCCCCAGCCGATGCGCCGCGCGGTGGGCGAGGCCGCCGGAGCGTTCGTCGCCGCGCTGCACCGGCGGGCCGGCGTCGACCTCAGGACCTCGACCACCGCGGTGTCCCTCATCGGTGACCCGACGTTCACCGGCGCGCGCCTCTCCGACGGGACGGAGGTGAGGGCCGGGGCTGCCGTGGTCGCCGTTGGCGCGGCGCCCTCGACCGACTGGCTGGCCGGCTCCGGCCTGCGCGTCGCGGGTGGAGTCGTGTGCGACCACCACGCCCGCGTGCTCCTCGAGGACGGCACCCCCGCCCCCGCCGTGGTGGCCGCCGGTGACGTCACCCGCTGGCCGCACCCGTGGGCGCCAGGCCCCGGTCTCACGCTCGGGCACTGGAGCCATGCCACCGAGCAGGCCGACACGGCCGCGCGGTCGCTGCTCCGCCCGCAGATCCCGGCGGTGTACCGCCCCGTGCCCTCGTTCTGGTCGGACCAGTACGGCGTCCGGTTCCGCTCGGTCGGGCTCCCCGCACTAGCCGACTCGGCGGAGGTGCGCGAGAACGACCCGGACGCGCGCCGGTTGGACGTCGCCTACTACCGGCAGGGCCGGCTGGTCGGGGCGTTCACCGCCAACCGGGTGGGCAGGACCGCGGCCTACCGGGCGCGACTCGCGACGGAGCTGCACGAGCTCGCCGGGTGAGGGGCGTTCAGCGTGGGCCCTTCGGCCTGAGCGACTCGCCGAGCCCGCGCGGCTGACCCTGACGCCGGCTCGGCACGGACGCGGCGACGTGTGGTCGCCGGACGTTTCCGGTGCGGTCGGTTTCCGCCGGTACCGTAGCGTCCAGCGGGTGCGGCGAGGGAGAGAGTGGACAGTGGGGCGGACTGCGGCCGGCGTGGTGGTGCTCGCGTTGCTTGCCGTCGGCTGTAGCGCCGACGACGGGACGAGCTGGGGCAGAAGGCTGGGCCAACCCGTCGCCCTGCTCGACCGGCTCACCCCGGGCGAGACCACGCGCGCCGTGGTCGTGGACCTCCGGGCCGCGCGCGAGAAGCTCGGGGTCGGCGCGGTCGACCCGCGCACCGGGTCGTTCGAGGACCCGGCGCGGCGCCACTACGCCGACCTGTACGCCGCCGCCTTCCCGTTGACCGGCGAGCCACGGCAGCTGCCGGTGCTCGACGCGGTCGACCTCGGTCGGGTGTCCGCCGTCGCCAGCAACGGCTACCTCGGCGAGGAGGCGGTGGCCGTGCTGGCCACCGACCAGCCCTTCGACGAGGTCGCCGCGGCGCTGGTGGCCGCCGGCTACACCCGGGACGGTTCCCTGGTGCGCGAGGAGGACCCGGCGCGGACGGAGTTCGCCGGGGCGGCGTCGGTGGTGGCCGGCGGGGAGGGCGTCATCGCCGTCGGCCGGTCCGTCGACATCGTGCGGGCCGCCGCCGAGGGCACCGCCCCCGGAATCCGCGGCGTGGTGCGCTCGCTGGTCGACGAGCTGTCCGCACCGGCCGCCGCCGCCTACGAGTACGGAATGGACTGTCCACGGGCGCTCGCGGTCGCCGACGACGTGGACGAGGACCGCGGCCGCCTGGTCGTGGTGGCCGACTCACCCGACGCCGAGCGGCTGACCGCGGACGACCCCGACGCCGCGTCGTTCGCCGACATGCGCTTCGAGCGGCCCTCGGTCGACGCCGACCGGGTGACCGTCGCGATGGACTACTCGTCGGACACCGGCGCGATCTCGCCGCTGGTCAGGATTCTCGAGCTGGTCATCGGGGACGTCTACGACTGCGGCTGAGCGTCGCGCGCCGGAAGTTTCCGCTACCCGTTCCCGGTGCGGCGCTGGAGGATCCGGCGTAGGCAACGTCCGCAACGCGACGGAGGTTTTCGATGCGTGCTCGTGACCGGGGCCGTGCCTTCGGTCGGATCGTGGCGCTCGGCGCCGCGCTGGCCGTGCTCTGTGCCGCCGCGCCGGAGGCCGCCACCGCGGCGCCCGGTGCGCAACGGCAACCGGGGCAGCAGCAACAGAAGCGGGTACTCAAGCTCGTCGTCGTCGGAGACTCGTTCTCCTCGGGCGAGGGCATCCGGGGCACCTACATCGAGGCGCGTGACCCGCGCCACCAGTCCAGGGAGAGCGCGGCGATCCAGGCGGCCGCGCGGCTGCAGGCGGCGAACCCGGGCCTCCAGGTCGAGGTGACCATCGTGGCCTCCTCCGGCGCGACGACCTCGGACGTGTTCGAGACCCAGCGCAAGGACCCGGCGGCGACGATCCCGGGCGGCACCCCGCAGAACCCACTCGACCAGAGCACCTGGCACCACGACAACGACCTCGCGGTCAACTACGCGCAGCTGGACCAGATCCCGGCGGACGCCGACGCGATCATCATCGGGCTCGGCGGCAACGACTCGCTCTTCGGTCCGCTCGTCAAGTCGATGGTCACCTCGTTCGTGGCCGCGCAGCGGGGGGAGGCCCGGGCTCTGCAGGGCGCGGCGGACCAGATTCTCGACAACACCAAACCGGACGAGTTCTACCGGCAGCAGGCCGACGACTATCCGGACGGCTACGCGCCCACGCTGATCGCCCGGCTGCTCCAGGTGACCCAGGCGATCCAGAACAAGGCGAAGAACGCCGCGTTGTTCCTCCAGAACTACCCGGTAGGCGTCGACCCGAACAAGCCCTCGTGGTCGGACATGCTGGGCGAGGACCTGGGTGAGACGGACCTGCGGCGGATGCAGAACTTCGCGGGTCTGGTGAACTCCGCGATCGAGCGGGCCGTCCAGATCTGCCAGTGCGCCAAGCTCGCCGACGTGTCGAAGGCACTGGAGGGGCGCGAGCTCAACAGCGACAACCCGGCGATCAACAGCGTGTGGTTCGGCACCCGGGGCGACGCGGGCCAGATGAAGATGAGCGAGCCGTTCCACCCGAACCGCGAGGGCGCGGCTCTCATGTCCGACGACATCGGCACGACGCTGGCGCGCGACCTCGGTCTCACCGTGCCCGAGCGGCAGAAGGACGCGCCCACCGACACCAGCGGGGTCATGGTCAGGAACACGGCGGCGCCGGACACCGACCGCGACGGCCGTGCCGACTACGCGGACGGGGACTGGGACGGCGACGGGTACGCCAACTTCGCCGACCAGGACCCGAACGTCGCGAACCCGCCTCCGCCGGTCCGCAAGCCCAGGACCGACACCGCGCCACCGAGGGCTCGGGGATCGCGCGGAGACAGCGGCCCGAACACCCGGGACGGCGCCGACCGAGGGGCCGACCGGGGTGCGCTCGGCCCGAGCGGCCCCGCCCCGGGTCCACGCGACACCGGAACCGACCCGGCGCCACCGCCTCGACGCCCGGGCGACGGCAACGGCGCCGCCGGCGGCGACGGCACCCCGCCACCGTCACCGGCTCCCCAGCAACCGAACCCCCAGCCACCGACCTCGCACCCACCGAGGCCGCAACCACCGAGGCCGCAACCCCCCACCCCTCGGCCGCCGACTCCCCAACCGCCGAACCCCCAACCGCCGAACCCCCAGCCGCCCACGCCACCCAACCCGCCGAACTCCGGCGGCGGGCCAGCGCCCCAGCCGCCGACACCTCCGCGGCAGGACGGCAACGCCGGCGGGGGAACGACCCAACCGAAACCGGCGAGCGCCCGGAAGCTCAGCTCACCGGTCATCCCGCCCTCGACCCCGATGCGGACACCGTCGCCGCCGAACCTGCCGAAGACGCCGTCCACGCCCCGATTCGACCCCAACTTCCACCCCCAGGGAGTCCGGCAGCCGAACATCGGCGGTGGCGTGCTCGGGGTGAAACCGCCGACCCCGCCCGGCCCCACCCTGCCCTCGCCCCGCACCCCCATCAGCCCGTACCCGCTGGGCGGCGGCAAGAGAACCGACCCGCCGCTGTCGGGTTCGAAGGTCCCCGACGACGGCTCGCCGCTGTCCCCACCACCCACGCAGCCGTCGCCGCCACCGACGACGACGCCACCCCAACAGAGCCCGGGCAGCGGATCGGGCAGTACGCCGGTCTCCTGACCCGTGGCCGCGGCGCCGCGCCGACCGGTTCTCCGCGACGGTGTCGTCACCGCCCCGGCGGCGCCGCGGTCACACCGGGCCCTCCTCCGACGTGGTCAGGGCGGCCGCGAGCCGGCTGATCCCGTACTCGAAGGCGCGCTCGACATCCCCGCCCAGGTTGAAGGCGTTCGCCAGCTCCATGCTGACGAAGCCGTGCGCCCAGGCAGTGATCGTCCGGGCCGCCTCGAGCGCCCTGGCGGGCCCGGCCAGCTCCGCGGCCGCCCGCAGCACGGGGGCGGCCGCCGCGCTGAGCGAACCGACGCTCGGCCTGCTCACCTCGGACACCGCGGCGAAGATCAGGCGGTAACCGGCCGGGTGCGCGTGGGCGAACGCCCGGAAGGCCCGGCACAGCTCCGCCAGGTCCCGCCGCGTCTCTCCGCCGACCGCCACCGCGGCGAGCTGCTCGCCCAGCTCGCGGACGGTGTCCTCGATGGCCAGCCGGACGAGGTCGTCGCGGTTGCGCACCCGTTTGTAGAGCGACGGTGCCCGCACCCCGACGCGGACGGCGACCGCCTGCATGGTCAGGTTCGCGAGCCCTTCCTCCTCCACGATGGTCCGGGCCGCTCCCACGATGTCGGCGAGCGAGGCCCGTTCGGGGGTGGGCATCCGTTCTCCTTCCGCTCCGGTGTCGCGTTCATCATAGCTATGGGCAGTAGCCATGATGGCTATGTATCGTAGCCATCATGAAGTTGGGAACCCACCTGCACCGGATCGGCAACGACCTGGTCGCCGTCCACCTGATCGTGACCGACGAGGGGGTCACCGTCGTCGACGCCGGACTCGCCGGTCACTGGCGAGAGCTGACCGCCGAGCTGGCCGCGCTGGGCCGCTCGGTCGACGACATCCGCGGCGTCGTCCTCACCCACGGCGACACCGACCACCTCGGCTTCGCCGAACGCCTCCGCCGGGACCACGGCGTCCCGGTGTACGTCCACGGCGCGGACGCGGCCCGCGCCCGGGGCGAGACGAGGCCCAAGCCCGACTGGGGCGGCGGGATGAAGCTCGGTGCGACCGCCCGGTTCCTCGGGTACGCCGCCCGCAAGGGCGGCCTGCGCACCACCTACCTCACCGAGGTGGTCGAGGTGGCGGACGGCGACGTCCTGGACCTCCCGGGCGCGCCGCGCGTTATCGGCATGCCCGGCCACTCCCCCGGCAGCGTCGCCGTCCACTCCCCCGCCGCCGACGCCGTGTTCGCCGGCGACGCCCTCACCACGCGGCACGTCCTGACCGGCCGACACGGTCCCCAACCGGCTCCGTTCACCGACGACCCCGACCAGGCCCTCGCCTCACTCGAGCGCCTCACCCACGTTGAGGCGGGCTGGCTGCTCCCCGGCCACGGCGCCCCCTGGAACGGCGGCGTCGACGAGGCGATCCGCAGGACCAGAGCGGCCGGCCGCTGAGCGCGAGTTGGTGACCGGCGTCGAGTTCCGCCCCGGCCGTTCGTCTTCTCCACGAGGACCGCGTCGAGCGGGCTGTCGAGAACGGGGCCGCCCGACCGTCCTTGGTGCGTCACGACGACGACATCGAAGGGATCGACATGTCCGGAGACATCGCCTGGGTGGAACTGCCCGCAGCCGACACGACGAAGGCCCGCACCTTCTACGGCGGCCTGTTCGGCTGGACCACGACCGAGTTCGGCGGCGACTACCACACCGTCGACAACGGGCCCGCCGGCGCGATCGCGCCTCGTGCGGAGACGTTCACGCACCCGCGGGTGTACTTCGCCACCGACGACGTCGAGGTCTCGGTCAAACGCGTCCACGAGCTCGGTGGCACCGCCGAGGAGATCCAGGACGTGCCCGGCGTCGGGCGCCTGGTGCACTGCCGGGACGACCAGGGCACGCCGTTCAGCCTGTACGAACCGGCGGCGCAGGCCTGAGGGGTATACGGGCGAAGCCCCTGGGGAACGACGGTGTCCCCAGGGGCTTCGCCCGTGTGCTCCTTCCTCCGCTACTCGCAGGGGTGGTCGTTGAACGCGCTCGGGGAGACGCGGATCCAGTTGCAGAAGTTCGCCGAACGGGCGGAGGTCACCCGGGTGCCCCAGTTGCCGTGGTACGCCACGATCCCGATGACCCGCCGGTCGCCGTTGTTGTACTTGTAGATCGGTGATCCACTCTGTCCGCTCTGGATGTCGGCCTGCGTGCCGATCTGGTTGGTCGTCAGGAGGAACGGCGAGTTGTCGTCACCGTAGAGGTAGTTGTCGCACCTCTTGCTCGGTGACGGCGACGCGGCGCAGGTGTAGGACCAGCCCGGGTAGCCGAACGTCCAGTGCGCGCCGGTGTGCCCGGTGCTCCGCCAGCCCAGCCAGCCGAGGTTCGCGGTGTCCGCGCGGTCCTCGAGCACGATCATCCCGTAGTCGTAGGCCGGGTCGGCGTGGTCGAACCAGCCGGAGACGCTGAAGTACCAGGCGTGGTTCTTCAGACCGTTGGGGAACGAGTTGATCCCGTTCTGCCCGGGTGCCACCTTGCGGTTGGTGTACCAGCCCTGCCCGGAGCCCCCGCCACCCTGGTGGATGCAGTGGCCCGCGGTCAGGAAGTGGCGCGGCCCGATCAGGGCGCCGGAGCAGTTCGAGGTCGTCGCGTTCGGGGCGAGGATGGAGCCCATCGCGCGCCACGGGTAGCTGGTCGTGGCCGCGCGCCTGGTGCGGTCGTCGGCGCCGAAGATCGTGCGCGTCTCGACCGGCCGAGCGGGACGGGGCTCGCCCTCGTCCTCGGCCCCGCCCGCCTCGCTCGGCCTGGTCTCCACCGGACC
Organism: Actinophytocola xanthii; assembly: GCF_001921205.1. Lineage (GTDB taxonomy): Bacteria > Actinomycetota > Actinomycetes > Mycobacteriales > Pseudonocardiaceae > Actinophytocola > Actinophytocola xanthii. Next base: position 264,880 of record NZ_MSIE01000002.1, on the reverse strand, counting down.
CGCCGGAGGCGGGGTGGTCTGCCGGTACAGCCGACCGTCCGGCGAGATCGCGACCCCCAGCTCGTAGTTGACCGGCCGGGCCACGTCGAGCTGGGTGGCCTGCTCCTCGGTGAGCGTCGGCGTCTCCGGCTGCGCGTTGGCGTCGGCGATGGTGGCCAGCCCCACGCACTGCCAGTCGCCGCGCTGGTCCAGCGCCGTCGCCGGCCGCTCCGCACAGGGGTCGGGCGCCGGTGCCGCGCTCGCCGCGCTCGTCGCGGTCGCCGTCGACACCCCCGTCGTGGCGAGCAGGGCCCCCACCGCCATCAGCGTCAGTACGTGCCGTTTTCGTGCTGTCATCTCGTCTTCCTCTCGGCTCGATGCCTGTGGGCACAGCCAAGACGTGGCCGGTTGCGGCCGTGCTGGCCGCGGGTTGTACATCCCCGCAACCGAGCCACAACCCGGCCACAACCCGTGCCGCGAACCCTCACCGCGTACGTCACATCGACAGGGGAGACGCTGATGAGCGTGGTGGCCGGGTTCATGGTGGGACTGGCGGTGGCGCAGGGAGTGACGCCGGCCGCCGCGACCCCTACCTCCGTCCAGTTGGTACAGGGCGAGCTGACCGTCAGCGCGGGTGCCGACGGCGCGAACCGGCTCGTCGCCGCGGTGCGGGGCGACCGGCTGTACCTCACCGACGCGCTGCCGCTGGAGTCCAGGGCCGGCTGCCAGCAGGTGACCGGGACCGAGGTCGCGTGCCCGCTCGGCGACGTGCGCTCGGTGTCCTTCCAGCTCGGCGAGGGCGACGACAACGCCGCGTTCCACGTGCTGGTTCCGGTCGCCGGCAGCGGCGGGCCGGGGAACGACAAGATCCTCGGCGGTCGGACCGACGACGCCCTCTCCGGAGGCGCCGGCGACGACACGATCCACGGCAACGGCGGCGCGGACACCCTCGACGGCGGCGCCGGCAAGGACGCGATCCACGGCGGGGCGGGCGGCGACCAGCTCTACGGGGACGGCAAGTCCAGCGAGAGCGGCTGCCTCGGCCAACCCTGCTCGGACACGGTGCACGGCGACGAGGGCGACGACCACCTGGCCGGCGGCGAGTCGGGCGACCACCTGTTCGGCGGCGACGGCGAGGACACGCTGGACGAGCCGATCTCGGGGGCGAACCGCCTCGACGGCGGCAAGGGCGACGACACGATCGTCGGTGCCGGCGCCGGCATGCGCGACATGGTCGTCTACGACCGCGTCGCCGCCGTCGGCGTCAACCTCTCCGCCACGTCCTACGACGGGCCGTCGGTCGAGCTGCCCGCCGGCCACGCCGGCGCCCTCGGCGCGAACGGCACCCTCGTCGAGCGGGACACGGTCACCGACGTGCACGACATCAGCACCGGCGACGGCGACGACGTCCTCATCGGGTCGGGCGGCAACCCGGTCATGATCAGCGGCGGCGGGTCCGACCTGTGCGATCCCGACGGCGACGACGGGGTGGAGCTGGCGCCCTGCACCTGATCGGTCCGCCGCGCGGGCGTCACGATCCTCCAGCCGGGAACGAGGATCTCCGTGTGGATGCGCCCGCGCGACTGCGCCTGCTCGGACCGCTCGACCTGACCGGCCCGGGCGGTGCGCTGCGCCTGTCCGGGTCCCGGCAGCGCGCCGTCCTGGCCCTGCTCGCACTGCGTGCTCCCGGCGTGGTGTCGCGGTCGGACCTGGTCGACGGGCTGTGGGGGGCGAACCCGCCGCGAACCGCGGTGAAGACCCTGCACAGCTACCTCGCCCGGGTCCGTCAGGCACTCGCGGCCGTCGGCCTCGGTGAGCTGCTGGTCACCAGGGAACCCGGGTACGCCCTGACGCTGCCGCCCGGATGCCTGGACGTCACCGAGTTCGCCGAGCACCTCGCGGCCGGACGACGAGCCGTGCAGGGCGGCGAGCCGGCCGCGGCCGCCGCCGAGCTGCGCGCCGCTCTCGCGCTGTGGCGTGGTGACCCGCTGGCCGACTGCCCGGTCGAGGACTGGGGCCAGGCCGAGGTGACCCGGCTGCGGGAGGCGGCGGTCGGCGCCGAGCAGACCCTGGCCGAGACCGAGCTGATGCTGGGCGAGCACGGCCAGGTGGCCGGCGACCTCGAACGGCTGGTGGTGCGGCATCCACTCCGGGAACGGCTGTGGGAGCTGCTGGTCGTCGCACACCACCGGGGCGGTCGTCCGGCCGAGGCGCTGCGCGCCTACCGGCGTGCCCGGGCCGTGCTGCACGACGAGCTGGGCGTGGACCCGGGACCGGGGCTGCGCCGGCTGGAGCGGGCGCTGCTCGCCGGGGACACCGAGCTGGACCCGGCGACGGCACCGGTCGCCGTGGCGACCAGAGCCCCGGCGGGACCGCCCCGCCCGGACCCCACGCCGCCGCCTCCGCTCGAGCGGCACCCGGCGGAGCGGACGGGTCTGGTCGGCCGGCAGCGTGAGCTGTCGGAGGTGCTCGCGGCGCTGGCCGTCGGCCGGCTGGTCACCCTCACCGGCCCGGGCGGCTGCGGGAAGACCCGGCTGGCGGTCGCCGCGATGGACCGGATCGCCGAAACGCGCGAGGCGGTGTTGGTCGACCTCGCGCCCGTCCGGGCACCGGAGCTGGTCGCCGACGCGGTCGCCACCGCGCTGCACGTCCCGGAGCAGCCGGGGACCGACCGGGCGGCCACCCTCGTCGAGGCGCTGGCCGACCGGGCCGTGCTCGTCGTCCTGGACAACTGCGAGCACCTCGTACGCGCGGTCGCGGGCCTGGTCGAGCGGCTGCTCGTACGCTGTTCGGGCCCGGCCTTCCTCGCGACGAGCCGGGAGGCGCTGCGGGTCGGCGGCGAGTCCGTCCTCGTGGTGCCGCCGCTGGCCGCACCCGATCCCGACGTGCCGAGGACGCTCGCCGAGCTGGCCACCTACGACTCCGTGCGGCTCTTCCTCGACCGCGCCGCCGAGCACGGGCGGCCGGCCTGCGAGGACGACGCACGGCACGTGGCCGCCCTGTGCGCCGCGCTCGACGGCCTGCCGTTGGCGATCGAGCTGGCGGCGGCACGCACGCCGGTGCTCACCCCCGCCCAGATCGTGCGACGGCTCCGGGACCGGTTCGGCCTGCTCGACCTCGCCACCCCGGCGGCGTCCTCCTCGGGCCGCCACCACGCCCTCGGCGCGGCTCTCGCCTGGAGCTACGAGCTGCTGTCGCCGGAGGAGGCGGCGTTGTTCGCCCGGCTCGGGGTGTTCGTCGGCGGGTTCTCGGTCGACGCGGCCGAGGCGGTGGCGACGCCCGGCCGGCCCCTCGACGCGCTCACCGCCCTGGTGGCCAGGTCACTGGTGCGGGCCGGACGCGACGGCGCCGCCACCCGGTTCACCATGCTGGAGACGATCGCCGCCTACGCCGCGGACCGGCTGGCCGCCGACCCGGTGGCCGAGGCCGCGACCCGACGGGCGCACGCACAGTTCTTCCTGACCTGCCTCGAGGAGGCCGTTCTCGACCCCACCGGCCTGCGCCTGCCCGGGCTGCGTGCCGATTACGGCAACCTGCGCGCGGCGATGGCGTGGTTCGCCGGCGCGAGGGCGACCGACGGCACGGGTGAGCTGCGCATGGCGACGGCGTTCGGCCGCTACTGCCGCCTGCAGGGCCACTACCGCGAGGGCCGGCGCTGGCTCGAGCAGGCCATCGCCAGGTCCGCCAGGGCCCCGTCCGACCTGCGGGTCGGGGCGTTGACAGCGGCGGCCTCCCTCGCCCTGGCGGCCTGCGACTACCCGGGGGCCGCACGCCACGCCACCGAGGCGCTCGAGCTGGCCACCGCCGCGGAGAACACGGGCCAGGTCGGCCGGCTGCTCGTCCTGCTCGGCGCGGTGGCCAGGGAACGGGCCGAGTACGTGCGTGCGCTCGGCTACTACCGGGCGGCCGCGACCGCCTTCCGCGCCGGCGGCGACCGGGCGGGCGCCGCCTTCGCTGTCCAGTTCGCCGGCGCGACGTCCTGGCAGGCCGGTGACCTTGACGCGGCGAGCCACGCGTTGAGCGCGAGTCTGGCCGTCCTGTGTGAGCAGGGTGACCGGCGCGGCGCCGCCTCCTCACGGGCCTACCTCGGGGCCGTCGCGCTCTACCGCGGCGACCGCGGGCGGGCCCGGTGGCTGCTCGACGAGTCACTGGACGCCTTTGGCGAGCTGGAGGACAAGGAGGGCATCGCGTGGTCGCTGAACCTCCTCGGCCTCGTCGAGTACGAGGAGGGTCGTCACGACGAAGCCGGGCGCATGCTCGAGACCAGCCTCGCGCTGCACCGGGAGCTCGGCGACCGGTGGCGCCAGGCCAGCGTGCTGGAGGCGCTCGCGGCGGTCGCCACCGCCTCGCTCGAGGTGGACCGCGCGGCCCGGCTGCTCCACCAGGCGGACGAGCTCCGAGCGATGATCGGGACGCCCGTGCCGCTGGTGGAGCGCGCCGCCCTCGACAGAGTGCGGGCCGCGGTCGGCAGCGCCGGCGGCGGAGACCGGCGCCGGCGCTTCACCCGCGTCGAGGGAGTGGCCTGAGGGCGGTCAGCGGCGCAGGATCCTTCGCGCGAGGACGTTGCCGGCGAACTGGGCGACCTGGACGATGACGACGATGGCGATCACCGCCACCCAGGTCACCGCCGGGTTGAACTGCCGGTAGCCGTAGACGATGGCGAAGTTGCCGAGCCCGCCGCCGCCGATGACACCCGCGATGGCCGACATGTCGACCAGCGCGACGAACACGAACGTGTAGCCGAGGATCAGCGGCCCGAGCGCTTCGGGGATCAGCACGGTGAGGATGGTCCGGAACCGGCCCGCTCCCATCGCCCGCGCTGCCTCGATCACCCCGGGGTCGACGCTGACGAGGTTCTGTTCGACGATCCGGCTGATGCCGAAGGCCGCGGCGAGAGACAGCGCGAAGATGATCGCCCTGTTCCCGATGCCGATGCCGACGACGAGCCGCGCGAGCGGCTGGACCGCGCCGATGAAGATGACGAACGGGATCGGGCGGAAGAAGTTCACCAGCACGTTCAGCACGATCGACACCGGCGCGTTGGCGAGCAGACCGCCCTTGCGGGTGACGTACAGGGCGACACCGATGACGAGGCCGCCGATCCCGCCGATCCCCAGCGTGACCGCGACGATGTAGAGCGTCTCGAGGACCGACTCCCAGAACAGGTCCCGCAGTTCCCACAGTCGTTCCATCACGCCGCCTCGGTGACCGCGACACGCTCGCGGAGGCGACCGAGCGCGTGGTCGATGGCGGCGTCCTCGCCCCGCAGCGCCAGGGTGAGGTTGCCGAACGACCGGCCCTGGATGTCCTCCATGCCACCGTGGACAAGTTCGAACTCGATGCCGCCGGAGATCAGCTCGGCGAACGCCTGCGACTGGGGCAGCGACTCGTCGTCGAACGAGAGCGTCACGAGCCGCCCGGTGTGGTTGGCACGCAACGACTCCAGGGTCGCGCCGGTGGGGACGCCGTCGATGAGCGTGCCGACGAACCGTTTCGTCGTGGGGTGGCGGGGCCTGGCGAACACGTCGAACGCGGCACCGTCCTCGACGACCCGGCCCCGCTCCATGACCACGACCCGGTCGGCGATCGCCCGCACGACCTCGAGCTCGTGGGTGATCACGACGGTGGTGATGCCCAGCTCCACGTTGACCTTCTTCAACAGCTGCAACACGTCCCGGGTGGTCTCCGGGTCCAGCGCGCTCGTCGCCTCGTCGGCCAGCAGCACCTTCGGGGACGTCGCCAACGCACGCGCGATGCCGACCCGCTGCTTCTGGCCGCCGGACAGCTGTTCGGGATAGCTGTGTGCCTTGTCCGCGAGCCCGACGAAGTGCAGCAGCTCCGAGATCCGCTTCTGGTGCTGGGACTTCGGCACCTGGGCGATCTGCAGGGGGTAGGCGATGTTGCCCCACACCGTCCGGGACGAGAACAGGTTGAACTGCTGGAAGATCATCCCGATTCCCAGCCGCACCTCGCGCAGCCGTCGTTCCGACAGGCCGGTGACCGTGGTGCCGTCGACCGTGACGGTGCCCGAGGTGGCTTTCTCGAGCGCGTTGACCAGCCGGACGAGCGTGGACTTGCCCGCGCCGGAGTAGCCGATGATGCCCGCGATCTCCCCCGCCTCGACGTGGAGGGTGACGTCCTCCACCGCGCTCACCGGGGCCGCGCCCCGGTGAGCCGGCGGGAAGACCTTCGACACGTTGTCCAGTTCGATGATCGCCATCGGGTCACTTCTGCGCAGCGGTGATCTTCTCGACGTCCGCCAGCGAGGCCCGCAGGTCCTCTGCCGGCGTCTTGGCGAACACCGCGGTGCCGCCGGAGACGTCCTGGAGACCGTCGAGCACGGACTGGGTGTTCTGGAAGATCTCGACGAGCTTGAGGTAGGTCGGGTTGTCCTTGTCCTTCTCGCGCGAGGCGAAGACGTTCACGTACGGCAGCGCCTTGGGGTCGGCCGGGTCGTCCTTGGCGATGGCGTCGTCGAAGGACAGTCCCGCGCGCTCGACGAAGTCGTTGTTGATGATCGCCGCGGCGAGGTCGTCGAGAGAGGTGGCGGTCAGCTCCGCGTCCAGCGCCGTCACCTTCACCTTCGACGCGGACTCGTCCACATCGGCCAGATCGGAGAAGATGGTGCCACCCGACTTGAGCTTGACCAGCCCCGCGGACTGCAGCACCAGCAGGCCCCGGGCCTGGTTGCTCGCGTCGTTGGGCACGGCGACCGTCTCGCCGGCCGGAATGGACTCCGTGGCGTCGAACTTCTTGGAGTACAGCCCGAGCGGGTAGGTGGCGGTCGCGCCGATCGGCGTCAGGTTCTGGTTGTTGGAGACGTTGTAGTCGGCGAGGTAGACGAGGTGCTGGAACTGGTTGAGGTCGAGCTCCCCCTCCGCGAGCGCCGGGTTCGGCTGGGCGTAGTCGGTGAAGTCGACTATCTCGACGGTGATGCCCTCGTCGGCCGCGGCCTGCTTGTAGGTCTCCCAGTACGGGTCGCTCGCCCCGACCACACCGATCCTGACCGTCTCCACGTCGTCACCGCCCCGGGTGACGGCGAACACCACCCCGGCGACCACCACAACGACCACCGCGGCGATCACCGCGAACAGCCCTACCCGCTTCTTCGGCGCCTCGACTAGCTCCTCGGACATTGCCGACCTTTCATCCCGTGTTGGTCATCAGCGCCGCGAACACTAGGTGCTTCTTGTGCCGCAAGGCATCTTGTTCTGCCATCCGAGATCACTCCACAAAGGAGTTGATCTGTGGTAACGAGATCGTTCGACGCAGCTCGCCGAGCAACCGCCACGTGCGCAGCCGGTCCTCGTCGGTGGTCAGGTCCGTCTGCGTGAGCACGACCTCGGTGGCGCCCGCATCGAAGTACCGAACGAGCTCGTCGGCGACGGTCTGCTCGTCGCCGAGCACGACCAGGTCCGCGGCCCGCTCCACACCGGACAGGGAGACGGTGCGTTGGTAGGACGGAATCTGGTCGTAGAACGCCGTGCTCGCGACAGCGGTCGCGCGCGCCGCGTCGACGTCGGCGGTCACCACGCCCGGCACCGCCGCCACGATCCGGGGTGCCGGGCGACCGGCCCGATCGGCCGCGCGTGTGATCGCCGGGACGATGTGGTTGGCCAACGCACGGGGGCCGGCCAGGAACGGGAGCGTGCCGTCGGCGAGCTCACCGGCGACGCGCAGCGCCTGCGGCCCCATCGCCGCCACGACCACCGACAGCGGCGAACCACCCGGCACCGCTGCCGACATGGGGGTACGTGCTACCAGCGTCTCCCCCACCACCTCGGCGGTGCCCGTCTCCACCACCGCCCGCAGCACGGTGAGGAACTCCCGCAACCGCAACACCGGCCGGTCGTGCGGCTCGCCGAACACCGGCTCAACGAACGCCCTGGCCCCCAGACCGAGGCCGAGCGTGAACCGTCCGCCGGTCGCCGCCTGTGTGGTCTGGGCCGCGCCGGCCACCGTCAGCGGATGCCGCCCGTACACCGGCACCACCGAGGTGCCGACCGCGAGACCCGGCACCTCCCGTCCGACAAAGCCGGCCAGTGCCACCGAGTCCACGTCGAACCGCTGCCCGAACCACGCCGACGCCACCCCGGCCTCGGCCGCCTGCCGCGCGTACGCGACCGCCGAGTCCACCGCGTTCCCGGTGCCGACCGGCACCACCACCCCAATGCTCATGCGCGCCCCAACACGCTCTCGCGGCGCCGTCTTCCCGCTCCCACGATCCGGGACGAGGAGCAGCGAGAAAACCTCCGCTTCGGTGTCCGTTCGCACAGGCCTGGTTCGACGTAGCTGTGAACGGACCCCACCGGGAGGAAGAATGAGATCGTCGCTACTGGCCCTGCTCGCCGTCCTCGTCGCCGCACTGCTCGTCGCGCCGGCTGCCGCGGAGCCGGCGGGAACCGGGCCGCAGGTGCACCGCGGGACCATCGACGGCGCGGAGTACCTGGTCACGGTGCCCGAGGACTGGAACGGCACGCTCGTGCTGTTCAGCCACGGCTACTACCCGGAGGCCTACCCGCCGCCACCAGGGCACGTGATGCTGTCCACCGCCGAGCAGACCGCCGAGTTGCTGCTCGACGACGGCTACGCGCTGGCCGCGTCCAACTTCCGCGGTGTCGTCGGCTGGACCGTGGAGCCGGCGCTGCGCGACCAGATCCGGCTGCTCGACTGGTTCGAGGACAACATCGGTCACCCGCGTCGCACGATCGCCAGCGGCATGTCCATGGGCGGCGGCATCTCGGTGCTCCTCGCCGAGCGCAACCCGCACCGGTTCGACGGGGTGCTCGCCCAGTGCGGTGAGTACGACATGCCCGGCAGCTGGAACATCGCGCTGGACGTCACCTTCGCCGTCCGCACCCTGCTGACCGACGGCACGGCGGAGCTGGTGCGGCCCGAGAACCCGCGGGCCTCGGTCGACGCGCTGCACGCGGGCGTCGCGAGGGCGCGCACCAGCGAGGCCGGCCTCGCCAAGCTCGCGCTCATCGCCGCGCTCGGCAACGTGCCAGGCTGGATGTCCGCCCACGACCCGGCACCGGCGCAGCTGTGGCAGCGGGTGCAGGCGCAGGCCGACTGGATCGACCTCGCCTACGTCCAGGGCATCGGCCCCGGCGCCCGCCCAGACGTCGAACGACATGCCGGCGGCAACCCGTCCTGGAACACCGGCGTCGACTACCGCCGCCAGCTCGCGATCTCCGGCCAGCTGGACACCGTCCGCCAGGCCTACGCCGCCGCGGGCGGCGACCTGGCCGCCGACCTCGCCGCGCTGAACAGGGCACCCCGCATCGCCGCCGACCCGAGGGCCCTCGGCTACATGTACCGCCTCGCCGTCCCCCGCGGAAGCACCCCCGCTCCGGTCCTCACCCTGCACAACCCGGCCGACGGCGGCGCGGTCGCCGACCAGGTCCGCTGGTACGCCGAGCACACCGACGACCGCCAGGTCAGGCACCTGTGGTCGGACCGGGGCAACCACTGCGCGTTCAGCGCGGCGGAGGAGGTCACCGCGCTGCGCGTGCTCGAGCGCCGCATCGAGACCGGCCGCTGGCCGGACACGAGGCCGGACACCCTGAACGCCGCCGCCGGCGCCTTTGCGCCGGAACACCACATTGTCAAGGACATCGTCACCTGGGTGGACAAAGCGATGCCGCCGGCGTTCACCAGGTACACGCCGAGCACCTTCCAACGCCCCTCCCGGTAGCTCCCGCGCGCGGAAACCGGTTGCCGGTCCCACCCGGCGGCCGGTTTCCCGCGCACCGCTGTGACCAGAACGTCCCGGGCGGCATCTTGTGCCTGCTCCTGATCACGGCTAGAAACCCGACCGTGTCCACATCGACCGGTAGGGTCGCCGCGGGACGGCCCAACAAGATCGCCGACGACGGCGGCCGCTTCGCCAGCCGCACCCGGATCGCCTGGTTGCTGCGGATGAGCCGGCTCTACGGACGGGATCCGGAGTTGGCCGTGGCGACCCGCTTCGTGGTCGCGCTCGCCGCGCACCACGGGCCGGTCGCGCCCAGCCAGGTCTCCCGCTGGGAGAACGGGGCGCAGCCGGTGCCCTACCGCGTGATCCGCGCCTACGAGAACGTCCTCGAGCTGCCGCCCGGCCACCTGAGCGCCGCGATCGACGCGGTGCACCAGGTCAGGTCGGTCCGGCCGGGCACGCCGCGGCTGGACCGCCGGTTCGTGCCGGACACGCGCCTCACCGCCGAGCTGGACGACCTGCTCGACCGCTGCCTCGGCGACGCGCTGGTCCGCGGCGTGGACTGGGACGGGATGAGCGCGCGCCTGTTGGCGATTCCGCACGTCTACCTGCCGAAGGCGTCCTGGCGGACGCTGGCGGACCGCCTCCTCGCCGAGATGGCGGTCTCGCGCGGGCGCGGCTACCAGCACCGCTGGGAGGCGTTGCGCAGGCTGCAGGGCCACCCGGTGGCCCGCGAGGCGGTCGCCGCGGCGGTCACCGAGATGGTGACGGATCCGGCCAGCCAGGTCGTCTTCGACCCGCTCATGCTGCTGGTGCACGACCGGCACGCCACCCAGCTGCTGGTGAACGAGGTGGCCTCGCCGGCGAATGAGCGCACGCTGTTCGCCGCCCTGACCGTGTGCGAGCTGGCCGCCGAGGGGGGCCGGTTCGGCGGCGAGGACGCCACGGCACTCGGTATGCACGTCCGCACCCTCCTGGCCGACAACGGCCTGCCAGCGCACCTGCGCCGGGCAGCCGAGGACCTGACGGCGAGGCTCGCGCCGCCCGGCACCAGGACCACGCGCGCGCCGCGCCGCGGCGAACGGGACGTCGCGGCGGCCGTCGCCTCGCTCACCACCACCGCGGAGGCGGCGCTCGACGTGACCACCAGGGGGACATCGGCCGGTGAGAACCGGATGCTGTCCCGGTTGGTGGACGAGCTGCTCTTCAGCCGCCAGCCAGACGTGCGGTCGGGCGCGGCGGCGGTGCTGGCGGCGAGCCCGTTCGGCGGGCCGCTGGGCGACGCGCTGGCCGGTGCCCTCGCGGCCTCCCCGGCCGGCGACCGCTCGCCGGTGAGCGAGTGGGCCTGGGCGCTCGGCGCGATCGGCGGCGCCGCCCACCGGCCGGCACTCGAGGCGGTGCTGACCGGTCCGGTGTCCGGCGCCGTGGCCGCACAGGCGGCGATCAGCCTCGGCAACCTGCCCGGACGCAGCGACCCGGCGGTGCTCACCGAGACCGTGCGTCGCCACGGCCACGCCTGGCAGCGAACCCGGCGGGCCGATGCGGAGGAGGTGCTGCGTGCCTCGCTCTACGCGGCCGGGATGCAGCGCGCCACGCCGGTTCTGTCGGACGTGGGAGGCCGGCCTGACCTGCCCGCGGAGGTCCGCGCGGCCGCCCGCTGGTGGCTCGTCCACTCCGGACCGGTGGCCGAGGACTAATTGCGACCCTCCGCGGCTCTGGCAACAACGCGCTGCGGCAGCCGGCGGTCCGGTGGAATCGACCCCGCGTAGTCGGCCGGCTGCCCTGTCGTCTGAAGGCTTCCGACGCTTCGGATGAGCCGTGTCCCCCCTCCGGCCGTCACGCGCGGAGAGCGGAGGACCTACATGAGACGACGATTCCTGACCGGCCTGGTCGCGGCCGGGGTACTCGCCACCCAGGTGGTGCCCGGTGCCGCGTCGGCCGAACCGGCGCCCGACCTCACCTCGGCGGTGGTGGCACGGCTGGACGGCCAGCGGGCCGCCGTGAAGGCCGTCGCGGCGACGACGCCGAGGGTGACCATCACCAAGCAGGCCGACGGCTGGGCCTTCGGCACCGCCGTGCTGGCGACCGCGCCCAACTCGCCGGCCATGCCGGAGGGCTGGTTGTTCGTCGCCCGCGAGGACGGCGACCGCTGGCGGGTGGCGCTCGAGGGCGAGGCCGCCTTCGGTGACCTGACGGCGAAGGCGCCGGTGGTGTCCGAGGTGGAGCGACCCCTGCTGACCGCACAGGACGGTGACCAGCCGCACGTGCGAGCCGCGGGCGGCGACTACCGCACCGGTATGGCCCTGCCGTTCTTGAACGGCCAGTCGTGGGGCATGCACGGCGGTCCGCACGGCTGGAGCGGTAGCGCGGCGCCGTGGAGCTCGATCGACCTGTCGGGCGGCGACCAGGTCGTGCGCTCGGTACGGCGCGGTACCGCGTACACGATGTGCACGGGCTGGATCCGGGTGATCCACGACCGCGGCTACTCCACCGACTACTACCACCTGTGGAGCAGCATCAACGTCAACGGTGCGGCCGTCGGGTTCGGCACGTACCTGGGCACCACCGGCACCGACGTCACCTGCGGCGGGGCCGCGACCGGCCGGCACGTGCACTTCGGACTGCGCCAGAACAGCGCCTACATCGGCATCGCCGACCACAACCTCGGCAAGTGGGTGCTGCAGAACGGCGGCTCCGCCTACCAGGGCTCGGCGCTGCACGGCAGTACCCGCGTCAACGTGGGTGGATCGCTGTACAACTACGGCGACCTGGGCCTCACCCAGGCCGTCATCGACACCAACGGCGGCGGCCCGGCGAACAAACGCACCGGCCCGGGCTCGGGCTACGCGCTCGCCGGCACGGTGGCGGACGGGGCGACCGTGAGCGTGGCCTGCTCGTCCAACGGCACCAGCCACACCGGGCGGTGGGGAACCTCCAGCCTGTGGAACAAGCTCACCGACGGCACGTGGGTCAGCGATGCCTTCACGTGGACAGGCGTCGGCGGAGCAGTCAACGGCTCCTGCTGACGGGCACGGGCGACGGGAGAGCGCACTCCCGTCGCCCGTGTTCACCCCCCGGCCCGGTCGGACCGTAAGGTGTCGGCATCCCTCGAGACCGGGAGGCCGTGGTGGTAGAACGCCGGAGCTGGGCGCTGGTCGCCGTGCCCGCCGCGGTGGTGGGGGTCGGGTGGGTGGTGCGGCGGGTCGCCGTGCACGCGCACAGCACCGGTATCGCGGGGGTGACCCCACAGGCCCCGAGCCGCGACCCGGCGCGGCTCGTCCCGGCGGTTCGCGGGCACGCAGAGGCCGCCGGTGTGAACCCGGTGCTGCTGATGGCGATCCTCTACGCCGAGTCGTACAAACCGCACGTGCCGCTGCTGGAGCGGGCCTGGCAGGTGGTCCACCGCGACTCCGCCTTCGGCGTGGCCAACATGCACCGCCTCGCCTACGAGCGCACCCGGCCGGGACGCCCGTTTGCCGGACGCGCCTGGACCGAGCTGCCGGGGGACCCGGACCTGGCCGTGCAGGCCGCCGCCTGGCACCTCCACGACCTCCGCGCCCGGCTCCCCCTGGTCATCGTCGGCACGTTCACCGCCGACGAGCTCGTCGGGATGGGCTACAACGCCGGGGTGCGGAACATGCTGCGGTTCGCCCACGGCACACCGCCCGGTCCCCGCGCCGCGGCCTACCTCGACCGGCTCCGCGAGCACTGGCAGCGCGCCGAGGCGGCGCTCGCCGCCCCGCAGCCGCCCCGCCCGTCGGTGCCGGTCGCCTCCTGAGGACGTGCCCTAGCGGGTGCAGACGAAGCTCGCGGCGCTGTGCGGGTCGCCGTCGCGGTACCTGGGCCAGGCCGGGTAGTCACACAGTGGACGGGTTCGGTCCTGCCGCAGGTCGGCCACGACCGGGTTCGCGGGCGGTTGTCCCCTGTCGACCCAGCGCTCGAGCGCGGACAGGGAGTCCCAGCCGGCGGCGAAGGCCGGCGTGCCGAAGTTCGCGTGGTTCGCCCCGGGTACGAGGTAGTACCGCAGGAACGCGCGGGTCGACGCGGGACCCAGCTCGTCGCGCACCCGCTCGTAGTAGTCGTTCGTCGAGCGGTGGGAGACCAGCTCGTCGGCCGCCCCGTGCAGCAGGATCAGCTTGCCGCCGGCGCGGGCGAACGGGCGGAGGTCGACGGTGTTGCGGTCCTGGACCGTGGACAGGTGGCTGATCCGCCCGAGCCACCGCCCGGGACGCCGGGGGTCCACGTCGAGGGAGTTCTGGGCGGAGTTCCGGGTCAGGAAGTACTTGACCCACTGGTCCCAGTACTGCATCCCGTAGCCGCTCGTCACCGGCATGGGGTTGGCCGGCGGGGTCGTGCCGAACCCGAGGAACGGGGTGCGCATGTCCGCCCCCGACAGGAACGGGAAGCCCGGGTACCCGGTCTCGCCGCTGGCGATCCGGTACGGCCACCGGAACGGCGAGGACATGGCGGTCACCGCCGCGAGCTGGCGGTCCGACAGGCAGCTCACGCCCGTGTCGGCACCGCCCGGGCAGCGCAGCACCCGGGGGTCGAAGCGGCAGCCGCGGAGGTTCGAGACGACGCCGTCCCGGACACCGTCCACACCGTCACACGCGTCGATGACGCTGCCGTACAGGAGCCCCTGCTTCTCGGGCCCCGGGAAGGCGCCGGGGCGGGACAGCACCTGCGCCAGGTACCCCAGGTACAGGATCTCGCTGAGGTTGTTCCAGGCGGGGTAGGCGGAGATCACGCCGTCGAACGCCCGGGGCCACCGCTGGGCGACGACAAGTGCCTCGCGGCCGCCCGTCGACCCGCCCGCGAAGTAGACCCGGGCAGGGCTCGTCCCGTAGGCGTGCCGGATGAGGAACAGGCTCGCGTCGCGGGTCTTCTTGAGCGCGTCACCGGCGGCGAAGTTGTGCAGGGCCTCGTCGTTCGCGCCGAATGACCCGTCCAGTGACGGAGGAGCCGTCGGACTCCCCTGGTGGCCGGAGTCGCTCGCGAACGTCGCGTACCCCCGGGCCAGCGGCACCGGTCGGTCCGCCGGACCGAACGGCACGTTCGCCGTCAGGTCGGGAACGGTGCCGTTGTAGCCACCACCGCCGAACATCATCGCGCCGCGGCCCCAGCCGTGCGGCAGGGCGACCCGCATCCTGATGTCGGGCGCGGCGGGGTCGACGGGTGAGATGGCGGCGTCGACCCGGCAGTACGTGACTGTCCGGCCACTGAGGACGCTGGTGATGACCGAAGTGGACTCGACACGCCCGCCGGTGGTCGGCAGGCTCATGACCGACGCCGGGATCCTCAGCTGCGCCAACCCCGCGCAGTTCGGCACCGTCGTCGGGCGGCCGGCGCCGGGTGCGGTCGTGGCGGTGGCGGCCTGGGTGCCCACCGCCGCGCCGGCCAACAGAACCACGGTCGCCAGCACGGCGAGCCGACGCGTGCCCCTTGCCGAAATCCTGCTCACGCTGACTCCTCTGCGTCTCGTCACGTCCCCGGGTCCTCAGCGGTAGAGGTGCGTTCCCGGGATGGCGTCCGGGTCGGCGCGCACCTCGGCGGAGTTCGTCTCGGGCAGGAACCACGCGCAGACGAACGTGATCAGTCCCATGAGCATGATGTAGGCGGCGACGGGCATGGTGCTCCCGGTCCCCGCGATGAGCGCCGTCATGAGGAACGGCGTGCCACCGCTGACGATGATCGCGGAGAGCTGGTAGGACAGGGACGCCCCCGAGTAACGGACGTTGGGCGCGAAGAGCTCGCCGAGGAAGCTCGCGATCGGGCCGTAGGTGAGGCACTGGAACACGAACCCCACCACCACCGCGACGAAGATCAGCGGCAGCGACGCGGTGTCGACGAGCCAGAAGTACGGGAAGGCCCAGACCGCGACCCCCAGACCACCGACCAGGATCAGCGGCCGCCGGCCGATCCTGTCGGACATGTGCCCGGACCAGGGGATGGTCACGAGCATCGCGACGGAGCTGAGCAGCACGACCGCGAGGAGGGGGTTGCGTTCGAGCCCGAGGGAGTTGGTGCCGTAGCTCAGCAGCCCGGAGATGCTGACGTAGAAGAGGCTGTTGGTGGCCGAGAGGATGCCGCAGCCAAGCAGGATGGTGCTCCACTTGCTCCGGATGACCTTCGCCAGCGGAGCCCGGACCACCGCACCCTCCGGCCGGGCCACCTCCCGCTGCAGCTCGCGGAACTCCGGAGTGTCCTCCACTTTGGCCTGGACGTAGAGCACCACCACGAACATCACGATGCTCAGGAGGAACGGGACGCGCCAGCCCCAGCTGAGGAAGGCGTCGTCCGGCATCAGGCCGCTGGCCGCGACGAAGATCAGGTTCGAGATGATCACCGCGACCGGGACGCTGGTCTGCCCGAAGGTTCCGGCGAAACCGCGTCGTTTGGGGCTCGCTGACTCGGTGAGCAGGAGCATGATGCCGCCCCACTGGCCGCCGGCCGCGAGTCCCTGGAGGAACCGCAGGGTGACCAGCAGCGTCGGTGCCAGCGCGCCGATGGCCGAGGCACTGGGCAGGCAGCCGATGAGGAACGTCGCCGCTCCCATGAGTGCCAGGCAGGTGACGACGACCGGCTTGCGTCCGTACTTGTCACCGAAGTGTCCGGCGAGCACGCCGCCGATCGGCCGCGCCACGAAGCCCGCCCAGAACGTGCTGAAGGCGAGGAGGGTCCCGGTCAGGGTGGAGGACTCCGGAAAGAACACCCGCGGGAACACCAGGGCGGCGGCGGTGCCGTAGAGGAAGAAGTCGTACCACTCGATCGAGCTGCCGACGAGTCCCGCGGTCAGTAGCTTGCGGAAGGCGCGACGCCGGGTCGCCGGCACGCCGGCGCCGACGTAGCCGGGGCGTTCTTCTGGCTGGGCGAGCGGAGTTGCCATACATGCCGCCTTCGTCGATGACACCGGCAAAGTGATGACGGTCATGTTAGGGCGCCGTTACGCTGTGTTTGAGGTATGCATCCTCCACGCCTCACACCGGCTGGGTGGGTCTTTCCCCCACCTGAGGCCGAGAAGGGACGGCACCGTGGCCAGCGACCCCGAGGGTGAGATCGAGTCGCGCGCGCTGGTGCGCCGGCAGCGCGAGCTCGCGTCGTTGTACGCGACCGCCAAGTCGCTCACCGCCCTGGGCGAGCTCGACGAGGTGTTGCAGTCGATCGTCCACCACGCCCACGAGCTGATCGGCACGGACTTCACCTACCTCTCGCTGGTCGGCCCGGACGGCAGGCTGTCGGCCAGGGCCGCGGAGGGAACGATCTCCCCCTCCTTCCTCACGGCGTCGATCCCGGCCGACGTCGGGCTCGGCGGGAAGGTGCTGGCCTCCCGGAGCCCGCACTGGGTGAGCAACTACGCCGCCAGTACGGTCATCGACCACGATCCGACCTTCGACCGCCTGGTCGGTCCCGAGGCCCTCGTCGCGCTTCTCGGTGTGCCACTGGTCATCCGGGGTGACGTGGTCGGCGCGTTGTTCGCCGCGGACCGCGCGGAGCGCTCCTTCCACGCCGGCGAGATCGCGCTGCTGAGCGCGTTCGCCGACCACGCCGCGGTCGCCCTGGACAACGCCCGCCTCTACGAGGCGAGCCGGAACTCCTTGCGGGAGCTGCAGAACGCCTACCGGAGGATCGAGGAACAAGTCGCCGTCGTGGAACGGGCGCAGGCGATGCACGAGGCACTGACCGGTGTCGTGCTGGAGGGCGGCACTCCGGACGACGTCGCGCAGCTGCTCGCCGACCAGCTGGGCGGGAGCGTCACGCTCCTCGACCGGACGGGTGTCACGCTCCTCCACCGGGAGTCGGCGTCGAGCTCGAGCCGGGCACCGGCCGGGGCCGACCTGGCCGACGCCGTCGAGAACGTACACCGAACCGGCCGCTGCGCCACGTCGGTCGACCCGGACGGGGTCGCGCGCAGCGTGGCTCCGATCCGGGCGGGCGACAGCTACCTCGGCGCACTGGCCTGGAGCCGGGACGCCGTCGCCTACCGCGGCGTCCGGGACGACATGGACCTGCGCACCCTCGAACGCGCAACGCACATCCTCGGGCTGCTCATCCTCAAGGAGCGGGCGGTCGCCGAGGCGAGCGAGCGGCTGAGCGGAGAGCTCCTGACCGAGCTCATGGTCGGCGGCCCGGGGATCAGCCCCACCCAACGGGCAAGGACCCGGGCCCGCAACATCGACGCCGACCGCCTCGAGCTGGTCCTCGTCGCGGACTCCCCCGCGTTGTCGGCGACCGCGCTCTCCCGCCACCTCCACGACATCGCGCGCGAGCGGTCCGGACTGGCCGGGGAGCACCTCGGCCGCGCCACGATGATCCTGCCCCGCGCGGACGACGACCGAACGGTCGAGGAGGTCCACAGTAGACTACGCCGTACGCTGGGCCGCCCCGTCGTCGTGGTCGGCGAACGGGCGGTCAACCAGGACTGGGCCCGCGCCTTCTCCCTGGCCAGTCGGTGCGGCGCGGTGATGCGGGCGATCGGGCACACCGACCTGGGCGCCACGACGGGTCGCTACGCCCTCTACGCCATGCTCTTCGACACCGAACGGGTGCGCGAGCTCGACCGGTTCGTTGCCGACACCATCGGCCCGCTGCTCGACTACGACCGTCGACGCGGCACCGACCTCGTGGACACCCTCGCTGTCTACTTCGTCCACCGGGCCAATGTCGCGGCGACCGCACGAGCCTTGCACGTGCACGTCAACACGCTGCTCAAGCGCCTGGACCGGGCCAGCGAGGTCCTCGGTCTGGACCTGCGCCAGGACAACGACCTGGAGCTGCGGCTCGGACTCCGGCTGCACCAGCTCAGACCGGTCGCGACTCCCCCGTGAGGCGCAACGACTCCCGCAGCGCGCTCTTGGACAGCTTGCCGGTGCCCGTCTTGGGCAACGTCGCCATGAAGACGAACTCGTCGGGAAGCCACCAGCTGGCGACCATCGGCGTGATGTGCCGCGCGAGCTCGTCGGCCGTGGTGGTGCTGCCCTCGCGCAGCACGACGTAGGCGACGGGGCGCTCCATCCACCGCGGGTCCGGGCGGGCGATCACGGCCACCTCGACGACGTCGGGATGTGAGGAGACGGCGGCCTCGAGCTCGACCGAGGAGATCCACTCCCCACCGGACTTGATCAGGTCCTTCATCCGGTCCACGAGCCGCAGGTAACCCTCGGCGTCGATGGTGGCCAGATCCCCCGTGCGCAGCCAGCCGTCCTCGGTGAAGCTGTCGCCGCCCTCGCCGCGGAAGTAGCCACCGGCCACCCAGGGGCCGGCCACCTGCACCTCGCCGACGGCACGGCCGTCACGGGGCAGCTCCTGGCCCGTCTCGACGTCGACGATCCGCAGGGTGACCAGCGGCAGGGGTTGTCCCTGGGCCGCTCGCACAGCGACCCGCTCCTCCTCGGTGGCGTCCAAGTGCTGGGTCCGCGTACCGCCGATGACCCCGACCGGGCTGATCTCGGTCATCCCCCAGGAGTGGGTGATCGGTACCCCGACCGTGGCGCGGTAGGTCTCGGCCAGCGCCGGAGGAACGGCGGAGCCGCCACCGAGCAGGAACCGCACGGCGCTCAGGTCGTGCGCGTGGAGCTGGGGTACCAGGCTCGTCCACACCGTCGGCACGGCACCGGCGACGGTCACCCGCTGCGCCTCCATCAGCCGCAGCAGGTGGGCCGGGTCCGCCGACCTGCCGGGCAGGACCAGTGCGGCACCGGTCATCATCGCGCCGTACGGCAGGCCCCAGGCGTTGGCGTGGAACATGGGCACGATCGGCATCACGACGTCGCTCTCGCTGAGGCCGATGAAGCCGGCGGCGAGCGTTCCCAGGCAGTGCAGGACCGTCGACCGGTGGCTGTAGAGCACACCCTTGGGACGGCCGGTCGTGCCGGAGGTGTAACACAGTCCGGCGGCCAGGTTCTCGTCCGCGAGCACGAAGGTGTCCTCGAAGGAACCCGCGAACGGTGCGCTGCCGGAGACCAGCTCGTCGTAGTCCAGGACGCGGGGGTCGGACGGGATCGGCACGGGGCCGTCCTCGGGATTGTCGTCGGGGTTGTCCTCGGGACTGTCGTCGGGCAGCACGACCCAGTACCGCACCCGCGGCAGCCGGTCGGCGCTCGGCCAGATCCTCGGGAGCAGTGCGCGGTCGACGAACACCACGTCGTCCTCGGCGTGACCGACGATGTACTCGAGGTGCTCGGCGGGGAGCCGGATGTTGATCGAGTGCAGGACCCGCTTGGTGGCCGGCACGGCGAGGTAGAGCTCGAGGTGGCGCCGGCTGTTGCTCGCGAACGTGCCGACCCGGGCGCCGACCGGGACGTCGAGGGAGGCCAGGGCGGTGGCGAGCCGTCTGGTGTGGACGGCCACGTCGGCGTAGGTGACCCGCTCGGCATCGGCGGTCACGACGTGCTTGTGCGCGTAGAGCCGCTCGGCACGCTCCAGGATGTGCGCGATGGTGAGCGGCCGTGGCTGCATCAGCCCGTCCCTGTCCAGGTCAGGCATCGGCGTCTCTTTCGTTCGGCGAATCCGCTGGGGTACCGCCAGTCACCCTAGGTGAGGTCCTGGGTGGACAGGAGGTGCGAACCTCCCACTCGTCCGCCCCTCCCGGCGGCGGTTCCTCACACCTCGGGCCGGTCGTCTGCCGGCAGCACCGCATAGGTCGCGGCGACCGCGGCGGCGCGGTCGCGCAACGATGTGCGCAACCACTGCGGGGCCAGGGCTTCGGCGCTCGCGCCGAGCTGCCACAACGCCCACTCGGCGTGTCTCGTGTCCTGGAAGGCCACCTCCAGCCGCAGCCAGCCGTCGGCGTCGGCGTCCTCGGCGTGGACGGCCACCGCGGTGCCCACGAGGTTCTCGCGTCGCGCCGGGTTCAGCCGGACCAACACGGTGACCTGGTCGTCGCCGGCTCGGAACCGGGTGCCGCGTTCCTGCCACGCCCGGTCCAGATCGACCCGGTCCGCCCGCTGCGCGGGCTCGTCGAGCTCCTCGGCGGCCAGCACCCGGGACAGCCGGTAGGTGCGGTCCGCGCCGGACCGCGTGGCCAGCAGGTAGCCCTGACCGCGCACGGTGACCAGGCCGATCGGGTCCACCGTGCGCCAGGTCGGGGACCGGTCCGCTGCCGCGTAGTGGATGCGCAGCCGGTGCCCGGCGAACACCGCGCGCCGCACCTCGGCCACGACGGCGTCGGGCACCTCCTCGTCCACCACCCGGCGGGAGAGGAGGTCGGTCTCCGGGTCGATCAGCAGCCGTTGGGCCGCGCCGGCCGCGGTGGCCCGGTAGCTCTCGGGCAGCGCGTCGACCACCTTGCGCATGGCCGAGGCGAGCGCCGAGCCGAGGCCGAACGCCTGCGCACCGCGCCGCGACCCGGCGACCAGCAGGGCGAGTGCCTCGTCGTGGTTCAGCCCGGTGAGCTCGGTCTGGAAGCCGGGCAGCAGGGCGAACCCACCGTGTCGGCCTCGTTCGGCGTAGACCGGGACACCGGCCGCGGACAGCGCCTCGATGTCCCGCAGCACGGTGCGGGTGGACACCTCCAGCTCGCGGGCCAGCGCGGCCGCTGACATCCGACCGTGCTGGCGCAGCAGCAGCACCAGCGAGACCAACCGGTCGGCGCGCACCCGCGGAACTCTACCGAATACCTGACACAGGACGTCGTGGTTCGTTGTCGCCCACCGCGTAGAGTGGCGCGGAGGAGCAGCGACGAGGGGTGAGAGGGACAACGTTGGCCGCACAGCCGTCCGAGCCCGACACGGACCGCTCCCGCGACGCCGAACGCACCCGCGCCGAGATCATCGAGGTGGCCACGCGCGAGTTCGCCGACAAGGGTTACGCCGGTGCCCGGGTGGACGAGATCGCCGCGAAGATGAGCACCACCAAGCGGATGATCTACTACTACTTCGGCAACAAGGAGCGCCTCTACGTCGAGGTGCTCGAGCACGCCTACACCCGCATCCGGTCGGTCGAACAGCGGCTCGACGTCGAGCACCTCGACCCCGTCGACGCCATGCGCCAACTCGCCGAGCTGACCTTCGACCACCACGAGTCCCACCCGGACTTCGTCCGCCTGGTCAGTATCGAGAACATCCACCGGGCCGAGCACGTCGCCGGCTCCTCCGTCCTGTCCGGACTCGCCACGCCCGCACTGGACGTCCTCGCCCGGATCCTGGACCGCGGGCGCGAGTCGGGGGTGTTCCGCGCCGGGGTCGACCCGCTCGACGTCCACATGGTGATCAGCTCGTACTGCGTGTTCCGGATCGCCAACCGGCACACCTGGCAGGCCATCTTCAAGCGCGACATGCTCGACCCTGAGCACCGCGAACGCCAGCGCGCGCTGCTCGGCGACCTCGTCCTGGAGTACCTGACCGCGCGCTGAGCCGACGCCGGTCCTTGACAACCCGTCGCGGCCACCTCTATTAACTATCCAGTTCGTACGCCAGTTCTTCTGTTCCGCGACGATGCCCGACAGAGGAGTCCCGTGAGCACCGACCCCACCACCCACGGCACCCCACGGCGGGCGGCGGTCGCCGCGTGGATCGGCAGCGCGCTCGAGTACTACGACTTCTTCATCTACGGCACCGCGGCCGCGCTCGTGTTCAACGACGTCTTCTTCCCCGAGTCCGACCCGGCCACCGGCACCCTGCTCGCGGTCGCGACCTTCGGCGTCGGCTACGCGGCCCGGCCGGTGGGGGCGTTCGTGCTCGGCCACGTCGGCGACCGCCTCGGGCGCAAGCGGGTCCTCGTGTTCACCCTCCTGCTGATGGGCGTGACGACCTTCCTCGTCGGGTGCCTGCCGAGCTACGAGCAGGTCGGGGTGCTGGCGCCGGTGCTGCTGGTGGTGTTGCGGCTGCTGCAGGGGCTCTCGGCCGCGGGCGAGCAGGCCGGGGCGAACTCCATGACCCTCGAGCACGCCCCGCCGCACCGGCGGGCGTACTACACCAGCTTCACGCTCAGCGGCACTCAGGCCGGCCAGATCATCGCCACCGCGGCGTTCCTGCCCGTGGCCGCGCTGCCCGAGGAGGACCTGCTGTCCTGGGGGTGGCGCGTGCCGTTCTGGGCCAGCGTCGTCGTGGTCGTCGTCGGCTACGTCATCCGCCGGCGGCTCGAGGAGACCCCGGTGTTCACCCGCGAGGCGTCCACGGCCGGGGTCGCCTCGCTGCCGATGGCCGACCTGTTCCGCCACCACTGGCGCGACGTGCTGCGTGTCGTGTTCGCCTCGGTGATCGCCTCGGTCAGCACGATCTTCACGGTGTACGCCCTGAGCTACGCGGTCAACACCGTCGAGCTGGAACGGACGCCGATGCTCTGGGTGGGCGTGCTGGCCAACGCGGTGGCGCTCGTCGCGCTGCCGTTGTGCGCCACGCTCGCCGACCGCGTCGGCCGCAAACCCGTCTTCATCGCGGGATCCCTGGGCTCCGGGGTCCTCATGTTCGGCTACCTGGGCGCGATCTCGGCCGGCAACTACCCGATGATCTTCATTGTCGGGGTCCTCATGTTCGGCGTCGTCTACAGCGCCACCAACAGCATCTGGCCGTCCTTCTACGGCGAGATGTTCCCCACCCGGGTCCGGCTGTCCGGCATGGCGATCGGTACCCAGCTCGGCTTCGCCCTCGCCGGCTTCTCCCCCACCATCGCGGCCGCCCTCGACGGCGACGACGGCCGGAACTGGGTTCCCGTCGCCGTGTTCACCGCCGCGCTGTGCCTGGTCAACGTGGTCGCGGTCGCCTCGGCGCGGGAAACCTACCGGGTTCCCACCGAACGCCTCGGCGAGCCGGTCGGGCGGGGATGAGCACCGCGACGCACCAGATCAGGCGAACGGCGGCGCGAGGGGCTGGCGCGGTGTCCCGCCGCCACCGATCGTGTTGGGACCGTTGTTGGTGATCACGTGCAGGTTCGAGAAGACCCGGTCCAGGTCCCGGATCCAGGGGCCGGTGTTGGCACCGTCCGACCAGCCCGAGTAGTCCTGCCGCAGCCTCGCGATGTTCGGGTTGGTGTAGACGTGCCGCTCCATGGGGAAGCCCCAGTCGGCGCGGAACTGCTCCCGGAAGTCACCGGCGGGGCCCACCTCCACGCCCACCGCACAGGTCTGGGCCGGCGTGGTGTCCACGCAGTAGGCGCCGTAGTTCTGCAGGGTCCAGGCGATCTGCCTGGCAGGCTCGGTCTCCAGGCCGAGCGCGGCCAGCTCCAGGGTCGGTGGGAGCGCGTAGAGCGCGCCCTGCACGACGTGCTGGTCGAAACCCTGGTTCCCGCTGTTGCTGTCGCCGTTGAACGCCGGCCACACCCAGTTGTTCGCGCCGTCGGGGGCATGCCACTGCACGCGCTGGGGCAGGATGAGCTTCAGCGCATGCCGGATCCGGCCTCCGCCCGGCCGCAGCTCGCCCAGGCGCAACGCTCCCCCGAGCACGCTGAGGTGGGTGCCGCCGTGCTCGCCGAAGCGGCCCTCGCCGAAGATGTCGCTGCCGGTGAGGCGCCAGGACAGCGGCCAGTTCCCCGTGGTGGAGGAGCTGACCATGCGGGCGGCGGCATGCGTACCGGGGGCGCACCGCGCGAACGCGAAGAGGCCGACCAGCTCCCGAGCGGTGCCCGAGCCGTCCGCCGGACGGATTCCGCAGAAGCAGCCGTTGACCTTCCCCTCGCCGGCGTTCGTTCCCTCGTGGAACGTCCAGTTCGAGGGGATCGGAATCCGGTCGAGCAGCCGGGGCCGGTTGCCGTTGCTCGGGTCGTCCATGATCGTGCAGCGGTCCGCGGCCTCGTTGAACGACCCGGCGTTCCACCAGACGTCGGTCAGCGGGGCGTCCGGCCGCAGGCAGATGATCTCGTGCTCGATCCGGTAGCCGTTGCGGGCGATGTACTGGTCACCGGTGGCCAGCGGGTCGGCCGGGTTCAGCGGCTGGAAGCCGGCATCGTGGTACCGCGCGGCCGAGCCGATGGGCATGTTCCAGATGCTGTCCCGCGCGAACGGCCACTGGAAGACGTCGCGCGAGGTGGGGAAGGGGTCGTCGACCGGCGCCGCGGGGGCGAGCGACAGCCCGGTGGCCCTGGCCGCCTCGGCGCCGGCGGCCACCCCGGCCGCCGCCACGACCGCCGTCAGTACAGAACGTCGTGAGTACATGGTTCCTCCCTGTCGACCTGCTGCGGAACGGACATCGCCGATCGTCGTCCGGCGGGAAGCCGAGGTCATGGCGGCGCTTTTGCCGTCTTGACCCCAGGGCCGACGCTGAGGTAAAGCCGGGGAACGCGATTCCTGGGGGGACCGGTGACCAGAGTTTCCGTCGTCGACGACGACCGCATGCTGCTCGACGGCATGGCGGCCTGGTTCTCCTCCGTGGAGGACCTGGTGTTGGGCCGCCGCGTGCGTACGGTGGACGAGTTGCTCGCCGACGGCGGACCGGCCGCGGACGTGGTGGTGCTCGACCTGCTGCTCGCCGACGGGTCCGATCCGGTCCGCAACGTGCGCCGGCTCGTCGAGACCGGTTCCCGGGTGCTGGTCGTGAGCGTCGTGCCGCACGGGGAACGGGGGATCGACGTCGTGCGCGCGGGCGCCGTCGGCTATCTCACCAAGGACCACGACCTCGACGTGCTGGCCGACGCCGTGCGCTCGGCCGCGGCCGGCGAGACCGTCCACTCACCGGAGCTGGCCTTCGCCTGGTGCCGCAGCGACCGACCCGACCGGCCCCAACTGTCCACTCAGGAACGAGCGGTCCTGCTGGCCTACGCGTCCGGGCTGACCCTGGCCACGGCCGCCCGCCAGGTCGGCATCCGGCCGGCGACCGCCAAGGGCTACCTGGACCGGGTCAAGGAGAAGTACGCCAGGGCTGGTCGCCCGGCCTACACCAAGGTCGAGCTGGCCGCCCGGGTCCGCGAGGACGGCATCGCCTAGGCGTTCTCTCCCGAGGGCCAGACCAGGTCGACCCGCACGCCGGCACCGGGCATCCCCACCACCGTCGCCTCGCCGCCGGCGTCCCGCATCCGCCCCACGATGGAGTTCCGCAGGCCGAAGCCGGCCGGCACCGCGTCCGGGTCGAACCCGCGCCCGCGGTCCACGATCCGTACCAGCAGCTGGCCCTCGTCCTGGACGGCGGTGACCCAGGCCGAGCGGGTGCCGGCATGGACCAGCACGTTGTTCAGCGCTTCGCGGCTCGCTCCGGCGAGTGCCTCCACCACGTGCTCGGGCAGCGCGGCGGGAAGCCGGTCGTGCTGGTAGCGCACCCGCAACCCCAGCTGTTCGACCTCGGTGATCGTCGTGTCCAGCCGCGTGCCCAGCTCGGTCGCCGGTCCCGCCGTGTCCTCGTGGATCAGCCGTCGGACGTAGTCGGCCTCCGTCGCGCACCGGGCGCGCACCGCCTCGGTCCGGTGGTCAAGCCCGCCCCGGGCGATCGCGGTCAGGGTCGTGAGCACCGTGTCGTGCAGCCTGCGGTACTGCGCGATGCGCTCGGCGTAGCGGGCGCGGTCGGCCGCCCGGCGCGCCTGGAGCTCCAGCTGCCGCCCGGTGGCCTCGTCGAGGGCCCGCCCCTGCCCGCACAGGTAGCGCCTCATCACGTAGGCGATCAGGACGAACCAGAAGTAGGAGTTCAGCACCCCGACGATCCCGTTGCCCGACAGGGGCAGCTCGCCCAGCCGCGCCACGGTCACGGTGAAGTGCGTCGTGATCAGTGCCGCAACGGCCCCGGCCGCCAGCCACGGTGCGAGCGCCGCGCCGACCAGGGCGCCGGTCGCCAGCGCGAGCTTGCTGGGCCAGTTGATGTGCTTGAACACGTCCTGGGGGGCGACGTTGGTCGTGCCCGCGGCCAGCAGCCCGGCCGCGAGGACCGCGTCGACGGCGACCGCCCACCGGGGGAACCAGCCCCGCCGGTGGACGACGGTGGCGAGCCCGATGTTCCAGCCCACCGCGCCGACCACCATCGCGAGGTTGAGCGCCGGGCTCCGGTAGGGGGTCGCCGACCTGGCCACGTCGGCGACGGCCGGCGCCAGGTAGCTGACCCGCTGCAGGAACAGCATCATCGCCACGAACCGGAGCGCGCGCTCCTCACCGGGCCGGCTCACGTGGTATCTCGACGACACCGCCCGCCCCCGTTCCCCGCGCGGTGCTCGACGAGGACCCGCCACCCGGTTCGCCGCGGGCGGCGTCGAGCCGGCGCTGGACGCGTTCGGCGTCGGCGCCGCGGCGTTGGGCCTGGAACAGCGAGTGGGCCTGGCGCCAGGCCTGGCGTGCCTGGTCGTGGTCGCCGAGGGCGGTGTGGGCGTTGCCGAGGCGCTCCAGGATGTCGGCCTCGCCGTAGGTGTCGCCGATGCCGCGGAGCAGGGCACGGGCCCGCTGGTAGTGGTCCAGGGCGCGGTCGTGCTGGCCGCAGCGCTCCGCCAGGTAGCCCAGGCTGTCCAGGGTGTCCGCCTCGCCCTCGCGGTGACCGTGCCGCCGGGCCAGCTCGAGGGCCGCCCGGAGGTGGGTGTCGGCCCGCTCGTGGTGGCCGAGCCGGGCGGAGTACCAGCCGACGGAGTTGAGCGCGGCGGCCTCCGACACCGCCTGGCCGAGCGCCCGGTACAGGTCCAGGGCGCTGGCGGCGTGCTCCAGTGCCCGCTCGTCCTCGCCCTGCCGTCCCCAGGCCCAGGCCAGCGCGTGATGGGCGTGCGCCTCGGCCGGCAGGTCACCGCTGTCGTTCGCCAGGGCCAGGGCGCGGCCGAGCTGGTCCAGCGCGTCGTCGTGCCGGCCGGCGTTGGCGCACACGTGGCCGAGGCGCCGGTGCGCCAGGATGACCGTGGCGGTGTCGCCCTCGCGCTGGGCCGCGGCCAGCCCGGCCTGCCACACCGTGACCAGGTCCTGGCGGCGTCCTCGCCGGTACTGGAAGGTGTCCAGGGTCCAGGCCAGCTGCCAGACCTCGCGGTGCCAGCACCGCTCGGCGGCCAGTTGCTGGACGGCCAGCAGACAGGGGTGCTCGGCGGAGAACCACGCCCACGCCGCCGCCTCGTCGGGCAGGAGGGCGGGCGGGTCGTGCGGACCGGTCGGGACCTCGATCGGGTCCCGGTGCGGGTGGAGGATCCGGTCGGCGGTATAGGCGGTGCGCAGGTAGTGGCCGACCAGCCGCCGCAGCGCCCGCTGCCGTTCTCGGGCGGGCAGGGTCGCCGCCTGTTCGGCGGCGTAGGCACGCAGCAGGTCGTGGAAGGTGTAGCGACCGGGCCTGTGCTCGACGAGCAGGTGCGCGTGCGCGAGCTCGGCGAGCAGGGGACGCACGTACGGTGGCGCCAGGTCGGCGAGCTCGGCCGCCGCCGGCACGGCGATGTCCGGGCCCGGGTGCAGCCCGAGCAGCTGGAACAGCCGAGCGGCCGCGGAGGTCAGCTGCCGATAGGACCAGGAGAACACGCTCCGGACGTCGGCCGTGGGGTCGGCGCCGGCGAACGGGGTGAGGTCACGGGCCTGGTGCAGCTCGTCGGCCAGCACGGCCAGCTCGAAGTGGGGATGGGTGGCGGCGCGGGCCGCCACGACCGCCAACGCCAGTGGCAGCCGCGCGCACCGGGTGGCGATCCGGTCCGCCGCGGTGGGTTCCGCGGCGACCCGGTGGGCGCCAAGGCGCCGGGCGAGGAACTCGCGCGCCTCGGCGACGGTGAGCAGGTCCAGGGTGATCGGGTGGGCGCCGTCGGCGATCAGGCCCGTGAGCTGCTGGCGGCTGGTGACCAGCACCAGGCAGGTCGCGGCGCCGGGCAACAGCGGGCGGACCTGTTCGGTGTCCCGGGCGTTGTCCAGCACCACCAGGACCCGCCGGTCGGCGAGCAGGCTGCGGTACAGCCCGACCTGCGCCTCGGGGCTGACCGGCACGCTGGCCGGGGCCACGTCGAACGCGTCCAGGAAGCGGCGCACCGCCTCGGCCGGGGCGACCGGCGGTCCGCCGGGGTCGAACCCGCGCAGGTTCACGTACAGCTGCCCGTCGGGGAACCGGTCACGCACCTGGTGGGCCCAGTGCACGGCGAGGGCCGTCTTGCCGACCCCGGCCGTACCCGACACGGCCGAGATCACCACCGCGGTCGACCCCGCGGCCGAGACCCCGGCCAGCAGCCCGTCGAGGTGGCGCAGCTGGCTCCCGCGACCGGTGAACACGGCGGTGTCCGGCGGCAGCTGCGCGGGGGGCGACACGGGGGGCGACACGGGGCGCGCCGAGGCGGGGGCCGGTTCGGGTTCACCGCGCAGGATCGCCTGGTGCAGGTCACGGAGCTCGGCGCCGGGGTCGGTGCCGAGCTCGTCGGCCAGCCGCTGCCGGACGGCGGCGAAGCGGTGCAACGCCTCCGCGTCCCGCCCGGCCGCGCGCAACGCCCGCATCAGCAGCACTTCCAGCGGCTCCACCAGCGGGTGCTCGGCGACGACGTCCTGCAGCACGCCGATCACCTCGGCCGCGTGGCCGAGCCGCAGACACAGCCGCGCCCACTGCACCAGCGCGTCCAGCCGCGCCTGGTGCCACACGTCGCGGACCTGCTCCACCCACGCGCCCGACAGGTTCGCCAGCGGGGTGCCCCGCCACAACGCCAGCGCCTCGCCCAGCGCGGCGGACCGCTGCGCATCACCCAGCCGTGGGTCACGCCCGTGCTCGACCAGGCGGCGGAACCGGTGCAGGTCCACCAGGTCCGCGTCCAGGTCCAACACGTAACCGGCCGGCCGGCGCTCCAGCTTCGCCACCGGCTCGCCCGCCGCGGCGTTCGCCTGTCGCACCAGCTGACGCAACCGGCTCAGGCGGGAGTAGAGCAGGTCGCGGGCCCTGGCCGGTGGCGCGGCGTCCCACACCCGGTCGATCAGCGTCTCGATGCCCACCGGCCGCCCGGCGTCCACCGCCAGTGCGGCCAGCACCGCCTGCTGCCGCCTTCCCCCGACGTCCAGCGACGTCCCGCCGGCCCGTAGCCGCATCTCACCCAGCAGCCGTAACTCCACGCCCCCACCGCCCGTGATCCCTCGTCACAGCAGCCCACCCAGGGCACCGATGGTGGCCCCTCCGGGGGGTTACCGCAAGGGCGAGGCCGGGTTACTGCAGCCCGGAGCGGACGGCGGTGATGCGGTGGGTGTTGAAGCCCAGCCAGTGCATGCGCCCGACGTAGCGCGCGTGCTCGATCTTGATGCAGCGGTCCATGACCACCGACACGCCGCCGTCCTCCGCCGTCGCGGCGCCGGCCTCGTTGATGACGCCGAACTGGCACCAGAGCGCTCCGGCGCCGATCCGGACCGCGTCGCGGGCTATCTCGGGCAGTGCGTCCGGCGCGCGGAAGACGTTGACCACGTCCACCTTCTCCGGGACGTCCAGCAGGCTCGGGTAGCTGGTCTCGCCGAGGATCTCGGTGGCCCGGGGGTTCACCGGGACCACGCGGTAGCCGTGGCGCTTGAGGTAGAAGCCGACGAAGTAGCTGGCCCGCAGCTCGTTGTTGGACAGGCCGACGATGGCGACGGTCCTGGCGGTGTTGAGGACCCGCTGGATCTCCAGGGGGTTCTGGTAGCGCGTCAGGTCGGTCATGCGGTGGCGACCTCCTCCCGGACGGTGGCGGCGACCTGCGCGAGACCCTGGGAGAGGTCCCAGATGAGGTCCTCGACCGACTCGGTGCCGACCGACAGCCGTACGGTGCCGGGACCGACGCCGGCCGCCTGCAGCTCCTCGTCGGCCAGCTGGCGGTGCGTGGTGCTGGCGGGGTGGATGACCAGGCTCTTGGCGTCGCCGACGTTGGCCAGGTGGGACCAGAGCGACAGGCCGCGGATGAGCGCCTGTCCCCCGGCCCGGCCGCCGGCGACGTCGAACGAGAACACCGCGCCGGCACCTCGCGGCAGGTACTTCTGGACCAGCGGCCGGTACGGGCTCGCCGGGAGGTCCGGGTACGTCACGCGGGACGCGAGCTCGTGCGCGGAGAGGAACTCCGCCACCCGGCGGGCGTTGTCGACGTGGCGTTCCATCCGCAGCGACAGGGTTTCCAGCCCTTGCAGGAACAGGAAGGCGTTGAACGGCGAGAGCGCGCCGCCGAGGTCGCGCAGGGTCTCGGCACGCAGCTTCATGAGGTAGCCGTAGGTTCCGAACGTCTCGTGGAACTGCAGGCCGTGGTAGGCCGGCGAGGGGTCCGCGATGACGGGGAACCGTCCGTTGGACCAGTTGAAGGTGCCGGCCTCGGCGACGACGCCGCCGATGCTCGTGCCGTGGCCGCCGAGGAACTTGGTCGCCGAGTGGATCACCACGTCGGCGCCCCACTCGATCGGGCGGCACAGGTACGGCGTGGCGAAGGTGTTGTCGACGACGAGCGGCAGGTCGTGCTCGTGCGCGATGGCCGCGACGGCCTCGATGTCGAGCACGTTGCCGGCCGGGTTGCCGATCGTCTCCGCGAAGAACGCCTTGGTCTCGGCCCGGACCGCCTGCTTCCACGCGCCGAGGTCGTCCGGGTCGACCCAGGTCAGCTCGACGTTCATCTTGCGCAGCAGGTGCTTGAGCTGGTTCACGGTCCCGCCGTAGAGAGCCGAGGACGACACGACGTGGTCGCCCGGCTGCAACAGGGTGAACAGCGCGGCCGCCTGTGCCGCGATCCCGCTGGCGAACGCCACCGCACCGGCCGCGCCCTCCAGGTTCGCGACCCGCTCCTCGAACACCGCGACCGTCGGGTTCATGATGCGCGAGTAGGTGTTCCCGTACTCCTGCAGGTTGAAGTACGCGGCGGCGGACTCGGGGTCCTCGAACACGTAGCTGGTCGTCTGGAAGATCGGCACCGCGCGTGCGCCCGTGTTCGGGTCCGGTCGCTGCCCGGCGTGCAGCTGCCGGGTCTCGAAGCCGAACTCGTGCTCCGGTTCGAGCCGGGGGGAATTGTCGGTCACCGATACCTCTTTCTCATCCGGCCAGGAAGCGGCGGACGATCGGCGTCTGCCGTGCTTCTTCCAGCAGGAAGCAGTCGTGGCCGTACGGCGCGTCGATCAGGTGCAGCTCGCTCGGCTTGCCGAGTGCCCGCAACGCCTCGTGGACCTCCTCGGACGCGGCCGGCGGGTACAGCCAGTCGGAGCTGAACGCGATCAGCAGCGTACGCGCCGCGACGCCGCGCAGCGCCCGGGAGAGCGAGCCGCCGCCGTACTGCCGCGCGATGTCGAAGTAGGTCAGCGCACGCGACATCGTCAGGTAGGTGTTCGCGTCGAACCGCCTGACGAACGAGTCGGCCTGGTGGCGCAGGTAGCTCTCCACCTCGAACTCGGGCTCGGTGATCGTGTACCGGATGTCGTCGGCGAACTGGAGCCGGCGGCCGAACTTGTCGTGCAGGGCCGGCCCCGACAGGTAGGTGACATGGCCGACCATGCGCGCCACGCCCATGCCGGCGTCCGGGGTGCGGCCCGTGCCGTAGTAGCGGCCGCCCTGCCAGGCCGGGTCGCGCAGGATTGCCTCACGCGCGATCGCGTTCCAGGCCATGCCCTGCGGGTGCAGGGCATGGGTGCTGGCTATCGCCACGATCGAGTCGACCTGGTCGGGGTACATGATCGCCCATTCGAGGGCCTGCATTCCGCCGAGGGAGCCGCCGGCCACCGCCGCGAGCCGCTCGATGCCCAGCACGTCGAGGAAGGCACGCTGCGTGCGGACCATGTCGGCGACCGTGACCACCGGGAAGTCCGGCCCGTAGGGCTCGCCGGTCGTCGGGTCGACCGACGACGGCCCCGTCGTGCCCCGGCAGCCGCCGAGCAGGTTGGTGGAGACGACGAAGAACCGGTCGGTGTCGAACGCCTTGCCCGGACCGATCATCCCGTCCCACCAGCCGAGCGCCGCGCCCGCGGCACCGTCGCGGTCCTCGGCCCCGAACCCGTCCCGCGTGCCGGCTGCCGCCGGGGCGGTGGACAGGCCGGCGGCGTGGGCGTCGCCGCTGAGCGCGTGGCAGACGAGGATGACGTTGTCCCGCTCCGGCGAGAGGGTGCCGTAGGTCTCGTACGCGACGCGGACCGGATGTAGCTCCCGTCCGCAGTCGAGTCCTACCGGCTCGGGCAGGTCGACGTATCGCGTCGTCACCTTGCCAACCGAACCGGCGGCGAGAGTCGACGCGGGCACCATGCCGGCATGGTAGCCAGTCCGGCCCCGGGCACGACCAGCCCCGGAACCGCGTTTCAGCATGTGAGAAGCCGTGTGGAGCGGGTGTACGGTCCGTCCCATGACGACGATCGACGGCATCGACAACGGGGTCAACGTTCAGGCGCTGCTCGATGCGCGCGAGGCTCTCAAGGGCGCACCGGAGGCGGCGCAGTTCACCTGGCGCTCCACCACCCGGTGGGAGAACGGCGTGCACAGCACCACGACTGTCAGGAACTTCTTCGGGCTCGGTGCGGAACAGACCCACAAGGCCGAGTCGACGTTCACCGCCGACCACCCCGAGGTCTTCGCGGCCGAGGACCACGGCATCACGCCGATCGAGTACCTGCTGGTCGGGCTGGGCAGCTGCCTGGCGGCCGGCGTCGCGTCCGTCGCGCAGAACCGCGGCATCCAGCTGCGCTCGGTCGAGGCGACCCTGGAGGGCGCGCACGACATCCGCGGGATCCTCGGCGCCGACAGCGACGTCCGCAATGGCTTCAACGGCGTGAAGGTGACCTTCAACATCGACGCCGACGCGTCCAGAGAGGACATCGAGGCGCTGGTCGCGCAGTCCCAGAAGCGGTCAGCGGTATTCGACGCGTTGACCAACCCCACGGACGTCACGGTCGAGGTCGCCTGAGTTTCGTTGGAGCGCACCACAACCGTCGTCGTCGGCGCCGGCCACGCCGGCCTGGCCGCGAGCCACTTCCTGTCCGAGCGGGCGATCGACCACGTCGTGCTCGAGCGCGGTGACGTGGCGAACTCCTGGCGCAGGGAGCGCTGGGACTCGCTGCGGCTGCTCACCCCCAACTGGCAGAGCCGCCTGCCGGGCCAGCCCTACGACGGCTCCGACCCCGACGGTTACATGGCCATGGGCGAGGTGGTCGAGCTCATCGACCGCTTCGCCGCTCGCACGCGGGCCCCGGTCCGCACCGGCACCACGGTCACGTCGCTGCGCCGCACCGACGACGGCTACCACGTCCGCACCGACCAGGGCGAGATCGCCTGCCGCACGGTCGTCCTCGCCAGTGGCGCCTGCAACCGGCCGTCCGTGCCCCGGCTGAGCGAGGCGGTGCCGGGCACCGTCGAGCAGGTCACGCCGTTCGACTACCGCGGACCCGACCAGCTCCCCGACGGCGGCGTGCTCGTCGTCGGGGCGTCGGCGACCGGCGTGCAGCTGGCCGCCGAGCTGCGGCGGTCGGGCCGGCCGGTCATCCTGTCCACCGGCGAGCACGTCCGGATGCCGCGTACCTACCGCGGCCGCGACGTGCTGTGGTGGATGGACGCCTCCGGCGTGTGGGACCAGCGACACGACGAGGTGCCCGACCTCCCCCGGGCGCGTCGGCTCGGTTCGCCACAGCTCGCCGGCACCCCGGACCGGACCTCGCTCGACCTCAACGCGCTCACCGCGACAGGCGTGGAGCTGGTCGGCCGGTCCGCCGCCGTGCGGGACGGCGAGATGCTGTTCTCCGGCGGGCTGCGTGCCGTGGTCTCGCTCGCCGACCTCAAGATGGACCGCCTGCTGAACACGTTCGACGCGTGGGCCGCGACCACCGGGACCGACGACGAGGTCAAGCCCGCCGAACGCTTCGAGCCGACCCGCGTGCCCTCCGCCACCCGGCTGCGGCTGGACCTGCGTGGCGGCGAGGTCGCGACGGTCGTCTGGGCGACGGGTTTCCGCCCGGACTACACCTGGCTCGACGTGCCGGTGGTCGACGAGAAGGGCCACCTGAACCACGACGGCGGCGTCGTCCTGGACAGCCCCGGGCTCTACGCCCTCGGGCTTCCCGTGCTGCGCCGGCGCAAGTCCACCTTCATCCACGGCATCGAGGACGACGCCCGGGAGGTCGTCGACCACCTCTCCGGACACCTGGCACGCCGGCACTGAGCTGGCGACCTGGGCCTGTTCAGGTCCACGACCTGAGCAGGCGCCGCTCCAGGAGGCCGATCAGGGCGTCGGTGAGCTTCCCGAGCACGGCCAGCAGGACGATGGCCAGCAGGATCCGGTCCACGCGACCGTTCTGCTGGGAGTCGTTGAGCAGGAAGCCCAGACCCATCGACGAGGCGATCAGCTCGGCGGCGACCAGGAACAGCCAGGACTGCGCCAGGGCCAGCCGCAGCCCGGCCACAACGGACGGGAGGGCGGCGGGCAGCTGCACGGTGGCCAGCAGCCGCACCCCGCCCCGGCCGAACGCACGCCCGGCCTCCACCAGCTGCTGGTCGACGTGCCGCAGGGCGGCCGAGACCGTGGTGTAGACCGGGAAGAACGCCCCGATTGCGATCAGCGTCACCTTGGAGTCCTCGCCGATCTTGAGCCACAGGATGAGCAGGGGGACCCAGGCCAGCGACGGCACCGCCCGAACCGCCCCGAGCGTGGGCGAGAGCAGGGCGTCGCCGAGCCGGGAGAGCCCCACGGCGGCGCCGACCGCGAGCCCCGCCCCGGCGCCGAGGACGAACCCGCTCAGCACGCGCTGCACGGAGATCGCCACGTGGTGGCCCAGGTCGCCGCGCGCGGCGAGGTCGACCGCCGCCCGCCACACCGCCCCCGGCCCCGGCAGCTGGTAGGCCGGCACCGCACCCGACGCGGTGACCAGGTACCACACCGCCAGCAGCGCGGCGGGCACGACCAGCCCGAGCCCGAGTGCCCGTGCCCGGCCTCCCCGGCTCGGCGCCCCGCGCCGACCGGCGCGTTCAGCCATTCCGTGCCTCGCCGGCGAGGGCCGGCTCGAACAGCTCGTCGAGCGCGCGGTCCACGTCCGCCTGGGACGCCACGTCGCCGGAGGCGACGAAGATCGGCCCCACGACCTCCAGCACCTTCCGCTGTGCCTCGCCGGGAACCGGGTCCAGGTCGAGCACGGTGCGCTCCTCGATCACCGTGGCGGCGACCTCCCGGTCGATCCCGGCGACCTCGGCGAGCAGCGCGACCAGCTCGTCGGGGTGGTCCGAGGCCCACGTCCTGGCCCGCTCGTAGGCGTCCACCACCACCTGTGCGACGTCCCGGTGGTCGGCGAGGAAGTCCTCGCGGGCGTTGAGGAAGCCGTAGGAGTTGAAGTCGATGTTGCGGTAGAGCAGCCTGGCGCCCGACTCGGCCTGGGCCGCGGCCATGATCGGGTCGAGGCCGGCCCACGCGTCGACCGACCCGTTGTCCAGCGCCGCCCGCCCGTCGGCGTGCTGCAGGTTCTGCACCTCGACCGCGTCCAGCGGTACGCCCGCCTCGTCCAGCGCCTGCAGCAGGAAGAAGTACGGGTCGGTGCCCTTCGTCGCGGCGACCGACTTCCCCCTCAGGTCCGCGACGCTCCTGATCCCCGACGCCTCGGGCACCACGATGGCCGACCATTCCGGCTGGCTGTAGATGTCGATGGCCTTGATCGGCGACCCGTTGGCCCTGGCGAGCAGCGCGGCCGACCCGGCGGTGGAGCCGACGTCCAGCGCGGCCGAACGCAGGCCCTCGTTCGCCTTGTTCGACCCGGCGGACTGGGTCCAGGTGACCCGCACGCCGTCGAGCTCCTGCTCGAGCCAGCCCTGGTCCTTGACCACCAGGCTCAGCGGGTTGTAGGTGGCGAAGTCGATGGCGAGGGTGTCGGTGCTCCAGGTGCCGGCGCCCTCCCCGTCGCCGGAGGTGTCCTCGCCGGCGACACAGCCGGCCATGCCGAGCGTCAACACGGCGGTCAGCACGAGGACGGTGGCGCGTAGGCGTCGCATCGGGTTCCTTCGGTGGGGGTCAGGGACGGACGTGGGTGGGGACGCCGAGGTCCTCGAGGAGCTCGGCGCGCAGGTCGGTCAGCACGTGGTCGGCGCGGTCGCGCGGCCGCTCGCCCGGCACGTCGACGACCCGCGCGACGCTGCCGGCGGACGGCGCCGTCGCCGGGTCGGCCAGGCCGCGGAGCACCACGACGCGGTCGGCGAGGTAGAGCGCCTCCTCCACGTCGTGGGTGACCAGCAGGACCGTCGTCGGACGGGTCTCGTGCACGTTCACCAGCAGGTCCTGCATGCGCAGCCGGGTCAGCGCGTCCAGCGCGCCGAACGGCTCGTCGAGCAGCAGGACGCCGGGGTCCCGGGCCAGGGCACGGGCGAGCGAGGTCCGCTGCGCCATCCCCCCGGAGACCTGGCGGGGGCGCAGCGTCGCCGAGTCGGCCAGGCCGACCAGGTCGAGCAGTTCGGCGACGCGGGCCGCGCCCTGCGCCCTCGGGGTGCGCAGCGGTAGTCCGAGGGCGACGTTGGCGGCCAGCGTGCGCCAGGGCAGCAGCCGCGGCTCCTGGAAGGCGACCGCGGTACGCCGGTCCCCGGGGGTGACCGGGGTGCCGCCGACGGCGACGGTCCCCGTCGTCGGCGTGTCCAGGGCGCTCACCTGGCGCAGCAGCGTCGACTTGCCGCACCCGGACGGGCCGACGAGCGCGATCACCTCGCCCGCGTGAACGTCCAGGTTCACGTCTCGGAGAACCTCGCGCGAGCCGTCCGGCGTGGCGAAGGTACGCCCCACGGCGGCCAGCAGAACCGGCAGGGCGAGCTGGTGCATGCCGCGGACGGTACAAAGTAGATCGACAGTACGGCAAAGACTTCCATCATGTGGGAGGTCTTGCCCGGCCGCTGGTGTGCGACGATGCCGGCGTGAGCGGAGAGCCGTCCAGCCAGCCACGATCCGGCGCACAGGC
The DNA here is from genome assembly GCF_001921205.1 of Actinophytocola xanthii. Classification (GTDB taxonomy): domain Bacteria; phylum Actinomycetota; class Actinomycetes; order Mycobacteriales; family Pseudonocardiaceae; genus Actinophytocola; species Actinophytocola xanthii. Next base: position 227,537 of record NZ_MSIE01000002.1, on the reverse strand, counting down.
CGTCGAGCGCGCCCTCTCGGTCCTGCGTTGCGTCGAGACCGACAACTACGGCGTGGGGATCACCGAGCTCGCCCAGCGCACGGGCCTCACCGTGAGCACCGCCCACCGCCTCGCCCGCACGCTCGTCGAGGCCGGTCTGCTCCACCAGGACCCGCGCACCGAGCGCTACCTGCTCGGTCCCGCACTCGTCGTCCTCGGCAGGAAGGCCGAGCAGCGGCTCGGCTACCAGCAGGCACTGCCCCTGCTGGAGGAGCTCGCCGAGGTGACCGGCGAGTCGATCAACCTCGGCATCCGCGCGCGTCACGAGGTACGGGTGGTGCTCGACGTGGTGTCCCAGCAGCCGCTGCGGTTCTCCCAGGCGCCGGGGAGCAGGGTTCCGATGCACGTGTCGGCCATGGGCAAGTGCCTGCTGGCCCACGGCGGCGACATCGACGGCGAGATAGCGCGGCTGGGCGAGCTGGTGGCGGCCACCCACCGCACGATCACCGACCGCGACCAGCTCCGCGCCGAGCTCGAGCTGGTCCGCGAACGCGGCTGGGCCCTCAACGACGAGGAGCGCAACCCCGGTGTCCGGGCCATCGCCGCCCCGGTGATCCGGTCCGACGGCGGCCTGGTCGCCGCGGTCGCGATCCAGGGCCCCACGGTGCGCATCACCGACGACCGGCTGCCGGAGTTGGCGGAGCTGCTCGAGGGGACCACCCGCCGCATCGCCCCGCTGCTCACCGCACCGCTCACGAGGTAGGCAGGCCGAGGTGCTCGCGCAGCGTCGTGCCCGAGTACTCGGTGCGGAAGGCGCCGCGCTCCTGGAGCAGCGGCACGACCGTGTCGGCGAAGACGTCCAGGCCGCCCGGGGTGAGGTGCGGGACGAGGATGAACCCGTCGCTCGCGTCGGCCTGCACCAGTTCGTCGATGGCGTCCGCCACCGTCCTCGGCGAGCCGACGAACGTCTGCCGTGCGCCGACCTCGATCATCAGCTCGCGGATCGACAGGTTCTTCTCCGCCGCCAGCTCCCGCCACTGCCTGGCGACCGCGAGCGGGTCCCGGGTCATGCGGACACTGGCGCGGCCCCTGGCGATGTGGTCGGTGCCGACCCGCGGGTCCTCCTCGGGCAGCGGGCCGTCCGGGTCGTAGCCGGACAGGTCCCGGTTCCACACCTGCTCCAGGAGCTTGATCGCGGTCTGCCCGCTGACCTGCTGGCGGCGCACGACCGCGGCCCGCTCGCGCGCGTCCTCGTCGGTGTCGCCCAGCACGAACGTGGCCGCTGGCAACACCTTCAGCGACTCCGGAGTGCGGCCGTAGCGGGCGAGGCGGCCCTTGACGTCCGCGTAGAACGCCTTTCCCGCCTCGAGCGTGCCGTGCCGGGAGAAGATGGCGTCGGCGGTGGCGGCGGCGAACTCGCGGCCCTCGTTCGAGTCACCGGCCTGGAAGATCACCGGGCGCCCCTGGGGGCTGCGCGGCACCGGGAAGTGTCCCGCGATGTCGAAGTGGTCGTCCCGGTGGGTGAAGGCGCCCGGGCCCGGCGCGGTGAGGAACCGTCCGGACGCCTTGTCCGCGAGGATCTCGTCGCCGCGCCACGAGTCGAACAGCGTCCAGGCCGCGCGCAGGAACCGCTCCGCGCGCCGGTACCGGTCGGCCTCCGCGAGGAACCCGCCGCGCCGGAAGTTCTCGCCGGTGAACGCGTCCCACGAGGTGACGACGTTCCACGCCGCCCGACCGCCGGACAGGTGGTCCAGGGTGGCGAACTGCCGCGCGACCTCGAACGGCTCGTTGAACGTCGAGTTGATCGTGCCCGCGAGCCCGAGCCGGTCGGTCACCGCCGACAGGGCGGCGAGGACGGTGAACGTGTCGGGACGCCCCATCACGTCCAGGTCGTAGATCTCGCCCCCCTGCTCCCGCAGCCGTAGCCCCTCGGCCAGGAACAGGAAGTCGAACCTGGCTCGCTCCGCGGTCCGCGCGAAGTGCCGGAAGGAGTCGAACTCGATGTGGCTGCCGGCCGCCGGGTCGCTCCACACCGTCGTGTTGTTCACGCCCGGGAAGTGCGCCGCGAGGTGGATCTCCTTGCGGGGCCTGCTCATCGGGTCACCTCGGCGTAGCGGTTGGCGGGCCGGGCGAGACCGAGCCGGGCACGCAGGGTGCCCTCGGTGTAGTGGCGGCGGAACGATCCCCTGGCCTGGAGCCGCGGCACGAGCCCTCGGGTGACCGCGACGAGGTCGTGGGGCAGTGCCCCGGGCCGTAGCCGGATCCCGGTCAGCCCGGCAGCGCACAGATCGAGCAGCAGGTCCGCCAGGTCGTCCACCGTTCCGGCGAACACCGCCGCGTCCGACCTGAGCTCGCCGCCGTCGCGCTCGTCGAGCCGCGCGAGCCGGCCGGTGGCCCCGGCCGTGGTCTCGTCGAGGAACACGACCAGCTCACCGAAGACGTGCAACGGCGTGGGCCGGCCAACGGCAAGCTCCTCGGCGCGGACCTCGGCCAGGAGCTCCGTGGCATGGGCGGGATCGCGCGGGGTCACCAGCACGACGTCGGCCGCGCGGGCGGCGAGTCGGTAGACCGGCGCGGCGTGGGCGAGCACCACGACCGGTGGCTGGCCCTGGGGCGGGCGAGGCGTGATCGAGGGGCCCTTGACGCTGAACCACTGTCCGGTGAAGTCGATGTAGTGCAGCTTGCTCCGGTCGACGAACCGTCCGGTGGCGGCGTCGCGGATCTCGGCGTCGTCCTCCCAGCTGTCCCACAACCGGCGCACCACCTCGACGTGGTCGGCCGCCTCCGCCAGCAGCTCCCCCACCTCGCCGGCCTCGCGCCGGCCGACGTGGGCGAACTCGGCGGGGCTGGTGGAGATCCGCACCCGGTAGCCGGCCCGGCCGACGCTGGCGTAGTCGAGGCTGGCGACGGCCTTCGAGACGTGGAACGGCTCGGTGTGCGTGGCGACCACGGTGGGGACCAGGCCGATCGCGCTGGTCCGCGGCGCCACCGCCGCCGCGACCAGCGTGGCGTCGAGCCGCCCGTACACCCGGTCCACCCGGGCGTCCTGTGTGGACCCCACACCGAACGAGTCCTCGATCGTGACGAGATCCAGGGCGCCGCGCTCGGCCTCGCGGACCAGGTCCGTCCAGTACCCGGCGGTGAACAGCTCGGCGGGGCGGGCGTCGGGTTCGCGCCAGGCCGCGGGGTGCCAGCCGGCGCCGTCGAGCGCCACGGCGAGGTGCGGCAGTGCTGGCGTCACCGCCGCACCTCGCTCGTGACGGGCAGGGCCGCGGCGAATCCCGCGAGCGTGTCCTCCACCCTCGCGCGGACCTCCGGCGCGAGCACCGCCCCGTCCGGGGTGCGCTCGATCTGCTTGTCCACGAGGAACAGGCCGGGCACCACGTGGCGGGCGCCCAGCGCGGCCAGCACCGGCGCCAACGCGTAGTCCACGGCCAGCGCGTGCGCCGGGGCAGCGCCGGTGAGCAGCGGCAGCGCCGTCTTGCCGGCGAGCACGTTGACCGGCAACAAGTCGAGGAACGTCTTCAGCACGCCCGAGTAGGCCGCCTTGTAGACCGGGGAACCGACGATCACACCGTCCGCGGCGACCACCGCGCCGACGGCGTCGGCGACCGCGGGGTCGCCGCTGTCGGCGCCGAGCAAGGCCTCGGCCGGCAACGCGCGGACCGGCACCACCCGCACCTCGTGCCCGTCGGCGGCCAGCCACTCGGCGAGCAACTCGACCAGGGCGACTGTCCGCGAACCCGCGGACGGGCTGCCCGCCAGCGCGACGATGAACGACACACGAACCTCCGATCGGACCGTCTTCCTCGAACGGGTCAGGACGTGGTGAACCGCAGTGCCGCCCAGGCGTCAGCCTCGAAGCGCGCCAGGGAGTAGAGCAGGCGTACGCCGCGCCGCACCCGAGCCATGGCACCCACCCTTCCTGGTCTCCCGCCCCATCCACCCACACGGGAACCAGCACGACAACGACTGCTCACAGTGTGGAATGCGCTTCCACGGCGGCGCCGAGGAGGGCGAGAATGTCCCTCGCCACCGCGTCGTTCTGACGGAAACCGACCGCGTTGGTCCTCGGCCTCGTGAACGCACCCGGCGAGCGGGAGCTGGTGTGCGGACCGAGCGCGAAGCGCCGCGGATGCGCCCGCCCCGAGGCGTCCACCAGGCCGCCGGCCGCCGTCGTGGTGATGCGCCCGGTGGTGCGTTCACCCGTACCGTCCCTGTCCCGCAACACCTCCTCGAGCAGCTCGCCGCGTTCGTGCAGCACCCTGACCAGGGGGTCGGTGCTCCGGCGCACGCTCGGCGTCGGCAGCCGGGCCTCGACGAGCGTGGTGGCCTCGACCACGCCGGGCACACTCGGGCTGCCGGCCGTGAACCGCCCGTGCTCGGCGCGCACCCACATGTCCGGGCCCACCGGACGCACCACCCCAGCCCGGACCAGCGCGAGCAGCTCGCGCAGCCGGTGACCGGGCGGGCCGCTGGCGTAGAAGCTGAAGAAGCCGAACCACCAGCCGTCCACATCGTCCACTTGGGACTGCGGGGTCAGCTTCCCCGCGCCGACCAGCTGGGCGAGCTGGCCGAACACCGACAGCAGCGTCAGGAACGCGCCGAGGTCCGCGCTGAAGGCGGGGTTCTCCCGGCGTGCGAGGTCCGCCTCCACGTACCGGCACACGTGGGTGGTGAGCGCGGCCCGGTCGGTGAACCGCAGTCCGCGCAGCGGGCGGTCCAGCGCGGACAGGTCGAGCCGGTCCTCTGTGGCCGGCACCGCCCGTTCGACGAGAGAGGCCAGCTCGTCCACACCCCAGTCCAGGCCGGCGTACCGCTCGGCGAACTCGGTAAGACCCATCCGGGTCCGGTGCGGGTGGGCGGTGAACAGCTCGTGGTAGTAGCCCCAGCCGATCTCCTTGGCCATCAGCGGCCACACGTCGGCGCGCAGGTCCAGCCGTCCCGGCCGGGCGAGCAGCGCGGAGACCTCCGGCGGCCCGAAGAACCGCGGCAGCGGCACCGGGTCCCCCTGCAGCGGGTATGCGGGCTTGGCGTGGTACGGCACCCCGCGACGGGAGCCGACGTGCAGCACGGGCTCCGCCCCGGACGGGTGGTAGGTGAGCGCCCCGTCCGGCCCCGCGGTGAAACGACCGCCGCGTCCCTCGGTCAGCAGTACGGCGAGGTCGACGAACGCGAGGCCGAAACCCCGCAGCAGCACCGGTTCCGCCGGTGCCAGGGCGGACAGGTCGAGGTCGGCGGTGTACGCGGGCGGCAGGTAACGCAACCCGTGCGCTGCGGCGTGCTCCCCCAGCCCCGCCTCCTCGGGCGTCGGACCCGCGCCGAGGTGACCGACCGTCAGCACGACGACGTCGGCGAGCACCGGCTCGGCCCGGCCGGACAGCCACACGGACTGGGGACCGTCCTCCGGGCCGGTGATGTCGACCGCGGCGGCGGCGTGCACCCGCACCTCGACACCGTCCGACAGGGTGTCGAGCACCCGGGTGAAGAACCAGTCCAGATAGGCGCTGTGCAGCCGCCGGGTGGGAAACGTCGTCGCGGTCATCGACCGCAGCTCGTCCAGCAGCGCCGGATCCACCTCGGCCGCCAGCTCGCCCTCGCGCACCGCCGCCACCCATTCCGCCAGCGTCGGACCCGGGCGGATCGGCCCGGCACAGCGGACGGTGTCGTCGGTGAACATCGTGACGTCCTCCGGCATGGAGTTCATCCGCAGCAACGGCGACTGCGCGAACCGCCAGACCCGACCGGGTCCGGGCGGGAACGGGTCGACCAGGTGGACGACCAGCCGGCCGTCGTACAGCTCCGGCACGTTCGCCGCGATCCGCTCCAGGAGACCGACGCCGCGCGGGCCGGCGCCGACGACCGCGATGGCACGTGTCGAACCGGTCACCTCGAGCCGGGCCCCACCGGCCGGTCCCCTCGGATGGTGATCCGGTGCATGACCCGGTGCTGGTCGCCGTAGTCGTCGACGGCCAGGTGCGCGGTGCTGCGGTTGTCCCACACCACGACGTCGCCAGGGCTCCAGCGATGGCGCACGCTGTGCTCGGGGCGGCCGATGGCGGCGAAGAAGATATCCAGCAGCGTCCGGCTCTCGGTCTCGGACACGTCCTGGATGCCGGTGGTGAAGCCGGGGTTGACGAACAGGCTGCGCCGGCCGGTCTCCGGGTGCACCCGGACGACGGGGTGCACGACCGGCTCGAGGGAGCGGATCGTCTCCCCCTCCCAGACGTTCCCCTCGCCGGACAGGCGGACGTTCAGGTACTCCTCGAAGTCCCTTCGCCCGTCGTGGACCGCCTCGAGCTGGTCGGCGAGGCGGCGCAGCGGTGGGGACAGCGTCAGGTACGCGGCTTCCAGGTCGGTCCAGCAGGTGTCGCCACCGGCGGGCGGCAGGTGCACCGCACGCAGCACGGAGCCGAGCGGCGGCGTGCTGGTGAACGTGACGTCGGTGTGCCAGACGGGTGCCTTGCCGCCGTCGCCGCTGTCGAGCACGTAGATCTCGGGGTGGGCGGCATCCAGCCCGGGCACCACCGGATGCGCCGGGGTCAGCTCACCGAGCGTCGCCGCGAACGCCCGGTGCGCGTCGGGGGTCAGCCGCTGGTCCGGGAACACCAGCACCTTGTGGTCCAGCAGCGCGGCCCGGATGGCCGCCACCACCTCCGGTGTCAGGTCCGACGCCAGGTCGATGCCCGGCACCCGCGCACCGATGGCGATCGTCAGCGGTTCGAACGCGATCGCTGTCGTGGTCATGGGTCTCCTCCCTCGCCGAAACCGTCGCCAGGACTCCGTAGGGCAAGTCCAGCGGCTGGCGGCGCCTTCGTCCACAAAGTGGAGTCCCTTCCCACGATGCGGAAGGGGCGGAGGTCTGTGACCTAGGATCGACGGCGGCTACCTCGGCCCGGTACCCCGCTCCCGGCGAGGTCGCGGCAGGGCGCGTCGGCGTTCGTAGGGCACCAACTCCCCCGCGGTCACGGCGAAGGGCAGGTGGTTGCCCGTCGGCGGGAGCGGGCAGGTGGCGAAGTCGGTGAACGCGCAGGGCAGGTTGCGCGCGCGGTTGAAGTCGAGCAGCACCACGCCGTCGGCCGGCAGGTCGGCCTCCACCGCCCTGCTCGCGGCGTAGGTCGTCACGCCGCTGGTCGCGTCCGTGAACAGGATGCTCAGCCCGCGGCCGGCCGGTCCGTTGAACGCCGTGAGCACGTGGGGCGCCCCGTCGTGGTCGAAGCGCACGAAGCCGGGGGCGGTGTAGACGTGGCTGAGCCCTTCGACCACCGCGCCCACGGTGACCGCGCGCGGCCGCTCGAACGGCTCGAACCGCGCGGGGAGCACCCACGCCGGGTCCGGGTCGTAGGTCGGCACGCCGGTGAAGGCCGCCAGGGCGGGCGCGTTCGGGTCGTGCACGCGGACGAGGTAGCCCGACCGACGCGCGACCTCGATCTCGACCTCACCGGTCGACACCCGGGCCCCGGCTCCGCTGTTCTCCAGCTCGAACCGGTGCACCCCGGCAAGCGGCTCGCCGTCGACGGTCAGGAAGGCGCCGTTCGGGTCGACGTAGGCGGCGTCGCGGTCCTGCCACCACCTGCCCGGCACCCCGGGATACTCCTGGGGCGTACCGGACAGCCAGTCCAGCGACACCAGCGCCAGCCACCCGTGGGGCTGGGCGAGCTCCCGCTCCCTCGCCACCTTCCACTGCTGCCACCGGTGCACGAACCGCGCGGAGCTTCCGTACCGCCTGGTGTCGGTGTCCATCGTCCCTCCCACAGGTCTCGCCCCGGCCGCGAGCATGGAGCCCCCGGCGCCCGCGGGGCAACGACGCTCGCATGGTGGGAGCGGTTCCACGATGTGGATCCCGTTGCCAGCGGCCCGCCATCGCAACGACGCTGAGGGCCCAGCCAGGACAAGGAGCACGCGATGACCGTGGAAACCGGCAGCACGCTGAACAACGTCGACCTGAGCGCGGTGGGCGCCCTCGTCGCCGCGATCCAGGAGGACCCCGCGAAGGCGGACACGACCTGGGCCGCGCACGTCACCTGGACCGGCGGCTTCCAGTCCAGCGCCCGCGTCCGCGGCTTCGACCCCGTCCCCTCGGACGAGCCGTCGGGCCTTGGCGGCGCCGACACCGCGCCCAACCCCGTCGAACAACTCCTGTCGGCACTGGGCAACTGCCTCGCCGTGGGATATGCCGCGAACGCCTCGGTCGCCGGGATCCAGCTCGACGAGCTGACCGTGGACCTCAAGGGCGACATCGACCTGAGGGTCTTCCTGGGCCTCGCCGAAGGCCACGCGGGCTTCGACTCGATCACCGCGAAGGTCCGGATCACCTCCCCCGCGCCCCGCGCCGACCTGGAGTCCCTGCACGCCAGGGTCGTCGCGTCCTCGCCGGTCGGCCACACCCTCACGAAGGCCGTACCGCTCACGGTCGACCTGGTCTGACCGCCCGCGGGTCAGCCACCGCGCCGGGCGGTGGCAATGTAGACGTTCGATGGTGGCAGGAAGCTCAGTACGACGGCGAGAACGGCGAGCCCGCAGGACACGTAGCCCAGCGTCGTGCCGCCGCCCTCGGCGACGAGGTAGGCGACCTGCACCACCGTCAGCAGGGTCAGGACCACGCGCGCCCAGTTGCGGCCGGCCTTGAGCCGGAAGGCCAGCCACAGGTAGCCCAGCGCCACCACCGCGGCGACGGCGATGCCGACGCCCTGTGCGAACGCGACACCGGCGTCGACCTCGCTCCCGCTCATCGACGGGTCCTTCTTCCGCAGCTCCTCGGCGAGCTCGGGTCCGGACGTCGCGAGGACGATCCCACCGGCGACGACCGACACCGTCGAGGCGAGAAAACCGAGGAAGGACGCGATGATCGTGAGCGGCGGGCTGCTCCGCCGTGTCGAGGTGACCATGAACCGCAGCGTAGGACCGGGCCCGGGGCGACAGCGCCACGCGAGCACCGACTTCGTACTTTCGGCCGGGGCAGGGTCAGCCCGCGGCGGTGTCCAGCATCCCGGGGCCGAAGACCTCGTAGCGGACGCGGTCCGCGGGCACTCCCCGCCGCAGCAGGCCGGACCGTACCGCCCGCATGAACGGCAGCGGGCCGCAGAGGTGAACCGACACGCCCGGCGGCAGCGGGAGGGCCTCGACCTCGAGCAGGCCGGGCCGGCCGCCGTCGCCGGTCTCGTACCAGGTGAGCACCTCCGCGTCGACCAGGTCGGAGGCGAGGTGGTCGATCTCGGCGCGCAGCGCGTGCCGCTCGGGTGAGCGTTCCGCGTGTGCGACGACCACCCGCCGGGTCGGTTGGGTGCGGGCGAGGTGGTCGAGCATCGATGCCGTCGGGGTGATGCCGATACCGCCGCTGACCAGCAGGACCGGCTCGTCCCCTGGCACGAGGGTGTTCTCGCCGGCGGGCGGGCCGACCAGGACGGTGTCGTCGGCGCGCAGGTTCTCGTGCAGGTGGGTGGAGACGGCACCGTCGGGAGCGCCGCCGGTGCCGCGCACCCGCCGCACGCAGATACGCAGCGATCCCCGGCCGGGCCCCTGCGACAGCGAGTACTGCCGGGGCTGGCGGCCGCCGCCCGGCAGGTCGACGGCGACGGAGACGTACTGACCGGGCGCGAAGTCCGGCACCGGGCCGCCGTCGTCGGGAACCAGCGTGAACGACACCGCGTCGACGGCCTCGTCCTGCCGCTTGGCGACCCGCCACCGCCGCCACACCGTCACCGGGTCCACCTGGCCGCGCTGGTAGAGGCGTGCCTCGGCGGCGATGAGCCGGCAGGCCAACAGCCAGTAGACCTCGTCCCAGGCGGCGGCGATCTCCGCCGTCACGGCGTCGCCGAGTACCGTGCCCACGGCCGCGAGCAGGTGCCGGCCGACGATCGGGTACTGCTCGGCGCGGATGCCCAGCGACACGTGCTTGTGCACGATGCGTTCGGCGATCGCGTCGAACGGCGTGGCGTCGGGCTCGAGCAGGTGCCCGGCGAACGCCACGACGGCCGAGGCCAGCGCGACCCGCTGCTGCCCGTTGGCCTGGTTCCCCTGGTTGAACACCTCGAGCAGCTCGGGGTGGGCGGCGAACATCGACGGGTAGAACACACCGGTGATCTCGGTGGCGTGGTCGCGTACGACGGGCAGCGTCGCACGCACGACCTCGGCTGAGGCGGCGGACAGCACAGTGGTCTCCTCGCGGCCGGTGAGCGGGTCCGCCCGGCGCGGTCCCGATCCGGTCACCTCTCACCCTGGGGCACGGGAGCCCGCGCCGAACAGTGATCAAAGGCGGTACCGGATCGGGACCTTGGTCCCGCGGGACGGGCCGGTCGGTCAGAGCCCGAACGCCAGCAGAACGTGCCCCTTCTCCGTCGAGTACTCCGGCCAGTACCCGGACTGCACGTACACCATGCCGTTCGCGACGACCGTGCCGCCGCCGGTGCCGGTGATCGCGCTGCCCATGCCCTCGATGCCGTTGACACCGTTGAAGACCCGCACGGTGTCGTAGCTCCACAGGATCCGGCCGTTCCTGGTGTCGTAGGCCCGCAGCTTGCCGTCCACCCCGCCGACCCAGGCGAGACCGGGGCTGCTGCTCGCGGGCGCCCCGTGGGCCGGTGCGCACAGGGGGTGCGGGACCTGGGCGGCGCCCCCGGTGGTGCAGCCGTCCGCCGGCGCCGGGGTCTGCCACACCACGTCTCCGTTCACCGGGTTCACCGCGAACAGCGTGCCGGGGTCGGCGTAGTACGTGGGGATGTAGAGCAGCCTGCCGTCGTAGCTCGAGCCCCACTGGATGCCCGAGATGCCGCCGGACGGGAGCGGCACGCCGAGCTGCCGACGCCACAGCACCTCACCGGTCCGCGCGTCGAACATGTGGTAGACGCCCATCTTCTGGCCCACGCCGACGAGCGTGCGGCCGCCGGTGCGCACGATGTTGGGGGTCGCGCCGATGTCGTAGTCGAGCGCGGTGCCGTCCGCCAGGCCCGGGCAGTAGCCTTCCGGGTCGGGGTCGTTGCACAGGGTCCGCCAGGTGTCGGCCTCGGTCACCTGGTTCTTCCACCGCACGCCGCCGGTGCGGGTGTCGAGCGCCAGCAACGTGTCGAAGTCGCCGCCGCTGCCGGTGTAGTTCTGACCGGTCCCGACGTACAGGGTGTTGCTGCGCGGGTCGATCACCGGTGAGCTCCACACCCCGGCGCCCGACGGCTCGTACCGCGCCGCGCCGCTCGGCCACGTGCCGACCTGCTGGGGCTCCGGAACGGTGTGGTAGCGCCAGTCCAGCTCGCCGGTCCGGGCGTCGAGCGCGTCGACGTGGCCGCGGAACGTGCAGCACGGGTAGTCCCGGCCGCCCTCGTTCTCGTTGCTGGACACGCCGACGTAGACACGTCCCTTGTGGACGATCGGCGAGCTGGTGACGGTGGCGAACGGGTGCGAGTCGACGCGGGTGACCCACGCCAGGGTGCCCGTGCGGGCGTTGAGCGCGTAGAAGTAGCCGCGCGCGTCGCCGAAGTACACCTTGCCGTACTCGACGGCGGGGCCGTCCCACACGACCGCACGGCCCGCCGGGTCCACCGAGCGGAGGTCGAACTCCCACCGCGCGGCGCCGGTCTTCGCGTCCCTGGCGTAGAACCTGCCGTCGGAGCCCCCGAAGTAGATTGTGTCGCCGACGACGGCCGGCGCACTGCGCACCCCGGTCGCCTCGGTCTTCGGGTACGCGAACGCCCACTTCAGCTTGAGGTTCGCCACGTTGTGCGGACGGATGTGGTGTTCGGCCGCGGCGAACCGGGAGCCGAGCGGGTCCTTCTGCCAGGTGGCCCAGTCACCGCCCCTGGTTCCCCCTTCGGTCGCGGAAACACTGCCGGTCAGCGCGGCGGCCAGCACGACCGCGGTGCCGAGCGCGATTAGTTTTCTCACGTGCCTCGACAAGGCATGTCACCCCCATGGCGAAAAAACGGACAAGCCAGACCCCGCACAACCTGCCAGACGGCCACGACGCACGTCGACCCCGCCGCCGGTGGATTTGCGGCTCATCCGATCGGTTGATGTGCGGAGCCGGCCCGGCGTGGTGGTCAGAGCGCGACCGGCCTCGACCGGGTCGAGCGGCGTCCGACGGCCTCGAGGTAGTCCCACACCGGTGCGATGTCGGTCAGGTCCGGTACGACGATGTCGGCGCCCGCGCACCACAGCGCCGACGGCGAACACCTACCGGTCGCGACGGCCACGGCATGGGCACCGGCGGCCTTCGCCGTGCGCATGTCCTCGTCGGTGTCGCCGATGACGACCGTGCCGCTGCGGGGAACGTGCCTCCCGGTCAGCTCGCAACGTCGGCGCGCCACGTCCGGCAGTTCGACCCGCCGGAACGCGTCGTCACCGTAGGCGCCGACGGATGTCTCGAACAGCGGCGACAGTCCGAACGCCTCGATCTTGGCGCAGGCTATGCCCTTGAGCGTGCACGTGAGCACCGTCTGGACGAAGCGCTCGTCCGCGGCGAAGCGCCGCAACGCGGCGACCGCCCCCGGCAACAGCTGACCGTCGTCGGCGAGTTCGTCCCGGGCCGCGACGTACCCGCTGACGAGCCGGTCGGAGACCAGTCCGACCAACCTGTCGGTCGGCGTCACGCCGTGGAACGACAGGGTTCGACGAATCTTCTCGATCGTGCTGAACCCGGGTGCCGAAACCACTTTCCGGAACGGAATGCCCAACAACTCGTCGAAGACCCGAGAGTACATCGTGTGCCGGAAGCCATTGGCCTCGATCAACGTGCCGTCTATGGCCCACAGGAGCAGATACCGCTCGCGACCGCCTGTCCTCACCCGACACCTCCGGACGCGGAGATCTACGGCCCGTTGCCCAGTTCGACGAGCTTCGCTTCCAGAGTCCCGAGATTCGGGGAGTTTATCTCGCGCGCGACGCGCTCATCCTGTCTCGTGTACGACTCGCCGATCTCCTCCAAAAAGCACCGCTTCCATGAATTTGTTTCCCATGGATTGACGGCCCCCGGGATCGGTCAGCATACCACAGGAGAGGCCCACCACGCCGGATTCCGACCTCTGGTTGCCGCGCTTTTCGTCACGTAGCATAACCGTGGTAGCCCGATCATGACGGTCCAGCGGATCGGAGGCCACAATGCTCATCGGACACCTGTCCGACATGCATATCACGACTGGCCCACTTGCCGGCGCTCCCGCGAAGCTCTTCCACGACGCGCTCATTCGCGTTCAGGCGCTGGACCCCCAGCCCGCGTGCATCGTGATTACCGGCGATCTCGCCGACCACGGCGACCCGGACGAGTACCGTCTCGCGGCCACAGTTCTACACGGCGTCGACCTGCCCGTCCATATCGTTCCGGGCAACCACGACAACGCCGAGCACATGGCGCGGGCTTTCGCTCGTACCGAGTACGTCCGGGCCGCGGAGGCAGAGCCGCACCGCCTCTATTATCGAGTCGACTACGACGGCTTACGCATCCTCTTCTGCGATTCGAGTGTCGCCGGACGGAGTTTCGGCCGTCTCGGACGGACTCAGCTGGAGTGGATCGACGACGAGCTGGGAACGGCATCGGAAGCGTCGGTCGTGCTGGCCATGCATCACCACCCGGTGCGGAGCGGCATTGCCGGGATGGACAACTCCATGCTGGCCGACGCGACCGAGCTCGAGGCGGTCCTGGCTCGCCATCGGCCGCTGAGCCGGATCCTCATCGGACACCTGCACCGACCGCTGACGACCATGTTCGCCGGGAGCGTCGTCACCAGCGCGCCCAGCACCTATCGCCAGTCCTTCCTCGGGCTCGACCCGACGCGGTGCGGCGCCTACGTCGAGGAGCCGCCGGGCTTCCTGCTGCACGACTTCGGGCACCGGCCCGCGCTCACCCATGTCGTGCCGGTCCGGTCGGGACCCCCGCTGGGCAGGTTCGGCAGGCCGACCAGCCCTCGGTGATGCGCGTGGGGCCGTGGGCGTTCCATGTGCCGGACTTTCGGCTCCGCCGCGACCGGACACTCGACGGCTCCGGCCGGCCAGGGCTCTCCCGCTGACCAGCCCACATGACCACGTGCCGCCCGGGTGGCACCAACGGCGAAGGCCCACCTGTTAGTCCGGTAATCGGTGACTTTCTCCCGTTCCCGACGTCGGCGACCCTATGCTCGCGGAGTCGCGCAACGGTTCTGGCGTGAAGGAGTGGGATGTCCACACAACCTCGTCGGCTGCCGCTGGTACTGACAACCATCCTGGCCGGGGGTCTCGTCGTTGGAACACTGGACGGGTCGGTGTCCTGGCAACCCGTCGAGCTGATGGCCGACTGGACCGGCGCCCGGCTCGTGGCGAACGCGGGCTTCGAGAGTTCGGCCTCCACGGTGAGCCAGTGGAGCGTCACCGGGGACGGCGGCACGGCGACCGCCACCACCAGCCCGGTACACGGCGGCTCCCGAGCCCTGCGGGTCACCGACACCGCGAGCGGCGACGGCGTGTCCGTGCGGAGCGCACCGGTCGCGGTGGTGCCCGGCGAGACGCTCACGGCGCGCGCCTTCGCCCAGCGCGTCGACCAGACCGCGGGCTCGCTGTACCTGGAGTACTGGCGCCCGGACGGATCGCGCATCGACGAGGCCGTGGTAGCCACCGACGTCACGGGCGCCACTGGTTGGCAGGTCCTGTCGGTGGGCGCCGCCGCGCCGGACGACGCCATCACCGCGACGGTCCTGGTCTATACCAAGCAGACGGCGGTCGGAACCACGGTATGGGACGACGTCACCCTCGACTCCGCACCACCACCGGTACGCAAGGTGCCCAACAGCGGCTTCGAGGACCTGCACGACTCACCGCTGCCCTCGCCGTGGGCGGTCTCCGGCGGCGGAAGCGCGCAGCTCGTCTCCTCCCCCGTGCACACCGGAAACCGGGCGCTGCGCATGGTGGACACCAACACCGGCAGCGGCCAGACCGCGTTGAGCAAGGCCGTCCCGGTCTCCGCGGGCGAGACGCTCACCGCCACGGCGTGGTACCAGATCGCAAGCGGACTCACCGGGCAGCTGTGGCTCGAGTACCGTAGGACCGACGAGTCCACATCGGATTCTTATAAGTCGCATGTGGACGTTACTGGCGGGTCGGGCTGGCGGAAGCTGACGGTGACGAAGGTCGCCCCGTCGGACGCCACCTCGGTGACCCTGCGGCTCTACAGCGAGTACGCCGCCACCGGCACCACCATCTGGGACGACGTCACCCTGCGGTCCAGCCAGGACGGCAGGTACGCCGAGCCGCTCGGCACCGGCAGCGTGTTGTTCGTCGGTGACCAGCGGGTGGAGTCGTACACCGGGATGACCAGGCAGCTCGTCAAGGGCACCCCGAAGGGCGACCCGGCACTCGCCGGCGGGGCGACGGGTGTCGTGCTGACCGGCGGCTCGTGGGATGCCAACCCGAGGTTCGGCGGCGCCGTGCTCCGGGACCCGGGCGGCAGCTACCGCATGTGGTACAACACCGCGGCCGGCACCGGTCTCGCCACCAGTACCGACGGTGTCAAGTGGACGAAGCATGGCACCGGGCCCGTCTCCCCCAACGGACCGGGCGGGATCGCCGAGAACCCGGACTACGACCCCGCCGACTCCGCGAGCTTCCGCTACTACACGCTCTACCCGAAGAACGGGCGTTACTCGGCGATGGCGTCCCGCGACGGTGTCACGTGGACCGACCTGAACGGCGGCAACACCGTCCTGCCCGGGTTCGACGTGGTGAACGTGAGCTGGGATCCCACCAACGGCGGACGGTTCGTGGCGCTCAGCAAGCAGTACCCGACCGCGTCGCCGTACGGGGCGCGCACCGTCTACACGTCGTTCAGCACCGACTTCGTCCGCTGGAGCAGCCCACGGTTCGCGCTGGCGTCGGACACGTTCGACCACGAGAAGGTCCTCGCGCGGTACCCGTCCCGCCCGGGCGCGTCCTCGGAGATCTACGGCATGGCCGGCATGCGGTACGGCGAGCAGTTCATCGGCGTGCCCTGGATGTTCGACGTCCACGAGCTGCCCAACCGGCTCGGCAACCCCGGCGAGGACATCGGCCGGGCGCACCTGGAACTGGCCGCATCGCAGGACCTGCTGAGCTGGAGCCGGCCGGCCCGCGACCCGATCGTCGCCGAGCCCGCGCAGTCGGCGTGGAACTGGGGTTTCCAGGTGGGTGGCTCGTCCCTGCTGACCGTGGGCGACGAGGTGCGGTACTACTACGGCTCCTTCGCCGGTGAGCACTCCTGCGGGGCCGAGGACGTCCCGAGCCTGTGCGCGAAGGCCACCGGGAACAGCAGGATCGGCCTGCTGACGTGGAAGCGGGACCGGTTCGAGGCGTTCCGCACGGCGGCGGGCGGCGGCAGCGTCACGACCCGGACCCTCGCACCGACAGGGACGACGGTGACGGTGAACGCCAACCTCGGCACCTCCGGCGAGCTGAGAGTGGCCCTGCTGGACGCGGCCGGCAACCCGGTTCAGGGCTACTCGGCGGCAGACGCGGCCCCGGTCACCGGCGACACCCTCGGTACGGCGGTCAGGTGGGGGTCGAGGACCACCATCCCGACCACCGGCGGGCCGTTCCGGCTGCGGTTCGAGCTGACCTCGGGAGACCTGTACTCGTACTCGATCAGCTGACGTTTCTCCGGGCTCCGTCGTCGGAGGAGGTGACACACCGTCGACGAGAAGGAGCCCGCGCCATGTCCATGTCCATGTCCATGCCCACCGACGAGACAACCCGGTCCCGCCTGCCCGACCCCAACCGGTTCCTCCCGGACCTGGAGCAGATCGCCACCGGCATGATGAACGCGACCCGCAACGGCTCGATCCCGGAGTCCACGATCCATCTGGTGCAGCTGCGTGCCGGGCAGCTCGTGGGAAGCACCTACCACACCGTCCGCCAGACCGGTCTGCTCCGCAGCGCCGGGGAGAGCGAGGAGCGCATCACCGCGGTGGCGTCCTGGCGGGACGCACCGTACTTCACCGACGCCGAACGGGTGGCGCTCGAGCTGGTCGAGGCGGTGCTCACGCCGAACCCGCACGGCGAGCGGGTACCCGACCCGCTGTACGCGAAGGCGGCCGGGCACTACGACGAGAAGGCGCTCTGGACCCTCACTGTCGTGATCGGCCAGGTCTGCTTCTTCGTCCCGGTCGCCCTGGTCGCGAAGCCGATCCCGGGCAGGCCGCTGGGCGAGAACTACAGCGGCTGACCCTCACCGAGCCCCAGGCGAGCCAGCGCGGCCCGCCACCGGCTGACTAGGCTCTGGCCGGTGATCGGCTTTCGGCGGGTTCGGGAGCTCTGGCGCCGGTACGCGCTCTGGTACCCCCTGATCGGGTTGGTGCTCGTCGCCGGGTCGCTCGTGCCGGCGCTCGCCGGGCAGGGCACGCGGTGGGGCGGCATGCCGGACCGGCCGTTGGACGGGCTGGGCGTCGTCGCCGTCGCCCTGCAGTGCGTTCCGCTCGCCGGGTGCCGGCGGTGGCCCGTCACGTGCTTCGCCCTGGTGTCGCTGGGGTTCGCGGTCGACCAGCTGCGCGGGTACCACACCTTCGCCGGCACCGCCCTCCCGGTCGCGTTGCTCGCCTTGGGCGCGGGGCTCGAGCGCCGCCGCGGGCTCACCGCGCTCGGGTTCTCCCTCGCCTACGTCGCGGTGGCCGCGCTGTTCCCGGCGCTCGGCGCGGGCGAGCCGCTGGCCGAGTTCGTGACGTTCTACCTCGCGCTGGTCCTGGTGTGGGCTCTGGGTTCGTGGCTGCGCGCCACCCGGATCGCCGAGGCCGAGCGGCGCCGCCGGATCGCCGAGGACAGCCGGCACGCCGAGCGCACGCGCATCGCGCGCGACCTGCACGACGTCGTGACCCACCACGTGACGGCGATGGTCGTGCAGGCCGAGGCCGCCCGGTGCCTGACCGCGGCACCGGAGCGGCTCGACGGGTCCCTCGTCGCCGTCACCGAAACCGGACGGCGGGCCCTCACCGAGCTGCGGCACCTGCTCGACGTGCTCAACCCGGACCACGGCACGCCGGCGGGCAGTGCGCTGCGCACGCTCGTGGAGCAGACCCGCCGTGCCGGCCAGGCCGTCGAGTTCACCGAGGACGGCCGCGGCAGTGCCGGACCGGTGGCGTACCGGGTCGTGCAGGAGGCGCTCACCAACGCCCTCAAGTACGCCCGCGGCAGCCGCACCCGGGTCCAGGTGCACCACGGTGAGCGGGAGACCACCGTGACGGTGAGCACCGACCGCCCCGAGCCCGGGGGCGACCCGCCCGGCGGGAGCGGTCGGGGCCTCGCCGGGCTCCGCGAACGGGTCGACATGCTGGGCGGCGACTTCAGCGCCGGCCAGGAGCCCGGTGGCGGCTTCTCCGTGCACGCCCGCATTCCCACGGAGAGCCCGTCGTGATCCGGGTGCTCGTCTGCGACGACCAGTTCCTCGTGCGCACCGGGCTCGTCACGATCATCGACGCCCAGGATGATCTCGCGGTGGCCGGCGACTGCGGCGACGGCCAGGCCGCGGTCGACCTCGCGCGCCGGCTCGACCCGGACGTCGTGGTGATGGACGTCCGCATGCCGGTGCTCGACGGCATCGCGGCCACGCGCCTGCTCGCCGGCCCCGGGGTGCCCCGCCCGGTGAAGGTGCTCGTGGTCACCACCTTCAACCTGGACGAGTACGTGTACGAGGCGCTGCGGGCGGGGGCGAGCGGGTTCCTGCTCAAGGACGCGCCGCCGGACCGGCTGCTGCACGGGATCCGGACCGTCGCCTCGGGCGCGGCGCTGCTGGACCCCGACGTGACCCGTGAGCTGGTCGGCAGGTTCGCCACCCGCATCCGCCCCGCCGCGCCCGGCGCCCCCGGCACCCCGCTGACGCCGCGCGAGCTGGAGGTCCTGCACCTCGTCGCGGACGGCCTGTCCAACAGCGAGATCGCGGCGGAGCTGGTGCTCAGCCCCGAGACCGTGAAGACGTTCGTGTCGCGCATCCTCAGCAAGCTCGGGCTCCGCGACCGTGTCCAGGCCGTCGTCTACGCCTACCGGCACGGCCTGGTCAGCTGACCGCCTCGTCGGCGACCCGGTGGATCGCGCGGACGACGAGCTCGGGCTCGTCGAGGTAGACGTAGTGCTCGCTGCCGGCCGCGGTGGTGAGGTTGCTGGCGCTGGAGACGGTGAGCCACGCGCGCTGCCCCTCGGCCCAGGCCTGCTCCAGACCGGGACCGTACTCCGGGAGGGCCGCGAGGTAGGGCTTGCCGTGCTGGACCACCTCGACCGGGATGTCCCCTGCGGCGCGAACCTCGCCGTCGGGAACGGTAAGCAGCTCGGGGTTCTGGCCGGCGAGCATCGCGAGGGTCTGCGCCCGCACGTCGGCCGCCGGACCGGTGGCGTCCGCCGGGATCTGGGCCTCGAGGTCGGCTGCCTGCGTCGGCGAGGTCGCGTCCAGGAGGACCAGCCCGGCGACCCGGTCCTGGTGGTCGGGTGCGTAGCGCGCGGCGATCAGCCCGCCGAGCGAGTGCCCGGCGAGGACGACCGGCGCGTCACCGGCGACGCGGTCGATCACGGCGGTGAGGACCTCGCCGGTGTCCTCGAGGATCTGTGGGCCTGCGGGCTTGTCGCTCGCGCCGGCGCCCAGGCGGTCGTAGGAGCAGACCATGTCCTCCTCGCTCAGGGTCCTCTGTAGATCGGCGAGCTTGTCCACACCGTCGCCGGCGCCGTGCAGCAGGACGATGACCGGCCGGCCGCCGGTGGGCTCGCCCGAGCAGGAGACGTTCACCGCCAGCCCGTCGACCTGGATCTTCTCGGTTCCGCTGAAGGCCTGCTCCTGCCTGGCCGTGGTCACCGTGTCCGTGGGCGGTGGCGGCTCGGCCGCCTCCGGTGCCTCGTCGCAGCCGGCGAGCGCCACCGTGGCACACAGGGCGACCGCCGCGGAGACGGTGCTGGTACGGGTCATGGGGTTCGATGTCCTCCCTCGCTGGGTTCGCGGGGGAAACTACGGTCCGGTGTCGCCGACGTCGTCACCGCGTGGTGGACACTCCCGGGTAGCTCGCGCGGGGGACAGCGCCCTACCGGCCGGGGGTGGCGGGGATCGCCAGCGACAGCGCGAGGTTCCCGTCGAGGAACATCAGGCCGCGCTCGGCGAACTGCCGGAAGGCGTCCTCGATCGCCGACACCGGGACATCGAGGGCCAGTCGGCGCCGGACGGCGGTCGCGGTCGTCGGGCGCTCGTCGCAGGCCAGGTAGATGGCGGCCAGGGTGTCCCGGAACGTGTGGACCCCCGCGTCGCCGGGGTGGCGGACGTCGTAGATCTCCAGGTAGCCGGGCGAGGACCGGTACACCAGCGCCGGCGGCAGGTCGCTCTCCCACGCCCGCGACCACTCGGCCACCGCCTTGCTCAGCGGCGCGTAGGTCGCGGCGGGCAGCGCGTCCTCGAACTCGTAGTCGAAGACGTACGCGATCCGCTCCAGGTCCACGTCCGCCGGGTAGACGTAGCGGTAGCTCGGTTCCGGCTCCCGGCGCCGGGTGCGGTACCGCTCCGGGCGGGTGAACATCGGGCTGAACCGCTCCAACCACACGCGGGCCGCGGTCGCGGGTGGCTGCAGGTGCACCAGGTGCGGCACGGCGGCCGCCTGCCGCGCGTAGTCCTCCTCGGTCTCGCCGGGAAAGCCCCACAGGATGTTCCACGACACCCCGATCCCGTAGTACCGCGCCCACTTCAGCAGGCTCACGTTCTGCGCCGCACGCACGCCCTTGTCCATCAGGCGCAGGACGTCCGTGCTCAGCGACTCGATCCCGGGCTGCAGGTGGGTGACACCCGCCCCGGCCAGCACCCGCAGCTGCGCCCGCGTCAGGTTCGCCTTCACCTCGTAGAAGAACTGGTAGTCCGCGCGGTCCTCGGTGACAGCCGGGAACAGCTCGGTGAGGTAGCGAGGATCGAGGATGTTGTCCACCGCCGCGAAGCGGAACCGGCCGTACCGCCTGGCCTGGTGGGCGAGCTCCGCCCGCACCCGCGCCGGGGACTTGGCCCGGAACCGCATCGCCGTGCCGTTCAGCCCGCAGAACGCGCAGTGGTGCTTCGCGCCCCACCAGCAGCCGCGCGCGGACTCGAACGGCAGCCAGCCGCTGTCGCAGCGGAGCCCGAGGCGGCCGGCGCGGGTGTAGTACTCCCCGTACTCCGGCATCGGCAGGTCGTCGAGCTCCACGCTCGGCGGCGCGGGTGGCGTCGCGCCGCCACGGCTCGCGACGCCGGGGATACCGCTGGGTTCGGCGCCCGACGCGAGTGCCGACAGCAGCGCGGGGAAGGCGGTGTCGCCCTCCCCCACGACCGCGTAGTCGACGCACTCCACCGAGCGCACCAGCTCCGGCCCCATCTCGCCGTCGAAGTTCGCGCCGCCGAACACCGTCACGATGTCCGGGAACCGCTCCTTGAGCCGGCGTGCCAACGCGAACGAGGCCGCGTTCTGCTGGAACGTCGCGCTGAAGCCGACCACGCCCACCTCGTGCCACGGGTACTCCTCGAGCAGCGCGTCGAGGTAGGCGGGCACGTCACGGTCCCGCGTCTCCCGCAGCCCGTCGAGGCGCCGCAGCTCGGTGGCGAACCGCGACAGCAGCCCCGCCTCCGGATCCGGAGCGGCGTCGCCGAACGCCTCGACGGAGAACAGCCACTCGCCGACCAGCCGGCAGTGGTGGTCGGCGAGCGCCCGGTAGCGGTCCACGCCGATCCTGGCCGCGAAGTCCAGGTTGGCGTGCAGGGTGTCGACCGGGAAGCCGTGTGACTCCCCGATCGCCTTCAGCAGCCCCAGCTGGATCGACGGGCGGTCCAGGTCCATGAACGGCATCGAGACGATGACCGTCCTCGGTGTGGTGCGGTCAGGAGTCGTCATCGTCGCCCTGGCCCGGACCCGACCGGACGATGCCCGGCGGGGGCGAGGGCCGCCTGACGATGCGTGCCGGCGCCGCGCCGGGCAGGGTGCTGCTCACCGCGGCGCCCTCCGCGATCCGCACGTACTCCAGCACGAGCTCGGCCTGCTCCTTGCGGAACGAGTCGCGGAACTCGGAGCTGTACGCGGGGTCGTCGGTGTCCTGGATGTCGCCGGCGACCTTCACGATCGCGTCCAGCAGCTCGCGCTGCCGGGGCGGCAGCTCCAGGTTCCTGATCGTGGTCAGCAGCTCGTCCACCTGCTGCGCTTCGATGTCGGTCATGGTTCGCCTTTCTCCTCCAGGGTTGTGAGCCGTGCCCGGATGTCGTCGGCGTCGGGAAGGCCGAGCTGGTCGAGGATGTCGCGGGCGCGGCGCAGGGCCGTGCGGGCGGCGTCCCGGTCGCCAACGGTGAGGTGGGAGTCGCCGAGGGAGGTCAGCAGGAGCGCCTCGCTGAACAGGTAGCCCGACTCACGGTAGAGGTCGGCTCCCGCCTCGTAGCAGGCGATCGCCCTGGTGTGGTCGCCGAGGTGGTCGTAGGCGTAGCCGAGGCTGTGCCAGGTCTGCCCGACTGTGGCCTGGTCGTCCAGCTCGACCTGCAGCGCGAGCGCGCGCTCGCAGTGCTCGATGGCGCTCCGCTGCTCGCCGAGCAGGGCGTGGAACCAGCCGACGGCGTTGAGGAGCTTGGCCTGTCCGGGCAGGTAGCCGGCGGAACGGTACAACGCCAGCGCCTGTTCGGCGTGCTCGAGCGCCTCCTCGTTCTCCTCCTGGCGTTCCAGCGCCCATGCCAGGTTGTAGTGGACGCTCGCCTGCCCGACCTCGTCACCGGCCTGCCGGTACAGCGTGAGCGCGGTCTTCAGCCGGCAGTGGGCGTCCTCGTACTTGTCCAGCCAGACCTGGGTGCAGCCGAGGTAGCAGTGGGCGAACGCCTGCTTGCCGAGGTCACCCAACCGCTCCGCGGCCGCGAGCGCGACGGTCAGCACGTCGAGCTCGTCGTGCCAGTGACCGCGACGGGCGAGGTAGCGGCGCAGTGCCCAGCCCAGGTGCCAGACCTCGGCGTCGAGCTCGGGGTCCTGGTGGAGGACGGCGAGCAGCGTGCTGTGCTCGGCCTCGAACCAGGCGAGGGCGCGGGGGAGGTCGGTCATCCGCTCGGGTGTGACGCCGGGCGGGAGCTCGGGCAGTGGCGGCGGCTCCTCGGCGCGGGGGTCGAGCCGTCGGTCCGCCTCGTTCGCGGTGTGCACGTAGTGGGCCAGCAGCCGCCGCACCGCCGCCCGCCGGTCGGTCTCCGGGTCGAGCGCGGCGGCCTGCTCGGAGGCGTAGTCACGCAGCAGGTCGTGGCAGGTGTACCGGCCGGGGCTGGGCTGGGCGAGCAGCCGCGCCCGGGCCAGCTCGGCCAGCAGCGGGCGCACCCGTGCCGTTGGGAGGCCCGCGAGACTCGCTGCCGCGTGCGTGCCGATGTGCGGCCCCGGATGCAGGCCGACGAGGCGGAACAGCCGCGCGGCGGCGGGGCTGAGGTGCCGGTAGGACCAGGAGAACGCCGCTCGCGGATCGGTGGCGGCGTCGCCGGCGAACTCGTCGAGGCTGCCCCGCGCGTCGCGGAGCTGCTCGGCGAGCGCGCCCAGCCCGAACGTCGGGTGGGACGCCGCACGGGCGGCGACGACCGCCAGCGCGAGCGGCAGCCGGGCACAGAGGCGGACGATCTCCTCCGCCCCGCTGGGTTCGGCGGCCACCCTGGCGCTGCCGAGGCGCCCCACGAGCAGCTGCCGCGCCCCAGCACCGGTGAGGAGGTCGACGGTCACCGGTCGGGCGCCGGTCGCGACGAGCCCGGCGAGCGCGTCGCGGCTGGTCACCAGCACCACGCAGGTCGGCACGCCGGGCAGCAGCTGGTGCACCTGCTCGGCGTCGCGGGCGTTGTCCAGCACCACGAGCAGGCGTCGGTCCGCGACCAGGCTGCGGTAGAGCCCCACCTGTGCCTCGACTGTGGTGGGGACCCGCTGCGCCGGTACCCCCAACGCGTCGAGGAACCCGCGCACCACCTCGGCCGGTGACACCGGCACGCCGCCGGGGTCGAAGCCGCGGAGATTCGCGTACAGCTGTCCGTCGGGGTAGTCCGCCCGCACCCGGTGCGCCCAGTGCAGGACCAGCGAGGTCTTGCCCACCCCCGCCGTGCCCGACACCGCGACGATGTGCGCGCCCGCGCGGACCGCGTCGTCGACCAGCCGGAGCTCCTCGTCCCGACCAGCGAACCCGAAGACGTCGGGCGGCAGCTGCGCGGGCACGGCGAGGGGGCCACGCCGGTCGGGTGCGGGCAGCTCGCCCCGCAGGAGCGCCGAGTGCAGGGCCCGCAACTCCGGGCCCGGGTCGGTACCGAGTTCGTCGGCGAGCCGCCGTGCAACGACGGCGTAGTGCTCGAGCGCCTCGGCGTCGCGGCCGGCCGCGTGCAGGGCGCGCAGGAACAACACCTCGAGCGGCTCGGCGAGGGGGTAGTCCGCGACGAGTTCGGGCAGCACGGACAGCACCTCCTCGACCCGGCCGAGGTCCAGCTGGAGCGAGCCCCACCGCACCGCGGCGTCGAGTCGTCGGCGATGCCAGCTGCCGCGCAGCCGCGCGGCCCACTCGCCCTCGATCCCGGCCAGGGGCGGCCCCCGCCACAGCCGCAGCGCCTCGGTCAGCGACTCGGCCCGCTCCTCGGTTGGCCGCTGCTGGTCGCCGCCGTGGTGGACCAGGCTGGCGAACCGGTGCAGGTCGACCGCGCGGGGATCGACCTCCAGGACGTAGCCGGCCGGCCGGCGGTGCAGCCGAGCCACGCGCCCGGTGGCCTCCTCCGCCTGCCTGAGCAGGTGTCGGATGCGGCTGAGGTGCGAGTAGAGGACGTTGCGTGCGGCCGCCGGCGGGTGCTCGTGCCACACGCGGTCGACGAGGGTCTCGATGGCCACCGGGCGGTTCGCGTCCACGGCGAGCGCGGCGAGAACGGCCTGCTGCCGGGGCGCGCCGACGTCGAGCACCTGGTCGCCCACCCGTAGCTGGACTTCCCCGAACAACCGGAACTCCATGCATCGGCCCCCGGTCGACGCCGCACCCAGACGGACCTTTCGATGCTCCTCGGTCCGCAAGGTTGCCGCAAGGTTCACGCGCAGGACGGGGCGAGATCGTGCGAACCGTGCGTATCACGAGGAGGTCGGAAATGCGGAGCGACTCGACTGTCGATGTCTTGCTGGAGCGCGCGGTCGCCGGCGCCGAGCCGGCCTGGCGGGAGCTCGTCGCGCGCTACTCCCCGCTGGTGTTCCGGGTGTGCTATCGCGCCGGCGTGACCGGTTCCGATGCCGAGGACGTGGCGGGGAACGTGTGGCTGCGGCTCGTCACGAACCTGCCGACGATCCGCGAACCGCGGGCGTTACCGAAATGGCTGATCACCACCGCGGAACGGGAATGCGGCCTGCTGCGGCGGCAGCGACAACGGCAGGTGCTGAAGGAGGACGTCGACCAGGTCGTGCCCGGCGCGGAGACCTCCCTGCTGGGCGCGGAACGCGGTGCGGCGGTTCGCGAGGCCGTTGCCGGGTTGTCCGACCGCGACAAGCAGCTGCTGGCACTGCTGTTCTCCGACCCGCCGACGCCCTACGCGACGATCAGCTCCCGCATGGGGGTTCCGGTGGGCGCGATCGGGCCGATGCGGCAGCGCTGCCTCGCGCGACTGCGCCGACTCCCGGCCATCGCCGCGCTCTGGCAGGAGCGGTACGGGGCGGGTTCCCACGTCAGCCACCCAGTTCGCGCCGCGAGCTGACGGGCGGCCGGAACCGCGCGACGCCGCCCGACGGGGCGGTGTCCCCCGCCCCCCGTCGGGCGGTCACTCGGACGCCGAACGGGCCCGCTTCCGTGACGACGACTCCCCGTTGAACATGCCGATCCCGGCGATCAGCAGCCCGACGGTGAGGAACTGAAGCCACGTCCACGGCAGGAACGCCGTGACCACGGCCAACACCAGTCCGATGCCGAGCGCACCGTAGACCAGCGGTGAATACCGGCGAAGGATCGCGGCGACAAGCATTCCCACGTACCCGACCAGAAGAATCCATCCCCAGAGACTCATCGTTCGACCATAGCGGCGCATGTCTCAGTGCGGGACGGGGTGACGACGCTCCAACGCCGCTCCCTCCACGTCGACGTTCGGCAGCGCCCGGTCCAGCCAGCGCGGCAGCCACCACGCCGAGGCGCCGAGCAGGTGCATGAGCGCGGGCATCAGGAGGAGCCTGACCACGAACGCGTCGAGCAGCACGCCGACGGCCAGGCCGAAGCCGACCGACCGGATGATGTTCGAGTCGGAGAACACGAACCCGCCGAACACCGACACCATGATCAGCGCCGCCGCGATGACGACCGACCGACCGGCGCGGAACCCCTGGGCGACGGCGAGCCGGGCGGGTGAGCCGTGGACGAAGGCCTCGCGCATTCCGGTCGCCAGAAACAGCTGGTAGTCCATGGCGAGTCCGAAGAGGATGCCGACGAGGAGCACCGGCAGGAAGCTCAGGATCGGCCCCGGCGTGGAGACCCCGAACACCGAGCCGAGCCAGCCCCACTGGAACACCGCGACGGTGGCGCCGTAGGTCGCCAGCAGCGACAGGACGAAGCCGCCGGTTGCGACGAGCGGCACGAGGATCGAGCGGAACACCACGATCATGATCAGCAGCGACAGACCGACGACGACCGCGAGGTAGACCGGCAGCACGTCGGCCAGGTTCTCCGAGATGTCGATGTTGATCGCCGCCTGCCCGGCCACGCCGAGCTCGGTACCCGCCAACGAGGTGCCGTCCAGCACGTCCGGGGCACGCAGGTCCCGCACGAGCTGCTCGGTCGATGTCGCGTTCGGGCCCTCGGCCGGCTTCACCTGGAAGGCGGTGAGCCGCCCGTCCTCCGAGACGGCGATCGGTGCGACGGCGTCGACCTCGCCCACCTCGGAGATGGCCCGTGCGATCTCCAGCTGCGCCAGCGTCGTCCGGCCCTCGTCCAGCCCGGCGGGTAGGTCGGCGGTCACGAGCAGGGTGGCGTTGGTGCCCTCGCCGAACGCGTCCGCCGTCAGCTCGTAGGCCCGGTAGGTCGTCGAGTCCACCGGCTCGGACGCCCCGCCCGGCAGCCCGAGGCGCAGCGACAGCGCCGGCAGCGCCACCACCAGCAGCGCCGCGACGCTGACGAGGATCGTCACCACGGCGCGGAGCGTGCTCATGGGGGTGGCCGCGGTGCCGCTGACCGGCTTGGCGGCAAGCCGGGTCCTGGCGCGGTCGCCGAGCACCCGCTGGCCGATGAGCCCGAGGATCGCCGGGGTCAGCGTCACCGCGATGAGCACGGCGACGGCGACGCACACCGCACCGACCGTCCCCATGACGCCGAGGAAACCCACGCCGGTGATGTTGAGTGCCAGCAGAGCGACGATCACCGTCGACCCGGCGAACAGCACGGCGTTGCCCGCCGTGCCGTTGGCGAGCGCCACGGACTCGTCGAGGTCCATGTCGTGGGCGAGCTGCTTGCGGTGGCGGTTGACGATAAACAGCGAGTAGTCGATGCCGACGGCGAGCCCCAGCATGACCCCGAGCACGGGGGTGATCGAGGCCATCTGGACCACGCTCGAGAACGCGAGCGAGGCCAGCACGCCAATGCCGACGCCGACGACCGCCGTCACGATCGGCAGCGCGGCGGCGATCACCGTGCTGAGCATGACGAGCAGCACGATGCAGGCGATCACGAGACCGACGGCCTCGCCGACGCCGAAGACCTCGGGCACGCCCTGGGCGATGTCGGTGGAGTAGTCGACCGAGACGCCGTCGACCGCGTTCCCGTCGAAGAAGTCGACGACGGCCTGCTTGGTCTCCTCGGAGAGTTTCAGGCGCGGCACCGTGAACGCGACGTTGACCACCGCGACCGAGCCGTCGTCGGAGACGAGGCCGATACCGCCGGCGAGGTCGAGCAGCTCGTCCGCGACGTCCAACTGCGCCTGCTGCGCCTCGAGCTGCGGGTTGGTCGCCCCACCGAGCCGCGCCGCCTGCTGCTCGAGCCGCGCCTTGCCACCCTCGACCTGGGCGGCGCGCTGCGCACGCTCCGCCTCGGCCGCGAACGGGTCCACCACGTTCGCGACCTCGGGAAGCTCGTTCCTGGCCCGGGCGACGAGGTCCGCGTAGGCCTGCTTCTGCTCCTCGGTGAACGCACCGCCGTCGTCGGTGTGGATCACCACCAGACCCGAGGCGCCGCTGTAGTCGGGCAGCTCCCGCTCGAGCTCGGCGATCACCGCCGAGGATGCGGTGCCGGGGATGTCGAAGTTGTTCGCCAGGGTGCCGAACCCGAGCCCGAAGCCGCCGCCCGCGACCGCGAACACCCCGACCCAGATGGCGACGACCCGCCACCCGTGCCGGGCGGCCGCCTTGCCGATCCGATACAGCCACTCCGCCACGCGCACTCCCCGTCTTGTTTGGACGCTGACACGATACGTTGTGTCTCGTATTTCGGCGCGCTAGGGTTCGGTTCATGCCGGGGCAGGGGCGGCGCGGCCCCAAACGCAGCGAGGAGGCACGCCTCGCGATCCTCAGGGCCGCTGCCGAGCGCGTCATGGCGCACGGCTACGACCACCTCACGATGGAGGGCGTCGCGGCCGACGCGAGAGTCGGCAAGCAGACCATCTACCGGTGGTGGCCCTCCCGCAGCGCCCTGGTCGCCGACTGCCTCGCCGAACGCCTCCTGCTGGCCGAGCTGTTCGTCCCCGAGGACTCCGGCGACCTCCGCGCCGACGTGACCCGCTGGCTGGACAACATCGTCGGCGTCCTCAGCGCCCCCGGCAACGCGCGCCTGCTGCCCTCGCTGGTGGTCGCCGCCGCCGAGAACACCGACGTCGCCACCCGGCTCAACCACCGGCTCGGCATGTTCGAGATGCTCGGCGAACGGTTCGCCGCCGCCGTCGCCGACGGCCAGCTACCCCCCGCCACCCCCGTCGTCGAGCTCGGCGACGCCCTCATCGGCGCGATCGTCCTCCGTGGGCTGCGCGACGGTGAGCTCGACACCGAGTTCACCCACCGCCTCGTCGACCTCCTGCTGCCACCACCGGACCAACCCCGCCGCTCAGGACCGGATGCCGAAGGATCCCCTGGGGGGCAACGGTGAACGGGTCGCGGTCTGGTCCGTTGTGGGCGGGGTGTCGCCAGCGAAGCGGGTGAGCGCCTCGCCGTGCTCGACCCGTCCGGGAAAGGGGTCACCGGCCGTCCGGCGGGCGAGCTCGGCCAGCGGCAGCTCCACCCGGGACGCGACCAGAACGAGGTTGCCGAACCGGCGTCCCCGCAGCACCGCCGGCTCGGCGAGGACGCACAGGTTCGGGAACACCGCCCGCGCCGTCGCCACCTGCGCCCTGGCGAACGCGAGCGGCGCTCCGTCGGCGATGTTGGCCGTGTAGACACCGGAGGGACCCAGCGCGCGGGCCGCGAGCGACACGTACTCCACCGAGGTCAGCGGTGCCGGCGTTCTGGCGCCGGTGAACACGTCGGTGACGACGAGGTCGAACGCGCCCTCGGGCGCCGCGGCGAGCACGGCACGCGCGTCGCCGGGCTGGATCAGCAGCCGCCACGCGGGGTCCACCGGCAGCCGGGCACGTACCAGGTCGATCAGCGCCGTGTCGATCTCGGCGACCTGTTGGTCGGAGTCCGGCCTGGTGGCGGCGATGTAACGGGGCAGGGTGAGCGCGCCGCCACCCAGGTGCATGACGCGGAGCGGTTCACCGGGGGGCGCGGCGACGTCGGCCACGTGGGCGAGACGTCGCACGTACTCGAACTCGAGCCGGGTCGGGTCCTCGAGGTCTACGTAGGACTGCGGTGTTCCGTTGAGACACAGTGTCCAGGCCTGCGGTACCTCCGGGTCCGGCAGCAGCTCCGCGACACCGGAGTCGACCTCCCGCGTCACGGTCTCGTCCGGACCGTCGAGGGGTGGGCGCGTCATGGCACAGGCGATTCGACGACGTGCTCGCCCTTACCAGGCCCAGCGGAACGCGATGGTGCCCACCAGCAACAACGCGACGGTGAGGATGCTCAGCCAGGCCCACTCGACGACGAACATCCGGGCCGCGCACGCCAGTGTTCCCACGATGAGCACGCCGAGGACGAACGGCGGATGCCGCCGCGCGACCGAGAAAGCGAGCAGCACCAGGTATATGGCCAAGATTATCCACGTCGCCCAGCTCATCGCCCGACGATACAGGCAGGCCCTCAACCCGGTGCCGGGGGAAGCCGGCGCACGACCCGGCCGAGGACGTGGTCGGTGTGGGCCAGGCCGAAGTCCTCGGAGTCCAGGCCGCCGTCGGGGTTGTCCCCCACCAGGTACAGCCGTCCCCTTGGGACCCGCTCGCCGGGTGCGCCGGGGAGCGGGTCGCCGGGGACGGCGGCCACGCGCTTGATCACCCACGGCCGGTCGCGCGGCTCGCGGGCCCGGTCGACGGCCAGGCCGGGCAGCCACGACACGACGACGTCCCCCGCTACGAGCCGGTGTGGCGCCGTCCGCAGGGCGAGTACGCGGTCCCCGTCGCCGTAGGTGGGAGCCATGCTGTGCCCCCGCACCGTCACCACGACGCACCGCCGCACCGCCCAGGTCAGGCCCGCCGCGGCGACCGCGCCGAGCGCGACCCGGACCATCACACCTCCACCCGCGTCTCGTAGCCGCTGGCCTGCAGGCGGAAGAGGCGAGCGTAGGTCCCCTCGGCGCTCATCAGCTCATTGTGGGTGCCGAGCTCGGCCACTCGGCCGTCGACGAGGACCGCGATCCGGTCGGCGTCGCGGACCGAGCCCAGCCGGTGGGAGATCAGGACGCTGGTCCGCCCGGCGCGGTGCGCGGTGAGCTCGCGGTGGATGGCGTGCTCGGCCTCGGCGTCCAGTCCGGACGCCGGCTCGTCGAGGATGAGCAGGTCCCGCCGGTCCCGCAGGAACGCACGTGCCAGCGCGATCCGCTGCCACTGCCCTCCGGACAGGAGTACGCCGGTCTCCGGGTTCGCCTTGTCCTCCTCGTCGAAGAAGATCCGCGACAGCAGGGTGCGGTAGCCGCGGGGCAGGCCCTCGACCAGGTCGTGGACACCGGCCCGCCGCGCGGCCCGCACCACCTCGTCGGCTCCGGCCCCGCCGAGCGCGTTCCCGCCGTCGACTCCGCCCAGCTCGATGTTCTCCCGCGCGCTCAGCTCGTAGCACATGAAGTCCTGGAACACCGCGCTGATCCGACACCGCAGGTCGGCGACGGGCAGCTCGCGCAGGTCCACTCCGTCCCACAGCACGGCTCCGCGGGTGGGGTCGTAGAACCGGCACAGCAGCTTGACCAGGGTGCTCTTGCCCGCACCGTTGTGGCCGACCAGCGCGACCGACTGTCCGAAGGGGATGGTGAGGTCGACGCCCCGGAGCACCCAGGGATGCTCGTCGCCGTAGCGGAACCAGACGTCGCGCAGCTCGATGCCCCGCCCCAGCTGGCGCACCTCGACCGGCCGGGCCGGCGCGGGCAGGTCCGGTTCCGCGCCGGTCACCGCGCGGTAGTGCTCGAACATCAGCAGGGCGTTGTGCGTCGTGGCGACGCGGTCCACCAGGACGCCGAGCGCGGCCTGTACGCCGGCGACGGCGGCGACGAACACCGCCACGTCGCCGACGGTCAGCGTCCCGGCCCCGGCGGCGAGCACCGCCCACACCAGGCCGCCGCCCGCGACCAGCGCGCTGAGCAGCCCGAGCGCGCCCTGGGTCACGAGGTCGCGACGGTCCAGTGCGCGCAGCGACGTGTTGGCGGACCCGAGCTCGGCGAGCATCCGCCCGCGGAACAGCGGCCCGAGGCCGAACAACCGGGCCTCCTTGGCCGCCTCCAGACTGGTGAGCAGGTTCGCGTAGAAGAACTCCCTCCGCTCGGCCGGGGTGATGCCCTTCAGGACCTCGGCGCGTCGCCTGCTCAGCCGCAGCTCCATCACCAGCGCCGGACCACCGGCGGCCACCGCGACGAGCACCATCAGCGGGCTCACCGTGGCGAGGGCCGCCGTGAAGCCCACCAGGGTGATCGCCGACTGGGCGACCCCGAGCACGCCGTCGACCGCCGCACCCGGCCCGTTGCGGCTGTGCTCCTGGGCCATCCGCAACCGGTCCTGGAAGGCGGGGTCCTCCAGCCGGGAAAGGCCGGCGAGCCGGCCGGTGGCGGTGTACAGCCGCTCGCGGGTGAGCAGGCCGACCCGCCGGCCGAGCTCCTGCTGCAGGTACTTCGCGAGCTGGGCGACCAGGGCGAGCAGGACGCCCGCGGCGGCGAGCGCGACCGCGAGCGCGATCAGGCCGCCGTCCGCGCCGGCGGCGACCCGGTCGAGCACGAGTTTGGTCAACCAGGCCACGGCCACCGGGACGAACCCGCTGAGCACGCTGGTGGCCACGTACCCCCACAACACTCCGGGCGCGGCGCGCCAGGCGAGCGCCAGCGCGTCGACAACGGAGGAGGTCATACGGTACTGAGCTTGGGCAGCGCGACCAGCTCGTACCCGCTCCCGACGATCACCCCGTCCGCGTCGACCACGGCCATGGCGGGCATCCCCCTGACCCGCAACGCTGTCGCGAGTGGACCCTCGGCCGGTTCCACCGCGACCTCGGCGACCGGCCGCAGCCGGGCGACGATGTCCTCGACGTCCTCGTGCGCGCCGACAGCCACGCCGAGCACCCGCCCGTCGAACGCCCGCGCGTAGTCGACGAACCCGGGCAGGCGCTCCACGCAGGCGCGGCAGGTCGGAGAGAAGAAGCCGACCAGCAGCGGCCCCTGCTCGGGGACGGGCGCGCCGTCCACCGTGGTGGCCCGCAGCTCCGGCAGGCGCGTCCCGGTGGGCAGCATGAAGTCCGCGACCCGGTCACCGCTCTCCAGAGCCTGGCTGATCAGCGCCGAGTGCTCGCGCAGCCGCCGCACCACGCCGAGGGTGAGCACGAGGTCGACGACGACCAGCGCGCCGACCAGAACCAGTGCGGCGACGAGGAATCCCATACGAGTCCTATCGGGTGCGTGTCGCCGGGGACGGCGAGCCGAACAACATGACCAGGTCGTCGAAGCGGATGACCAGCGTCGCGAACACCGCGCCCGCGACGACGGCGAGCGCGACGCCCACCGGGGCGTAGCCGCCGGCCGGCGTGAACGGGCCGACCACCGCCAGCGCGAGGAGCAGGAGGTTGCGCACGACGTGGGCGACACCGAGGGGAACCTCGCTCGCCCCGAAGCAGTGGCACGGCACGCGTTCGCCGCGCCGTACCATCAGTCCTATCGCGACGGTGAATGACGTGAGGAGTGCCGCCGCCGCCAGGAATCCCAGGGCCAGCACCAGTCCCCCAGCACCAGCGAGCGCCAGCACGAGTCCTCCGGCGAGCGCGGCGACGATGACCAGCTCGGCCACCGCCACCGCACGCGCGGTTCGGACGCGCCATTGCCGGGGCAGGACGTCCAGAGGACCGGCCGAGGCGGCGAACACCCGGAACCGCTCTCTGCCGACCTTGTCCCTCGCCGACACCGCGAACACGCCGACGAGCGCGACGGCGCATGCCAGTCCCAGATAACTCATCGCCTCAGGTCAGCAGATGGACGATGCGCACTTCCCACACGGAGAGCTGTTCGTCACGCGGTACGAGTCGTAACCCGCGATGCAGCCGCAGTAGATACCGGTGCAACCCGGCATCGCCGCGGATGCCTCCACCTTCGGCACCAGCCGGGTGAGGAGTCGATCACCGAGCTTCTCGAGCGTCTTCAGTGACTTGCGCACATGAACTCCCAACGCCGGGTGAACAGCCAACGCTCATCGTGCGCCAATGCAAACGGACTGTCAACGGCTGATTACGGGCATGGGCGGCGGGTGCCGCGGGCGGGCAACCCACGGCACCCGCCCCACCTCAGGGCATCGTCCACTTCTGGTTGGCCGCGGCGGTGCACGGCGCGATGACCAGCTGGGTGCCGTCGGCGGTCGCGCCGCCGAGCGGTGTCAGGCACTTGCCCGACTGCGGGTTGCGCAGTGTTCCGTCGGCCTGGGCCGACCAGTTCTGCGCTCCGCTTCCGTTGCAGGTCCACAGTTGTACGCGGGTGTTGTCCGCTGTGGCACCGCCCGCGACGTCCATGCACTTGCCGAGCGCACGCAGCGTCGAGCCGGACACCGTCCAGTTCTGCGCGCCGGTTCCGTTGCAGGTGTACAGCTGGATCTTCGTGCCGTCCGCCGTGCCGGACCCGGAGACGTCGACGCACTTGCCGCCGCCACGGATCGGACCGACGCCCGGGTTCGGGTTCGACCCGCCGAGCTCCTTGATCCGGATGGACCGGAACGACACGTCGTCGCCGGTGCCGTGGTTCTGGATCCCGATGTGGCCGGCGAGGGACCGGGCCGGGACGGTGTTGGTGAAGTCGTTGATCTTCACCCCGTTCAGGAACACCTGCAGGCGTTCGCCCTCGACGAGCAGCTCGAAGGTGTTCCACTCCCCCGGCGGGTTCAGTGCGGCGTCCCGGGCGGCGAGGTCGGCGGACTTGAAGCCGTACACCGAGCCGGTCGTGCGGTCCGCCGCGTCGGTCGCGTCGATCTGCACCTCGTACCCGTTGTCCACCGCGGAGTTCGGGTCGCCGCTGGGCGGGAACCCGATGAACACCCCGGAGTTGTCGTCACCGGCCATGCGCCAGTCCAGCTTCAGCGAGTACGACTGGAACTCCTTGGCGCTGTACCAGAACAGCCCCATGCCGCCGACCGACGTGAGCGTCGCCTCGGAGTTGGTGAAGCTGCCGGGGCCGGCCTGCGACCACCCGGAGGTGGACCCGTCATAGAGAGCGGTGTACCCGGTCTCCGGGCGGCAGTCGGCCTTGCTCCGGCCGGCGGTGTACCGAAGCCCGCCGAGCAGCATCGAACGGAACGCGGGTTCGCCGTAGCTCGCCTGGGTGTGGCCGTTGCCGGTGTAGAACGACCGTCCGCCCTGGTAGGTCTTGCACCAGGTGTGCGGGTGGTCGGCACCCATGGTGCCGCCGGAGTACGTCGACTCGTCCAGCGTGGCCAGCACCCGCGCGCTGCCGCGGGGGTTGGTCCGGTAGTTGTACAGCTCGTCGGTCCGGACCCAGCTCTGACCGAGGTGCGCTGTCGCGGCGTGGGCGCGGTTCTCCACGCGTTCGGTCACCTGCTGGATGGCGGGGTGCGACGAGAAGTACGCGCCGACCAGCTCGCCGTAGAACGGCCAGTCGTACTCGGTGTCCGCGGCGGCGTGCACGCCGACATAGCCCTTGCCCGACCGGATGTAGGACTCGAACGCGGTCTGCTGGACGGCGTTGAGCACGTCGCCGGTCGTGTTGAGGAAGACCACGGTCTCGTACTGGGCGAGGTTGTCGGTGGTGAACGCGTTGGCGTCCTCGGTGGCGGTCACGGTGAAGTTGTTGACGGCACCCAGCTCGCGGATGGTCTGGATGCCCACCGGGATCGCGTCGTGGCGAAAGCCGGCGGTCTTGGAGAAGACCAGCACGTCGTACGGGGCGTCGGCGGCGCTGGCGGCCGAGCCGCCGGTGCAGGCCATGATCGTCGCGGTGGCCGCCGCGACCGCGAGGATCGATCGAACCGTGTGTCTCATCTCGTGTCCTCTCACGGGAGGGTGAAGCGCTGGGTCGCGGCGGTCGTGCAGGTGGAGATCACCAGTTGGGTGCCGTCGGCCGTGCCGCCGCCGGACGGCGTGAGGCACCTGCCCGACTGCGGGTTGCGCAGGGTGCCGTCGGCGTTCGCCGCCCAGCTCTGCGCGCCGGAGTCGTTGCAGGTCCACAGCTGCACCACCGTTCCGTCCCCGGTGCCGCCGCCGGCGACGTCCAGGCACTTGCCGAGCGCGCGCAGGGAGGAGCCGGTGACCGTCCACGACTGCGCGGCGGTTCCGTTGCAGGTGTACAGCTGGACCTTGGTGCCGTCCGCGGTGCCGGCACCGGCCACGTCGACACACTTCCCGCTGCCCCGGATCGGCCCCTGCCCGCCGGCCGCCGTCCTCGAGAAGGTGAACGCGTCGAGGTCGAACAGGGCTCCGGCACCACCGGAGAAGGTGAGGTACAGCGTCGTGGTGCCGGCTGGCACGCTGGTGAGGTTTGCCGCCACGTCGACGAAGGTCTCCCAGCCGCCGGTGTTGGGCACCGCCACCGACCCGAGCACGGTGCCGGTCGCCGAGCCGGCCCGGACGCTCAGCGTGCCGCCCACCCCGCCGGAGGACACCCGCGCGGAGACCCGCGTGACACCGCCGAGCGCGTAGGGCTGGAACGCGATCCAGTCACCGTTGTTGATGTCGCCGACGGTCCGGCCGCCCTCCGCGCCGGTCTTGGTGATCAACGTTGTGCCCGACTGGCTGCTGTAGTGCTCCGCCTGCCGGTGGGCCGGCTGCAGCCTGTTCTGGGCGTGGGTGGTCAGCGCGGGCTGGCCGTTGGCGCCGCCGTCGGTGTACTCGGCGTCGAACACCCCGTACAGGTTCGCCGCGGTGTCGTGCTCGCCGTCGACCGGGATGGTCAGGGTGCCCGAGCAGCCGGTCTTGGACGTGATGGCGTGGCCGTGGCTGTCGTGGCCGAGTACGTAGGTCAGCTTGACCCTCGCGCAGTCGATCGTGCCGTCCTCCGGGTCGGACACCGTGATCGTGTACGGGATCGTGTCGCCGAAGTTGAACGTCGTCCCGTCGATCGGGGTGCTCAGCGTGACGCTCGGGGCGGTGTTGCCGACCGTCACGACGATGCTGGCGTTGCCGGTCCGACCGGCCGGGTCGGTGACGGTGAGCGTCACCGTGCGCTGGCCGTTGGTCGAGTAGGTCTTGGTCGGGTTGGCGGCGGTCGACGTGGTCCCGTCGCCGAAGTTCCACAAGTAGCTGAGCGCACCGCCCTCCGGGTCCGACGAGCCGGCCGAGCTGAAGTTCACGGTCAGCGGCGCGGCGCCGGAGGTCCGGTTGGCGGAGGCCTTCGCCGTGGGCGCCTGGTTTCCGGCCGGGCTGTACTCGATGCGGTAGAGGGCGGAGTTGGCGTCGCCGCCGAAGCTGCCCGTGCCGTAGTCCAGCACGTACAGCGCACCGTCCGGCCCGAACGCCATGTCCATGACCTGGGTGCCGGTCCACGGGAACGGGTCGATCTGCCCGGCGGTGCCGTCGCTGTTGACGTGCGCCGTGCGCAGCCACCGGCGGCCGTACTCGCCGAGGAAGACGTGTCCGTCCAAGACGGCGGGGAACTTGACCGAGGAGTTCAGGTTCGCGTCGTAGCGGTAGACCGGGCCGCCCATCGGCGACTCCGAGCCACAGCCGAACGCGGCGACCGAGCAGCCGTCGTAGGGGATCCACGCCGCCCGCGCGGGCGGGAGGTTCGTCAGGCCGGTGTTCCTCGGGGAGTTGTTGACCGGCGCCGCGCAGTTGTAGCGCGCGCCCGAGGGCCCGTTCGGGAACGTGTACTCGACGTAGGTCTCGTTCGTCGTGTTCGCGCCCGTGCAGTAGGGCCACCCGTAGTTGCCCGCGGAGGCGATGCGGTTGAACTCCACCTGTCCGCCGGGACCGCGGCTCGCGCTGGCCGCCCCGGCGTCCGGTCCGTAGTCCCCGAGGTAGACGACCCCGGTCGCCTTGTCCACGCTCATCCGGAACGGGTTGCGGAAGCCCATCGCGTAGATCTCCGGCCGGGTCTGCGCGGTGCCCGGCGGGAACAGGTTGCCCGCCGGGATCGAGTACGAGCCGTTCGCGTTCACCTTGATCCGCAGCACCTTGCCGCGCAGGTCGTTGGTGTTGGCCGAGCTGCGCTGGGCGTCGTAGGCCGGGTTGCGGTCGGCCCGCTCGTCGATCGGCGTGTAACCGCTGGACTCGAACGGGTTGGTGTCGTCGCCGGTGGACAGGTAGAGGTTGCCCGCGGCGTCGAAGTCGATGTCCCCGCCGACGTGGCAGCACATGCCCCGGCTCGCCGGCACGTCCAGCACGGTGACCTGACTGGCCGTGTTGAGCGTGTAGTCGGCGTTGAGGGTGAAGCGGGACAACCGGTTCACGCCGTTCCAGGCCGAGAAGTCGGTGCCGCCCGCGGGTGCGTCGCCGCCCGGGGTGGACAGCGGCGGCGCGTAGTAGAGGTAGATGAAGCGGTTGGTGGCGAAGCCGGGGTCGACGCCGACGCCTTGCAGGCCCTCCTCGTCGTGTGAGTACACGGCCAGCGTCCCGATCACCGAGGTGGTGCCGGAGGCGTCGGTGCGGCGCAGCGTGCCGTTGCGGGCGGTGTGCAGGACCGACCGGTCCGGCAGCACGGCGAGCGACATCGGCTCGCCCATCTCGCCGACGCCCCTGGCGAGCTCCACCTGGTGGTAGTCGGCGGCGTTCACCGGGTGGGCCCCGGCGCTGGTCGTGGTGAGGACGGTCATGAC
Source organism: Actinophytocola xanthii (assembly GCF_001921205.1). Classification (GTDB taxonomy): domain Bacteria; phylum Actinomycetota; class Actinomycetes; order Mycobacteriales; family Pseudonocardiaceae; genus Actinophytocola; species Actinophytocola xanthii. Next base: position 189,364 of record NZ_MSIE01000002.1, on the reverse strand, counting down.
GCCGGTGACGAGCAGACCGGCGCAGGCAGCAGCGCGCCACCTGGGGATTCTTGCCATGGTGGTCCCGTTCCTTTGGTCGAGATCGCAGGGTTAAGGATGCGGACGTGAGCCAGATCATATGTCTACTTTCATCGAAAGAGTGCATGTTTCCAGCGAAAGTTTGCATATTTTCATCGATAGCGGTGGCTATCGAGCCGCGTCGCCGGACCGCCGCTCCCGGGGCATGATCAGCGTGAACACGGCCCCGTCGGCGTGGTGAACCTCCAGGCTGGCGCCGTGGGCGAGCGCGTTCTCGCGGGCTATGGCCAGGCCCAGGCCGTTGCCTTCGGTGGCCGCTCGGGAACGGTCGCCGCGGACGAAGCGGTCGAAGAGGATCGGGGCCAGGTCGGGCGGGACACCCGGGCCGGAGTCGGCGACCCGGAGGACCACCCGCTCCCCCTCGGTGCCGTCGATGGTGACGGTGATCGGCTCGGCGCCGTGGTGCATGGCGTTGGCGAGCAGGTTGCAGGCGATCGTGTGCAGACGACGAGGATCGGCGGTCACGGTGGACTCGCCCGTTGAGCGCAGCTCGGCCCGCACCCCGGTCACGGCGATCGCGTCCTCGAGCAGCGCGTGCAGGTCGACCGGTTCCGGACGGAGGTCGGCGGCACCGGCGTCGAACCGCGAGATCTCCAGCAGGTCCTCGACTAGCTTGGCCAGCCTGCGTGACTGGGTGCCGAGCAGCCGCGCCGACCGGGAACGGGTCTCGGCGTCGGCCTCGTCGAGGCTGTCCACCACCGCGATCATCGCCGCCACCGGGGTGCGCAGGTCGTGGGTGACGTTGGCGATGAACTGGCGCTGCTGGCGGTCCTTCGCGGTCAGCTCCTCGATGGACTCGCCCAGCCGCCCGGCCATCGTGTTGAACGAGCGGGTGAGGTCGGCGAGCTCGTCGCGTCCCCGGACCGGGAGCCGGACGCCCAGCTCACCCTGTCCCAGCCGGCGGGCCGCGGCGGCGACGCGGCGCACGGGGTGCTGGATCGCCTGCGCGGCGAGCAGCGCCGCCACCAGCCCCACGGCCGCCACCACCACCGCGATCAGCACGAGATCGCGCCGCAGCGTCTCCAGCTCACGCCTGATCCCGTCCAGGTCGTAGAACTCGACCAGCACGATGTCGCTGCCCAGGTAGGCGGCGAACGCCAGCACCGACGCCGGCTCCGCGGGGAGCACGGCCCGCGGCATGCCGCCGCGGCGTGCCTCGTCGACCAGGCTCGCCGGAAGCTCCCGGACCCGGTTCAGCGGCCTGCCGTACGACGAGTCCAGGTCGCTGGTCGCGGTGGCGCCGCTCATCGGGTAGACGCCGCGCACCGGAGCCGCGACACCCTGCCCGAAGTCGAACAGCGCCCAGTCGATGCCGCGCCTGCCCCGCATGTAGGCGACCGTGGACGGCAGCGGGTCGCCGCTCTGCCGCAGGCGCGCCTGGTCAAGGTCGGAGGCGAAACCCACGGTGGCCGCAGCGGTGAACCGGCCCTCGATCGATTCGGCCTGCAGCCGGTAGGCGGCGACCGCCACCGCTGTCGCCGTCGCGGTGGTGATGAGCACGATGACCAGCGTGATCCGGGCACGCAGGCCCAGGTAGGACCTCACGGGGGCGTCAGGCGGTAGCCGAGCCCGCGCACGGTCCGCAGCAGCGCCGGGTTGGCCGGGTCGTCCTCGACCTTGGCTCGCAGCCGGGCCACCGTGGCGTCGACGATGCGGGAGTCACCGACGTAGCCGTACTCCCACACCCGCTTGAGCAGCGCCTGGCGGCTGAGCACCTGGTTGGGGTGCCGGGCGAACTCGATGAGCAGGCGCAGCTCGGTGGCGGTGAGGCGCACCTCCGCGCCGTCCCTGGTCACCAGCATCGCGGCGGGGTCGACGGCGAGCGTCCCGAAGCGCAGCGCGGGTTCGGCGGCCGGCGCGGCCACCCTGCGCAGCACGGCCTTCATTCGCGCGTCGAGGATCCGCGGCTCGCTCGGCTTGACCACGTAGTCGTCGGCACCGCCCTCCAGCCCGACGACCACGTCCACGGCGTCGCCGCGGGCGGTCAGCATCAGCACCGGCACCATGCTTTTGGCCCGGATGCGGCGGCAGACCTCGAAGCCGTCCAGATCGGGCAGCATCACGTCCAGCAGCACCACGTCCACGGCCGGACCGGGGCCGAACACCGCCGTAAGCGCGTCCTCGCCGGTGCCGGCGACCTGAATCCGGTGGCCGAGCCCGCCGAGCCCGAGTGCCAGCGCCTCGGCCAGCGCGTCGTCATCCTCGACCAGGAGAACCAGCGCCATGAGCGCACCTTAGCGTTGTGGCGATCTTGTCGACGAACGCGCACGGAACGGTCACGACAATCGAACATTTCGCGGCCAGGGTCGGGGTCATGAGACGACTGAAATGGCCAGTGGGCTCCGCCGTGCTCGCGGCGGCGCTCGCGTTCGCCCTGTTCGGCCCGCCCGGTGGCACCGCGTCGCAGGCCGCACCCGACGAGGGGCCGGTGTCGGCATCGGAGAGCTGGGTCACGCTGGTCACCGGTGACCGGGTCGCCGCGCGCACCGTCGGCGGCCGGACCAGCGTTCGGGTCGAACCGGCCCTGCGCGGGAAACCCATCCCCTTCCAGGAGTTCACCCGCGACGGCGACACCTACCTCCTCCCCGCGGACGCGGGCCGCCTGGTGAGCTCGGGCCTGCTCGACGAGGAGCTGTTCAACATCACCGGCCTGCTCCGGCAGGGCTACGGCGACGCCGACACGAAGACCCTGCCGCTGCTCGTGCAGCACACCGACGGCGCGGCCGCCTCCCGCGCCGCGGCGCCCGAGGGCACCACGCTCCGCCGCTCGCTGCCGAACCTCGCCATGACCGCCCTCGACGAGCGCAAGACCGACGCGACGCGGTTCTGGAACACGCTCACCGCCGACCGGCAGGCGCGGCGGCCGGCTGTGCGAAAGGTCTGGCTGAACGGCCGGATGCGGGCCAGCCTCGACCAGAGCGTGCGGCAGATCGGCGCGCCGACCGCGTGGGCGGCCGGGCTGACCGGCCGGGACGTGCGGGTCGCGGTGCTGGACACCGGCATCGACACCGACCACCCCGACCTGGCGGGCAAGGTCGAGGCGAGCAAGGACTTCTCCGGCAAGGGATCCGTGGAGGACGGTGACGGGCACGGCACCCACGTCGCCTCGACGATCGCCGGTTCGGGTGCGGCGTCGGAGGGCAGGTACAAGGGCGTCGCGCCGGACGCGAGGCTCGCCATCGGCAAGGTGCTCGGCGACGACGGCTCCGGCGGCTTCGATGCCATCCTCGCCGGTATGACCTGGGCGGCCGCCGAGGCGGACGCGAAGGTCGTCAACATGAGCCTCGGCGGTATCCCCGGCAGCGACGGCACGGACCCGGTCTCCCAGGCGCTGAACACCCTGACCCGGGAGCACGGCACGCTGTTCGTCGTCGCCACCGGCAACATGGCCCGCGACGGTTCGGTTGCCGCGCCCGCGGCCGCCGACGCCGCGTTGAGCGTCGGCAGCGTGTCCAAGCAGGACGTCCCGAGCCATTTCACCAGCAGGGGTCCCCGCGGCGGCGACGGCGCGGTCAAGCCGGAGATCGCGGCGCCGGGAGAGGGCATCGTGGCCGCGCGACCCGACGGTGTCCCGGACCACGGCCAGCCCGTCGGCGACGCCTACCAGGGCATGTCCGGCACGTCGATGGCCTCGCCGCACGTGGCGGGCGCGGCGGCGATCCTGGCCCAGCGCCACCCCGACTGGGCGCCCGACCGGCTGAAGGACGCGCTGGTGAGCAGCGCCGCCGCGATCGACGGCGCCGGTCCGTTCGCGGTGGGGACCGGCCGGGTGGACCTCACCCGCGCCACCACGGCGCCGGTCGTCGCGACCGGTGCCGTCTCGACCTACCTGCCCTGGCCCAACCAGGGCGCGCAGAAGAAGCAGACGGTCACCTGGCGCAACGCCGGCACCGAGCCGGTCACGCTCGACCTGCGTGCCGATGTCCCCGACGCACCCGACGGGTTGCTCGCGCTGTCGGCCTCACGGGTCACCGTGCCCGCGAGCGGCGAAGCGTCGGTCGAGCTGACCGCCACCGCCGGGGACAAGCCGGGCACCTACGGCGGGGTGCTCACCGCCTCCGGCGGTTCGGTCACGACCCGCACCGCGCTGTCGGTGCGCCAGGAGGGGCCGATGTACACCCTCACCGTCGACGCGATCGACCGGAACGGAAAACCGGCCGTCTCGGACGCCTTCTCGGTATCGCTGCTCAACCTGGACACCGGCGACGGGATCGGCATAGGGGCTGGGCCGCTTCGACTGCCGACGGGCCGCTACGCGCTGAGAACCGTGATCGAGACGGCGCGACCGGGGCAGGAGCCGTCGTACAGCATGATCAGCCATCCCGAGCTGCACCTGGACCGGGACCTCACCCAGACGTTCGACGCACGTGCCGGCAAGCGGTTCTCGGTGGAGCCCGACAATCCCGCGGCGAACGGCGGTAGCCTGAAAATCTCGGCTCTCGCCAAGATTTCCTCGTGTGACTGCACGAGTTCCAGCTATCTCGAGGTGGACCCGCGCTTCCACGAGACGTACGCGGCGACGGTGCCCGGCACCAGCTCGGCCAACTTCGCCATGGCACAGCAGAGGACCGCCACCGAGCCGGCTCTGGAGCTCACGGCGGACGACGGGCAGCGGTTCGCGGTCCGCGTGGGCTGGATACAGCCTTCGGACGACGCCGAGAACCTGACACTCCCGGTCGCCTACGGCGGCGGCGGTACGCCCGAAGAGCTTGGCGAGATCGACGCCGAGGGTCGGCTGGTGGTCCTCGAGATGCCGCTCGGTACCTCCTTTGACGAGCTGGGCAAGCGCATCGCCAACGTCAAGGCGGCCGGCGGCCGGCTCGTCCTGCTGAGCCCTCTCGCCGAGACCTCCGCCCAGGTCCGCAGCCGCGCGGGTGTCAATTTCGCGCTGCCGACCCTGGAAGGCTACGTCGGGGGGACAACGGCCCGGTTCGTCGCCTACGCCAGGACCGACGGCGCGACGGCGTCCTACGTCAACCGCCCCGTCACCGACCTCCGCTACGAGCTGGGCTACGGGGTCGAGCGGCAGGTCACCGCCGAGCAGGTGTTCCGACCCAGGACCCGCGACCTCGCGGCGGTGCGCACGGCCTACCACGAGAGCGCCCCCGACCGCTTTGCCTCCTACCTCGCGGGCTGGGAGTTCTTCGGCCGTCCCGTCGGCAGCAACTATCCCAAGCTCGTGGTTACCGGGCAGGAGCGGGTGGAGTACTTCACCCCCGGGACCTGGACGCTGGACTGGTCCGCGGCCAGGCGCGGCTACCTGACCGACACCGTGACGTTCGCCGCCGGCCGGCGGAACCGGATCGTGTGGAACAAGGCTGTGGTCGGGCCGTCACTTCGCGGCATCGGCCAGCCCTACCCCAACGAGGGACCTCGCCCGTGGGTCTGGCGCAAGGACGACGTGTTCGACCTGGCGTTGGCGATGCACGGCGACGGGGCCGGAAGACCGCGCCTGCTGAGCGACTTCGTCTTCGCGGAGGTGAGCGGGTCGATCAGCCTGTACCGCGACGGCGAGCTGGTGGCGACCGTGCAGAACCCGGGGTTGGCACGGATCCCGGTACCCGGCGAGGACGGCGCCTACCGCCTGGTCACGGAGAACACGATCGCGGCCGAACACTGGCCACTGTCGACGAAGGTGTCGGCGGAGTGGACGTTCCGCTCCTCCTCGGCCGCCGACGCGAAGCCGTTGCCACTGCTGACCGCGCGTTTCGACCCGGCGGTGGACCTCCGCAACCGAGCACCGGGCGGCAAGGCGTTCACCTTCCCCGCCCACGTCGAACGCGCCGACGGCGAACCCACGGTCCGGGACCTCAACGTCGAGGTGTCCTATGACGACGGGCAGACATGGCAGCGGGCCGCGACCCGCTCCCGCGACGGCCACTGGACGGTGACCGTGCGCCACCCGGCGACCGGCTACGCCTCCCTGCGTGCCACGGCGACCGACACCAACGGCAACACGGTGCGGCAGACGGTCGTGCGGGCGTACCAGATCGGTAGCTGAGCGGGTCGGGGACGGACGCTCACGGGCGTCCGTCCCCGACCTCGGACGCGTCCTCGGCCCGGGCCCCGGGTCTGTCGGCGGGCACGCGCTCGATGCGGGTCCAGCCCTTCCAGCCCCGTTCCTCCAGGATCGCCAGGACCCGCCTCGCGCCCGGTGCGGACTCGGCCACGACCGAGTCCAGGAAGGTGACGAACTGGTCGTCGAACTCGTCGAACCCCCGCACTCCGGACTCCACGGAACGGAACCGCAGGCGCTCCACGATGTCGGCGAACTCGACGACCCGCGGGTCGTCGGGCGGGCAGTCGCGTGCGCCGTTGACGAGGGTGTAGAGCTTCACCATGTCGGGGTCGTCCAGCTGCTCGTGCTTCGCGGAGATCACGGAGTCGATCAGGTGCGGCACCTGGGCGGCGACCATGATCCAGGCGTCCCGCTCCATCTCGACGTACCACTCCTCGATGCCGAGCCCACGCAGGCGATCGAGGTAGCCCAGGACGCTCGCCGGCAGCGCCAGCTGGTCGCCGGCGGCGAGCCTGGCGAGCCGTCGCCGGGTCTCCCGCAGCTGTCCGATCCTGGCGCGGAGCTCCTTGTCGATCTCGGTGATGGCGTTGGCGAACTCGTCCTGGTCGGCGTCGAGGAGCTCCTGCACCCGCGACAGTGGCACCCCCGCGGCCGCCAGGGTGTGAATGCGGATCAGCCGCACGACCGCGGCCGCGTCGTAGGTCCGGTAGCCGGAGCTGTCCCGTTCGGGCTCCGGGAGCAGCCCGATCTGGTGGTAGTGGCGTACCGCCCGCACGGTCACCCCGGCATGGGTCGCCAGCTGGCCGATGGTGAGCATGGCTCCCAGCCTGCCTCAGGCGATCTTCCGGCGGTAGCCGAGCACCGCGCCGACGTACGCCGCGTCCATCGTCATGTCCCTCCTTCAGGCGCGGCACTCCCGGTCCTGTGCGGCGCTCCGGACAGCAGGATGGCGGGTTGACCCTGCGTCAGGGTCAAGCGGAGCGCCGACAATAACTCCGTACACCGTACGGTAGAGTGGTCGCCATGAGTGCTGAGCAGACACGCGGGGCCGGGTTCGTGGCGAGTGACGAGGACGTGGCAGGCGTCCTCGCGTGGTTCGAGAAGTGGGACGCCCTGGCGGTGGCCAAGGATGTCGAGGCGATGGCGGACATGGCGATGTTTCCGGTCAACGCCGTGACCGACGGGTCGGCCGAGTCGTGGGACCGGAGTCGGTTCCTCACCGCGATGGCCGAGCAGCTCGGCGGCGGCGACGTCCAGATGGAGTCGGTTCGCACCCCGGTGTTCCTCCACGCCGGCCTCGTGTTCGTGGTCACCGACGCCACGATCACCGTCGGGGACTTCTCCCAGACCGTGCGGTACGGGGACCTCCTGGTGAAGCGGGACGGCGAATGGTTGTTCCAGACAATGGTCCAGGGAGGCTGGTGAGAATCCACTCAGCCCGCGCCGGTCGGTAGGCCGGCTCTGGCCTCGCTCGCGGTCAGGGGGCGCAGGGTCAGCGTGTACTCGTGGGTCACGTTCTGCTGGACCTGGTAGTGCTCCCGCACCGGGTTCGGGGTGTCCCCGACGCCGGTGACCGCGTGCGAGGCGTGCAGGGTGTGCCAGCCGTCGTTCGGTCGCAGCTGGAAGGGGTACGCCGCCCGGTCGAGGTCGTCGAAGCGGGTCACGCTGACGTCCTTGGCGCCGGCGACCAGCAGGCCGCCGGTGCGGCCGTCGGTGAGCAGGGCCCAGCGCGCGTCGGTGTGGTTGCCGTGGTCCTGCGGGCGGTGGTACGGGACGTACTGGTCGGCGACCGTGGACCGGTGGACGCCGATCGGTGAGCCCTCCCGCCGGTCGACGTAGCTCTCCACCTTCCTGCCGTACCAGGCGAAGCGGTCGTAGGACTCCGGCACCGCCAGCGACACGCCGACCCTCGGCAGGTAGGTCAGCGAGCGCACCCTCCCCTGCGGGGTCACCTGGTGGTCCAGCCGGATCGTCCCGCCGCGGTCGATCGTGTACGTCATCGTCTGGTCGAACCAGGCGTCGGCCACGTCCGTCGCCCCCACCCGCGAGACGACGACCACCCGGACCCCCGACGGCACGGGTGAGACGGTGACCCCGGTGACCGTGGTCGCCAACCGGTCGAGGCCGACCCGTCGCCAGTCCTCGCCTTCGGCGCGTCCCCAGGCGAACGTCTCGTTGCTGATGGGCGCGCGCCACACGTCCAGCTCGGGCCCACCGGCCAGCAGCTCCCTGCCCCGCACGACGATCGAGGACATCGTGCCGGACCGCTTGTCCACTGTGTACCGCCCGGGACCGGCCGTGACGACCACCGACGCATCGGTCTCCGCGGTCGTCACGCTGCCCGCCTGCGGCGCCGGGTCGAGACCGGGCACCCGCGTCCCGCCGAGGAGGAACTGGTCGTGCGCGAGTACGTGGCCACGCGGCAGCATCGGGCCCCCGAAGGCGGTCACCGCCTCGACGGTCAGGAACCGCTCGCGGTCGCGCGGGTTGCCGGGCACCCGGAGCCGCACCGTTCCCGTCGCGGCTGGGCCGATGCGCAGCGGACGCTCGCCGCGCGCCACCACTCTCGCCCCCTCGCTCACCCGCCAGCGCAACCGGAGGTCCTCCGTGCCGACCCACTGGCGTTCGTTCGCGACGGTGAGCGTCCCGTCTGCGTAGGAGAACCGCAAGGGCTGCTGCGCCCACGCCAGCTGGGCGGTCTCCGGCTGCAGGTAGCGGTCCGCACCCACCAGCCCGTCCAACCCGGACAGGCTGGAGCCGTAGGACAAATGGCGGCCGCGCTTCTCGATCCGGTCGAAGTCCAGTGCCAGCAAAGCATCCCCGGCCGGCGTGCTGTTGGACAGCTCGGCCTGGGTCAGCGCCCGGTCGTAGATGCGGACGTCGTCCACGACGCCGTGCGCCATCCGACCCACGTCATACGGGTCGTTCCAGGAGGTCTCGAAGTCGCGACCGATGTTCACCTCCGCCGAGGAGGTGTCGATCCGGCCGCTGAACGGCGTGCTCGCCACCTCGCGCCCGTCGATGTAGAGCCGCAGCACCGTTCCGTCGTAGGTCCCGCTCACCCGGTGCCAGTTGCCGTAGAAGTCCGCGGGCACCCTGGCCTGCACCGGACGCCAGGTCCCGCTGTGGATGAAGAACTCCAGCGTGTTCTCGTTCTTCATCTTCAACGCGTACTGGTGGTCGCCCTTGCCGACGATGCGGAAGTCGCCGCTCCACTCCCCCGGCTTCACCCAGGCGTCGAGCGTCACGGCCGTCCCGGTGAGATCGAGCCGCCGGTCGCGGTACACCTCGACGAAGTCGTCCAGACCGGACAGGTACAGGCCCTTCCCGCGGTGTCCCTCCACAAGCGACGGAGCGCCCGAGAGGTGCGCGAGGATGTCGTTGCCCGAGCTGTCCGGCACGATCCGCACCGGCTGGCTGATGCTCTGCTCCGCCCAGTCCCAGATGAACCCGCCCTGGGTCTGCGGGTTGGCCCGGACGATGTCCCAGAACTCGCGGAAGTTGCCGAGGCTGTTGCCCATGGCGTGGGCGTACTCGCCCAGGATCACCGGCTTGGTCGTGCTCACCGCCTGCTGGGCGAACCTCTCCGGCGACGGGTAACGCGGTCCCCACACGTCCGCGAACGGCGCGTCCCCGTCCGGGTTGTTGGACTGGTGGTAGATCGGCCGCGTGGGGTCGTTGGCGTCGAGCCAGTCCGCCATCGCGAAGTGGTGGGCGCCGAGGCCGGCCTCGTTGCCGGTGTCCCACATGAACACGCTGGGGTGGTTCTTGTCCCGTTCCACCATGCCCACGAGCCGGTCGAGGAACGCCGCGCGCCACTCGGGCTGGTTGGCCTGGCACCAGTCGGCGCAGTTCTCGTGGTTGTGGGTCTCGATGTCCACCTCGTCGTCGACCCACAGCCCGTGCCGGTCGGCGAGCTCGTAGAAGTACGGGTCGGACGGGTAGTGCGAGGTCCGCACGGCGTTCACGTTCAGCTGTTCCATCAGCGCGACGTCGCGCTCCTGCGCCGCCCTCGGCACGTGTCGGCCGTGCTCGGGGTCGGTCTCCGCCCGGTTGACCCCCTTGAACAGCACTCGCTTCCCGTTCACCAGCAGCACCCGGTCGCGGATCTCGATCTCGCGGAAGCCGACCGTCTCGCTCGTCACGTGGCTCACCCGCCCGTTCGGGCCGGCGAGGGTGAACACCACGGTGTAGACGTTCGGCGTCTCGTCCGTCCACTTGGCAGGGTCGCGGACCGGCATGGCGAGCCGCGCCGTCGCCGGCCCCTCGACATCGACCCGGGTGCTCGTCCTGCCGACCTCCCGGCCCCGCGGGTCCCGCAGGCTCGCGGTCACCCGGTGCTCGCCGGTCGCGCCACCGGGTGCGTGCCCGAGTTCGACGGCGGCGGTGAGCGTCGCGTCGGTGTAGGTGGGGTCGAGGTCGGTGCGCAGTGTGACGTCCTCGAGGTAGGTCCTCGGGGTCGAGTAGAGGTGCACCGACCGGAAGATGCCCGCGTAGCGCCACTGGTCGACGTCCTCGAGGTAGGCGCCGGCGGTCCACCGGTGCACCTGGACGGCGAGCCGGTTGCGGCCCGGTCGCAGCGCCGAGGAGATGTCGAACTCGGCCGGCGTGTAGCCGCCCTGGTCGTAGCCCAGGTACCGGCCGTTGACCCAGACGAAGTAGCCCGAGGTCACACCCTCGAAACGGAGGAACGTCGCGCGTCGGGCCCAGTCGGCGGGCACGTCGAAGTTCCGGGCGTAGGCGGCGGTCGGGTTGACGTCCCTCGGCACGCGTGGCGGGTCGTCGGGCTGGATTTCGGTGGCGATGTTCCGGAAGATCGGGTGGTCGAGCCCGTCGGTCTGCCAGGTGTGCGGCACCCGCACCCGCCGCCAGCCCGAGGTGTCGTAGCCGGCGGCGTGGAAACCGGTCGGGACCTTCTCCGGCAGGTCGGCCATCGCGATGCGCCACTCCCCGTCCAGGGACCTGGCGTAGCGGCTCCGCTCGTCCCCGCGCGCCGCCGAGCGGATGTCCTCGTGGGGCCGCAGGAACGCGTGGTGCGGGCGCTGCCCCTCCGCGACCATCCCCGGATTCTCCAGGTAGGCGTAGACGTCGCCGCCCGGCACGCCGGCCGCCGGGGCTGCGGCGGCCGGGGCCGTCGCCACCGCCCCGCCGAGGAGTGCCACCGCAACGACAACGACCAGACCGCGCATCGCGACCTCCCCGACTCCGCCGGCAGGTGTCCGATGCTAGCGCTGACCCGACACGTCAGGTAGTCGCGTGGTCACGCATCCGGTAGCGATAGCGCAGCGGGGACTCCCCTACCTCGCGTTTGAACGCCGTGCTGAACGCGCTCTCCGAGGAGTAGCCCAGCTCCGCCGCGAGGGACCCGACGCGGACGTCGCGGTCGCGGAGGGCGCGCTGGGCCAGCAGCATGCGCCAGCGGTTGAGGTAGGCCAGCGGGGGCATGCCCGCCACGGCGCGGAAGCGGTCGGCGAAGGAGGTCCGCGACATCGCCGCGGCTCGCGCGAGCTCCGCCAGACCCCAGGGCCGCCCCGGTTCGGCGTGCATCAGGCCCAGTGCCGGCCGCAGTCGTTCGTCGATCAGCAGCCGCAGCCATCCCGGGGGGAGCTCGGTCTGGTCGAGGTAGGCCCGCAGCACCTCGAGCAGCAGGAGCTGGCCGTACTGCCGGACCGCGAACTCCGAGCCGATGCGGTTGCCGGCCACTTCCTCGAACAGCCGGTCGAGGCTGGCGCGCAGGTTCGTTGCCGTGGCCGCCGAGGCCCGGACGTGTCCCACCGGCGGAAGCGCCTGGAGCAGCAGGGCCTGACCGGTCGGGTTGAGGTCGACCCGGCCCCCGATGACCACGTCGTCGGTCCCGGCGGCGGTCCCCTCGATCCGGGTGGCCAGGTCGTTCTCCTCCGGGACGATCTCGCGGGGCGGTCCGTCGCCGGTGCCGCCGCGCAGCTCCAGCCATGCCCGGTTGTTCAGGATCGCGACGTCGCCAGGCTCGAGCAGGATCGGACCGTCGATGCCGTCGGTGGCGAGCCGGAGCCGGCCACGCACGACCGCGATGAGCTTCATCGGATCCCGAATGGCGCCGTAGGACACCCAGGGACCCCCCACCGCGAACCCGCCGGTCACGAGCCCGCGCACCTCGACGAGGTCGAACACCTCGGACAGCTGGTCCACGGTCGTACTATCGCGCAAGAAATGCGGACTGACAACTATTCAGAGTACGGGCCGGTCGGCGCAGGCTGGAGCCATGAACCACAGACAGCATCCCATCGGAACCGGCTTCACCGCGGCGGCGACCGCCGAGGACGTCGTCCGCGGCCTCGACCTCTCCGGCACGCACGTGGTCGTCACCGGCGGCCACAACGGCATCGGCCTGGAGACCACCCGCGCCCTGGCGGGGGCCGGCGCGTCGGTCACCGTGGCCGCGCGCAACCCCGACCGCGCGGCGGCACGGCTGGCCGGGCTCGACCGCGTCCGAACCGACCGCCTCGACCTGCTCGACCCGGCCTCGATCGACGCCTTCGCCGCGCGGTACCTCGACTCCGGCCGCCCGCTGCATGTCCTGGTCAACAACGCCGGCATCATGGCCGGCCCGCTGGTCCGGGACGACCGCGGCTACGAGGTGCAGTTCGCGACCAACCACCTCGGCCACTTCCAGCTGACGCTGGCCCTGCTGCCGGCCCTACGTGCCGCCCACGGCGCGCGGGTGGTCAACGTGACCTCCGGCGGCCACCGCCTCTCCGACATCCGCTGGGACGACCCGCACTTCACCACGGGCTACGACGACCTGGGCATGCTGGCCTACGGTCAGTCCAAGACGGCCAACGTCCTGTTCGCGGTCGAGCTGGACCGTCGCTGGGCCGCCGAGGGCATCCGCGGCTATGCGGTGCACCCCGGGATCGTCCTCGGCACGAACCTGGGTCCGTGGCTGGCCGAGGGCGAGGAGCGGACCGCCTGGCTCAGCGACGAGGAGCTGCGGGCGATGGGCCTGCTCGACGAGTCCGGGCGACCGGTCCGCGACCCCGCACGCGAGATGAAGACGCCGCAGCAGGGGGCCAGCACGAGCGTGTTCGCCGCCACCAGCCCGCTGCTCGCCGACATCGGCGGCGTCTACCTCAAGGACAACGACATCTCGCCGCTGGACACCCCGAGGCCCGTCGCCTTCGGCACCAGCGAGGACGTCCCGTCCGAAGTCGTGCCCCACGCCGTCGACCCGAGCTCGGCCCGACGGCTGTGGGAGCTCAGCGAGCGGCTGCTCAGCGCCAGCCGAGTGCCGGAGCGACGTGGGTGAGGATGCTCTCGAGCACGTGCGCGTTGTAGTCGACGCCCAGCTGGTTGGGCACGGTCAGCAGCAGCGTGTCCGCCTCGGCGATCGCCTCGTCCTCGGCCAGCTGCTCCACCAGCACGTCGGGCTCCGCGGCGTAGGTGCGGCCGAAGATCGCGCGCGTGCTGGCATCGAGGTAGCCGACCTGGTCCGAGCTCTCCCCCTCGCCGCCGAAGTAGGCGTGGTCGAGGTCGGAGGTCAGCGCGAAGATGCTGCGCGAGACCGACACGCGTGGCTCGCGCTCCCATCCGGCCTCGGCCCACGCCTTGCGGAAGGCGCGGATCTGCTCGGCCTGCTGCACGTGGAAGGGCGCCCCGCCCTCGTCGTTCTTCAGCGTCGAGCTCATCAGGTTCATCCCGTGCTCGGCCGCCCACACGGCCGTGCCGTTGGAACCCGCACCCCACCAGATCCGCTCCCGCAGTCCCGGGGAGTGCGGCTCGAGCCGCAGCAACCCGGGCGGGTTGGCGAACATCGGACGCGGGTTGGGCTGGGCGAACCCCCTGCCCTCCAGCACCCGCAGCAGCACCTCGGCGTGGGTGCGGGCCATGTCGGCGTCCGTCTGCCCCTCCGCGGGCTGGAATCCGAAGTACCGCCACCCGTCGATCACCTGCTCCGGTGACCCGCGGGAGATGCCCAGCTGCAGTCTGCCGCCGGCGAGGAGGTCCGCCGCACCGGCGTCCTCGGCCATGTACATCGGGTTCTCGTACCGCATGTCGATGACCCCGGTCCCGAGCTCGATGCGCTCGGTCTTCGCGCCGATCGCCGCCAGCAGGGGGAACGGTGACGCGAGCTGCCTGGCGAAGTGGTGCACCCGGAAGTAGGCGCCGTCAGCACCCAGCTCCTCCGCGGCCACGGCCAGGTCCACCGCCTGCAGCAGGGCGTCCGACGCCGTCCTCGTCCCCGAGTGCGGGCCGTCCGACCAGTGCCCGAACGACAGGAATCCGATCTTCTTCATGCCCCGTGAACGCCACAGCACGCTGATTGATTCCTCAACTACCGCACCGGCGCGTACCGCGAGGCAGCTCCCCGTGCCCGATCGTGTGCCCCGGAGGCCCCTGCGCCCGGCCGTCCCGCCTGCGACAACAGAGCAATGGCGGAGCAACCGGCGCTCGGCGCGGGCGACACCGGGGAATGGGTCACCTACCTGCAGCAGCTGCTGGAGTACCACCAGGTGGGTAGCGGCTTCCAGGCCGGGGAGTACTGCGCGGCGACCGAGCAGGCGGTCGCCGCGGTCCAGCAGCGGCACGGGCTGGCGGCCACCGGCAGCTGTGACCCGGGCACGTGGGCGGCGCTCACCGGCGAACCGGCGGGCGGTGAGCAGTCGCACCGGCCGCCGAACGACATCGCGGTCTCCCTCCAGGTGGAGGTCGCGGCACCGGACGAGCAGTACACGATCGAACAGCTCGACGACCTGCCTGCCAACGCCGGGAGAACCTCATGACCTCCCCCCAGTACGGCGCGGTCTCCGCCGAGGCGGCGGCCGAGGGCGACACCAGCGAGGGCTTCGAGGCGACGATGACCTTCGCCTACACCCAGAACGACGTCCACCTGCTGAGCCGGCCGCTGTTCGGGCTGGTCAACCCGAGCGACCCGGCCTTCTCGTTCACCTACTCCACCGACTTCACCTGGCAGGCGAAGTTCGGCTGGACGCTGGTCCAACGGAGCTGGCGGGCGCTGGGCTCGCAGCTGGAGCTCAGCCTCGAGCAGGGCGTCGCCCACCAGTTCGGCCACGACTCGACCGAGCACGCCTGGGTCGTGGACTTCCTCCAGGGCGGGGTGAAGTACCCGGTCCGGCGCTCGAACCTGTACCTGTTCGGCGAGGTGGGGTTCAGCGGCCGGTACAACAGCGCCGGCGCCTGGACGGCGGGGTTCACCACCGGCCTCGGGGTCGGGATCGAGCTGGAGACGCTGTTCGCTCGCTGACCTGCCGGGTCGCCAGCGCTATCGTTGGGCGGCCGAGACGTACCGGCTCCAGCCGCACAACCGGAGGTATCCCGCTGCGCCCGATCGACCTCGCCAGGGAGCACGGGATGTCCGCACAGGCGGTCCGCAACTACGAGGAGGCCGGCATCCTCCCGCAGGCCGAACGCGGCGAGACCGGCTACCGGCGCTACACCTCCCTGCACGCGCAGGCCCTCCGTGCCTTCCTCGCGCTGCGCGGCGGCCACGGGCACCAGCAGGCGACGGAGATCATGCGCGCGACCAACAGCGGCGACCTCGAGGCGGCCTACCGGCTCATCGACGCCGCACACGTCGCGCTGCTGGCCGAACGCGACACGCGAACCGAGGTCGCGACGGCACTCGCCAGCCTGTCCACCGCCACCCCCGCGCCGGTACGCGGTCGCCCGCTGACCGTGGGCGAGCTCGCCCACCGGCTCGACGTGCACCCGGCGACGCTGCGCACGTGGGAGACCGAAGGCATCCTGCACCCCGAGCGCGACCGAGTCACGGGCTACCGCCAGTACGGACCCGACCCCGTGTGGGACGCCGAGATCGCCCGTCAACTGCGCCGAGGCGGCTACCCCTTGAGCAAGGTCGCGCGGTTCGTCCGCTCGCTGCGCGAGGCGGGCGGGGCGGACGCGTTGAGCACCTTCCTCGCCTCCTGGCAGGACCGGCTCACCACGCGCAGCCGCACCCTGCTGGCCGGCGCGGCCCAGCTCGACGCCTACCTCACCCAGCTCCAGGGGTAGCCGGTCGACCTCCCGACACCTCCGCCGCCGACAACCGCGACGCGCAAAAAACGCCTCCCCCGAAAAGACGAATGACGAATGCCGAGTCCGACGACGGCCGGTATTACGTGAACAAATTGTGGTATGACAGCGCCCTCGCGATTTGGAAATCTTTTCAGAACACGTCGCTTGCCGGCGCGGTCTCGGTTGGCCTGTGTGACACTCGTGCCATGGAGCACCCCTTCCCCCGCGGTGCCGCGGCGCCGTGACCAGACCCGTGTTGCTCGCAGGGCTGCTCGCGCTCCTCGCGGCGTGTACCGGAGGAGGACCGGACGCCACGTCCACGGCTCCTCCGAGCACGGCTCCCCCCAGCGCCACCACCTCCAGCACCAGCACGAGCGGCGTGCCGGTAGCCGGCGGGGTGTACGTGTCGGTGGGCGACTCCTACGCGACCGGCTACCGCCCGGCGGCGGACGGGGTGCCCGCCGGCCCCAGCCCGGACGGGTTCGCCTACCTGGTCGCCGCACGGTCGAACCTGCGACTGGTCAACGTCGCCTGCAGCGGGGCCACGTCGGCGGGGCTGCGCGAGGGGTCGGGCTGCGCGCCCGGCAACCGCGCGCTCGACGCACCCGACCCGACCGGCCGCACCCAGCTCGACGCCGCCGTGCGGACGCTGCGTGAGAATCAGGGACGGGTAAGCCTGGTGACCGTCGTCATCGGGGGGAACGACCTGACTCCGTGCGCGCGGGCCACCACCACCTCCCAGGCCGCGACGTGCGCCGCCGAGGCGGTGACCGAGATCCAGGCCAACCTCGCCGAGGTCCTGCCCGTTCTGCGCGAGGCCGCCGGCGACGCGCCGATCGTGGGTCTCACCTACCCCGACGTGTTCCTCGGTGCCTGGGTGTCGCCGGTGTTCCCGGACGGTCAGGACCTCGCGCGCCTGTCGGTGCCGCTGTTCCGCGATGTCCTCAACACCGCCCTGCGGGCCGAGTACGACAAGGTCCGCGCGGGGTTCGTCGACGTCACCGCCGCGACCGGCGGCTACCAACCGTTGACCGAGACCACCCGGGACCCGACCTACGGCCCGGTTCCGGAGCCCGTGGCCAGGATCTGCGAGCTCACCTACTTCTGCGATCGCGCCGACGTCCATCCCACGCCCGCCGGTCACCGGGTCATCGCCTCCGCCGTCCTGGCGGCCGTTCCCGGCTGAGCCCGGTCCGGCGGCACCCCGGAACGAGACGCCGCCGAACCGGGAACCGCTCAGCCGAGCTGGTACGCACGGACGATCGTCTGCGTCAGCCCGTTCCCGTCCACGTCCTCGACCCGCGTCCGCAGCGAGACGTAGCCGGTCCGAGGGTGCCGCACGGTCACCCGCCAGTGGCCCTGGTCCCGCCGGACCTGCGCCGGCTGCCAGGTCGCCCCGTCGTCGTAGGACACGTCCACCGACAGCGAGGTGACCCGGGCGGCACCGTCCTGCCGCTCCACATGGGCCGGGAAGGAGAACAGCCGGCCGCCGGGCGCCCGGTTGCGCAGGTCCACAGCCGGGTCGAACCGGGCGGTCAGCATCGGCAGCGCCCTGCCGTCGCCCTCCGCCGAGGAGCGGAAGGTCCACTCCGCCTGGACCACAGTGGACAGCGGCCAGGCGGGGTTGTCCTGCCGGGCGTCGGCGACGACCCGGTAGGACGAGTCCTGGCCCGGCACCGCGACGTCGACGAACCGCGTCACCGGAGCCGTGCCCAGCTCCGTTCCGTCCCGGTACACGGTGACCGAACCGGTGGGGTCGTGGAACCTGCTCACCATCCGGGGCCGTCCGGCGGCGTCGCCGTACATCGGCAGCGCGACGCTCATCCGCCCGTCGTCCCGCCACCCCCACGGGTGCGGGTCCTCGTGGATGTAGTTGATCGTCGTACCGCGCAGCGACGGCCCGGTCACCGCCTTGTTCCACGCGATTCGGGTGGGCGGCCGGTGGGCGGCGAGCGTCGCGGTGTCGGCGAGGAGGCTCGGGCCGGTGGTCCAGGCCAGGTCCCACTCGCCGGGGGTGAAGTACTCCACCCGTTCCTGCTGCGACGCCGTCCGCGCGACTGTCCCGGTGCCGACGTAGGTTCCGAACATCGTGGCGAACGCGGTGAAGCCGGGCGTGTTCGGCGCGTTGTCGTGGTAGGTCGCGCGCAGGGTGGCGAGGTCGCTGGTCCGCGGCCGGTAGGTGAGCGGCGCGGTGAGCTGCCGCTCGACCCCGTGGACCAGCTCGTAGCGCAGGTCGGTGGTCGCCCGGCTGACGTAGTCGACCGTGGTCTCGCCCCGCTTGACCAGCTCGACCAGCCGGTCCGCGGTGGCGTCGTAGTTGTAGAAGGCCGGTACCGGTTCGCCCTCGATCGGATCGTCGTTCGGCGGTGGCGGCTCGGAGTCGGGGTCGAGGATCCGGATCATGGCCAGCTTGCCGCCCGCCTTGGCGATGTTGACGCCCCGGCGGATGAACTCGTTCTTGTCGCCAGGCCACTCGAGCTCGATCACCACGAGCTTCCCGGTGGCGTCGATCGCGGCGAGGTCCTCCGGAGTGCCCTCGCCGCCGAACACCGCGGTGAGCCTCGTCCGCTCGGTCGGCGGGGTGCCGAAGAGCACCTGGAGGTTGACGTCGAACGGCTGCCCGTCGTCGGCCACCAGCTCCAGGTCCGGCTCGGTGGCTCGGCGGGCGTGGGCGAGCGCGTAGGCGTCCGAGGACGTCCCCGGCACGGTCGCCGCGTAGAGCGGCTCGAACTGCGCGTCGCTCTCCAGCGTGAACGTGGCACGACAGTCGCAGCTCTCGGTCCGGGACATGGCGGTGACAGCGTGAGTCCCGCCGCGGGCGTCCGGGTTGTCCGGCTCGGCGGTGACCGGCTGACCGATGCGGGCGTCGAGCACCTGGGTCAGGTCCCGGTCGAGGTTCAGCTCGGGATGGCTGATCATCGCGTGCGACGCCGGGCGGCCCGGCTCCTCGGTGCTGATCGCGGCATGCAGGGCGTACCGGCCGCGGGGCAGGCTGATCGCCTGACCCCCCTCGCCCAGGTAGCTCTCGCCGGACTCCAGGTCGTTGATAATCACGAACGACGCGCCGTAGGGCTCGGGTTCGGCACCGGTGCGGTCGAGCAGCTTCGGCGTGAGCTCGAACCGCTGCTCCTGCTGGTACACCGAGACCGCGGTGCGGGTGCGGACCGCGCCGCCGGCGTCGGTCGCCACAAGCACCCCGGAGTAGGTCCCGGTCCGGCCCTCCTGTCCGGTGACGACCAGTTCGACCGGCGCGCTGCCGCCGGCCGGCACGGTGACGCGGTCCTGGGCCAGGGTGACCAGGCCCGTCGGCGCGGGTTGGCCCCTTCCGTCGACGAGGTCGGCACGCAGCCACAGCGTGATCGGCGCGTCGCTGGTGTTGGTCCAGGTGGCCGTCCGGCGCTCCTGTGACCCCGCGTTCGGCCAGGGCAGGTAGGCCGACACCGCGGCGGTGGCCACGACCGGCGTCGCGGTCGCCCGCACGAGGTCCAGCCGGCCGGTGCCAACCTGGTACACGCCGGCGTCCGGTATCTCCTGGGCGCTGCTGACCAGGGCCGACTTCAGTGCGGGCCCGCGCCAGTCCGGGTGTTGCTGGGCCAGGATCGCCGCGGCGCCGGCCACGTGCGGGGTGGCCATCGAGGTGCCGTCGAGGCGCTGGTAGTCCTCGCCGACCGGCTCGCCCAGCGGCGGCACACCGGCCGGCCGGGCCGCGACGATGGCCCCGCCCGGGGCGCTGATCTCCGGCTTGGCCCCGCCGTCCCCGACCCGCGGGCCGCGGCTGGAGAACCAGCTCGGCTCGTCGCTCGTGGACACGCTGCCGACCGTGAGCGCGTCGTCCGCGGCCGCCGGGGAGTTCACCGTCTGATCCGCCCCGTCGTTGCCGGCGGCGATCACGAACAGCGTCCCGTACTGGCGGCTGAACGTGTTCACCGCGACCGACATCGGATCCTGGCCGTCGGTGGGGACGCTGCCCAGGCTCATGTTCACGACCTTCGCGCCGGACTCCGCGGCGGCCCACCGCATCCCGGCGAGCACGCCGTCCTCGGTGCCCCAGCCGTCGTCGTCGAGCACCTTGCCGACCGCGAGCGTGACGTCCGGCGCCACCCCGCGGTACCGCCCGTCCGAGGCGGCGCCGGTCCCCGTGATGATCGACGCGACGTGCGTTCCGTGCCCGTGGCCGTCCTCGACCCCGCCGGTGCCGGTGAAGTCCTGGCTGACCGCGGTCGTGTCGGTCAGGTCCGGGTGGTCGGTGTCGATCCCGGTGTCGAGCACGGCGACCCGCACCCCGGCCCCGGTCAGCCCGCGCTGCCAGGCCGTCGGCGCGCCGACCTGCGGCACGCTCTGGTCCAGCGTGGCCCGGACCCGCTTGTTCAGCCACACCCTGCGCACCCCGGCCGCGCTCCGGGCGTTGGGCCTGTCCCCGGCCAGCTCGCCGAAGAAGACCGAGGCGCTGGCCTTCTTCTGGTCCAGGGCGGTCAGGTTGAGCTCGGGCAGCGCCCGGCGCACCGAGGCACCCGTCGGCACCGCGGCCCGCGAGCGGGCCCGCGCGTCGGTGTACTCGACCAGCAACGGCACCGACGGGGTGTGCGCGTCGTCGTAGCGCTGCCGGACCAGCCCGGTGACGTTGAACAGCTCACGGTCCAGCGTGCCGTTGCCCACCAGCCGCGCCGCGTCGGCGGGAACGACGTACCGGTTGCCGTTGTGCCAGTAGTCCTGAAACGGCACCGGGCGGGTGCGCCATGCCGGCTCGATCCGCACCGGGGCTGACGGGTCGGTCCCCCACAGCTCCACCCGGTCCCCGCTGACCAGCGTGACCCTGACCGGCTCACCCCGGTCGCCGGCGGGGGCGGGTTCGGCCACCGCCCCCGGCCCGGGCACCGCCGTCGTGCCCGCGGCCAGCGCGACCGCCACCACGCCAACCGCCCGACGACGCCACCATCTCAGTCGACCCACCACGTCTCCTCACAGTCGGAGTTCCTCTCGTTACTACGCCGCAGGCCGCCCGGGCGTTTACCTCTCGTGCCAATTCGTCGTGAGGCGTCTCATACGGCGAATAGTCCGGTTCGTTTCCTTCTGGGGTCTTCGCGCTGCTCGCCGCGCCCAGATCCGGGCCATTGCACGGATTTCTTCGGCTTGGATTGTGTGCGCCCGACGAGGACCCTCCTCGCCGGGCGGCAGAGTCCATCTCGGGGTTGGGAGTAGTCCGTGAGGAGCAAGCGTCTTTCCGCCGTGCTGCTGACCGTGCCCGTGGCGCTGGCCGCGGTCGGGGGAACAGGCACGACAGCACAGTCCCAGGTACCGCGGCAGAGCCCGGTCGACGTCGTCAGGTCCGCCGTCGACGTCGACCGGACCCAGCCGCCGTTACGCGTGTCCTACGGGCGTACGGCTGTCGAGCTGGCCTACGTCCGCAAGGACCAGGACAGCCCGAACGGCTGTCGGACCAGGCACCACGAGGAGACCGAGGAGGCGCGCGTCCCGGCGGGCACCGCGCACGTCACCGTCGCCGGCGTGCGCTACGAGCTGGAGCAGTTCCACTTCCACACCCCGTCCGAGCACCGCTTCGGCGGTCACTCGCTCCCCCTGGAGATGCACCTGGTGCACCGCAGCGCCGAGGGCCGGCTCCTCGTGGTCGGCGTCCCGCTCCGCCCGGGTCCACGCTCCACTGTGGACACCGTGCTCGCCCGCCTGTCGCCGGAGTGCGGTGACCCGGTTGCCGTGCCGTCGATCGACCTGGCCAGCCTCCTCCCGGCCAACCACAGCACGATCCGCTACCAGGGCTCGCTGACCACCGCCCCGTTCACCGAGGGCGTCCAGTGGTTCCTGATGGCCGACCGGACGGTCACCCGGGCCACCATCGCCCGCTTCCAGACCCTGTTCGACCACGGCAACTCCCGCGCCACCCAGCCCCTCAACGGCCGGCTGCTCACCGAGGTCCCACAGCACTGACCCCACCATGGTGGTGGGCCGCTCGCGGCCCACCACCTGTCGGTGACCCAAGGCGGTGCGCACATGGCCGAGGTGCTGGTGGTCCTGGAGCCGGACCCGGAGACCGATCCCGAGGACGCCGACCGGCTCTCCCGGTCCCTCAGGGCCGAGCTGGTCGAGCTCGACCTGGCCGAGGTGCGCCCCGCGCCGGCGGGCACCGCGCCCGAGGGGGCGAAGGCCGCCGACCCGGTGACGCTCGGCGCGGCCGTCCTGGCGCTGGGTGCGTCCGGCGGGGTGTTCACGGTGCTGGTCGAGGCACTGCGGGACTGGCTCGGCAGGCGAACCGGACAGCACCGGATCTCCCTGACGATCGACGGGGACACGATCGAGATCGACCGGGCGACCGACGCGCAGCAGCGTGCCCTGGTCGAGGCTTACGTCCGCAGGCACACGAGCGACGGGTAGTGCATGGGCCGGCGTCTCGCGCTGCTGATCGCGACCTACGAGTATCTCGACCCCGGGCTGCGGCGCCTGACCTCGCCGCCGCACGACGCCGAGGCGCTGGCCGAGGTGCTCGCGGACCCGGACATCGCGGGCTTCGAGGTCGACACGCTGGTGAACGAGCCACACCACCGCGTCGGCGAGGCCATCGGCGAGCTCTACCGGGACTGTCGCCGCGACGACCTCGTGCTGCTGTACTTCACCGGCCACGGTCTCAAGGACGACGGCGGTCGGCTCTACCTGGCGATGACAAACACGCGCCGGGACAGCCTGCTGTTCACCGCGCTCCCGGCCGAGCAGATCGACCAGGCGATGAGCGGGTGCGCCTCGCGGCGGCAGGTGCTGATCCTGGACTGCTGCTACAGCGGTGCGTTCCCGGCCGGTCGGCTGCCCAAGGCCGACCCCGAGGTCCACGCGCTGGAACGGTTCCAGGGCCGCGGCCGGACGGTCCTGACCGCCTCCGACTCGACCCAGTACTCGTTCGAGGGCAACACTCCGCACGGCGAGGCGGCGCAGTCGGTGTTCACCCGCCACCTGGTGGCCGGACTGCGCGACGGCAGCGCCGACCTGGACGGCGACGGCGACATCACGCTGGACGAGCTGTACGGCTACGTCCACGAACGCGTCGTCGAGGAGATGCCCCGCCAGCGGCCCAAGCGCCAGGACAACGTCGAGGGCCGGACGGTCATCGCCCGCAACGTCAACTGGACCCTGCCCGCGTACCTGAGCAACGCCCTGCGCAGCCCCATCGCCGCGGACCGCCTGGCTGCCCTGGAGGGCCTGGACCACCTGCTCCGCATCGGGAACGAGTCGGTCCGGACCCGCGTCCGCGAGGCGATCGCGACCCTCGCCGAGGACGACAGCAAACAGGTGTCCTCCGCCGCGACCGCCCGCTACCGAGCGCTGACCTCCCCTCCCCCGGCCGTCCCGGTGCCTGAACCACCCGCGACGCACAC
Source organism: Actinophytocola xanthii (assembly GCF_001921205.1). Classification (GTDB taxonomy): domain Bacteria; phylum Actinomycetota; class Actinomycetes; order Mycobacteriales; family Pseudonocardiaceae; genus Actinophytocola; species Actinophytocola xanthii. The sequence continues at coordinate 165,877 of NZ_MSIE01000002.1, read as the reverse complement.
CGGTCCCGCGCCAGACGCCGCGGCCACCCCCGCCATCCCGGCCGAGCCCGGCACCGCGGCGGACACCAGCCCCGCGACCGACACCAGCCCCGCGGAAGACACCGCGGCCACCCCCGCCGTCCCGGCCGGACCCGGCACCGCGGCGGACACCAGCCCCGCGACCGACACCAGCCCCGCGGAAGACACCGCGGCCACCCCCGCCGTCCCGGCCGGACCCGGCACCGCGGCGGACACCAGCCCCGCGACCGACACCAGCCCCGCGGAAGACACCGCGGCCACCCCCGCCGTCCCGGCCGGACCCGGCACCGCGGCGGACACCAGCCCCGCGACCGACACCGCCCCCACCCCCGACAACACGACCGACCCCAGCACCGCGCCCGACACCGCCCCCACTCCCGCCATCGCGGCCGGACCCGGCACCGCGGCGACCGAGCCCGATCCCACTGTCGACACCGCCGCCGGGAACACCAGCGAGCCGTGGTTCCGTTCCCGCCGGGTGCGGCTGGTGCTGGTCCCCGCTCTCGCCGCCACCGTGGTGGGGGCCCTGGTGGTGTCCCTCGTGCTCCTGCTGAACCGGAACGAGGGGTCGAGCGGCGGCAGCGAGCAGCCGGCGCCGCTGGTGAGCGCGATGACGGTCAGCCCGGACGGCGAGCGCCTCTACCTCACCTCCACCAACCCGCCGACCTTGACCGTCGTCGACACGGTCACCCGGGAGACGGTCGACCAGCGCGAGCTCGGGGCCGAGCTCGCGCCCGGGATGGGCGCGGGCCTCGCCGCCCATCCCCTCGGCGAGCGGGTCTTCGTCACGGGGTTCCGCACGCGGCGCAGCCTGTCGGTGTTCCGGACGCACGGGATGAACGAGCAGACGATCCCGCTGGACGGCATCCCGGTCGGGGTCGCGTTCCGGCGGGACGGCCGCACCGCCTACGTGATCACCCGGGAGCCAAACACCCTCCAGGCTGTCGACACCTTCACCGGGACCGTGCGGCCGGGCACCGTACGCCTACCCGAGGAACCACGCGATGTCGCCGTGGACCCGACCGACCAGCGCGTCTACATCGCGGCGGGCTCCTGGATCGCCTGGGTCGGCATCGACAACGGCCACGTCGAGGACGCCACCATGTGCGGCGAGACGGTGCTCGCCAGCCCCACCGGCTCGTTCTGGCTCGGCTGCGCCGAGAAGGACCGCCTGTCCCTGGTCGAACCGGGCGCGATGACCAGCGAGTCGATCACTGTCGAGGCGCCGGCGGACCTCGCGCTGCTGCCGGACAACTCACGCATGTACGTGCCCAGCGCCGAGTCCGACACGGTGTCCGTGGTCGACGTGGCCACCAGCTCGGTGGCCGGCCCGCCGATCCGGGTAGGACCGCACCCCACGGCCGTCGCCGTCGACAGTTCCGGCGAGCACGTCTACGTCGCCAGCGACAACCGAACCATCTCGGTCATCGACCCGTCCACGAACTCGGTCAGCCATACCATCGACTGGTTGGTCCATGCCGCAGACAGGTGAGCCGGGACGGCTGCGAGCCCTCCACCGTCCCGGCCCGACCCTCAGACCACTGCCGACGAGCGCTCCAGCAGGCGACGCTGGTCCGCCGACTCCTCCTCGAGGGAGCCGCCGGTGGTGTGCCGGCTGCTCGCGAACAGCCGGGGGTGCGCGTCCCGGATGCCGTTCACGACGAGGTCGTAGGGGAAGTCGGCGAACTCGCCGTGCCAGCGGACGAACTCCATGTGCCGACGACCCTGCTCGTCGTACGGGTGGTAGACGCTGTCGGTCCGGCCGTCGAAGTCGAGCGGGGCGATCCGGTACAGGCGGCACAGCATCCTGTTGAACACCGGTGTGGCCCTGATCCAGCGGCCGTCGAGCTGGACCTCGGTCAGGCAGTGGAACCGGAACAGGTCGCCGCCGACCAGCTCGCGCAGGCGCGGGGACGCCAGGTGGTTGCGGACGTCCCCGAACACCAGACGGCTCGGGATGCCGGCCGCGCGGACGGCGGCGGCGTAGACCAACGACTTGTGAATGCAGAAACCGTAGCCGCGGTCGATGATCGCGCTGGCGCGCATGCCCTCTCGGGACAGGTCGCTGCCGTAGACCTCGTAGCGCAGCCCGTCGCGCACGGCGTAGAACAGCGCGACCGCGCGGCTGGTGAGGTTCTTCTCGTCCCCGATGGTGCTCGCCACGAGCTCGCGGACCTGTGGTGACTCGTGGTCGAGGAACTCCGTCGGGGCGATGGTGGACTCGTCCACGTCATCCCTTCCTCTTGTCCAGACCCATCATGCGGGCGATTCTGTTGCGTTGGATGTCGGATGTTCCGGAGTAGATGACACCGGCGACGGCGTCCCGCAGTTCCGCCTCCAGGCCGTACTCGGCCGTGTAGCCGTTGCCGCCGAACACCTGGACCGCCGACAGCGCGGTGTCCACATTGGCCTGGCTGGCGACCAGCTTGCTCGTCGCGATGTCCACTGTCACGTTCTCACCGCGTTCCATCCTGGTGGCGGTGTCGTAGAGCCAGCGGCTGGCCGTCTCGGTCGCCGTTCGCATGTCGACGATCCGGTTGGCCACCGACTGGAACGAGCCGATCGGCTGGCCGAACTGGGTCCGGCTCCGCGCGTAGTCGACGCACCGCTCGAGGCGGTGGCGCATCTGGCCCACATTGACGATGAACGAGCACAGGATCTCCCACTTCATCACGTGGTCCAGCACCAGGAAACCGCCGCCGGGCCTGCCGATCACGTTCGCCGCCGGGACGACGCAGTCGTCGAGGAAGACCTCCGCGAAGGGCGAGGTCCGCAAACCCATCTTCTCGATCGGCCTGCCGACGGACAGACCTGGGGTGTCGCGCTCGACGAGGAACGCGGTCACGCCCAGCGGGCCAGCGTCCGGGTCGGTCCTGGCGTAGACGACCACCAGGTCGGCCACCGGCCCGTTGCTGACGAAGGTCTTGCTGCCGGACAGGACCCAACCCTCGCCGCGCCTGGTGGCGGTGGTGCGCATGTTCAGCGCGTCGGAACCGCTGTCCGGCTCGCTGATCGCGTGGGCACCGATCGTCGACCCCTCGCAGATCCCGGGCAGGTAGCGGTCCTTCAGGTACGCCGATCCGAAGCGCTGCACCGGAACCCCGGTGCTGACCATGTGTGTCGTGACCGAGAAGCTCAACCCGCCGTCACGGCAGCTGTGCCCGAGCTCCTCGAGCACGTACATCGTCGTCAACAGGCCCTGTCCGAGCCCGCCCCACTCCGTGCCGAACGGCAGACCGAGCACTCCCGACTCACCGACCAGCTTCCACGCGGTGTGGTCGAACACGCTCGCGCGCTCCCGTTCGGCCCGGCCGTCGTTGAGCGCGTCGCACCACCGCCTGAGCCCGGCACGCAGCTCCTGCTGCTCCTCTGTCCACTCGAGCATGGTTGTCACCCTGTCGGTCAGTAGTGGGAGAACCGCGCCTCGTCCAGCGAGTGCCGTTCGTCGCCGTGCAGCGCGGGGCTGAAGACGCACACCAGCCGCAGGTCCGTGTCCTCGGCGGCGACCAGGAAGTGCGCGTCGTGCTGGTCAAGCGCGTACAGCGTGCCCGGGGTCAGCTTGTGGCTGTTGCCGTCGAGGTCGACGACCTCGCCCTCGCCCTCGATGCAGTAACAGGCCTCGAGGTGGTTGCTGTACTGCAACCGGGACTTGGTCCCGGCCGAGACGATGGTGTCGGTCACGGTGTAGCCCATGCCGTCCTCGGCGAGCAGGAAACGCCTGCTGAGGCCGTTGCCCCAGTCGACGACCTTGGCGTCGGACAACGTGCGAACGATCATGACATCCCCTTCCCAACCAGGTGGGCGCCGGCGGCGCCGATGAACGAGTCGATGGCGTGCACGGTCCGGAAGTTGTCCGGCGCGATCTCGATGTCCTCGAGGTTCAGGTGAAACCGTTCGCCCAGCCAGTCGATGATCTTGAGCAGCGCGAGGCTGTCGACGACGCCGCCGGCGAACAGGTCGTAGTCCGGGGGCAGCTCGGTCACGTCGACGTCCGGGAGGAACTCCTCCACCAGGTACCGAGTGATGATCTCGGTGTTGTCCATCTGGATCACCAGCTCCTCAGGTTGCGGTCAGGTGTTTGCGGTCCACCTTTCCGGTGGCGGTGCGGGGCAACGGGTCGGTGGCGACCCGCAGCGTCGAGGGGACTGCCGCCCGGGGCAGTCGGTCCACGCAGTGCCTGCGCAGCACCAGGCTGTTCGCCGTCCCGTCGGTCCGGACGACGACGTGCAGCCGCTTGCCGGCGACCGGGTCGGGTGCCACCAGCGCGGCCGCCTCAAGCACGGCGGGGTGGTCGAGCAGGACCTGCTCGACCTGTTGGGTGTTCACCTGCTGGCCGCGGATCTTCACCCGCGAGTCCGTCCGTCCTTCGAGGACCAGCGCGCCGGTGTCGGTGCGGCGCACCAGGTCGCCGGACCGGAAGTAGCGCAGCTCGTCGGCCCCTTCGGGGTGCGGCACGTAGCGGTCCGGGGAGTCCAGGTAGCCGGGCGTCTGGAACGGCGTGCTGACGAGCAGCTCACCGACACCGGAACCGTGCAGCACGCTGCCGTCCTCGGCCACCAGCAGCGCGCGCACGCCGGGAATCGGCGCTCCCATGGGGATCACGTCCATGTCAGCCCGGAGGTCCTGGGTGAAGCTGTCGTTGGTCTCCGTGCAGCCGTAGACGTTCGTGAGCCGGGCGTTCGGGAAGACCTCGCGGAGCCTCGGGAGCAGCGCGGGGCGGAACACGTCGCCGGTCACCAGGACCCGGTCGACCGAGTCGAGTGGCGCGCGCACGGCCGGCAGGAGCAGCTCGTAGAACATCGGCACGGCCTGGACGACGTGCACGCGCTGACCCGCGACCAGTTCGGCCAGCGCGGCGCCGTTGGTCGCCTGCTCGGGGTCGGCCAGCACCACGCAGCCACCGCAACGCAGCGTCGCCCACACCTCCAGCAGGCACAGGTCGAAGTTGAGCGGCGCGTAGTTCAGCACCCGCCGTCCGGGACCGAGGTCGAACTCCGCGCCTGCCCATCGCGCGAAGCGCTCGACCGCTGCCACGGTCAGCGGCACGATCTTGGGGGTTCCGGTCGAGCCCGACGTGGTCAGCATGAACGAGACGTCGTCGGCCTCGACCTCGGGCGGCTCGCCCGCCGAGGCGCGGACGTCGACGACATCGGTAGCCAGACCGTTCGCGCCGTCCCCCATGTCCGATGTGGACACAATTGCGACACACCCCGCTCGGCGGTACAGGCTCGACAGCGTCGGTACCGGCAGGGTCGGCGCGGGGATGAGGAAGCGGCGGCCGGCGGCCAGGCAGCCGAGGACGAGGGCGACCGTCTCCGGCGCCTTCTCCCCGACGATGCCGACGGGTCCGGGCGGAAGGCCCGCCACCACCGACGCCGCGGTTCTCGTCATTTCGGCGAGTTCGGCGAAGCTGACGGTTTTTCCCCGCCAGGACAGGGCCGGCTCGGACGGTAGGCTGCGTGCGTGCTCGACCACGGCGAGCACCAATGGGTTCGAGGAATACACGGCAATCAATCTCTTCCTCACCAATGAGCGGCTGACTACCGGGAAAGAGGTGACTCCGGGAGCGGACCCGGCACCGGAATGTCACGGCTCGCGGGATCCGGAGATGGTTTTAGCACCGCTCTGACACGCCGGACAATACGCCGTTCGGAGCAAAACGAAGTCAACCGGACACAAACACGCGCCGACCACACAGAGTCTCAACCCCGCTCGGTAGTCGCGACTATCACGCTCCGCGCACCGGAGAGGGTCCCGTGGTCTATACCTCTTCACCCGAATTTCGGCGCCTCACCTACGTTCCGTGAAATACTTCGAGAACCGACCTGGGAAAATCCGGGGTGACCGGAAAGCCGACAATCACCCGGCCGGACTCTTGCTCGTGTTGCCAGCGCTGTCTAACTTCTCCTGCGGCAGGTCGAACGACCACTGCGACGCCAGGCGCGCGGGCCCGACCGGCCACCCCTCCGCCTCTCGGGATATCGGCGCGCCCAGCCACGCCGTCTTCGAACGTGAACTCTGGAGGTATCGATGGTCGACCGCATCAAGTTCCTGCTCGACGAGCGCGACATCCCTACCACCTGGTACAACCTCGCCGCCGACCTTCCGCCGCTGCACCCGCCGCTGAACCCGGACACCGGCCGGCCGGTGACGCGGGACGAGATGGCGCGGACGATGCCGGAGCCGCTCATCGACCAGGAGCTCAGCACCGAACGCGAGTGGGAGATCCCCGAGCCGGTCCGCCAGATCTACGCGCAGTGGCGCCCCTCGCCGCTGTTCCGCGCGCGCAGGCTGGAGGCGGAGCTCGACACGCCTGCCCGCATCTACTACAAGTACGAGGGCGTGGCGCCCACCGGCAGCCACAAGCCGAACACCGCTGTGGCCCAGGTGTTCTACAACAAGCAGGCCGGCAAGCGCGGCCTGGTCACCGAGACCGGAGCCGGCCAGTGGGGCAGCGCGCTCGCCCAGAGCGCCGCGATGTTCGGTCTGTCCGCCAAGGTCTACATGGTGAAGGTCAGCTTCACCCAGAAGCCGTACCGCCGCTCGCTGATGGAGGCGTTCGGTGCGGTGTGCGTGCCCAGCCCCAGTACGGAGACCGCGGCCGGGCGCGCCGTCCTCGCCGTCGACCCGGACTGCCCGGGCAGTCTCGGGATCGCCACCTCCGAGGCGCTCGAGGCGGCCGGGGCCGACGACTCGCTCGGCTACGTCCTCGGCAGCGCGTCCAACCACGTCCTGGCCCACCAGACGGTCATCGGCCAGGAGGCCATCCGCCAGTTCGACCTCGCCGGCGACTACCCCGACATCGTCGTCGGCTGCGCGGGCGGCGGCAGCAACCTCGCCGGTCTGTCGTTCCCGTTCCTCGGCGCGCAGCTGCACGGCGGCGAGCGTGTGCGGGTGATCGCCGCCGAACCGGCCGCGTGCCCGACGCTCACCAGGGGCACGATCGCCTACGACTACGCCGACAGCGCCGGCCTGACCCCCCTGTTCCGCATGCACACCCTCGGACACGGCTTCGTCCCGCCGACCGTCCACGCCGGCGGGCTGCGCGCGCACGGCATGGGCCAGCTGGTCAGCCGGGCCGTGGAGGAAGGGCTGATGGAGGCCAGGGCGGTCACCCAGCGGCGTTGCTTCGACGCCGCCGTCCGGTTCGCCAGGGCCGAGGGCATCCTGCCGGCACCGGAGTCCTCGCACGCGATCCGCGTCGCGATCGACGAGGCGTTGCGCTGCAAGGCGGAGGGCCGGCCCCAGACCATCCTTTTCGGACTGTCTGGGCACGGGCACTTCGACCTGACCGCCTACGAGCGGTTCTTCGCCGGTGAGCTCGACGACATGGAGCTCGACGAGGAGACCGTCATCGCCGCCAGGTCGAGCATTCCCGAGCAGGTGTGGGAGCTCGCGGGGGCGGCACGGTGACTGCCGAGGGCTGGGGCTGGCGGGCGAGGATCGGCATCCTCGTCATCCACAAGGACGCGGTGCCGGAGGCCGAGATCTGGGCGATGGCACCGCCCGGGGTCACCGTTCACGCGGCCCGGTTCGACAGCCCCCGCAGACCGGGCTCGGACTTCGAGGGCGACCACGCGGCCGCGCTCGCGGAGTCGCCGGACATCGCCCGCGGCCTCGAGCAGCTCGGCCAGTTGCGCCTGGACGTGATCTGCCTGTGCTTCGGCTCGAGCAGCTTCCTCGCCGGACCGGGGTTCGACGAGCTGTTCTGCGAGCAGGCGAGCAAGCGGGCGGGCGGCACGCCGGTGACGACGGCACCGCTGGCGATGCTCGACGCGATGCGAGCGGTCGGCATCGCGCGACCGCACCTGGTGAGCCCGCCGTGGTTCACGCGGACGAGCTACGCCGCGGCGGAGAGGTACTTCACCGCCACCGGCTTCCCGTTCGCCGGCCAGAAGCGGTTCGACCTCGGTCCGGGGTGGCGCGACCGGGAGACGTTCGAGATCTACGACCTGGGAGGCCAGTGGGAGGTGCGACCCGAAGAGGTGTACCGGCAGGCACGGGACTCGTTCCCGGCGGAGGCCGACGGCATACTGATTCCCGGAAGCGGCTTCCGGACGCTGGAAGCGATCGAACCGCTGGAACGGGACCTGGGGGTGCCGGTGGTGACCTCGAACCAGGCGTGCCTGTGGCAGTGCCTGCGCATGGCTGGGATCCGCGACACGGCCCTGGGAGTCGGCCGGCTGTTCACCACACCACTCGCAAGGAGGGCGGGTTAGCAACATGCCAACGATCTCGACACTGCTGATGTTCGTCACGGCGACCCTGGCGCTGCTCGTGGTGCCCGGTCCCGCGGTGGTCTACATCGTGACCAGGACGGTGGCACAGGGCCGGACCGCCGGTTTGGTGTCCGTGCTCGGGATCCACGTCGGTTCCATCTTCTACGTGGTACTGACGTCGCTGGGCCTGTCGGCGCTGCTGCTGGCGTCCACGACGGCGTTCCAGATCGTGAAGTGGCTGGGCGTGGCCTACCTGGTCTGGCTCGGCGTGCAGAAGCTCTGGCTGACCAGGACCGACGACGGTTCGGTGGCCGAGCCGCCGCGGATGTCGAACTGGCGGATCTTCACCCAGGGCGTGCTCGTGAACATCCTGAACCCGAAGACGCTCGTGTTCTTCGTGGCGTTCCTGCCGCAGTTCGTCGACCCGGCCCGGGGCTCGGTCGGCTGGCAGCTGCTGTTCTTCGGCATCGGGTTCATCGTGCTGGGCATCCTCAGCGACGGCACCTACGCGCTGCTGGCGAGCGCCCTGTCCGGACGCCTGCGCCGGACCGCGACCGCTCGCCGCAGGTTGGACCTGTCCAGCGGCCTGGTCTACATCGCACTGGGCGCGGTGGCGGCCACGATCAGCCAGGCCTGACCCGGTGCCCCGGTGGGCGGTGAGCGCGTTCACCGCCCACCGAGGACCCGCCCCGGTCCGCCGCGACTCAGGGAGCCGCGACCTTCTCCCAGACCGACACGTGCCGGGTGCATTCGGCGGTGAGCGGGGAACGGTCCCAGTCCGCCCAGCGGTACTTCGGCCGCATCCCGGCGATGCGCGCCATCAGGTCCAGCTCCGAGGGCCAGACGTACCGGAAGGGCATGCGGCGCAAGCTCCCCGTCCCGTCCGCGGACACGGTGACGTGGGTCGAGGTGAGCTCCTGGGTCGTCACGTCGTACTGGTCGAACCCGAGGTAGCCGCCGCCGTCGGGGCGGGGCGCCAGCGCGAACGGGACGACGTCCTGCCCGGGCGGCAGGCGACGCAGGTCCGGCAGACCCACCTCGACGAGGAACAGGCCTCCCGGGCGCAGGTGCTCGGCCGCGTTGCGGAAGACCTCGACCTGACCGTCCTGTGTGGTGACGTTGCCGATCGTGTTGAACACCAGGTAGACCAGGGAGAACTCGCCGGGTACCCGGGTCGTGGTCATGTCGCCGATCGTGACGGCGACGTCGGCGCCGCCGGGCTTGTCCGCGATTCGCGCGGCCATGGCGCGGCTCAGCTCGATGCCGCTCACCGGCACACCACGTGCGGCCAACGGCGCGGCAATCCGTCCGGTGCCCACGGCGAGCTCGAGCACCGGTCCGTCGGCCAGCTCCGCCAGAACCTCCACCGCGGGCGCCACGACGTCGGGCGCGTTCGAACCGCCCGGGGCGTCGTAGCCCGCCGCGACGCTCTCCGGAAACCAACCGTCGGCCGGATCGTCGCCGTGTCCGCCCGCGTTCACCTCGTCAGCCACGGCTCGCGACCCTACGCCCGGGACCGCGGTCCGCTCACGCGCTTTTCCGCTACCTCCGCACCACCACCAACCGGGCGAGGACCGGCAGGTGGTCGGAGGCGTCGGAGGTCAGGACCCGGGACCACACCGGCAACGCCTTCGTCGAGAGCACGTAGTCGATCCGGGCGTTCGGTGCCTCCGCCGGATGTGTCGCGCCGTCGCCGTGGCCCGCCCTGGCGTGGCTGTCGGTCATCGTGCCGGTCAGCGCGGCGATCTCCGGGGCGTCCGCCCTGGCGTTCAGGTCCCCGGTCAGCACGACCGGTTCGCGCGACGCCTCGACCGCGGCGGCGACGGTCTCGGGCTGCACGAGCCGGGACGCGGCGTTGTCGTGCTGGAAGTGGGTGGTCATCACGCGCACCCGCAGGCCCTGCACGTCCAGGACCGCCTCGAGCAGGCCGCGCCGCTCCTCCCCCGGCCGCGCCATCGGGAGCGGCGTGTTGCGCCAGGACAGCACCACGGTGAACGCGAGGTGGCTGGCCGAAGGCACGCCGCACCCCCGTTCGTGAGCCACTAACGGTCAGCCGCCCATAAGGGAAAGCCTTTTCCTTTCCCGCGCCGGGGTTTACGCTCCGAACACGACCGTCCCCATGGAGTCACGATGAGACGACCTCTGCGTGTCGCCCTGCTCGCCGTGCTGGCCGCCGCCTCGCTGCCGGTCGTCGGCACCCCGGGCACCGCTGCCCCGGCGGCCGCGGCGGACAAGCCGCCCCTGGCGACGACCCCGCCGATGGGCTGGAACAGCTGGAACAAGTTCGGCTGCGACATCGACGAGGAGCTGATCCGCGGGACCGCGGACGCGATGGTCTCCTCCGGCATGAGGGCCGCGGGCTACACCTACGTCAACATCGACGACTGCTGGATGGCGCCGGAACGCGACGCGCAGGGCCGCCTTCAGGCCGACCCGGTGCGCTTCCCCAGTGGGATCAAGGCGCTCGCCGACTACGTGCACGCCAGGGGCCTCAAGCTCGGCATCTACTCCTCGGCGGGCACGATGACCTGCCAACGCCTGCCGGCGAGCCTGGACCACGAGACCACCGACGCCGCCAGCTTCGCGGCGTGGGGCGTCGACCTGCTCAAGTACGACAACTGCTACAACGAGGGCCGACCGGCGCTGGAGCGGTACACCGCGATGGCCGACGCGCTCGCCGCGACCGGGCGGGACATCGTCTACTCGATCTGCGAGTGGGGCGCGAACCGGCCCTGGGAGTGGGCGGCCGAGATCGGCGGCCACTACTGGCGCACCACCGGCGACATCAGCGACCGGTGGGGCAGTGTGGTGTCCATCCTCGACCAGCAGGTCGGCCTCGAGGCCTACTCCGGTCCGAACGGGTGGAACGACCCGGACATGCTGGAGATCGGCAACGGCGGTATGACCACAGAGGAGTACCGGGCGCACATGAGCCTGTGGAGCATCCTCAACGCCCCGCTGATCGCCGGCAACGACCTGCGCTCGATGGACCCGACAACCCGGGCACTGCTCACCGACCGCGACGTCATCGCGGTGAACCAGGACTGGGCCGGCATCCAGGGCCACAAGATCGCCGACGACGGAGACCTGGAGGTCTGGGCGAAGCCGACGTCCGGGGGCGGCGCCGCGGTGGTGCTGTTCAACCGCGGCACCACCGGCGCGCGGGTGGCGACGACAGCCGCCGACCTCGGGCTGCCGGGGGCCCGGGCTTACACGATGCGCGACCTGTGGACCGACACCACGACCGTCACCCGGTCGCACGTCCGCGCGTCGGTGCCGGCCCACGGTGCACGCATGTTCGTGGTCAGGCCGGGTGGGCACGGTGCTCCCGCGGTGGCACCCGACGCGGTCGCCCCCGGCTATGTCGAACAGGGCGAGTCGTTCACGGCCAGCGTGCTGGTCACCAACGACGGGACGCGGCCGGTGCGCGACGTCCGGGTCGCGCTCGCCGCGCCCCCTGGCTGGGACGTGCGCGCCGAGGACGGGACGCGGGTCCGGGTTGTCCGGCCCGGTCGGACGGCGACGCTCGACTTCACCGTCACCGCGCCCGCGACCGTCGCGAACGGCACACACGCGCTGACCGCCGACATCCGCCACCGCACCGGCCGGGTGTCGGGCCACGGCGCGGTGACGACCGCCACGAGCCCGGTCGGCACGCCGTGGTTGTCCGACCTGGAGCCGGTGAGCGCCGAGGTCGGCTGGGGGTCGCTCGGTGTCGACGAGAGCGTCGACGGCAACCCGCTGACGATCGCCGGCGTCACCTACGCCAAGGGGCTCGCCCCGCACGCCGCGTCGGAGCTGACCTACTACCTCGGCGAGCACTGCACGCGGTTCACCGCGGCCGCCGGAATCGACGACGAGACCGGGAACCGCGGCTCGGTCACGTTCACCGTGGTCGGCGACGGCCGGACGCTGGCCGAGACCGGCCTCGTCACCGGCGGGCAGCCGGCGGTGCCGGTCGACGTGGACGTCACCGGCGTGACCGAGCTGGTGCTGGTCGCCGGCGTCGGGCCGGACAACAACAACTACGACCACTCGGAGTGGGTGGACCCGAAGCTGACCTGTCAGGCGACCCGTTGACGGCCAGCGAGGCGGGCGGCGAGCCAGAGCGGGAACGCGGCCGCGATCCCGGTGAGCACGAGCAGGGCGACCGACAGCGTGCTCGCGTAGCCGAGCTCGCCGTACTCGAAGGCGCGCCGGTAGATCACCAGCGGCGCGGTGAGGGTCGCGTCCACCGGGCCGCCGTCGGTCACCAGCAGGGCGGGGACGAACGCGTTCTGGACCACCACGACCACGTCCCGCACCGCGAGGACCAGCACGACCGGGGCCATCAGCGGCAGCGTGACCCGGGTCATCGCGAACCAGGGCGAGCCGCCCTCGACCGCGACCGCCTCGTGCAGGCGGGACGGGATGGCCAGCCGGGCGGCGAGGGCGACCACGAACGCCTCCCCCACCTGGAACGCCATGACCAGCACCAGGCCGAGCCGTGCTCCCCATGGGGTGGTCAGGAAACCCGGGTCGGGAAGGCCCAGCACGCCCAGCAGCGCCGGCAGCGGACCGTAGAGCGGGTTGAGGATCCACAGCCACAGCAGCGCCCAGGCCGCGTCCGGGACGACCGACGGCAGGTACGCCGCGACCCGGCCGAGCGCGGTCCGCGCACCGCGGCGCCGGGCCAGCAGCAGGGCGGCGCCGACCGCGAGGAACAGCCGCAGCGGCACAGCGACGGCGGCGACCAGCGCGCTGGTGCCGACGGCGGCCCAGAACACTTGGTCGCCGGCCAGGCGCGCGAGGTTGTCGGTGCCGGTGGGCTCCGGCGCGCGGAAGCCGAAGTAGTCGGTGAAGGCCAGCGCCGCGGCCAGCCCGAGCGGGGCGAGGACCAACAGCGCCGACCCCAGCAGGTAGGGCGCCGCGAGCGGCAGCCTCCTCACCGGCGCGCCCCGGTCGCGGCGTCGAAGCGGTGCTCGTCCTCGGGTCGCCAGGCGAGCACGACGCGCTCCCCGGGGTGCGGGGCGTCGGCCCACGGCACCCGGGCGAGCAGGTCCTGCTCGGCGCCGTCGGGGAGCACCCGAACCAGGCACTCCTCCCCCGACGGTTCGACGGCGACCACCGAGCCGGGCCGGCCCCGCCCCTCCCGGCACACCCGCAGCCGCTCCGGCCGCACGCCGAGGATCACCCCGTCGGCGGCGGGCAGCAGGTTCATCGGCAGCGGACCGAAGCTCCGGGCGACCGCCGCCGTCGCCGGCCGGGCGTAGACCTCGGCCGGGGTGTCGCACTGCAGCACCCGGCCCGCGGCCATGACCGCGACCCGGTCGCCCAGCGCCATCGCCTCGGCCTGGTCGTGGGTGACGTGCACCATCGGCACGCCGAACGACCGCTGCACCGCGCGGATCTCGGCCCGCATCCGCAGCCGCAGCTCGGTGTCGACCGAGGCGAGCGGCTCGTCCAGCAGGCACACCCGCGGCGACCGGACCATCGCGCGGGCGAGCGCGACCCGCTGCCGCTCGCCACCGCTCAGCTCGTCCGGCATCCGCCCCAACAGCGGCTCGAGGTCCAGCGCGCGGGCCACCTCCCGGACGCGCGTCTCGACCTCGCGCCGCCGGGTCCCGCGCGCCCGTTCCCCGATCCCGATGTTCGCCGCCACCCGCAGGTGCGGGAACAACGCGGCCTCCTGGAAGACCAGGGCCACGTCGCGGCGCCCGGCGGGCACGCCGGTGACGTCGCGGTCGTCGATCAGGACCCGCCCGGCGTCCAGCGACTCCAGCCCGGCGACCGCCCGCAGCAGCGTCGACTTCCCCGACCCGGACGGGCCGACGACCACGAGCAGCTCGCCCGGCTTCGCCTCGAGGTCGACCCCGTCCAGGGCCAGGACCCGCGCGCCCCGGCGGGCCACGAACTCCTTCCGGGCGCCCTCGACGACCAGGCTCATCGGGCCAGCAACGGATCCGCCTGCGCCCGGATCTCCGCGAGCACCTCGTCCAGCGGCACGCCTTCGGTGAACGCCCGCTCCAGCTGCGCGCCGATCACGTCCTCGACCTCGGGCCAGGCCGGCGTGACCGGCGTGTGCCGCAGGTGCGGGATGGCGTCGAGGAACACCTGCGAGGACGCCGGCGCGCGGGAGGGGCTGAGGAACGCCGGCGAGGTCGCGACGGAACGCAGGGACGGCACGGTGCGCCCGGCGAGCGCGGTGAGGGTCTGCCCCTGCGTTCCGACGGCGTAGGCGACGAACCTCGCCGCGGCGGCGGCGTTGTCCGAACCGCTGGCCAGGCAGTAGGCGTCGGAGTGCAGGACCGACGCCGGCTCGCCCATGACCGGCAACGCGGCGACGTCGAAGTCCAGACCGCGCTGCTCGCGCAGGGCAGGTACCTCCACGCGCGAGCTCAGGAACATCGCCACCTTCCCCGTCATGAACTGCTCGGGCAGCCCCTGCGCGGCGAGCTGTTCCCTGTCGGGCGTCGCACCGGTGCCGACGAGGTCCACAACGGCCTGTAGTGCGGCGCGGGCGTCCGGCTCGTGCAGGGTCGTGCGGGTCGGCTCGGTCTCGTCGTCGACGATCGTGCCGCCGTTGCTCCAGACGAACGGCGCCATGCGGACGATCGACGGGTCGATGCCGACGCCCTTGACGCCGTCGCCGGTCAGGGCCTGCGCGGTGGCCACGAACTCCGCCCAGCTCCAGTCCGCCGTGGGTGCGGGCACCCGGGCCCGGGCGAACAGGTCCCGGTTCCAGTAGACGACGAGCGAGGAGATGTTCTGCGGCATGCACTGCAGCGCGCCGTCGTAGGTGAACGCGCGCAGCGGCTCCTCGTAGTAGTTCGCGGTGTCGACGCCGGCGTCCTCGAGCAGTGGACCGATCGGCTCCACGGCGCCGCGTTGCACGAACGGCGCGTACTGGCGGTAGTTGACGAGGAAGACGTCGGGCGCGTCGCCGGAGGTGAACGCGGTGGAGAGCCGGGTGAGGTGGTCGTCGCGGGCTACCGTGACCAGCTCGACCTCACCGCCGCCGGCCTCGCGGTAGGCCGAGACGAGGCTGCGGTAGACCGCCGCCTCCTCCGGGTCGGCCCCGACCTGCACGGTGATCGGCGCGGTGCTCTCCCCGCCGCCACCGTCGTCGCCGTCGGCGCCCGCGCCGCCGGAACAGGCGCTCAGCACGAGGAGCGCCGGGAGCACGAGCGGGATGGCCCTCATCGGCGCTCCACCGACGAGAAGAAGGACCGTTGGGCGACGCCGAACGCGAGCAGCGCGGGTGCGGTCACCAGCACCGCGGCCGCGAGGTAGATCGGGTACAGCGCGACCTCCATCTCACTGAGGGTCCGCAGCCCCAGTGCCGCCGGCCAGTTTCCCGGCGACGACACGAGGGTCAGCGGGTCCATGAACGTGGACCAGTAGTACAGCCCGGCCAGCGCCGCCACGGCCACCGCCGCCGGCCTGGCCAGCGGCAGCGCGACGCGGCGCCACACCGCGAACGGGCTCATGCCCTCCAGCGTGGCGGCCTCGAGCAGCGACCGGGGGATGCGCGAGTAGGCCAGCGCGAACAGCAGGACGTAGAACGGGGTCGTGCCGGCGAGCGCGAGCAGGGCGACGGTGAACGGTGTGTCGGCCAGGCCGACGCCGCGCAGCAGCACGACCCTCGGCACCCACAGCGTGGCGGCGGGGACGAGCAGCGTGAGTACCGACACGCCGACCAGCAGGCGGCGTGCCGTCCCGCGCGCGGTGACGATCGCGAGGCCCGCCATCGAGGTGACCGCGACGGTGACCGGGACGGCGAGGACGACCAGCAGCAGCGAGTTCAGCAGCAGTCCGCCGAGTGGCATGAACCGCGCCACCGCCGGGTAGTTGGCCCACTCGGCGGGGTCGGGCCACAGGTCCAGGCCGTTGGGTGGGGGTTGCAGTGGGCGCTGCAGCGAGCCAAGCACCATGACCGCGAGCGGGGCGAGGAAGACGACGGACAGTGCGATCACCCCGACGGTCCACCAGGTGGCGGTCCGTCGGGGTGGTCGGATGGGCGGGCGGTTCAGGGCTGGACCGGCCTCACTGCGCGTCGGCGAGCGAGGTGGTCCAGATGCTGCGCCCGTAGGTGGCGGCGTAGAGCGTGTCGCTGCCGGCCGGCAGGTCGATGTCGTTGACCGGCACCAGCGGCAGGTTCGCGCCGACCTTGCTCCACGTCTTGCCGAGGTTGGTGGTGCGGAAGACGCCGACGTCGGTCGCGATGAACAGCCAGTTCTTCTTCGTGGGATGGCGGATGACGTCGTTGACCGGCGCCTGTGGGATCCGCCAGCCGGTGATGTCCGACCAGGTGCGGCCGCCGTCCCTGGTCATGACCAGGTGCGGGTAGGGGTCGCCGGAGCGCCAGCCGGAGAAGCTCGCCCAGGCCACCTTGGCGTTCTCGTGGTCGACGGTGATGCGGGTGACCCAGCGACCGGGGAACACCGGGCTCTGCAGCTTCTCCCAGGTCACCTCGCCGGGCGCGGCCATGGCGTTGCGGCTGACCCACATCAGGCCGCTGTCGGTGCCGGCGTAGACCAGGTTCGGATCGGCCGGTGTGGTGCCGATCGCCGTGACGGTGCCGAAACCGGGCGCGCGGGGCTCGGTGCCCTCGGTGAGGTCCGGGCTGATCGGCTGCCACACGCGCTGGCCGGGGTCGATGTCGATCCGGTTCACGACCTCGCTGCCGCCGAACATGATCCGCGGGTCGGCGCCGAACTCGAGCGGCGCCACCCAGTTCCTGCGCAGGCCCGGGATCGCCATGCTGAACCCGACGCCGTCGACGAAGCCGCGGCAGCCGCCGTTCTGCGAGCAGCCGTAGTACTTGCGGTCGTTGGTCGGGTCGATCCGGTTCATCATCCCGTCGCCGCCGACGAAGTTGAACCAGTCGCCGGTGACGGTGTTGTCGGTCCCCCAGGACTTCAGCGAGCCGTTGTCCTGCGAGCCCGCGTTGACCCGGGAACCGTCCTGGACCGAGACGTCCATCGCGTAGAACTGTGTCACCGCGAGGTGCGGGGTCTTGGCCCACAGGCCCTGCGCGGCGCCGTTCTCGGTGGACCAGTAGAAGCCGCCGTCGTTGCCGAGGTACACCTTGTTCGGCACGAACGGGTCCCACTCGAGGCCGTGCTGGTCGGCGTGCGGGGTCTGCGAGGTGACCCAGGTGAGGCCGCCGTCGCGGCTCTCGGCGAGGCTCACGCCCGCGACGAACACGTGCGCCGGGTCCACCGGGTCCACGTACACCCGGCCGAACCACCAGGCGAACCCGCCGCTGATGGTCTGCAGGGTGCCGCCGCTGGTCGGGCCGACCGGGGTCCAGGTGGCGCCGGCGTCGGCACTGGTGAAGAAGCCGTTGAAGTTGCCGCCGGCGGTACTGGAGATGAGGTAGGCGCGGTTGGGGTCGCTGTCGCTGAAGTCGACGCCCATCCGGCCGACGTAGGTGGCGGTGACCGGCTGGCCCTCGATGTCGACGCTCTGCGGGAGCGGCGCGGCGTGGATGTTGGTCCAGCTGCGACCGCCGTCGGTGGAGCGGTAGACGAACGAGTTCTTGCCGTAGATGCGCGACTTCTCGTCCCGGATCTTGTCCCAGGTGGTGGCGAGCATGATGTCCGGGTTGGACTTGTTGATGCTCACGTCGATCGCGCCGGTCGAGGCACTGGCCGGGACGATGACGCGGGTCCAGGTCCGCCCGCCGTTCTCGGTCATGAACAGACCGCGGGTGGGCTGGGTGTCGTGCAGCGCGCCCATCACCGCGACAAACACGCGCCGGTCGTCGCGCGGGTCGATGACGATCTGGCCGATGGTGTCGCCGCTGCGCAGCCCCACGTTGGTCCACGTGCGACCGCGGTCGGTGGACCGGTAGACACCCCGGCCGTAGTAGGAGGAGCCGCCGCCGTGGTCGGGCTCGCCGGTGCCCGCCCAGACCACGCCGCGGGAGTCGACGGCGACCGCGCCCATCGACTGCGGCAGCTGGTCGTCCCAGGCGGGGACGAACGTCGCGCCCGCGTCGTCGCTGCGCCAGAGCCCGCCGGTGCCGGTGGCGATGTAGACGACGTTCCTGGTGGTCGGGTCGGCCGCGACGTCGCGGATGCGGCCGCCGATGTTGCTCGGGCCCAGCTCGGACCAGACCTGGTCGGTGCCGGGCGAGCGCATGGCCGTCGCACCCATCCGGTCGGACTGCGCGACGGCCTCGGTGACCGCGGCCTCCGGAATGGAGCCGTCCGGGTTGGCGCGCTGGAGGTACATCCACTCCTCGGCGCCGACCGGGTTGGCGGTGGCCTGCGCCGCGGGCGCCGGGGCGTCCCGCGTCGGCTCGGTGACGGAGGCGGCGCCCGCACCCAGGAGGACCGCGAGCGCCGCGGCCACGATCGGGACAGGTCGGGTTCTGCGCGGGGCCACTCGTCGCCTCCAGGCTCGGGGATTCGTCCGCACGGTAGCCCCGAGAAGTCCGTTTCGTCGTCCTCCGAACGGTTGTTCGTTTTCCCTGTTTTTCCCACTCGGTGTCTAGAGTGGCGCCGTGCCGGGACGTGAGCTAGCACTGTCTGTCGCCGCCGCGTCACTGCTGGTGGTCGCGGGGTGCTCGGGTGGGTCGGGGGAGGAGGCCGCGAGCTGTCCGCGACCCGGCCCCGCTCCCCCGGAGCAGACCGCGCTCCTGCCCGACGGGCTCTCCCTCGACCGGGTCGGCACCGTCACCGAGGTCGTGAGCACGCGTGGTCACCTCACCGTGCGGGCGGTCTCGGCCGAGCCCATCGACGAGCTCACGGTGCTGATCCAGGACGCGGTGACCGCCGCGGGCTACCGACCGGCCGGAATGGACAACGAGGGCTTCGAGGCGGAGGTCTTCTTCACCGCCGGGAACTACGCCGCCGGCCAGGCACTCGTGCGCCGCGCCGAGTGCGAGGGCCAGTGGGACGTCGAGCTCGTCCTGGTCGAGCCGGACACCCTGCCCACCTCCGCGGGTGGCCCGCCGTCCCAGAACCGCTGAGACCGGCCGCGTCACCAGCCGACGTTGCCGGGGCCGCGCACGATCGTGAAGCCGGAGTTGTTCACCAGTGCCGGTCCGGCGTTGCCGGTTACCGTGACCTGGCTGAACGTTCCGCTGCCCGGGACGTTGAACTCCATGCCGGCGGTCCCCGTGCCGGCGAAGGTCACGCGCTCGACGGTCAGGTTGGTGATCGGCTGCTGCCAGCTCGCCAGCAGGCCCTGGTACGAGCTGTCCGCCACCCGCAGGTCTCGCAGGACCACCGCGCCGGTCAGCGCGGTCTCCGGGGCGTACAGCCAGACCGCGCCGAGGTCGCTGTTCCAGTCGAGGCTGTGGGATCCGGTCCGGGTGAGCGTGGTGCGTGCGACGACCGTGGTCCCGCTGAACGGGGTCGCCTGGTGCCAGTTGGACACGGTGACGCCCGAACCCTGGAACACCGTGTCCGAGACCAGGGTGTCCTCGACCCGGTTGCCGGCGCCGCCGTAGATCGCCGCGCCGTTCGCCAGGATCGGCAGCGCCACGGTGTTGAACGCGAACACGCTGTCCCGCACGGTTCCCCCGGCCCCGGCCCAGGACCACATCGCCAGGGCGTCGTCGCCGGTGTTGCGCAGCGTGCTCTGTTCGACCCGGACGCCGGTGGCGTTGCCGTTGATGTTGACCCCGTCGGCCATCGTGTTGCGCACCCGCAGCCCGGCCGCGTACAGGCCGCTGGTGCTCCCGTTCACCCAGAGGCCGACCTTCGCGTGGTTGGTGGCGACGTGGTGGACCAGCGAACCGCTGCCGAAGTCGCCCTCGATCGCCGCGTCGGAGTTGGGGGCGTTGTCCGGGTCGCGGGTGGTGACGTCGCCGTCCAGGGTGAGGTCGGCGACCTGGACGTTGCCGCCGGTCGCCATGAAGCCGCCGCGGCGGTTGGTGCCCTGCAGGACGGTGTGCCAGATCCCCGCCCCGCGGACGTCGACGCCGGCGACGTGGAGCAGGCCGCTGATGGCGAACCGGCCGACCGGGATCCACACGCCCCGGGTGGCGCCGGACTGGGCCGCGGCGATCGCCGCCCGGATGGCCGCGGTGTCGTCGCCGCCGTCGTCGGGGCGCGCCCCGTGCGCCGTGACGTTCACGTAGCCCGCCGGCGCGCTCAGGGCCGGGTCGGCGACCTCGGCGTCCACCAGGTCCACCGTGATCGTGTCCACGGCGGCGGTCTCCTTGGTCAGCCGGAGGACGGTGCCGGACGGGTAGGTGCGGGGCAGCAGGACCCGGGAGTCGTCGAAGAAGCGGTGCGGGCGCTCGCCGCCGGGCGCGCCGGTGAACGGGTAGGGGCCGTACATCCAGCTGTACCGGGACGTCAGCGCGAGGTCGGTGACCTTCGCGCCGCCGGCGTGCACGGCAAGCGGGGCGCTGGTGCCGGTGCCCTGCGCGTTGTCCGGGATGCTGGTCCGCACGGTGATCGCGTTGGCCGGCTCGGTCAGCGTGACCTCGACGTACTGCCCGGTGCCGGTGAGCTCGACCGCGCGCCGGCCGGAGGCCTCCGCCTGCCGGGTGGTGTACGTGCGGTCCGCGGGGAGCACCCGTCCGGTGGTCCTGCCCGCCTCCGCCTCGTAGGTGGTGTACGGCAGGGTCGCGCCGCGCGCGTCCAGCGGCGTGCTGCCGGCGACGACGACGTTGTCGAGCTGGACGCCGCCGGTGTCGCCCTGGTCCACCTGGTACCCGACCAGGTTCAGGTTCGCCCGCAGCGGGAGCGTGTGGTTCAGGGTCTGCCACTCCCCCGCCGGCAGCGTGAGCCGCGCCTGGCGCAGGCCGTTGGCGTAGACCGAGAGGGTGCGGGCCGCGCCGGTGGGGTTGCGGAACCGCAGCGCCACGGTGGCGGTGCCGGCCGCGGCCAGGTTCACCGTGCGGATGACCCGGGCACCCGTGGTGGTCAGCCCGGTGACGAAACCCCGCCCGGTGAAGCCGGGGACGTCGGTGCCGACCGCGGCACCGCCGGAGAGGAAGGCCGTCTCGAGCTCGCCGTCGCCCACCGGCTCCTCCGGCGCGGGCGGGGCGTCGATCCGGAGCTGGTCGAGGTTGACGTTGCCGCTGTCGGCGGTGCCGTAGCCCACCGCGACCGTGTTGTTCCCGGCGCGCAGCGACACCGGCTCCGCCACCGTGCCCCAGGTCGACCAGCTCGCGGTGGCGGGCAGGGTGATCTGGCGGGCGGTGCCGTCGACCACCAGCGACATGGTCCGGGTGCCGCCGGTGCCGTTGGCGTACCGGATCACCGCCGTCGCGGTCCCGGTGCTCGTGGCCGGCACGGTGAACGTGGCCGTGGCGGTGCCCCGGTTGGCGTCGGTGAAACCGCCGACATAACCCGAGCCGGTGTACCCGGCGTGCTCGGACTCAGCCAGCGCGCCGCCGGACAACGCCGCGCCCTCCGCCTCGCAGGTGCCCTCGGCGGGTGTCTGGGCCGGCGAGACGGTCAGGCTGTCGAGGTTCACGTTGCCGTTGTCCGCCCGCCCGTAGCGCAGGGCGACCGTGTTCGAGCCGCCGGCGAGCGCTGCCGAGTACCGCACGGTTCCCCAGGTCGCCCAGCTCGCCGTCGCGGGCAGGCTGATCTGGCGGGTGGTCCCGTTGACGACCAGCGACATCGTCCGGGTGCCACCGGTGCCGTTGGCGTACCGGACGACGAGGTCGTTGCCGCCCGCGGTGGCCCCGGTGACGGCGAAGGTGGCCGTCGCCGTGCCGCGGTTGGCATCGACGAAGCCACCGACATAGCCCGGTCCGGTGTACCCGGCGTGCTCGGTCTCGATGCGGGCGCCGCCGGCCAGGGCGGCCCTCTCCGCCTCGACGGTCACCGCAGCGGCCGCGGCCGTGACCGGCGCGGTGGTCACCGCCGTGGCGGTGACGAGGAGGGCGGCGAGCGCGGCCGCCCCCACTCGGGACAGGTGCTGCGACATCATTGTTGGCTCCTCGTGGCAGGGACGGGTGGGTCAGCCCTTCACGGCGCCCTCCAACGCGCCGCCGCGCAGGAACAGCCGCTGGAAGACCAGGAAGATCACGACCGGGATCACGGTGGAGATGGCCAGCGCGGCGAGGAACACGTCGAGCTCGACGTAGCGCTGGAGGGCGGGCAGGCGCACCGAGAGCGGCTGCGCCGCCGGGTCGGGCAGCACGAGCAGCGGCCAGAGGAAGTCCTTCCAGCTGGCCACGACGGCGAGCACCGAGACGACGCCGATGATCGGCCGCGACATCGGCAGCACGACCGACCAGAACAGCCGGTACGGCCCGGCGCCGTCCACCCGCGCGGCCTCGAAGACCTCGCGCGGCAGGTTCGCGAAGAACCGCTGGACGAGCACGATGGCGAACGCGTTGGCGCCCGCCGGAAGCCACACGGCCCAGAACGTGTTGATCATCGAGGTGCGGACGACGGTGAGGTAGAGCGGCACCAGCAGCACGATCGACGGCACGAACAACGTCGCCAGCACGACGCCGGTGACCAGCCTGCCGTAGCGCGGCCGGAGCACGGCCAGCGCGTAGCCAGCCGTGGTCGCCACGAGGAGCTGCACGAGCCAGCAGCCGAGCGCAAGCAGGACCGTGTTGAGGAAGTGGCGGTCGATGTCCACCCTGGTCCACGCGGTGGCCAGGTTGGCGAGGTCGATGCCGTTCGGGAAGATCGCGAGCGGCTGCCGGAGGGTGTCCCGGGTCGGCGTGACGGCGGCCTTGGCCAACCACAGCATCGGTCCGAGCCCGACGACCAGCAACAGCGCGAGCAGCAACCCGTGGACCACGCGGACCCCGCGCCGCAGCGGCTTCGACGCCCACTCCGCCGGGGAGAGCAGCCCACGCCCGCTCACGAGGTGCTCCACGAGCGGGTGAGGCGGAAGTAGAGCGCGGAGAACACGGCGAGCACGGCGGCCAGCATCAGGCTGAGCGCGGTCGCCGCGCCGTAGTCCCCGCCCAGGCTGTCGGCGAAGGCGTAGTCGTAGATCAGCAGCAGGACGGTCGTCGTGGCGTTGGCCGGTCCACCCCCGGTGAACAGGAACGGCTCGAGGAACACCTGCGCGGTGCCGATGATCTGCAGGATGAACGTGACCAGCAGGACCCCGCGCAGGTTGGGCAGGGTGACGTGCCAGACCTTGCGCCGGATCGACGCGCCGTCGATCTCGGCGGCCTCGTAGAGCTCCGGGGGCACCGCGGCCAGCGCGGCCAGGTAGATGATCACCGTGCTGCCGGCCGCCGCCCAGGTGGCCTCGAGCACCAGCGAGGGCATGGCGGTGTCGGCGTCCTGCAGCCACCGCAGCGGGCCGATCCCGACCGCGCCGAGGAGCGTGTTGAAGACCCCGTTCGGCCCGGCGTCGAAGAAGAACTTCCACAGCAGCACCGCCACCACCGGTGGGACCACCACCGGCAGGTAGGCCAAGGCGCTGAACAGGCCCCTGCGCCTGCGCACCTCGTTGATCAGCACGGCGACCACCAGCGGGATGGGGTAGCCGAACACCAGCGCGAGCACCGCGAACCAGAGCGTGTTCCGCACGGCCGTCCACAGCAGAGGGTCGGCGAGCACCTGGGCGAAGTTGTCCAACCCGACGAACTCCGCCCCGGTCACCATGTTGGTCCGCTGGACGCTCATCACCACGGACTGGACGATCGGCCCCCAGGAGAACAACCCGAAGACCAGCACCATCGGCAACAGGAACACCAGGGGCGCGAGCCCTCCGTGCCGCACCCAGGTTCGCGGGCTCCGCCGGCGCCGGGTCACGTCTCAGCCCCGGTCGAGCAGGGCCTGGGCCTGCGACTGGGCGTCGGCCAGCAACGCGGGAATGTCGGCGTCCCGGTCGGTGAGCACGGTCTGCACGACGGTGTCGAGAATGCCGTACACCTCCTGGGTCGACCGGGTCGGCTCGGTGACCAGCGGCTGGTCGAACATCGCGTCGGTGTAGGGCCTGAGCTGGTCCACCGGGACGTTCACGTACTCCTTCACCCAGCCCCGCGCCGCGTCGAAGGTCGCCCGGTCCAGCACCGGCAGCTGGGGAGCGCCCACCGGCTGGCCCGTCTCGGCCAGGGTCCGCGCGTCGAGGACGGCGGCGTCCTTGTCGGTGAGCTTGGCCATGTAGTAGAAGTCGATCCACCGCACCGCCGCCTCGCGGGTGCGCTCACCGGTCTTCGGGCTCACCACGGCCAGCGTGCCGCCGCCGAGCACCCCGGCCTCGGGGTCGTCGACCAGCGGCAGGACCGCCACCCCGTAGTCGGCCGGCCGCATCGCGTTCTGCGTGACGAGGTTGCCGTAGTTGCCGCCACCGGAGACGTACATGCCGATCCGGCCGGCCGCGAAGTCCTGGTTGATGGTCGCCCAGTCGTAGAGGAAGTTGGCGCCCATGCTCTCGTCCTCCCACCGCATGGCCGCCACCAGCTCGAGCGCCTCGGTCATCTCGGGCGTGTCCAGGGTGGCCGTTGCCTTCTCCCCCCGGATCGACTCCGTACGGCCCCCGAACGCGTAGTCCAGTGTGGTCAGGATCCAGCCGCCGGTGTTGTCGGAGGTCATCTGCGCGTAGCCGGTCTGCCCGGTGCGCTCGGCGATCTGCCGTGCCGCGGCGCGCACCTGCGGCCAGGTGGTGGGCGGCCGGTCCGGGTCGAGCCCGGCCTGGGTGAACAGAGTCCGGTTGTAGTGCAGTCCCTGGCCGTAGGCGGCGATCGGCACCGCCCACTGGCGACCGTCGGGCGCCTGGCCGGCGGTGGCGACGGTGGGGTTGAACGAGTCCGCGTACGGGAGCCGGTCCACCTGGTCGGCGATGTCGGCGATCTGCTCGCGTTCGATCAGGCCGCGGCCGTCGGTGAACGGCACGGTGAACACGTCGGGGATGGTTCCGCCGGCCAGCTGGGAGGTGAAGGTGGCCGCGCTCCAGGTGTACTCCTGCGGCTGGATGTCCACATCGGAGTGACTGGCCTCGAACTGCTCGACCCGTTCGTTGAAGGCGTCGACGGCGCCCTGCTCGAGGCCGGCGTCGATGGCGACCGTGACCACGACCCTGCCGTCCTCGCCGACGGCGTCGGAACCTCCGGCGCCGTCGGACCCGCACGCGGCGAGGGTGAGCGACAGGCAGAGCACGAGGGCCAGGCGGGCGGTGCGGTGGGGAGACTTCATCGTCACTCCAGGTTCAGGCGCGCAGCCAGGCGGCGGCGTCGGTGGGTAAGCGGTCACGGTCCAGCTCGGCGCTGGTCAACAGCACCTGGCGGTGAGTGGGCAGGGGAACGGGATCGGCGCCGAGGTTCACCACGCACAGCAGGTCGCCGCGCGCGAAGGCGAGCACCTCCGCTCCCGCGCCATCGCCGACGTCCAGCCAGGTGAACGACTCCCCGCGCAACGCCGGGTCGGACCGGCGCAGCGCCAGCGCGCTGCGGTAGAGGGTGAGCATGGAGCCGGGATCCCCGTCCTGCGCCTGCACGGAGTGCGCGCCCCAGCCGGCGGGCTGGGGAAGCCAGGTCGGCGCGTCCCCGTCCTCCGGCCCGAACCCGAACGACCGGCCGGAGCGGGTCCACGGGATGGGCACCCGGCAGCCGTCCCGCCCGGGATCCAGGCCCTCCGAACGGAAGTGCATCGGGTCCCGCAGTGCCTCGAGCGGGAGGTCCTCGACCTCCGGGAGTCCCAGCTCGTCACCCTGGTACAGGTAGAGCGCCCCGGGCAGCGCCGCGGTGAGCAGTGCCGCCGCCCTGGCCCGGCGCGTTCCGTGAACGAGGTCGGTGGGGGTGCCGAAGCGTTTCGCGGCGAAGCCGAACGAGCTGTCCGCGCGCCCGTAGCGGGTGACCGGACGCGTGACGTCGTGGTTGGACAGCACCCAGGTCGGCGGGGCGCCGACCGGCGCGTGGGCGTCCAGTGTGGACTGAATGGACTCCCGGAGCTGCTTGGCCTCCCATGGGCGCATCATGAAGTCGAAGTTGAACGCCGAGTGCATCTCGTCGGGTCGCAGGTACCGGGCGAATCGGTGCCGGTCGTCGAGCCAGATCTCCCCCACCAGCACCCTGGGCTCGGCGTAGGAGTCCGCGACCGCGCGCCAGCCGCGGTAGATGTCGTGCAGCTCGTCCCGGTCGAGGAACGGGTGCTCGCCCGCGGCGTAGGACTCCGGCACCTCCGGGAGCGCCGGGTCCTTGACCGGCATCGTGGCGGAGTCGACGCGGATGCCCGCCACCCCGCGGTCGAACCAGAACCGCAGCACGTCCTCGTGCTCGCGGCGGACGTCGGGGTGGTTCCAGTTCAGGTCGGGCTGCTGTGGTGCGAACAGGTGCAGGTACCACTGGCCGTCGGGGACGCGGGTCCAGGTTCCGCCGGAGAAGCTGGACGTCCACCGGGTCGGCGGCAGCTCCCCGCCGGGACCGCGGCCGTCACGGAACCAGAACCGTTCCCGCTCGGGCGAGCCGGGGCCGGCCGCCACCGCCGCCCGGAACCACGGGTGCTCGTCGGAGACGTGGTTCGGCACGACGTCGACGATCGTGCGGATTCCCACGTCGGCGGCCTGCGCGAGCAGAGCCTCGGCCTGCTCCAGGGTTCCCAGGGCCGGGTCGATCGCCCGGTAGTCGGCCACGTCGTAGCCGCCGTCGGCCTGCGGCGAGACGTACCACGGCGTGTACCAGATCGCGTCCACGCCGAGGTCCCGGAGGTAGGGAAGGCGGGCGGCCACGCCGGCGAGGTCGCCGACGCCGTCGCCGTTCGCGTCGGCGAAGCTGCGCGGGTAAACCTGGTAGATCAACGCGTCGCGCCACCACTGTCCGGCCGTCCGGCCCTCGCCCGTCGTCACCTTTCCGCTCTCCTCACCCGCGCATGTGGAAGACCCGGCGCCGAGTCGGCGCTGGTCAATACAGGTTTAGCGCTACACTTACTATCGCGGAGGTTAGACCGCCTGCCGCGCGGGTGTCAATGCGTGCGCGGCTTCTACGCTGGGCAGGGCGAGCAACGGGGGGAGCACGGATGCGGGTGACGCTGAAGGACATCGCCAACGCCGCCGGCGTGAGCATGATGACCGTCTCCAACGTGGTGAACGGCAACCACGCCCGGGTGTCCGCGGAAACCGTGGACCGCGTGCAGCGCATCGTCGCGGAGCTGGGCTACGTCCCCAGTGCCTCCGCCCGCAGCCTCGCCGCCCGCACCTCCCGCCTCGTCGGGCTGCTCGTCCCGGCCGCCGACGAGGACAGCCTCACGCTCAGCCCGCACAACACCGCGATCCTCGGGCAGATCGAACGCGAGCTGCGCAAGCGCGGCTACCACCTGCTGCTGCGTGGTATCGCCGATCCCGCCGAGGTGCCCGAGGCACTGCGGTCCTGGAGCCTGGACGGGGCGATCCTGCTCGGTTTCCTCGACGAGGAGATCGACCGGCTGAGCCGGGGCGCGCTCGGACGGGTGCCGGTCCTAGCCATCGACAGCTACTCGGGCAACCCCCTGACGACCGGGGTGCGTTCCGACGACTTCACCGGCGC
Source organism: Actinophytocola xanthii (assembly GCF_001921205.1). Classification (GTDB taxonomy): domain Bacteria; phylum Actinomycetota; class Actinomycetes; order Mycobacteriales; family Pseudonocardiaceae; genus Actinophytocola; species Actinophytocola xanthii. Next base: position 138,247 of record NZ_MSIE01000002.1, on the reverse strand, counting down.
CCGGCTGGCGACGACGCACCTCATCGCCCTGGGCCACCGCGCGATCCTCTTCGCCGGCCCGGCCTTCACCGACGTCGGTGTGGTCCACGAACGATTCCGCGGCTTCCGCGCGGCCCTCGCGGACGCCGCCATCGAGTGGGACGAGAGCCTGGTCGAGACCGCCAACACGACCCACGAGGACGGGGTGGCACTGGGCGCCCGGTTGCCCGGGTCCCACCCCCACGCGACGGCCGTCTTCGCCACCGCCGACATCCTCGCGATCGGTGTCATGGAAGGCCTCGCCCGGGCCGGCGTCCCGGTGCCGGCGGCGGTGTCCGTCGTGGGCTTCGACGACCTGGACCTCAGCGCCTACGTGACGCCCAAGCTCACCACGGTGGCCCAGGACCTGGCGGGCAAGGCGGCCAACGCCGTGGACCTGCTCCTCGCCGCCGTGCGGCACGGGAAGCGCCCCTCGGCCGCGGTCACCCTCGACGTCCGCCTGGTCGAACGCGAGTCGACGGCTCGCGTCCCGGCCGGGTGAGCCCGGCGGAGGAGAACGAGGGCTCCTCCGGCGGCCCGTCGAACCGGATGGCGGCCGAGAACAGGTACCCCGGTGTCGGGTCGTAGTCCGCGAGCAGCACCCGCCCTCCCGCCTCCCGCCAGCCGGACAGCCCGCGGACCAGCTCGAGCCAGAGACCGGTCAACGGCTGGTCTCCCCGGTACGCCCGGATGTCCCCGGCGAGGCCCCGGTCCCCCACCAGCTCGGCCAGCCGGCTGCCGAGCACCACGGTCGGCGGCGGGCCGTCGGCGGAGAGCCGGGCCACCTCCGCGGCCAGTACCTCCGCCACGCCGTCCTGGGCCGGCTTCGGGTGCCGGCGGACCGACACCCCTCCCCCTGGCCCCGCGGTCTCGAGCACCACGCCCACCGCCACGGCCCGGCCTGGAACCTGCGTGGGCACAGGCAGCTCGTGGTACACGATCGGCTGCTCGGCGACCAGCAGCACGGCCCGCCGGGCGCCGCCGGTGCTGGCGAAGCCGCCGATGACGTGCAGCGCCGTGAACGCGGCCAGCACCCCCTGGTCGCACACCGTGAACCCCAGCGGGGCACCGGCGCAGTGGGAGCTGAGCACCGTCGCGGTGGCACGACCGAACCGGGCGTCGGGGATGTCGGTGGCCAGCACGAGCAGGTCGGCCGGCCGCTCCTCGGACACCAGCTCGGCGAGCAGCGGCAGGCACATCTCGCCGTAGGAGTGCCCGACACCCAGCTCGAGGAGGTCCGCGCGCACCGCGACCCCGTACGGAGCGGTCAGGTCGGCGAGGTAGCCGGGCAGTGTCGGGTTGAGCGCCTGGCCGGTCGGCTCGTCGAACGTCCGGGCCGCCGCGCTGTGTACCCGGAGCCGTCCTCCGTCGCCCGTGCTGGGCGGGCCGGCGACGAACATTCCGCGCATTCCGCTGACCCTCCCAGGTTCTGGTGGCGAACGGTACCCGCCGGCGGCACACCGGCAGCGGCGGTGCGAACGTGTTCCGCCACCCGGGAGCAGGTCGCTGACCCGTTCAGCCGATTGCCGGAAAACCCTGTCAGCGCTGGGAAAAACGACGCCTCCGCGGAGTTAGCATTCGCCGGCTCGTCACCGAGGTGCACCTGGAGTACGTCATGGACCCCCTGCCCGCCTCCCGACCGGACTACGTGCTGCGGGCACTGGAACTCTTCGCCGGGTACGCGGACCGGGAGGCCCTGGTGAACGGCGAGAGCCGGTTCACCTATGCCGAGGTGCGCGCGGCCGTGCTCGACATCGCGGCAAACCTTGTCGACATGGGACTGCGGCCGGGCTCCACAGTGGCGGTACTGCTCGGCTATCCGCCGCACGCGCCGATGATCCAGCTCGCCCTGCACCTGCTCGGGTGCCGGACGGCGTGGGTGTCCAACGCGGGCTCCGCCACCGAGATGAACGCCTACCTCGACCAGGTCCGGCCCGACGCTGTGCTCTACGAGGTCGCGGTGCACGAGCAACGCGGCCGGGACATCGTGGACCGGTGGGGAGTCCCGGTCTTCTGCGTCGGACCCGGGGGCGCCGGACCGGACGTCCTCACCGCACGTCCCGTCGGCGCCGCCCCGTTCGACCCGCGTACGGCGACCGGCGAACCGGAGTCGGTCTTCCAGACCAGCGGTACCACCGGAACACCCAAACCGCTGCTGCACACGGCGAACCTGTACGAACAGGTCCTCACGCTCGCCGAGCACGTCGTCGCCGCCGGCGAGCCGCGCTACCGCCACCTCACCGTGACGCCGATGTGGTTCGTGGCCGGTCAGACCTCGGCCTTCCTGTACCTGTTCACCGGCGGCACGCTGCTGGTCTCGCGGTTCTTCCGCGCCGCAGAGTTCCTGGCGCTGGTGGAGCGGGAGCAGGTCAACTCGACGTTCATCACCCCGCTGATGCTCTACGAGCTGCTGGACCATCCCGACATCGACAAGCGCGACCTGTCCGCCATGGTCGTGCTGAGCGTCGGCACCGCGGCGACCAACCCGGTCCGGCTGCGCCAGGCCCGAGAACGCCTCGGCCCGGTCCTGCGCATCACCTACGGCCTGTCCGAGTCCCCGTTCATCTCGGCGTTCCCCGGGGTCGGCGACGACCCGAGCCGGCCGGACCGGATCAGCTCCTGCGGGCCGGCCTACGGCGACGTTCGGCTGGAGATCCGCGGGGAGGACGGCACGGTGCTGCCCCCCGGCCAGACCGGCGAGCTGTGGGTGGCCAGCAAGCTGAACTTCGCCGGCTACATCGGACGGCCGGAGCAGACCGCGGAGACGCTCGTCGACGGCTGGGTACGCACCGGCGACCTCGGCCACGTCGACGACGACGGCTACATCTACCTGACCGGCCGGGCCAGCGACATGATCATCACGACCTACGGCAGCCACCACATCTTCCCCCGGGCGATCGAGGACGCGCTGAGCACCCACCCACAGGTCCGGGCGGCCGCGGTGATCGGCGTACCGCACCCGAAGCTCGGCGAGGCCGCCCATGCCTACGTCGTGCTCACCGAGGGCGCCACGGTGAGCGAGCAGGAGCTCGCCGAGCTGGTCACCGAGAAGCTCACCTGGGTGTGGACCCCGCGCTCGTTCGACTTCGTGGACGACCTGCCCAGGACCGGCAGCGGCAAGACCAACACCCGGCGGCTGCGCGAAAGGTACGCGGCCGAGCACGCGTTGGTGGAAAGCGCGGCGGATTGAGCACGGTCAGCGAGGCGTCCGGCCCGAGCCGTACCGCCGGTCGGGTCGGGCTCGCCGCGCTGCTCGGAGCACACGTCGTCTCGATGCTCGGCAGCGTGGTGACGACGGTTGCCGTGCCGTGGCTGGTGCTCACCAGTACCGGCAGCGCGGCCAAGATGGGCCTGATCTCCGCGGCGACGGTGTTCCCGGCGCTCCTGGCCGGGGTGTTCGCCACCCCGCTGACCGACCGGTTCGGCATCCGGCGCACGATGATCGTCGCCGAGCTCACCTCGGCCCTGGCGATGGCGGCGGTCGCGGCCACGCCGGAAATCGGGTTCCTCCCGCTCGCCGCGCTGGTCGCGGTCAAGGGCGCGCTCTCCGGTGTCGCCGGCCGTGCCCAGCACGTCCTGCTCCGACCGGTCAGCGACGCCGCGGGCATGCAGATCATCCGGACCACGGCCATCTACGACGGGACCGGCAACCTCGCGATGGTGACCGCCGCCCCGCTGGGCGGTCTGCTGATCCTCCTGCTGGGACCGCAGGGCGCGATCTGGTTCGACGCCGCGAGCTTCACCCTGTCCGCGGTGCTCGTCGGGCTGCTCGTCCATCCCCCGGCCGGGACCATGCCGGACCGCCGGGCCGCGGCCGGCGAACGCTACCTCGCCGCCCTGCGGCGCGGCGCCGCCCACCTCCGGCAGGACCGGCTGCTGGTCGGGATGCTCGCCATGACCGCGGTGGTCAACCTGTTCACCGTCGCCAACTACGCGGTGTTCGTGCCGCTGTGGGTCCAGGAGCGGTTCGGCGCCGTGCCCGCGGTCGGCCTCATCCTCGGGGCGTTCGCCTGCGGTGCGATCGTCGGGAACATCGCCTTCACCATTGTCGGCCCGAAGCTCCCGCAGTACCTGACCTTCACGGTCAGCCTGGTGTTGTGCGTCGCGCCCCGGCAGCTGACGCTCGGCCTGACCGACAGCCTGGCCGTCGTGCTCGTCGTCTCGGTGCTCTGTGGCGTCACCCAGGCGGCGATCCGGCCGATCCTCGGCGCCATGCTCTACGCCCGCGTGCCGGTCGAGCTGCAGAACCGGGTGTTCGGCATGGTGAGCGCGGTCACCGGCAGCAGCCTCGCGGTCGGCGGCACCCTCGCCGGGCTCACGGTCGCCGGCCTGGGACTCACGCCGACGATCCTCCTGTCCGGATCCCTGTGCCTGCTGATCACCATGATTCCCTTGCTGCGCTACCGCAAGGGCGCCCCCACCCTGGCCGACACCGGGAACGACGGGAATGACGGGAATGACGGCGAACGCTGAGCGCGGCGGCTCAGCCGCGCACGATCCGTGCGGTCGCCGACCCGACCGCCACCACCTGCCCGGTGTCGTCGAGCAGCTCGCCGGCGAGGAACGCGATGGTGCCACCGCTGCGCAGGACGCGCCCGTGACCCACCAGTCGCCCCGGCCTGGCCGGCCGCAGGAAGCTCGTCTTGAGCTCGAGGGTCACCGCGAGCAGGCCGGGGTCCAGCGTGGCGGCCAGAGCGGGTCCCATTGTGTCGTCCAGCATGGCGGTGAGGAAGCCGCCGTGTACCGAGCCCGCCGGGTTGAGGAAGTCGTCGGTGGCCTCGAACGAGACCTCGATCTCGCCCCGCTCGGGGTAGGCCCGGATCAGCGACCACCCCAATGTTCTCGTCGCCGTTGGCATCGGCGCACGACCGTCCACAGCGTCCCAGAAATGACCTCTGCGCTCACTCGTCACCCGCCGACAGTAGTACGCCGACCGTCCACGGCACGCCGCCGAACGCGAACGTCATGACCGCGCTCCGCGAGATCGCCGGATACCTGCCCGACCGCCGGGTTCCCCTCGAGGAGCTCCTGGCCGACTGGCGCCTCCCACCCTCCACCCTGGACACCCTGCGGCGCTCCTACGGCTACTCCGAGGTCCGGCGCCAGAAGCCGGGCGAGACGCTCCTCGACCTCCTCGCCCAGGCAGCACACGGCCTCTCCGCGCTGCCTGGTCGCGCCGACCGGGTCCGCTACCTGCTCTACGCGCGCACGGTTCCGGTGTCCCTGCCCCATCCGGTGAACCCGTTGCCGGAGCTGTGCGACCTGCTCGGCCTGCGTGCGGCGACCGCGTTCGCTGTCGGCCACCACGGGTGCGCGGCCGGCCTGCTCGCCATCGACGTCGCCGGGCGGCTGCTGACCGCGGACGGGGACCCGGACGCCCTCGCGCTGATCGTCGCGGGCGAGCAGGTCTTCACGCTGGACGAGTCGCTGCGGCCGGAGGCCCGGATCTTCGGCGAGGCCTCGGCCGCCTGCCTGGTGTCCGCGGACGGACCGCGCGACCGCGTGCTGAGCTACGTCACCCTGCAGTGCGGCGATCTGGACCACTGGGCGGCCGACCGCGCCGACCGCGCCGACCACGCGGAGCGCTTCGCGAGGGAGTACACCCCGCTGATGGGCCAGGTCATCCGCGCCGCCGCGGAACGGGCCGGGCTGCGCGTCGACGAGCTGCGGCTGGTCCTTCCGCACAACGTCAACACGCGCTCCTGGCGGAAGGTGTGCCGGGAGCTCGGCCTGCCGCCGACGGTGGTGCTGCTGGACAACGTGCCCCTGATCGGCCACACGTTCGCGGCGGACACGTTCCTGAACTACCGCACCGCCATCAAGAATGGGTTGCTGAGCGCGGGTGACCGCTATCTCGTCGTATCGGCGGGATACGGCGCGATCTTCTCGGCAATGGTTCTCGAACACTGAACTCTTAGCACCAGTCCTCAGTCGGCATTCGGCGCATCAAATATGGGCGAATGCAGCTTGTGGTGGCAGGCTCCATTATAGATACTCTGTTCGTATTGTCCCCTCTTGCAAGGAGGAACTGACCATGGGTGGAAGTGAAGTCGCTTTCGGTGGCGGCGAGGCGGAAATCGCCTTCGGCGGCGCCGAGGCGGAGCGTGCTTTTGGCGGCGGCGAGCTCGAGGCCGGCGCCGGCGTCAGCAGCTAGTCGATAAACAGTGGGCTCGCGCCGGGCGAAAGCACGGCGCGGGCCCACTGCCTGTTTTTGCTGAGAAACCGTCACCCTCGGTGGGCGGTAATTCCGCGGGGACGACAATTCACGGGAAACGGTCGGCACGGCGAGGTGTTCTCGCCAGCTCGTCGGTGATGAGGCGGGCCAGCCGGTCAAGGCCGGTGTCCACCTGCTCGGGGGTCAGCGCGCTACAGGACAGGCGTAGCGACCGCGGGCCGTCCCTGCCCTGCCCGGCCGTGTCGTAGAAGTGGTGCATGGGCGTCCACAGGACGCCGTAGTCGCGGGCGGAGCGGGTCAGCAGCGCGTCGTCGACCGGGAAGGGAACCGTGACGACGACGAAGAACCCCCCACCCGGCACGTTCCAGCCGACCGGGGACCCGGTGCCGAAGCGGGCGGCGAGCCCTTCGACCAGCCGGGCGCGGTTGGCCGTGTAGACCGCCCGCGCCGGTTGGGTGGCACGCAGCAGGCTGCACCCGTGCTCGAGCAGCGCGCCACCCACGACCGCCTGGGCCAGTGCCGAGGTGTTCACGGTCAGCATGCTCTTGATCTTCGACAGCTCGTCGGCCAGCAGCCGGACCGTGCCGTCCCCGGCGGTGACGGTCTGGTCGGCCACGACGTAGCCGACCCGGGCGCCCGGCAGCACCGTCTTCGCGAACGAGCCCAGGTAGACCACGCGCCGGTGCTCGTCGAGTGCCTTGCAGGTCGGCACCCGCTCGCCGCCGTGGAACAGGCCGTACGGGTTGTCCTCCAGCAGCAGGAAGTCCTCCTCGCGCGCCAGCAACAGCAGCGCCCGCCGCGTCTTCTCCGACATGCTGACACCCGACGGGTTCGCGAAGTCGGGCATGACGTAGCAGGCGCGCGGCCGCAGGCCGGCCGAACGCGCGCCCTGGATCCGGGCGAGCAGGTCGTCGAGGTCGACGCCGGCCTCGCCGCTCGCCACCGGCAGCACCGGCATGTCGACCAGCCGCGCCGCCCCGGTGAGGCCGACGTAGGTGGGGGACACGGCCAGGAGCACGTCCCGCGGTCCCGACCGCAGCGCACGCAGCACCAGGACCATCGCCTCCTGGCAGCCGACGGTGACCACGACCGACTCCGGGTCGACGGAGATCCCCTCGTCCAGCTCCAGGTTGGCGGCCACCAGGTCGTGCACGATCCCCTTGGTGCGTCCGTACTGGAACAACGTCCTGCGCACCCGTTCCTCGCCGTACCCGAGGTCGGTCCGGAGGTGCTCGCTGAACCGCGCGAGGTGGCGGGGGACGTCGTCGAGCCGCCAGAACTCCTCGTAGGGGCGGCCCGCGGCGAACGACACCGCGTCCGGGTAGTGGTTCGCGACCTCGTTGAGGAGGTTCATCGACGTCAGCGCCGGATCCTCCAGCGAGGGGTGCAGGTCCTCGGCGCGGAGGTCCGTCCACACGGGTGGCCGCGGCGGCGGCAGTTCGGTGACGGGTGCCAGGACGACGGCCGGCCGGTCCTCGGGCAGCGCTCCTGGCAGGTCGGCGACGCTCATCGGGTCCTCACAGTTCGAACGGTGGACAGGGCTCGCACGGCGGCGACGTCGGCGCAGCCGGCCAACGTCATCGCGTCGCGGAGCTCCTCGGCCAGCAGGGACAGCACATGTCCGACACCTCGCGCGCCGTCGACCGCGAGCCCGTGGAGCACCGGCCTGCCGACGAGGACGCCCTCGGCCCCGCAGGCCAGCGCGCGGAGGATGTCGGTGCCGGTTCTGATCCCGCTGTCCAGGTACACCGCGACTCGCCCGGCCAGTGCGTCGGCCACCGCGGGCAGGGCGGCGATGCTCGGGGCCGCGCCGTCGAACTGGCGGCCGCCGTGGTTGGACACGACGACCGCGTCCACACCGGACTCCTCGGCAAGCAGTGCGTCCCGGGGGTCGAGGATCCCCTTCAGCACCAGCGGAAGCGAGGTCGAGGCGCGCAGCCGTGCGATGTCGGCCCAGCCCAGGCCGGGGGCGAAGGTGGCGGCGGTGTGCGCGGCGATCGCCGACTCCCCGGGGACCGGCTCGTGGGCGCGGCTCGCCGCGCCGTCGGCCAGGTGTGCCGCTACCACGTCGTCGGGCAACGCGAACGAGTTGCGCACGTCGCGCAGCCGCCGTCCCATGACCGGCACGTCGACGGTCACCACCAACGCCTCGCAGCCCGCGTCCTCGGCCCGCGCCACGAGGGACTCGACGAGACCGGGTGGGCGCAGCCAGTAGAGCTGGAACCAGGTGGTGGCGCCGGTCCTCGCGATCTGTTCGACCGGCACGCTGCTGAGCGTGCTCACCACGAACGGCACGCCGGCGGCCGCCGCGGCCTCGGCGGTGGCGAGCTCGCCGTCGGGGTGCAGCAGGCGCTGGTAGGCCATCGGTGCCACGGCGAACGGGGCCGCGGCCGCCGAGCCGAGCAGGCGGGTCGCGGGGTCGGGTGCGCGGGTTCCGGTCAGCACCCGGGGCAGCATCGACACCTCCTCGAGCGCGGCCCGGTTGGCCGCGAGGGTCGTCTCCGCACCGCTGCCACCCGCGACGTAGTCCCACAGGTCCCGGGGCAGCCGCGCCTGCGCGAGCCGGGCGACGTCGGCGAGGCTCGGCGCCTGCTCACGGGTCATCGCCACAGGGTCTCCCGCAGGTACCTCGCCGCCTGGTCGAGGGCCCGGCGCGCGTCGGCGAGCGACCCGGACATGGTGAAGAACCCGTGCGCCATTCCGTCGTAGCGGGTCAGCTCCACGGCCACCCCCGCGGCGCGCATCCGCTCGGCGTAGCGCTCGCCCTCGTCGCGCAGCGGGTCGTACTCCGCGGTGATCACCAGCGCGGGCGGCAGCCCGGACAGGTCGGGGGCGAGCAGCGGCGACACCCGCGGGTCCCGGCCCGCCTCGGGGTCGGGGAGGTAGTTGCGCCAGTACCAGTCGACCGAGTGGTGGTTGAACATCCACCTGTCGTCGTTGTCGCGCAGCGACTCGGTGTCCGCGCGGTAGCAGGTGTTCGGGTACACCAGCAGCTGCGCGGCGAGCGGCAGGCCGCGGTCCCGGGCCTGCAGCGCCACCACAGCCGCCAGGTTGCCGCCCGCGCTGTCGCCGCCGACGGCGACTCTGGCGGGGTCGGCTCCGAGGGCGTCCGCGTTCTCCGCCACCCATCCCAGCGCGGTGAGGCAGTCGTCGGTCGCGGCCGGGAACGGGTGCTCCGGCGCCAGCCGGTAGCCCGGGGTCACGACCAGGCAGCCGGCGGCGTTCGCGAGCGCCCGGCAGACCCCGTCGGAGGTGTCGATGCCGCCCAGGGTCCAGCCCCCGCCGAAGAAGTACACCAGCGTCGGCAGTGGACGGTCGGCGGACGGGCGGTAGAGGCGGACCGGCAGCTCGCCGGCTGGGCCCGGGAACGTCGCGTCGGTCACCTCGAACACCGGCTCGGGGTCCCCGCCGGCCGCACGGATGTCCGCCAGGTCCGCGGCACGCGCCTGCGCGAGCGTCATCTCGTACAGGGGTGTCGCGCCGCGGGCCATGCGCTCCGCACGCATCGCGGCGACCTGTGGGTCAAGCGGCACCATGGCCTCCGTGGTCGTCGGAAGGACGCCGGGCCCGGGTGGCGGGAGACCCGCCACCCGGGTGGTGGCGGGCCCGGTGGTACGGGGCCACCGGGCCCGCCACCGGTCAGCGCACGACCAGGTGCAGCGGGACGGCCTCCGCCATCGCCTTGGCACCCAGGTCGTTCGGATGGATGTGGTCGCCCGAGTCGTACTCCGGCTTCAGCTTGCTCGGGTTCGCCGGGTCGCTGAGGACCTTGTCGAAGTCCACGACCGCGTCGAACTCGTGGCGGTGCGTCCGCAGGTACTCGTTCACCGCCTGGCGTGTCGCCTCCTTCTCCGGCGTCCACACCAGAGCCGTGCCGCCGTTGAGGCCCTCGAACGGCCCGAGGGTGCCGACGAGCACGGTGTACCCGCGCTGCCTGATCTGCTGGTTGAGCTGGCGGATCGAGGCGATGACCGCGTCGGCGGAGTCGTTGTTCATCCAGATGTCGTTGATGCCGAGGTCCAGAACCACCGCATGCGCCGCGGTCTCGGAGAAGACGTCCTCGTCGAGCCGGGAGAACGCGTTGTCGCCGAGCTCGGGGAACCCGGGGAAGCCGCCGTCGCCCGGCTCGAGCCCGTCGTGGTTCAGCCGTGCGCCACCCCGGCTGATGTTCAGCACGCCGGGCAGGTCCCTGCGGTGCACCTTGCGCTGCAACCGGTCGAACAGCTGGTCCGGCCAGCGCATGTTGCCGTTGAACGTGGTGCCGTGGCCGTCGGCGAGCGAGTCGCCGAACACGATGACCGAGCCCGCGCCGTTGTCGCGGAGAACGTCCACACCGGCCAGGAAGAACCAGCAGCACGTGCGCTGGGTGGTGTAGCCGGCCCCACCCGGGTCGCTCACGAGGTCACCGGGGCCGATGTAGTTGTTCTGCCGGGTCGTCGAGTGGAACGTCGTCAGACCGGTCGGAGTGGGGAGGAAGACGCTCACCACGAGGTCCTCGTCGTTGCCCACCCGGAGGTCGACCGGGTCGCTGAGCAGCTCCGCGCCCTTGGGCATGACGAACGAGGCCGAGCCGCCGAAGGTCAGCTCCCGCAGCGTCGAGGGGTCCACGTCGGACAGCTCGGGGGTCGCGGTGTTCGGCTTCGCGACGGTGGCCCGGCCGACGGTGACGGCCTTCTCGCCGTAGAGGTTGGTGAGCCGCACCCGGACCTTCGAGCCGCCCACCGAGCCGTGCACGATCATCCGCACGCTCTGGTTGTTCAGGCCCACGAACGACGAGCCGCTCAGGTTGCCCCGGGTGACGGCCGCCGCCCAGCTGCCGGTCCAGTCCCGGGACACGCCGTGTCGCCCCTCGGACGCCGCACCCGCGCCGGCGACGAGCACGGTCGACGTGACAGCCGCAAGCAGCCCCGTGGCGATCAGCGACCGCGACCGCCATTTTCTCGGGATGTTCATTCGGTGGAACCTCCAGCAAATCCTTGAGTGGGTCCGGAACGTAGCCGGCACTTCTATTCGTGGTCAATCATGTTCGCGAACGGGTCCAGTGTGTTCGTACGACCAGAGCAGTCGTCCCGATCCATCCGCACTATTCTTGCGACCTTCCTCTTCGTTGGCACACAACGCGAACGGGTCACTAGTACCGCTCGAAGGCGACCGGTACCCTCGCGTCCCGAATCGACTCTTGGCCGCTGCGGGTGATTTCGCCGAATGAACGAGCGGAGTGGGCATGGATAACGACCGCCACCTTTCCTGTCGCGAGCCGTCGCGCGAGTCGGCGGATCCCTACTGCCTGCGTTCCGGGGAGAGTGCGCGGCTGCTCGCCGGACACCCCTGGCGGCGGTTCGCCGTCCTCGGCGACAGCGTCGCAGAAGGACTCTCCGAGCCGGTTCCCGGCTACGGCAGCGCACAGCTCGCCGACCGCGTCGCGCACGAGCTGGCCGCCGCCGCGCCGGATCTCGTGTACCTCAACCTCGGCCACCGGGGCCTGCGGGCCCGGGAGGTCGCGGCCCGCCAGCTCGGTCCCGCGCTGGAGTTCCGGCCGGACCTCGCGCTCGTCGTGTGCGGTGCCAACGACGCGTTCCCCGCGACCTACCGTCCGGCGTCGGTCGACGCCCAGCTGCGGACGATGGTCACCGCGCTGCGGGCGGCGGGAGCGGACGTGATCACGGTGGGGCTCTACAACGTCTCCTACTCCCCCTCCCCCGCGATCGCCGACTGGCTTCGCCCGGGGCTGCGCAGGCGGATGGAGACGCTGTCCGAGCACACTGCGGCCGTCGCGGCGGAGCTCGGCACGCTGCACGTGAACCTCACCGCGCACCCCGCCGCCACCGATCCCGGCCTGTTCAGCGGTGACGGGAGGCACGTCAACGCACGCGGAGACGCGATAGCGCTCGCGGAGACCGTGCGGGTGCTGGGGGCCCACCTCGCCGCGGTCCGGGGGGCACGCACCGGCCGTCGGTGAGCCGGGCCTCATGGCCGCTCCTTGACCACGAGGGAGACCGCCGCCGCGAGCTGGGCCCTGCTCGGCTGGGTCGCCCGGTCCAGCTCCGGCGAGAACGGCAGCACCGCGCCGTCGGGGCGGGTGACCCGTGCCGGCGGGGCGGCCAGCCGCACCCGTTCCGCCATCGTCGCGATCACCTCGCCGGCGATTCCACACGTCCGGTTCGAGTCGTCGATGACCACCAGCCGCCCGGTCCGGCCGACCGACTCGGTGAGCCCGTCCCAGTCGAACGGGTAGAGCGTCCTGGGGTCGAACACCTCCACCGACACGGTCTCGGCGAGGTCGTCGGCCACCGCGACCGCGTCCTGCACGTGGTGTCCGACGGCGACCACCGTGACGTCGGTACCGCGGCGGTGCACCCGTCCCGAGCCGAGCGGCACCGGCGCGAGCGCGGCCAGGTCGGTGTCCTCGCGGCGGGCGAGCGCGGCCGAGGGCGCGAACACCACCACCGGGTCGGGGTCCTGGACCGCCGAGCGCAGCAGCCCGTAGGCGTCGGCCGGCGTCGCCGGCACGACGGTCTTGACCCCGACGTGGGCGAACAGGCTGTACGGGTGGTCGGAGTGCTGCCCGGCCCACCCGGTGCGCGACCCGGACCCGGGCACGACGTAGGTCACCGGAACGCGGCACTGTCCGCCGGTCATCAGCGAGAACTTGTGCGCGTGGTTGGTGATCTGCTCGAAGGACAGGAACAGCAGCGCGGGGATCTGGAACTCGATGACGGGGCGCATGCCGACGAGCGCGGCGCCGGTGGCGAAGCTGGTGAAGCCCTGCTCGGACAGCGGGGTGTCGAGCACCCGTTCCGGCCCGAACCGCCCGACCAGGCCCGCGGTCACGGTCGACGCGGCGGCCCGGACGTCCTCGCCGAGCACGAACACCGTCTCGTCGGCGGCCATCGCGTCGGCGAGCGCCCGGTTGAGCGCCTTCTGGTAGGACAGCCAGGGCATCAGACACCACTCCCCGGTCGGGGCCGGAGCCCGCTCGCGTACAGGTGGTCCAGCGCGGTGAGCGGGTCGGGCAACGGGCTCGCGAGCGCGAACTCGACGGCGTTCGCCAGCACACGCTCCACCTCCTCGTCCACCTCGGCGCGTACGGCGGCGTCCAGGCGTGCGCCCTGGATGTCCACCGGGTCGCGGGCACGGATCCCCGCCAGCTCCTCGTCGGTGCGGTAGCGCAGCCGCACCACGTGCTCGAAGGTGTGGTGGGCGTCGAACCGCCGGGTCCGGCACTCCAGGAACGACGGCCCGGCGCCGGCACGGGCCCGGTCCACCGCCTCCCGGGCGGCGGCGAGCACCGCCTCCGGGTCCTGACCGTCCACCGTGGACGCGGGGATGCCGAACGCCTCGGCTCGCCCGGTGATGCTGCCGGCGACCGCGTCGTCCACGCGCATCGTCGTGGCGTAGCCGTTGTTCTCGCACACGAACAACACCGGCACCCGCCAGAGCGCGGCCAGGTTGAACGCCTCCAGGAGCATGCCCTCGTTGACCGCGCCGTCACCGAAGAACGTCGCCGCGACGACCGGGGTGCCGAGCCGCCGCCGCGCCCACGCCGCCCCGGTCGCGATGGCCCCCGCGGCACCGACGATCGCGTTGGCGCCGAGGACCCCGACCCCGAAGTCGGCCGCGTGCATGGAGCCGCCGCGCCCCTTGTTCAGGCCGCTCTCCCGGCCGGTCAGCTCGGCCATCATCCGGGCCGGGTCGGCGCCCTTGGCGAGCACGTGCCCGTGTCCGCGGTGGGTGCCGGTGACGAGGTCGCCGGCACCGAGCGCGGCGCACACCCCGGCGGCGACCGCCTCCTGCCCGACGTAGGGGTGGATGCCGCCGACGATGTCGCCCGACCGGACCAGCTCGATCGCCCGCTCCTCGAACCGCCGGACCAGCCGCACCGTCCGGTACAGACCGACCGCGCTGTCCACAGCGGACGCCGTCATCGCAGCGCCGCCGCGGGGACGGCGCCGGTTGGCGTGTCAGGTCGGGTCGCGGCCTGCACGGCCACCTCCTCGATCGCCAGCGCGAGCGCTGTCATGTCGGTCCTTCGGAAGTAGCGCCGGTCCGCGGACAGCACCAGCTCGACGGCGCCGGGCGGATCGTCCAGGCACAGGTGGAGCTTGGACCTCGGGATGCCGACCTCCTGGCACCAGGACAGCTCGCTCTCGGCGAGCGCGGCGTGGATCCGTTCCGCCGCGGGCGCCGCGACACCGGCGTGCACCCGGTCCCGCTGCCGGCGGTCGTTGTAGTAGCAGGACAGGTCGAACGCGACGCCCCGCTCGCGCTCCACCCGCGCGACGACCTCGTCCTGCTCGTAGGCGTCGTAGTAGGCGTTCTTGTACGCGTTCAGCGCCTTGCCCGCGGTCTGCCGGACCGCCTCCCCCAGGGTGAGGCCCGCGACGTCGAGCACGAACGGCGTGACCTTGATCAACGCGCTCACCGAGTCCGCGTAGCCCGGCCGGAACCTGTTGGACACCAACATGATCGTCAGCAGTGGGTTGACGCCGGTGACCCTGGCCACGGCGACGAGGAACGCGGCGAGCAACGCCGGCGAGTCGTCGACGCGCTCGCGGGCGGCGACCGCGTGGGCGGCCATCGCGAGCGCGGGTGAGCGGTAGCGGAGCAGCTCGTGGCGCGGCTCGCCGCCGTAGCGGGGCGGTCCGAACAGCTCAGCCGGCGCCGTCGCCAGCACCCGTTCCAGGTACCGCAGCGACCGCTGGTTCTGCCGCCGTCCCGCCGGGCTCGCCTCCCAGGCCGCCTGCGCGAGCGGCGGCACGGCCGTGACCGGCCCGGCCGGTGCGCCGGTCGCCGGGTCGCGCGCGCCGATGTCGGCGACCAGTGCCCGCAGCCCGAACGCGTCGATCGAGGTGTGCAGGATGACGGTGACGACGTGGGTCACGACGCGCTCCGCCGTGACGACCGCCGCCATCCGCACCGGCCACTCGGTCTCGTAGTCGAACGGGACGACCTGCCAGTGCTCCGAGAGCGCCGCGGCGACGTCGGCCCGGTCGTCGTCCTCCGTGGTCACCACGAGCAGCGGGACCTCCCCGCTCGCGGCCACCCGCTGCCGTGGCCTGCGCCCGTCGTCCCGGAGCAGCAGCGTGGTGCGCAGCGACTGGTGTCTGCCCACCATGAAGCCGAGCAGGTCGGCGACGGCGGCGACGGTCGTGCCCGGCTCGGGCTCGGCGACGTGGGCCACCGTCCGGGAGACGCCCCTCGCCATCGACTGCCAGAGGCCGAGCTGCCCGAACGCGAGCTCGCCCACGCCTTCGCCGTCACCGGCGAACGGGACCAGGACCCGGTCGACCACCGTCCCCCGGGGCACGTCGTCACGTCGCACTGCCCACCACCTCACCGGTGTCGTTACTCGGGTGTCCGGCCGCGAGCTGGCGCGCGGCCGCCGCGACGGCAGGCCCGACGAGGAGGCCGGTCGCGAGGAAGACGGCGGCCAGGGCGAGCCAGCCGGGTGCGCCTCGGTCGACGACCCCGACCGTGACCAGCACCGGGCCGGCCATGAGCGCCGCGGCGGAGCCGAGCCAGAACACCGACAGGTACTCGCCCTGCCGGTCGCGCGGCGCGAGCGCGTAGGACACCGACAGTCTCCCGGCGAAGTGCCAGAGCTCGCCCACGGTCAGCAGGACCGTCGCGGCGACCACGGCGACCACCGCCCCGAGGGGATCCAGTGCCCCGGACAGGGACAGCACGACCGCGGCGGCGGCGAACGCGAGCGCCGAGCGGCGCAGCGCGCGGACCCCGCCCTCCCTCGTGTCGGTGCCCCGGGCGAGCCGGACCTGCAGCAGGACGACCAGCACGGTGTTCAGCACCATCAGCGGCGCGACGACGGCCGTGGGTGCCTCGGTCCGGGTGGCCACCCACAGCGGGATGCCCAGCGTCAGCACGGTGGTGTTCAGCACCAGCACGGCGTTGAGCCCGGTGACGGCGAGGAACCTGCCCTGGCGCAGCGACCGCGGCCAGCCCCGGGCCGTCCTGCGGCCGGGCGGGTCGTCGGCCAGCAACGGCACTCTGGCGAGCAGGATTCCGGCGAGGAAGAACGTGGCCCCGTTCCCGAGCACGATCGCCAGGAACGCGGGCCGGGTGTCGACCAGCAGGATCAGCGTGGTGAGCAGACCGCCGACCGAGAACCCGATGTTGTAGACGACCCGCATCACCGACATCACCCGCATGCGCAGGTCCTTGCCGATGTGCCGGTCCACGTACAGCTGGCTGACCGGGTCGATGGCCCGGGTCGGGATGCCGACGACGCAGGAGACCACCAGGAACGCCACGAAGTCGTGCACGAAGGCGAACGCGACGAAGCCGACGCCGCGCCAGTGGTGCAGCAGGATCGACGCCGCGCGGGGCCCGATCCGGTCGGCCAGCATGCCGATGGGCGTGAGCGCGACGAGCCCGCAGGCGTTCCCGACGGTGAGCCCGAGCCCGACCTCGGCCACCGAGAGGCCGGCGCCGCGGGTGAAGAACACCGCGAAGCCCGCGATGTACAACCCGGTTCCGACGGCGTCGACGAGCCCGACGAAGACCAGGAGCCTGCTCTCCCTCGGCACGTCGAGACCCGGAAGGCGCATCGGCGGACCCTTTCTCGCGGTTCGGCGGATGGTGTGCGGGGACGCGGCGGGGGCGCGCCCCCGCACACCGGACGTCGTCAGACGTCGTCTCGGGAAGACGACGTCATCAGGGCTTGTCCTCGATCATTGGCTTGTCCTCCACCATCGGCTTGTCCTCGATACGCATCCCAACCACCTCCCTCCACTCCGACCGCCTGCCCGACCTGGACACTCAGCCGACCGCCGCGTGGGCGACCGGCCGCGGGCTTTTCTCGAACCCGGCCACGCACAGGTAGCCGAGCACCGGGTCGTAGTCGGCGACCACCAGGAACGCGCCCGGCTCGCCCTCGGCGAGGCGCGCCCACGTCCCGGTGTAGGGCTGGCCCGCCGCCGCGCGGAGCACGTCGGGCCCGACACCCGTCTCGGGCCCGACGTCCACCCCCGGCCCCAGGACGAGCCGGACGCCGTCGCGCTCGCCGACCAGCTCGGCGACCTCGGCCGCGAGCACGGCACCGACCGCCTCGGGCGGCAGCGCCGGGTGCGACCGGACGTCCACCGGCGCCGGGCCGGTCTCCAACAGCAGCGCCACCGCCGCGTGCCGGTCGGGCATGGGTGCCGGCGTGGCGAGCGGGTAGGGCAGCGCGGCCTGCTCGGCGACCACCAGCACCGCCCGGGCGCATGCGCCGGTCGCCGCGAACTCGGCGGCCACCCGCAGCGCGGTGAACGCCGCTGCAGGCCCCTGGTCGCAGACCGCGAACGCGAGCGGGCGGCCCGGGCAGTGCTCGGCTAGGCGCAGCGCGGTGTTGCGTCCGGGCTGCACGTCGGGCACGCCGTAGGCCAGCACCAGCAGGTCGACCGGCTCCTCCGGTGACGTGACCGCCTCGACCAGGGTCGCGGCGAGCTCGGCGTAGGCCTGGCCGGTGCCGAGCACCTCCTCGCGCAGGGCCAGCCCGCGGGCGGCGGCGAGGTCGGCGAGGTAAGGCCGCAGCGCCGGGTGGGCGGCGAGCGGCGAGTCGGTGTCCTCGCTGCGGCGGGCCACCCGCCGCAGCGCCAGGCCCGTTCCCGTCACCGGTCGACCGGTCACGAACACGGCTCACCGCCGTCCACGTGGGCCACGACGAAGTCCGCCAGCGAGCCGACCGAGGCGAGGTCGCGCCGGTCGATCTCCTCGACGTCCACCTGGAGATCGAGCTGGTCCTCGAGGGCGAGCAGCAGCTCGAGGGTCCTCGAGCTGCTGAGCCCGAGCTCGTCGAACAGCCTGGTCTCCTCGCACACCGCGGGGAGGTCGTCGCCGAACATCCGTCCCAACAGGACACCGAGGGTGCTGACGACCCGGGTGCGCAGGTCGGTTGCCGCCATGTTCCCGCTCCCGTGTGTCGCTGAGACGGTGTGTTCGGAGACCTTGTGCTCGAGGACCATCGCGGAGAAGACCGAGCCGAGGCCGGCGCCCGCGGTGAGGTACCGGTCGCCGGGGGCGAGCCGCCCGAGCGCGACCGCGGACGCGTGGTTGATGAAGGTGTCCGCCGAGGGCGTGTGGCCCACCAGCGGCACGTTGTCGAGCAGCACCCGGTCCACCGGCAGGCCGAGCCGACGGCAGACCCGTCGCCATGACACCACGTTCACGTTGTGCGGCAGCACGAGCGCGATGTCGTCCAGGGAGAGGTCGGCCCGCTTGACCGCGGCGAGGATCACCTCACCGAGCAGCTCGGTGTACTCCCGCGCGAACCCCTCCATCGCCGCGGCGCCGTCGGTGCCGTAGTGGTCGAGGTCGCCGCGTTGACCGGACGCGAAGGACAGCAGTGCGTCCCCTGGGCCGTCGGCCGAGACCAGGCAGGCACCGGCCCCCTCGCCGAACACGCGGTGGTCCGGCGCGAGCCGCTGGTCCTGGGTGAACACCTGCTCGCCGGCCACCACCAGCGCGAGCGCACCCGGGTCGGGATGCCGCGCGACCAGGCGCCCGGCGACGTCGATCGCCACCAGGGCGGACACGCAGGCGTGGTGGGTGACCGTGAACGCGGTCGTGCAGCGGAGGCCGAGCCTCGCCAGCAGCTCGTGCACCGGGTTCACCGGGTAGGGCACGACGACCGGCACGCCGCGCGCGTGGATCACGTACCGCACCAGGTGCTCGCGCCCGCGCAGCGACGCAAGCGCGCGTACCGCTCCTTCGAGGAGGTCGACCAGCGTCTCACCCGGACGCTGGCGGCGCACCTCCCCCAGACCGTTGAACCGGCGCAGCACCCGTACCTGCGTCCCGCGCAGCCCCAGCTCGGGTCCCAGCTCCTCAACCGGCACCCTGCGCTCCGGGAGGAACGCGGCGACGTCCGCCAGCGTCGTTGTCATGACACGGTCACCGGGAGGGACTCGTAGCCGCGGAGCATCAGCGTCGTCCGCTCGCCGGGCTCCCCGGCGAGCGCGAGGTCGGGGAAACGCCGCAGCAGCATGGGCAGCGCGATCCTGCCCTCCATCGCGCTCAGCGCGGCACCCAGGCAGTAGTGGACGCCGGCGCCGAAGGCCAGCGGTGGCCCCTCGTCGCGCCCCGGGTCGAACGTGTCCGGGTCGGTGAAGCGGCGCGGGTCGCGGTTGGCGGCGCCGAGCAGCACGAGCACCCTGCTGTCCCTCGGCACGGCCGTCCCGGCGAGCTCGGTGGCCGACGCCGCCCACCTGGTCGAGAAGTGCACCGGCGGCTCGTAGCGCAGGACCTCCCGCAGGAACCCCTCCGTCCGCGCCGGGTCGGCCAGCACCCGCGCCTTCTCGGCCGGGTCGTCCAGCAGGATCCGCGTCCCGTTGCCGATGAGGTGGGTCGTGGTGACGAAGCCGCCGTTGTAGGTGGTCACCAGGTTCGCAATCAGCTCGTCGTCCTCACCCGGCACCCCGTCCCCGGCGGTGACCAGCGCGCTCACCAGATCCGCGCGCGGCTGCGCCCGGCGGGCGGCGAGCAGCTCGGCGAAGTACCCGGAGAGCTCGTCGGCGGCGGCGTCGGCCGCCTGCTGATAGCGCCAGACCCCGGCGCCGAGGTCGAGGATCGCGCCGAAGGCACGGACCCGCGGCGGGAACCAGTCCCGGTCGGACTCGGGCACCCCGAGCAGCTCGCCGACCACGTCGCTGGGAACGGGCAGCGCGAACTCCGCGAGCAGGTCCACCGGCGCGCCGCCCGCACCGATCTCGGCGAGGCGGTCGAGCCGGCGCGCCACGATCCGCTTCACCGCGGGTTCGAGCGCCGCCACCCGCCGCGCGCTGAACGCCTGGGCGAACCGCCGCCGCATCCGGCTGTGGTCGGCTCCCTCGCTGAGGAACATTGAGCCGGCCAGCACGCGCAACGAGCTGTGGCCGCGCCACCGGGTGCCGCCCTGTCGATCGCGGTACTCACCGGTCATCACGTGCAGGGCCGGGTCGCGCAGTGCCTGGTGCACCGCGTCGTAGCCGTGTACCACCAGGTCGAACCGGTCCTGCGCCGACAGCGCGCACACCGGCCCCCGCCGGTGCAGCTCCGCGTAGAACGGGTTGGGGTCCCGCCGCCCCTGTCGGGAGAGCAGCGCACCGAGCGAGCTGGTCGTTCCCCTGTGGACAGCCGTTGTCGGTCCGGTCATCGCCGCACCTCCTTTCCCTGGGTCGGGGCGGATCTCAGGTCGCCCGCGCGACGAGTGCGCTGTCCGCGGCGGCGCCGACGCCGTGGTGCACCGCGTCGAGGACGAACCCGGACTCGGCCAGCAACCGGCGGTAGTGCTCCTCGGTCCGGTCGTGCCCTTCGAGCAGCACGAGCATCAGCAGGTCGACCATTCCGGAGGCCGCGTCCGGGTTCTCGTGCTCGTCGGCCATCAGCTGCTCGAACACGACCAGCCTGGTGCCCGGCGCCATCGCGGCCCGCACCCGCCGCAGGATCAGCAGCGCCTCCTCGTCCGTCCAGTTGTGCAGCACCCGCGCGAGCACGTAGGCGTCTCCCCCGCCGGGCACGGCGTCGAAGAAGCTGCCCTCGACGAGCTCGACCCGGTCGGCGAGTCCCACCTCGACCGTCCTCTTCGCTGCCTGGCGGACCGCCTCCGGCAGCTCGAGGAGCACACCTCGCATCGCCGGATGGACGGTCAGCA
Organism: Actinophytocola xanthii; assembly: GCF_001921205.1. Taxonomy (GTDB): domain Bacteria; phylum Actinomycetota; class Actinomycetes; order Mycobacteriales; family Pseudonocardiaceae; genus Actinophytocola; species Actinophytocola xanthii. Next base: position 117,425 of record NZ_MSIE01000002.1, on the reverse strand, counting down.
CCGCGGTCAGCAGGCCCCCGCTGCCGCCGCCGACGTCCACCAGCGTGTCCACCCCGGAGAAGTCACAGTCCGCCAGGGTGGTCGGCAGCCGGTTCGCGTCCATCGCCTCCGTGAAGGTCGCCGCGGCCGCCCGGTTGTCGCCCAGGTAGTCGTAGAACGGCTCGCCGTGGACGATGTCGAAGGCCGGTGCTCCGGTCCGCACCGTGTGCAGGATCTCGGCGAAGGACCGGAACACCTCCTCCCCGTCCAGGATCGCGGTCTGCCGGAGCGAGCCAGGCACGTCCGAGCGCAGGCACTCGGTGACCGAGGTCAGCGCGTAGGTTCCCGGTGCCGTCCTGCGGAACAGGCCGATCGAGGCCATGCCACGCAGCAGCCGCGCCAGCGCACCGGGGTCGGCCCCGCACCGAGAGGCGAGCTCGTCGACCGAGCACGGTCCCTCGGCCAGCAGGTCCGGCACCCCGAGCTTCGCCACGGCGTAACAGCACTGGGCGACCCAGCTACCCGACAGGATGCCGAGCAGCTTGCGCCGCGCGAACTCCCCGCCCACCGGTGTCTGCGTCACGGTCGCTCTCAGTCGGTGGAACGGTTCTTGATGGCCGTCAGGATGCTGTCCCAGAGCGTCGCCCTGGCGGCAAGGGCGGTGTTCACCGTCTCGGCGCAGTCCTGCCACTTCCGCTCGTCGTCGCCGCACAGGTCGGTGACCATCTGCATGGCCATCGGGGTGTGCTGCTCGCCGTCAACCTCGATGTGCCGCTCGAGGTAGTCGATGAACGTGCCGAGCTTCCTGCTCCGCTCGTTGATCGAGACGACCTGGGTGAACATGTCCGGGATCAGGTCCTCCCGCCCGAATGCGAACGCCGCGGCCTGGCAGTGCACCGGCAGGTTCTCGATGATGTTCCAGGTGGTGCCGGCGAACGCCACCGAGGGAGCCGGCACCCCGGCCCGCACGAGCGCGTCCTGAACGCCGGTGCCGTCGCGCAGCAGCTCGATCAGCCGGTCGATCGCGGTGGTGTCGGCACCCGCCTCGCGCATGCCGTTGACGTAGAGCTCGAAGTGGCTGATGAAGCCGCTTCCGAGCTCGTCGGACTCCTCGACCATCACGATGTCGTTGATGAGCCTGCGGCTACCGGTCGGTCCGGTCGGGATCCACGGCACGGTCACACAGGTCAGCTCGCGTTGCAGCGACTTCAGCAGCGACATGAAGTCCCACACCGCGAAGACGTGGTGCTCCATGAATACGACGATGGCCTCGTGGGTGTCCAGACCGGCGTACAGCGGGTGCTGCACGACACGGTCGCGTGCCTCGGCGACGGCCTTCTCGAGGCGGTCGATTCCCGGATGCGTCTGTCCCCAGTCGTATCTGGACAAAGCTGTACTCCTCAGTGTTTCGTGGGTTTAACGTCGCCACAGAACGGGACAGTAATCCGGATCCGAATAGTCCGGACGGCCGTCCGAAGTCTTTCGAACGACACTGTCATGATTGTAGAACGCGAAAGTGCCGTCAGCCAACGGAAACTCACGAAATTCGTTGGCGCCGTCCTGAAGGTGCAAGGAAACGGCGCGGCGCGGACGCGCACTCGTGTTCGCACCACTACCATGGTAGGTCCGGCAGTGGTGGAAGCTCATGTGTCCTTTGGCGATCACCATCGGGATTTTACGCACGTCGGCGCCGTTGTATGCCGCGTTCTCGACCAGCATACGTTCCAGTTGCGACCGGTCGCGTTCGGCGAAATGGCGGGTGGTGCTATCGTCGGCCCCGATCTCGGTCCACCGGTGACTACCGTCCACCATCGTGATGGTGCCCATGTCCTCATCGCAGTCGTGGAACGGGATGAACGCGGTCAGCATGTTCTCCGACGACGAGGACGCCCAGTAGTGTTTGTCGAAATGCCAGGGGACGATGTTGGACGGCTCGCCGGAGACCGGCGGCTTGTAGATGAGGGTCGACTGGAAGACGCGGATCTCCTCGGCCGCGGCCAGCCGGGCGGCCACGGCACCGATGACCGGTTTGAGCAGTAGCTTGGCAAGCGGGTCGCTCTCGTAGTGCACGTAGTCGTTGTGTCGCTGCACGTCGCCGCGCTCCGGCGTCCAGTACGCGAGCCGCGGCGGTCGCACCGGTAACCGCCGCGACCGCGCACCCGCGTAGTACCGCTCGCTCGCCGCCACCAGCTCGTCCACCTCGGCGTCGGTGAACAGTTTCTTCGACATGTACCAGCCATGCTCGGCGTAGAACGCCACGTCCTCGTCCGAGGGCAGCAGCTCCAGCTCCTGTTCGGACAGTGCGAACCGTTCGGTCGTGGTCACCTGGTTCCTCCCGCTTGGCTCGGTGTTCGTGCTCACGCCACACCGCTCAGCTCTCGGTTCTTGGCCTCGTAGAGCGCGCGGATGTTGCCGCTGCCGAAGGTCAGCGCTCCCCGGCGTTCGATGATCTCGAGGAACAGCGTCCTGCGGACGTGCATCGACTCGGTGAAGATCTGCAGCAGCTGGCCCCAGTGGTCCCGGTCGACCAGCACGCCGGCGGCCCGCAGCTCCTCCACCGGCACCGCGAGGTCGGTCACCCGCTCGGCGAGCGCGTCGTAGTAGGTCGGCGGTGTGCTGGCGAACCGGACACCGCGGGCGGCGAGCGCGTGCACGGTGTCGCTGATGCCCTCGCTGGTGAAGGCGATGTGCTGGACGCCGGCTCCGCCGTGCCACTGCAGGAAGTCGTCGATCTGCCCGCGCCGACGGCCGGTGTCCGGCTCGATGAGCGTCAACGTGATCAGCTTCGACGGGCTCTGCACCACCTTGGAGGACATGCCCTGCTCCCCGACCTCGATGTACTCCTCGAAGATCTGCGCGAACCCGAACACGTCCTCGTAGTACCGGACGGTCCCGTCGAGCTCGCCGGCCGGCACGCACACCGCGAAGTGGTCGATCATCCGCAGCAGGGGCCCTGTCGCCACGACGTCCACCTCGGACATCCGGAAGACGCCGGGCAGGAACTCCGTCCGCGGTCCGGTGCGCTGCACCAGGCGGTGGGTGACGTCGCCGAAGCCGGCCACCTCCGCGGTGGTCACCGCGACGTCATCGTCGGCGTATCTGGCCGGTGCCGAGACCGCCGCGGCGCCCCGGTGCACCAGCTCCTCATACACCCGCTCCGCGTCGTCGACCTCCACCGCGATCACCGCGACGCCGTCGCCGTGGCGGCGCACGTACTCGGCGGCCGGGTGGTCGGCGACCAGCGGCGAGGTGAGGACCATGCGGATGTCGCCCTGGCTCAGCAGCAGCGAACGCTGTCCCTTCAGGCCGGTCTCCGGACCACCCTGGGCCAGGACCTGGAACCCGAACGCGGTGCAGTAGTAGTAGGCCGCCTGCCGCGCGTCCCCGACGTACAGCTCGATGTGATCGATTCCTGAGAAGTTCATCAGCCTCAACCGTTCCGCTTCTTGTCGGTGCTCGCTCCGCTCAGCACCAGGCTCACGTTCTGGCCGCCGAACCCGAACGAGTTCGTCAGCGCGTGGTCGATCTCGGTCTCCACGGGAGTGCTCCGGAGGTGGGCGCCCGGGCACGCCGGGTCCACCTCCTCGAGGTTGAAGGTGGGCGGCAGCACGCCGCGGGCGACGGCGAGGGCGCTCGCCGCCGCCTCCACCACCCCGGAGGTTCCGAGCATGTGGCCGGTCAGCGCCTTGGTGGAGCTGACCGGCGGGCCTTCCCCGCCGAACACGGCCCCGAGCGCGGCTGCCTCCGCGACGTCCCCGAGCTTGGTCGCGGTGCCGTGGGCGTTGACGTAGCCGATGTCCGCCGGCGTGAGATCCGCGCTCGCGAGTGCCCTGCGCATGCACTCGGCCGCGCCGGCACCGTCCGGGCGGGGGGTGGTGGGGTGGTGCGCGTCCGTGGTGGCGCCCCACCCCCGCAGGTCGGCGTAGCCGGCGGCACCGCGGGCGTCGGCGTGCGCGACGCGCTCGAGGACCAGCATCCCGGCGCCCTCGGCGAGCACGAACCCGTTGCGCCTGCGGTCGAAGGGCCGGCTCGCGGCGGTCGGGTCAGCCCAGCGCCGGGCGAGCGCCCGCGCGTTGCCGAACGTGTCGGCGAAGGTCGGGAACAGCGGTGCCTCGCTCGCCCCGCACACCACCACGTCCGCGTCCCCGGCCCGGATCAGCCGCAGCCCGTCGGCGAGGGCCTGCGCACCCGAGGCACACGCGGTGCCGATGCTCGAGCTGTAGCCACGGATCCCGTGCGCGATCGCGATCCGGGCGGCGGGCATGTTGGGCAGGATCCCGGTGAGCAGGTACGGGCTCACCGCGGTCCGGCCCCGCTCGCCCCTGGCCAGGACCTGGCTCTCCAGCGTCGCCATTCCGCCGACCCCGCCGACGACCACCCCGACCCGGTGCGGGTCGACGTCCCGGCCGACCTGTATGCCGGCGTCGGCGAGCGCGTCCGCGGCCGTGAGCAGCGCCAGCACGACGACCTTGTCGACGACGGCGGCGGCCGGGCCGGACACCACGGTCCGCGGGTCGATCTCGGGGACGAAACCGCCCACGTCGACCGAGGCCGCGGCCGGATGGCCCGGCGGCGGCGCGGACAGCCCGGACTTCCCGACGCACAGCGCGTGGAAGACCTCCTCCGCTCCCCGGCCGACCGGGGTGAGCAGGCCGATACCGGTGATCGCCGCCGGGATCACGCCGGCCCTCGCGTCAGGTGCTTCTCGCGCAACAGGAACTTGCGCACCTTGCCGGTCACGGTCAGCGGGATGTCCTCCTGCCGCACCGCCACCACGCGCTGCAGCGTCGCGCCCACCCGCTCGCCGAGCGCTGCGCGGACGGCCGCGGTGCGGTCGGCGTCCTCGTCCGCGCCGGGCGCGAGCTCCAGGAGCACGTCGGTGACGACCCGGCCGTTCTCCGGCAGGATCACGACGGTGCAGTCGAGCACGTCGGGGCAGCCGGCGAGGATCCGCTCCTCGGAGAGCGCGGTGTAGAAGCCGTCGCCGACCAGCGCGTCCGGGTCACGGTCCACGTGGTAGTAGTTGCCATCCTCGTCGCGGTGGACGAGGTCGCCGGTGAGGAACCAGCCGTTGCACCGGGACCGAAACGTGGTGACCGAGTCGTTCCAGTACCCCGGGGAGAGCGTGGGCGAGCGGAAGCCCAGCCTGCCGACCCGCCCCGCGGGTAGTTCGTTGCCGTCGGCGTCGAGCACGGCGACCTCGGCGAACGTGTAGGGCCTGCCGATCCGGCGGTCGTAGTGGCCGCTGTCGGGCGTGTGGGTGACGTGGAACCCGTTGTGCCCCATCTCCGAGGAGCCGAGGCCGTCGACGAAGTGCGAGCCGGTGATCCGCCGGCGCCCCTCGCGGGTCACCACCTCCCGGGAACCCACCGCGACCAGTCGCCGGACGTGGGCCTCGTGCGCGCAGTCGCCGGTGTTGAACCACAACCGCACCGAGCCGACGTCCCTCGTGGACAGGTCGTACCGGGCGAGGTCCGACCAGGTCACCGCGAAGCCGTACACCGCCTCCGGGTGCCACCGTTCGATGGCCGAGAGCACGGTCGGACCGTCCTGCTGGGACAGGCAGAGCATCGTCCCGCGGTTGCACAGGATCTGGCTGACCATGAGCACGGTCGCGGTGTGCGGGATCGGCAGGGCGTTGAGCACCCGCCCGGTGCCCTGCGCCTGCGGCATCGACAGCAGGTGGCGCTGCGAGGCGAACAGCGTCCGGTGCAGGTGCAGCACGGCCTTCGGCACGCCGGTGGTTCCCGACGTGTGCGTGATCACGACCGGGTCGTCCTGGTGGTGCCGGTAGTGCGGCGGCGCGGCCGCCGGGTCGCCCTGCCCCAGCTCCGCGGGCTGCCCGAGCAGCTCCGCACCGAGGTCGTGCCCGGCCAGCAAGTCCGTGTGTGCCGCGTCCGCGAGGATGGCCCTGGCGCGCAGCCTGCGGATGAACTCCGCGGCGATGTCCGGGGTCATCCTCCCGTTCATCAGCGCGGGGATCGCGCCGACGCGGGTGAGCGCGAGGAAGCTCAGCACCGTGTCCGCCGCCGCGCTCGCCCACACCGCGACCGGGTCCCGCGCGCGGATCCCCCTGGCGTGCAACCATGCGGCGCGGGCGTCGACCATGGCGTCGAGCTCGCCGAGCGTGAACTCGTACTCGGCGGGATGTCCGTCGACCTCGGTGTCGAAGACCAGGCCGGGACCGTCCGGGTCGGCGCCGTGCGCCAGCACGGTGTGCAGGACGTTGCCCGCTCCGATGTCCGGGTCAGCCGCCAGGACCGCGCGCAGGCCCCTTGCGTTCATCGAGACTCTCCTTCGCTCACCAGCACGGCGTGGGCGCACGCGGCCGCGCCAGCCTGTTCGACACAGACGAGGAGGACCTCGTCGGCGTCCCCGTCCTCGATCAGCAGTCGTGCGTAGGCCAGCCCTTCGGCCTTCGGCTCGCCCGTCGGGCACAGGCAGACCACCGGGCCCCCCAGGGACCAGCGGGCGGCGACGTGCCCGGCGACGCTGTTGGGCACCGCCTGGAAGAACAGCAGCGGGCCGATCCGGGCGCCGGCGTCGACCGCGTCGGCCACGTGCTCGGCCATGCGCGCGTCGCCGCTCCCGCTGACGAGCACGACGGCGGTGCGCTGCCCGACGGCGTCTGCGGCGGGCGGGTCCCCGTGGCGAGCGGTGAGACACCGGTCGGCGGCCACGGCGACGAGCGGACTGAACGAGGACACGACGAACCCCGGCAGCGGCGGCGGCACGGTCCCCTCCGGCATCGTCACGGCGACCAGCTCGGTGCTCATGTCGCCCTGACCAGCAACGCGGTGTTGGCACCGCCGAAGGCGGCGTTGACGCTCACCGCGTACGGGCTGGCGGCCCGCCGCGGTCCGTCGAGGACAAGGTCCACGTCACACGCGGGATCGGGCCCGAGGTGGCCCACGTTGACCGGCAGTTTGCCCGCCCGCAGGCCGAGCACGGTGATCACCAGCTCGAGCAGCCCGGAGCCCTCGAGCCCGTGGCCGTGCACGGACTTGGTGGAGCTGACCGGCGGGCGGGCCGCTCCGAACGCCCGGCGCAGCGCGACCGCCTCGGCACTGTCCCCGTCGGCGCCGCTCGCGTTCGCGTTGACGTACCCGACCTCGTCCGGGCGTATCCGGCCCCGGCGCAACGCCGCGGTGATCGCCCGGGCCAAGCCGTGGCCGTCGGGGTCGGGGCGGACGACGTGGTGCGCGTCCCCCGCTCGGCCCCAGCCGGCCACCTCCGCCAACACCTCCCGCGCGGCAACGGGTTCGAGCACGACCGCGGACACGGCGTCGCCCAGCAGCAGACCGTCGCGACCGGCGCTGAACGGCCTCGCCGCCCCGTCGGCCGCCAGCGCCCGCCCCGCGTCGAACAGGGCGAACTGGTCTGGCTCCACTAGGTAGCCCGCCGCGACCACGACCCGTTCCGACCGTCCCGACCGGATCCGCGCGGCGGCGTCGGCGACGGCGGTGCTGCCGGAGACGCACGCGCACGTGTATACCCTCGCCACCCCGGCGAGGCCGCTGCGCTGCGCCAGCTCCCCGGCGAACGCCGCCGTGGTCGCCTCGGGGGACCGTCCGGCGTCCGGGTGTCCGTGCAGCCCCAGCAGCAACGGCGTTTCCGCGCGTTCGGTCGCGCCGAGACCGGCGCACGCCTCGCTGACCACCTCGGCGAGCTCGTCGGCCAGGCTGCTCGCGTCGGGGAGGGTCGCGGCGGCGGTGACCCTGCGCCGGCCGGTGTCGAACCGCCGCACCGGTCCGAACGCGGCCGCACCGGCGAGGGCACCGGCGAGCTGCGCCTGCGTTCCCCTGCCGAGGGCGCTGGTCGCGGCGAGGCCGGTGATCCCCACGCGTGTCCGTGGTTCCGTCATCGCGGAACCGCCGGGATCGCCTCGCGCAACACCTCGACCGCTCCGTCCACCGTGCTCATCCGGGCGTACTGCCCGTCGTCCAGCTCGATCTCCACGCCGTAGCGCTGTTCCACCTGGTGCACCAGCCATGCGAGCTGCATCGAGTCGATCTGGCCACCGATCTCGGCGACCGGACGGCCGTCGAGAGCGGCGATCATGGACACGACCTCGTCTCGCCGCACGGGTCCGGGCTCGGTCACTGCGGCTGGCCCGCGCCCGCGACACGTCCGACGCGGTCCGCCACCGTGCGGGTGAACTCCCCGACGGTCATCAGCGCCAGCTCCTCGGACTCCTCCTCCGCGAACTGGACGCCGAACCTGTCCTCGACGCGGACCGCGAGCTCGGCCATCGCCAGCGACTCGAGGTCGACGCCCGCCGGTCCGAGCGTGCTGCCGTCGTCGACGCCCTCGATGTCGTAGTTCATCTCCTGGAGGGTCTCCAGCACGAACTCGCGAACCTCTGCAGCCTTCATCGCTCACCTTCCAGTGTGATTGGGGAGAACCTCTCGCGGAGCACCGCGGGATCGCGGACGAGCTTCCCGGTCGTCGTGCGGGGCAGGGCCGGCGCGTAGTGAGTCCTCTTCGGACGTTTGTAGCCCGCGAGCCGCTCGGCGAGCACCACGTCGACCGACTGTCCACTCACGCCGTCGGCAAGCTGGACGAAGGCGCTGATCTCCTTGTCGTACAGGACGACAGCGGCCTCCACCCCGGGCAGGCTGGTGATCGTGTGCTCGACCTCGGTCAGGTCGACCTTGAGCCCGCCGACCGACACCTGCGAGTCGAGCCTGCCCAGCACGGTCACCAGCCCGGTCTCGGGGTCGACCCGTCCTGCGTCCTTCGTGTGCAGCCAGCCGTCGGCCCAGCGGCTCGGGTCGGACAACCCGACGTAGGGCGACTCCGGACGGCGCACCAGCAGCTCACCACCGGCCTCGCGAACCTCGATCCCGGGCGCGGGCGTCAGCGCCGGGCGGTGTTCTCCGAACAGGTCGGTCGCGATGACCCCCAGCTCGGTCATGCCCCACATGTTCCCGAGCGGCACACCGTACTTCTCACCGAACGCCGTCGAGACCGCGGTGGGCACGAGCTCCCCACCGGTGGTCATCCGCTTGAGCTGCGGGAGCTTCGGCGGGTCGCTGACCGAGCCCAGCAGTCCGATGTGGAACGGAACCCCGAGCACGGTGGCCGGGGTGGCGCCGGAGGCGACCGCGTCGAGGATGCCCTCGCCGGTGAGCCGGCGCGGCGGCACGATCTCGACCCCGGCGTGCAGTGCGTACAGCAGCCCGCCGACCAGCCCGAGGACGTGCACCATCGAGGGCAGCAGGATGACCCGTTCGCCGGGCAGCGGGACGCCGTCGATCCGGGTGTACCGCTCGATCTCCGCGACGAGGTCGGCCGCGGTCCGGCCGATCACCTTCGACGGCCCGGTCGAGCCGGAGCTGAGCTGGAGCACCGCGTGCGGCGTGGTCGCCGGACTGCCCCGGCGGACCGAGATCGTCTCGGTCACGTCGTGGAACACCGCCAGCGGGTTCCCCCGCCCGCCGTCGGTGCCGACCACCACCTGAACCCCGAGCCGGTCGAGCGCGGCGCCGACCTCGTACCGGGTCAACCGGTGGTCCAGCAGCACGGCCTGGGCGCCGATCCGCCAGGCGGCGAGCAGGTTCGCCACGTACGCCAGCGAGGGCGGCAGGTTCAGCGCGACGCGGCCGCCGCGCGCCAACCCGGCCGTGACCAGCGCCTCCTCCCGGCCGGCGACCAGCCGGCGTAGCGCCGAACGCGCGATCGGACCACCCGGCAGGTGTAGGCAGACACCATTGTCTGCGCCATTCATCAATATCTCGTCGACCCATTCAGACGTACCGCTGAACAGCGGTTCGGTAGCTGTAATCGCGAACGCCTCCCAACGAGAAAAGAGCAGCACTAATTCACCCTCGAAGGGGTGCGCATCGGGGGTTGCCATCAGTCCCGACTCTGATGGCGAACTGGAGCGTACGTCAGATTTACCGGGCTGAGAAGACGAAACGTGAACAATGCTCTCGGTGTTCGCCCACTCACCCACAGTCTGATCAACACCGGCGACGACCGGCCCGAAATGGGTCCTGACCAGTGCGTTTTCCCTTGCCGTGCGCCTCGCCCGCGAGCCGGCGGCCCGCCGGCGCCATCCGGAGGGCCGATGACGGCGGATGTCCAGTTCCACATTCCCCGACTGACCCTGCCGTCCCACCGAACAGGGCGGAACGGAGTAACAACGCTGGGCCGCCCGCCGCATAACCACGGGTATGGAAAAAATTGCGGTAACCGTCCGCGAATACGACGGCGACAACTCTGGCCGCGTGTACTCGACGCCGAGTCGGCAACGGCAAGCGGCCCAATTTGGTCAGCGGGCGTACCGTGCCAAATCGTCTCTTGCCGGACGAGGTCCGACCGGGTACGGGCCCACGGCATCACGACCTTCTCCCTCACGTCGACATACAGGTGGTCCGAGACGTCCTGTTGCCGAGCTTCGGTTGTGTCGATCACGTGAGAGGTGAGCGGGTGGAGTTCCGACTGTTGGGGGAAGTGGAGCTGTGGGCGGGCGACCAGGCGTTGGAGGTCGGGGCGCCGCGTGCACAGGCCGTGCTGGCGGCGCTGGCCGTGGACGCCGGCCGACCGGTGGCCATCGAGACGCTCATCGACCGGGTGTGGGCCGAGTCCCCGCCGGTCGAGGCCCGCAACGTGCTGTATTCGTACCTGAGCAGGATCCGCCGGCTGCTGAGACAGGCCGCCGCCCGCACCGGGGAGACCGCGGTCCGCATCGACCGGCGGCATGCCGGCTATGTGTTGGACGTCGACCCGGAACTGGTGGACCTGCACCGGTTCCGCCGCCTGGCCGACCAGTTCGACGACCGGCGGTGCGACGCCGCCCGCGCCGCCGCGCTCGCCGAGGCGTTGGAGCTGTGGCGGGGCTCGCCCCTGGCCGGTGTTCCCGGCAGCTGGGCGGCGCAGGTCCGGGACAGCTGGAACCGGCGGCGCCTGGACGCGGTGGTGCGGTGGGCCGAGGTCGAGCTACGGCTCGGCCGTCCCGGTCCGCTGGTCACCACCCTGCCCGACCTCGCCGCCGAGTACCCGCTCGCCGAGCCGCTCGAGGCCCTGCTCATGAGGGCCCTCCACCTGGCCGGGCGCGGGGCGGAGGCCCTGGAGCGGTACGCGTCGGTGCGGCAGCGGCTGGCCGAGGAGCTGGGCACCGACCCCGGGCCCGAGCTGCGGGCCGCCCACGCGGCCATCCTGTGTACCGAGGTCCCGGCACCGGCACCGGACCCCGCGCCCGGCGAGCGCACGCGACCGGCGTCGAGGCCCGCCGAGCGTGCCGAGCCCGCCGAGCGCGCCGCGAGCCGGCCGAGGCGCACCGGGCCGCACTGGACCCGCCTCCGTCCGGTGCTGGCCGCACTGGTCGCGCTCGTCCTGGCGGCGACCGTCGCGTCGGCGACGGTCGCCGAGAACACCGACACCGACCCGCGCGGGACCGCCCGCTCGATCGAACGGGCACAGACCCTCTTCGCCACCGCCCAGCGGCTCCACGAGGAGGGAAGGCCGGAGGCGGCACGGAGTACCACGCTGGACGCGGTGGCCGTCTACGGCGAGCTCCTCGAGCACAACCCGCACGAGAACGCGCAGCCGCTCGCCCCGGCCGTGGTCGAGGCGTTGGCGAGAGCCGGGATCGACTTCAGCGTCGCGCAGCCGGCGTTGCTCTCCTGGCTCGCCAACCCGAGGTTCACGCCCTACCCGGCGTTCGCCCAGGCGCTCCTGCGCAGCGGGTGGCGGCTGCGGGTGCCGGTCCATCTCGACGTCGTCGTCTGGAACTACGAGCGGGCCGCCGGCACGTCGCCGCGCGAGCTCGCCGACGTCCGGACCGACGTCCTGGCGGCCGCCGTTCTCGAAGCCGCGAACACCCGCTACGGCACGAGGGTGACGGAGTTCGAGGGACTCCTCGCCTCTCCGCGCGGGCGGTAGCCGGCGCTGAGCTGGCGGTCAAGGTCGGCGCAAGGTCGGCAACCAGGACGGCACGCGACGGTGACACCGCTGAGTCAGCTCAGCACGATTCCGTCCACTCCGACAAGGAGATCCCCATGGTTCCGAAGACGATGCGGGCGGCCCTGACGGCCGCGGTGGGGTTGACCACCGCTCTCGTCCTGGCCGCCCCGCCGCTCGCCGCGGCGGCACCGCTCGCCCCGCCGGTGACCGGAGTAACCCAGTCGCCCCAGGTCAGGCAGCTTTCCCCGGCCGATGCCGAGGAGTTCTGGACCGCCGAGCGGATGCGTTCGGCCAAACCCCTCATCCAGAACGTCAAGGAGTCCCCGGAGGCGCCCAAGGACGCCTCCCCGATCCTGACCCCCGGCGGGGACAGGTGGGGCAACGCCTTCGTGGCGCGGCCGTACACGGGGAGCTTCAACTCCCGGGTCACCGGCAAGATCTACGCCATCGACCCGAGGACCGGCGGCGAGTTCTACTGCTCGGGATCGGTCATGAACTCCTCGGGCAGGAGCGTCGTGTCCACCGCGGCGCACTGCGTGTTCCTGGGCGGGCCGAGCCAGCACGTGTGGGCCGAGAACCTCATCTTCGTCCCGTCCTACGACAACGGCGACACCCCACTCGGCATCTGGGCGGCGGCGACGTACTGGATTCCGACGTCGTACTTCAACCACGGCAACGACACGTTCACCCACGAGGACGACGTCGCCTCCGTGGCCATCCAGCAGCTCAACGGCCAGCGCATCACCGACGTGGTCGGCGGCCTCGGCTGGGTGGTGAACAACAGCGGCACCATCAACGGTTTCACCACGCACGGGTACCCGCTGGAGGTGTACACGGGCGAGGACCAGCTGTGGTGCCGGGGCAACGGCAGGGACGTCGGCGGACTCAACGGGGTCACCTACCTCTTCACGAACAACTGCGTCGCCTTCGGGGGCTGGAGCGGCGGCCCCGTGATCAACGGCAGCAACCAGCTGCTCGCCGTGGTCAGCGGGAGCGACCGCTTCACCAACTCGTTCTACGCACGCGCGGCGTCCAACACCTGGGTCCCGGTGGTGGATGCCGCACAGGCAGCCGGCTTCTGACGCCGTCCCCCACCGGGGGCCGGGCACGACGGGACCCGTCGTGCCCGGCCTCGTCGGCGGATCCCCCGAAATGATCAGAGGCCGTTTCACCGCCGATTCCCGAGGTCGAATTGGGGTGTGCGGAATAGTCCACAACTATCGGCGCGGGTTTCGTTGAAGTCCACGCCGGGCGCGTATACGCTGGTTATCGATGGGAGCGCTCCCATTCGATCATTAACCCCACCAGTCGGAGAACGGAGGCCCTCCCCAATGCGTAAGCGCATTACCTCCGGGCCTGTTACAACATCACGCGCGATCCTCGTGCTGGTCATCACGGCGATGGCCAGCATGTTCCTCTGGACCCCGACGGCCTCTGCCCACGGCACGATCGTCAGTCCCGCCACCCGCGCATACCAGTGCTGGCAGTCGTGGGGCAACAACCACACGAACCCGGCCATGCAGACCGAGGACCCCATGTGTTACCAGGCCTTCCAGGCCAACGCGGACACCATGTGGAACTGGATGAGCGCCCTGCGGGACGGCCTCGGCGGCAACTTCCAGGGTGCGACGCCCGACGGAAACCTGTGCAGCAACAACCTGTCGCGCAACAACTCCCTGAACACCCCCGGTCGCTGGCGGACGACCAACGTCAGCAACAACTTCACGATGCACCTGTACGACCAGGCGAGCCACGGTGCCGACTTCATCCGGGTGTACGTGAGCAAGCAGGGGTTCGACCCGACCACCCAGCGCCTCGGTTGGGGAAACCTCGACTTCATCACCCAGACGGGTAGGTACGCGCCCGCGAAGGACATCAGGTTCAACGTCCAGACCTCTGGTTACAGAGGGCACCACGTCGTCTTCACGATCTGGCAGGCCTCGCACCTCGACCAGGCCTACATGTGGTGCAGCGACGTGAACTTCGGCTGAGCATCTCGGTCTCCCACCCGACAGCCGCACGATTTCAGCCCGGCGCCGGTCATCCCGGCGCCGGGCTGTCGCTGTGTCTTGGCGCTGTGTCCTGGCGCGTCCCCAAGTCCCGGTCCCGGCCGATGAGCTTTCGCGCGGCATCGTCGCCAGGACGATGCGGCACCTGCCGCACCTGAGGTGGTCCGCGGGTGGGGCCCGGCGGTCGCCAGGCCCCACCCGTCGCTCAGCTCAGCGGCTGGACCCAGATGTTGCGGTACTGCACGGCGTTCCCGTGGTCCTGCAGCCGGATCGCGCCGGTCGACGGGCCCTCGGGGATGCTGCCGCCGGTCACGCCGGGGATCGCGAAGTCCCGGTGCACGACCTTGCCGTTCCACACCACGGTCACCCTGGCGTCGGAGACCTTGGCCCCGGCCGCGTCGTAGCGGGCGGCGCGGAACCAGATGTCGTAGCTCTGCCAGGTCTCCGGCGGCCTGGCCGCGTTGACGTCCGGCGCCTTGCGCGTGTAGATCGCGCCTGCCTCGTTGTCGGCCGGGGTCGTGTCGCCGTAGGAGTCGAGGATCTGGACCTCGTAGCGTTCCTGCAGGTAGACGCCGCTGTTTCCGCGGTCCTGGCCGGTCACCTCCGGCGGCAGCAGCGGCACCTTGAACTCGACGTGCAGCCGGAAGTCGCCGAAGGCGTCCTTGGTACGCAGGTCACCGTTGCGGACCTGCATCGCCCCGCCGCCGACCAGCGGCCACCCGGCCACCCGGCCGTCGGTGTGCCGCCATTCGTCGGTGTCCTCGCCGTCGAACAGGACGATCCGCTCGCCCGGCTCGCGCACCGAGATCAGGTCGAGGTTGACGTGCCCGGTGTCGCCCTCGTCCACCCGGTACTGGATCGTGTTGAGGCCGCGGCGCAGCGACAGCGACTCGGTCTTGGTGGCCCAGTCCTCCCAGGTGACCGTCGTGGGCAGCACGGTCTGCCGTACCTTCCTGCCGTTGACGTACACGCTCACCGACTTGTCGCCGGCGAACGGGTTCGGCCCGTTCGAGTAGCGCAGGCCGACGTCGTAGCGGCCGGGGCGGTCGACGGTGACGTGCATCGTGGTGGCCGCGCCGGGGTTGCCGAACCGGTCGACGAACCCGATGCCGGTGTAGCCGCGGTGGTCGCCGCCCACCCCGGCACCGCCCTCGCGGTAGCCCTCCTCGGCCTCGTAGAACACCTGGCGCTCGTGGTGTCCGGGGATGGCGTTGAGCGTGTACCAGGCCTCGGTGCTCAGCAGCTCCTCACCGCCCTCGGCGGCGAACGGACGCGGCGAGCGCAGGTGCACGACGTGGTCGGGCTTGAGCCCGGCCACCTTCAGCGTCACCGTCCTGCGGTCACGCGACACCTGGGCCGAGGTGACCGTCAGGTCCTCCTCGTCCACCTTCGGACCGCCGTACTGCTCGGTCGCGGCGTAGCGCCACTGCTCGACCTGGTACGCCTCGCCGGCGTCCTCCGCGATCTTCGCGACTGTCTCCGCCGAGAGCGGTTTGGTGTAGCTGACCTTGAAGCCGTCCCTGGTCGCGTTCATCGACCGCATGTCGAACGTGGTGGTCCCGTTGGGGGTCAGCTTCTGCAGACCGAACTTCAGCTTCCCCTCCTGGCCCCAGTTGCCCTCCGCGCCGAGACCCGCGACGTAGATCGCGCCGTCCGGCCCGATCGTCGTCTCGGTGAGGCCGGACTCCAGGCCCTGGGTGTGGCGGAACACCGCACCCTGGTACTCGCCGTCGACCTTCTCCAGGTAGGCGCGCTGGAGGCCGCCGTAGGTGACGTCGCCGATCAGCAGCTGGCCCGCGAACGGACCGGAGCGCAGCGTCACCGGCGTGCTCGGCGAGTTCGCGATCTCGTTCTGCGGCAGCCAGAGCACGGGCTTGGTCACCGGGTTCGCGTCGAACGGGCCGTCGGGGTTGGTGTAGTGGTTGAAGAACCGGTTCTGCTTGACGTGTACGAGCTTCGACGCCGGCAACCAGCCGCCCTGGTTGTCGGTCACGAGGACCTCGCCCTTCGGGCCCCAGCCGATGCCGTGCGGGGTGCGCAGACCGCCGGCGATGTAGGAGACCTTCCCGGTCCGCCGGTTCACCGCGATGGTCGTGCCACGGTTGGGCGCGGGCTGCGGGTCGGTCGTCGCACCGCCGTAGTTGATCGCGACGGACAGGTTCAGGTAGAAGTTGCCGTCCCGGTAGAGCAGGCCGAACGCGAACTCGTGGAAGTTCCCGCCGGAGGGCCAGGTCGCGACCGTGCGCTGCCGGTCGATGACGTCGTCGCCGTTGATATCGCGCAGCTCGGTCAGCTCGTGCTTCTGCGAGACGTAGATCATCCCGTCGACGACCTTGAGCCCCATCGGCTCCCGCAGGCCACTGGCGATCTTCTTGTACCTGACCTTGGACGGGTCGGTGCGCCCGGTGACGCCGTCGAGGATGTACACCTCGCCGGTCTCGGTGAGGCTGCCGCCCCACGTGGCGATGACCAGCCTGCCGTCCCGGGTCCAGTCCATTGCCGACACCTGCGGCTCGAAGCCGGCCGGCCGCAGGTCGGTCAGCGTGTAGTTCGGGTTCACCGACGTCAGCGGCAGGCCGTCGCCCGGGCTGTCGTTCGAACCCTCGCACTCCTTGCGCCCCGGCGCGGTCACCCGCACCACGTCCGCGTCGGTGGACAGGACCGAGGTCGGCACGACGGCGAAGTCCGCTGCACCCGGCGGGCGCCAGCCCAGCCGGAGCACCTGCTCACCGCCGGCCTCGAAGTACTCCACGCGCAGCGAGTGGTAGCCGGCGGTAAGGGTGACCGTGCCGTCCTTGGGCTCCTCGGCATGGAGCCCGTCGTGGTCGACGACGAGCTGGTCGTCGATGTAGAGCCGGGAGCCGTCGTCGCTGGTCAGGCGGAAGGAGTAGGTGCCGGTCTCGGCGATGGAGATGTTGCCCAGGGCGTGGGTGACGAAGTTGGCCTCGAACCCGAAGTCGGCGCCGGTCGTCCAGTCGATCGTCGGCATCAGCTTGTCGACGTTCGGGGTCTGGCCGGTCTTGAGGGTGCAGATCTCGGTCAGCGGCACCTGCACGTCGAAGGTGCGCAGCGTGACGCCGGGCTCCTGGGGTGGCAGTTCCGGGGGCTGGGCCGCGGCCGACGGTGCCGTCAGCACGACCGTCGAGCCGAGGACGCCGGCGCAGAGAAGACCGGCGATCGCTCTTCCGCGACGGCGCTGCGAAGGTAAGCGCATTCTTCCTCCTTGAAGATCACCCGAGCCGTACTCGGTCGGGCCACCAGGGAGGATCTTCCCTCCGAACCAGCAAAAGTGGAAGCATCTTCTGCTGATCACTAGCAGTTCTTTTGCCTTCGATCAACGAAAGAGATACGAAGCGTGATGATCTTCCGAGGGCGCGCACGCTGCGTGTAACGCGCTGGCAGTGGCCCATACCGTACCAACCGCTGCGCTAGGCTCCCCCGCGTTCTGAGGGGGGTCCATGCACGAGGACAGTCTCGACGACCATCCGGACCTACAGCGGCTCCGTCTGTCCAGGAAGGACCAGCGGAGGGCGCTGGCCGAGGCACGGCGCACACGCAGGCAGGCACGGGCCAGCTCGTCCGGCCCGTCCTTCGCACGCCGGCATCGAACCGTGCTGGTCTCGGTCGTCGTGCTGGCGGCGGTCGTCGCGGTCGGCGCGCTGGTCGTGGACCAGGGCCGCGCGCAGGCGGGTGTGGACCTCGCGCGTCCGTTCGCCGGCACCCCGGCCGCGGACTGGAGCGACGGCGCGGCGGGCATCGTGCCGCCCGAGGCGGCGCCGGTCGGCCCCCACCCGGCCGCGGCGGTGACCGACGCCTACCGGCGCGTCCGGCAGGTGCTGGTCGCCTCCCGGCTGGACCGCGCCGTCCTGGAGGGACACGACCACGCCCGCTACCTGGCGCTGCTCGCGCCGGCGGCCCGGCCCCAGGTCGGTGAGGAGCTCGCGACGCCCTCCGAGGAGGCGTACACGAGGGTGACCCGCATCGCGGACGGCTTCCGCCTGCTGTCGGCGCAGCCGAAGGTGCGCGGCGAGATGTCGGCGACCCCGGCCGCCGACGGAACGCTGCTGGTGCGGACGAACTACGTGTTCGTGTACGCCTTCGAACCGGCGGACCCCGACGCCGTCGTGCGGAGCGAGGACATTCTCACCGTGGACCGCTTCGAGGCTGAGTTCCGGGTGGCGGCGGGTGAGCGCTGGACGCCGGAGAGCAGGGGCGTCTGGCCGCACTCGGTGCGCGGCTTCACCTACGCCGCGGCCTGCGACGCCTTCGACCGGGGCGAGCTGGCCCCGCCCTACAGCGACGCGGACCGGGCCGACCCCCGGCAGCGGGCCGAGGACCCGGCCACGTACTTCGACCCCCAGGTTCCCATTCCGACGACCTCCAACTGTCCGGCCACCTGAGCCCGCCCGGCGGCTCAGCGCCGAAGGAACACGATGCTCGTGGTGAGCAGGACGACGGCGACGGCGAAGATCGCCGAGTAGCCCTCCGTGACGGCGAAGGTCAGCACCCGCGCGTCGGCCAGCGCGGCGGTCGCGACGCCGGCCAGCAGCGGCCCGACGATGATGCCCACTCCTCTGCTGAGCCCGAACAGCCCGGCCGCGACGCCGTGCTCGGACTCCGGCATGAGCTTCATCAGAATCGCGTAGGGCAGGGTCATGAGCACCACCGCGGCGAAGGCGACCGGCACGACGGCGGCGACCAACACGGTGTCGGTGCTCAGCAGCGGCGGTGTGAGACCGAGCGCGAACACCGACACCGAGACCAGCATGACCCGGCGCGCGCCGAACCGGTCGGCGAGCTTGCCGGCCAGCGGGGCGGCGAGCACGGCGCTCACGCCCACCAGGACCAGTGCGCCGGACGCCACACCGAGCGAGAAATCGAGCCCGATGGTCAGGTAGAGCACGACGAAGGTGCGCAGCGCCCCGATCGCCGCCTCGAGGCAGGCGTTGGCGAGCGCCCAGTTCCGGATGGCGGCATCGCCCCGCACCATTCGCGTCGCCGCGGTGAACCCGTGGCCGGACCCGGGCGGACGCCGCGGGGTCGCCGGCGCCCCGCGCAGTGCCGGGAACAACGCGACGGTCGCCGCGGCCAGCGCGACCGCCCCGACCACGAACGGCAGCGGGAGCCAGAAGCTGAGCAGGTATCCGCCGCCGGCCAGCGCCAGCAGCATGCCGACCGACCGCAGGCCGCCCTGGAAACCCTGCGAGCGCCCGCGAGCCTGCGCCGGCACCAGATCGGGGTACAGCGCGTAGTAGGGGGTGTAGTAGACGAAGTAGCCGACGAAGAACGCCCCGACGAGTAGGCCGATCCAGGTCAGTGAGCCGGTCCCGGCGGGGATGAGCAGCAGCGCGGCCACGCTCACCACCGCACCGGTGAGCACGACGGGGAGCCGGCTCGGGAAGCGATCCGACCAGGCACCGGCCAGCACCGGCACGACGAGGGCGAGCACGCCCTCGGCACCGAGCAGGATCCCGGTCGTCACCGGCCCGGAGAGCTCGCTGAGCAGAACCGGAACATAGGTGGTGACCATTGTGTAGGCGAGGGCCAGACCGAACGCCGGAACGCCGAGTACGAAGAGGAACCGTCGCTGCGCCCACGTCAGCGCGTGTTGCTCGCCGGTGCCGGCGCCAGGACCCGATCCCACCGTGCGCCTGTACCCGTTTCGGGCGCGATCAACCCCGCTGGCCGACCACGGGGACAGAGAGCGACGCCCGGCGGGCTTGCGGCCCGCCGGGCGTCATCGTCTCCCTTACGGACATTCCTTCCATGCGAAGTGGTACTGGGTCTTGAAGTCGGCGTCCGTCGAGTCCATTGTGACGAAGCTGGTCGTCGTGGACGTGTTCGACGAGCCGGCGTTGACCCGCAGCTCGGTGTTGATGTTGAAGTTGCGTTCCTCGCCACACGGCTTGTAGACGAGCTGGGTGACCTCGACCTGGTCAGTGGCCTGCCAGTTGTCGTCCATCTCGCCGCTGTACGAGTGTGAGATCGGTGTCGTCTGCGACATGCCCTGGAAGTAGTAGCTCGCCCGCTCGGTGAAGCTGGCGCCCCGTTGGAGGTTCGCGTAGCCGCGGTAGTCCGCCTGCGCGATCGCGTAGGTGAACCCCTGTGGCACGTGGACGACCAGGTTCAGCTGACAGTTCTTGCGGAAGTCCAGAGCCCCGGCGCCCACCCCGACGAGGGCGACGTAATCGCTGTAGGTGACGGTGAATTTCGTGTTGTCCGAGGAGACGGCGACCGCGGCGGTCCCTGCGGGACAACCGGAGCCGTTCACCGTCACAACGTCAATGACGATCTGGTCGTCAGGCGGGTCGTCGAAGTACTGGCCCCTTCCGGTATCGGCCGGAGCGGAGACCGTGGCCATCGCCAGGATGGCGGCGGTCAGCGTGGCAAGCATGCGTTACCTCCGAAGAGTGGCACGTTTTTTTGGCAGGTTTGGACCCCCGACTTTGTCCAGTGAAAACAAATTACGACAGATTTTTACGCAACACGGTTCAGTACCGAGGAGGCGATCAGCACCGCTTCCAGTGGAAGTGGTACTTGGTGCTGGCGGCGCCGTCCGTCGAGTCCATCGTCACGAAGCTGCTCGCCCCGCCCGAGCTCCCGGGGCTGACCCGCAGCTCGGTGTTGACGTTGAGGTTGCGCTCCTCGCCACAGGGTGCGAACACCAGCTCGGCCATGTCGGTGCGGTCGGTGAACTGCCAGTTGTCGCTGTACGGGCTGGGGATGTCGTGGCTGGACCGCGAGGTGGGCGAGGTGCCCTGGATGTAGTAGCTGGCCTGCTGGATGGCCGAGGCACCACGCGCCAGGTGGGCGAACCCGCGGTAGTCGGCCTGCCCGATCGCGTAGGTGAACCCCTGCGGGATGTGCACCCGCAGCGCGAGCTGGCAGTTCTTGCGCAGGTCGGTGGGCGGGGCACCCGCCCCGACCTGGGCGATGTAGTCGCTGTAGGTGACGGTGAACGCGGTGTTGTCGGTCGCGGTGGCGACCGCGGCCGTTCCGGACGGACAACCCGACCCGTTCACGGTGACCACGTCGACGACGACGCGGTCGTCGGGCGGTTCGTCCGCCGCGACCTCTGGAGAGCTGACAACAGACAGAGCGATGCCTGCGGCGGCAATCATGGACAGCATGAAGCACCTTCCGAAAATGCTAATGTAGGCAACAATAATATGAACGCTCGTGGCGTAACTGAAAGCAGCGACCTCACCTCGGTCAGAGGTAAAGGACAGACGCTGCCCGCTCTTTAGCGTAGGACTTGACCACGTTTAGAACAAGAGATGGACGGGATACTCCATCACCAAACCCAATGTGGGAACCCGCTGATTCTCGACGCGGTTCCAACTTATCTTGTTCAGATCATGCTAATGATTTGTCGGGACCGAAGAGGATTGTCCGCGCGCGAGCCGGCGTGCCCACACAGTGCACAACGAACTAATTTGGTCGCGCTCCCAAATGGTCTTACCCCCTGACCTGCGGATACTGTGCCGGCAGCAGCCGGGGCCGACCATGCCGATGATCCTCTCACCAGCCACCGCCGGGGGCATAAGCGCAGGTGAACGCGTTCAGCAGGCGCCGGAACGGGGCCTTCGAACCCGCCCGCCGGGCGACCGCGGGGGCGGGGTCCAGTGTGGTGGGCGTTCCGCGGGTCATGGGCGGTGTGTACGACAACGCCCGCCAACCGCCGGTGTCGGACACCTCGTGGACGGTGTCCGGCGGGGCTGCCGCCGCCCGGGGGTGTCAGGAGGACGAGCCGCCGGGCACCGGCAGCGGGAGGTAGGGGAACTCGGCACGCGGCGCCCCGGCCGCGGCATCGCTGCCCAGACCGTGCGTGATGGCCGTGTTGAGCACGAGCGAGCAGATCACCTCCGGCGATCGCTCGCCGAGGCCCCGCCCGTTGCGCTGGGTGAACCCGAAGGCGGCCGCCGTGCCGAGTCGGTAGGGCAGGATGTCGGGGAGCAACGCGTCGCGGACCCGCCGTGCGTGGGCGACCGGGTCGCTCGCCGTCCGCGTCGCGGCGACGACCCGGGTGACCAGCTCGGTCAGCCGCCGCCCGTACCGCTGTAGGTCCTCGTGCGGCTCGGAGGCGTCGTAGTCGTCGGGCAGCTCCGGGCCGACCGGGTGCAGGAGCGTGTTGACCAGCGGCTGTGCGCACCGGCTGACCTGTCGCCAGCCACCGGCGTCGGTGGCCAGCGCCGTGACGCCCCAGAACCCGATCCCCTTCGCGCCGAGCACCCCGTCCGGCACCTCCAGCACGATCGCGCTCACGTTCGTGCCACCGAAGGCGTTGCTGGCCCCGGTCGGGTCGAAACCGGACAGGTCGACCGGTGTCCCACTGGCGAGGGCCGTGCACACCGCCCCGAGCACGACCCCGTTGACGATGAACGGGTCGGCCGCGGGCCCGGACCACAACCGGATGCCGCCCGTACCGGAGCACTCGGCACCGGTCATGCCCTGTGCGACGATCCGGCCCTCGGCGTCGCGGTTTCTGGCGGCGGGTCCACTCAGCTGTCGCAGCTCGACCCGCTGTGCGCCGTTCGGGTAGGCCGCCCCGAACGTCACCCGGAACGTCAGGTCCTCGCGGGCGTCACCATCGGTGTCCACTTTGAACTCATAGAGCGCTCTCGGGTGGAACCCACCCCTCCCCGACAGCGGGTTCACGTTCATCACGAACACCGTCCCGGCCGCACCGGGGAAGACGTAGACGTCGCTGATGTCCAGCCGCAGGTCCCGCCGTGCCGCCGGCGAGCCGAGATGGTGGGACACCGTTCCGTACCTCCAGCTGGTCGGTCCCGCCGAGCGGGCGCCCTACCACGCCCGGAACACCGGACGCTAGGCTGTTGGCGCCAGCCGCCCAAGTGGCCGCGTGCACAGCGGATCCGCCGCGAGGTCACGTATTGCTGTGCCAGCCCGCTCGGGTGGGAGACGCGACGTACGGGGAGCGGTCCGGCCGGTGCGGACGGGTGCGAGGCGGAACACCGACACAGGCGACCTTCGCGCGATGCTCCGCGAAGCGGCCGGCCCCGACGCCGTGCGGCGGCTACTCACGTTCCTCGCCCGGCGACTGGCCGCGGAGGTCGCCCTCGTCGCGCCACCCGAGGAGCACGTCACCGCGGTACCGGCGGACGCCGAACGGCTGCTGGCGGCGGTCGTCGACGACATCGCCCGGGTGGGCGGGGGCGAGCTCGACACGGTCGCGGTACACGTCATGGGCCGGCATCTCGCGGTGCTCCCGGTCGGCCCCGCCCCGAACCGGCCGGTCCTCGTCGTCGCCCGACGGGAGCCGCTCACCGCCGAGGGGCGGGACCTGCTCGCCGACGCGGCGGGCCCGCTGTCGCTGTGCTGGCGCGCCGCGTCCGCCGAGCGGCGGGCCGAGTGCTTCCGCGCCACCGACGGCAGGACCCGGGAGGCTGTGCTGCACCTGCTGATGGTGGGGCACCTGTCCGGTGCCCGGCGGATCGCGGCGGTCCTCCGCCCGGAGCTGCCCGACCTCGCGCGGGTCTACATCGTCGAGGGCGACTGGAAGTCGCGCGAGGAGGTGACCCAGCGGTGCCGCGACGCGTTCGCCGGTGCCGCCTGGGTGGTGCCCTGCCCGGTGTACAGCCGGCACGTCATCGTGATCGCCCCCGCCGACGATCCCGACGCTGTGCCCCCTCCCCCGAACGACGTGGCCCGGGAGCTGACCGAGACGTTCCCGGACAACCGGGTCGGCGTCGGTCTGCCGATCGCGCTGCGGGACATCCCCATCGGCTACAGCCAGGCGTTCCACGCGTTGGCGGTGGCACGGCACCGGCCGGAGCGGTACGCGCGGTTCTCCGCGCGCGGGCACCTGGACGAGCTGCTCGGCGACGGCGGCCGGGTGTGGGCGGCCCGTACGTTGGCACCGCTGCTGGCCTACCGGCCGGCCCGCGCCCAGGACCCGGACGCCTACGAGCTGATGGCGACGCTGATGTCCTGGCTCGACTTCGGCAACCAGTCGGCGGGCCAGCTGAAGATCCACCGCAACACGCTGTCGTCGCGTCTTCGGCGGATCGGCACCGAGCTGGGGTGCGACCTGACCCGTCTCCCGGTCCAGGCCGAGCTCCACCTGGCGTTGCGGATGCTCAGCGAGCGGCCCGGCCAGGAGCCGGGCGAGACGCTCGGGCTGGACGCCCTGCTCGCCGTGCCCGAGGTCCGGCGGTGGGCCGACATCCAGCTGTCTCCGCTGCTGGCCGACGAGCGGCGGACGCTGCTGACCACCGTCGCCACCTGGCTCGAGCACGACACGCAGACCGTCCCGGTCGCCAACGCGTTGGGGATCTCGGCACACGGGCTGCGCAAACGTCTCGCCCGCGCCGAGGAACTCCTCGGTCGCGCGCTGCTCGCCGGACCGTCGGCCCGCTACGACCTCCAGCTCGCCTTCCGCATCCGCGCCGCCCACGGCACGGTCTGAGCCAGCAACCGACGTCGTGGGGGTGGTCGGGCCGTGACGTGGTCCCGCACGAGCAGAAGAGTCGCGGTGGGTGTCGTGATCCCGCTGGCGGTCGCCGCCGTGCTGGCGCCGCCCCCGGACGACACCCGCGACCGGACCGATCTGCGCGCCGACCTCCGCCGGTTCGCGGCGGACATGCCGACGACGTCGGGCTACACGCGACCGTCCCGGGCCGAGCGCGCGACGATCCGCGACGGCCTTCGCCATGTCCTTGGTGGACACCGGAACCACGCCGAGACCACGCTCGCCGGCATCGGCTACGTGCTCCGCCGTCGGGTCGACTCCGGCACCGGACGCCCCTTCGACGAGCTGTCCGATGCCACCGAGCGGTCACGCGGGTGGGGTCGGGTCGTCGTCGACCTGGGCTCGACCGTCCAGGTAGGACTCGAAGTCCCGCACCCGGGCGCGGACCTGGGGAGCGAGGCGCTTGGGGCGGAGCTGTTCCGGCGGGTGCCGGGTTCGGTTCTCGTGGTGGCCGGCGCGCACCGGCGGGCGGCACCGGAGCGGTGGGCCGACGTGGCGCACGCGCCGGACAGCGCGTTCCAGGCAGTGCACGAGCTGCTGGTGCGGCATGGCCTACCGGTCATCCAGCTGCACGGCTTCCGGAACGAGACCGCCCCGGGCTGCGGGGTGGTCGTCTCGGCGGGCCCCGAGCTGCGCAGCCCGTACGTGGACCGGCTGGCCGCGCGGCTCGAGTCGGCGGGCCTGTCGGTGTGCCGGGCCTGGCGACCGGGCTGCCACCGCGCTCTGGCGGGTACCACCAACGTCCAAGCCCGCTTCTCCGCGGCCCGTGGTGGCGACTTCGCCCACGTCGAGGTGTCTCGCGAGGTGCGGGACAGCGACGAGGCACGCGAGCGCGTGGTGTCCGCGCTGAGCCGCCAGGCGGTGGCGTGGTGAGCGCGCGGTGCTGCTGGACCTGCTCCCCCACGCCTAGCCACACCCGCCGACGTCGGAGGCGGGCCAGTGCCGTAACGCCCTCGATGATCGAACGCAGGCCCAGCTCGAACAGCGCGTCCGGTCAGGACGGACGGTTGGTCGACATCGAACGGGCCGAGACCGTCGCCGACCGGTGGTACTCGGCGTCGTCAGCTCCCTGCGAGCCATCCGGAACAACCCGCTGATCGGCGGGCTGCTCGAGGTCGAACCCGACCTGCTGGTCGCCTCCATGGTCACCGACGGGGCCGGACCCCGGCCACCGTGCGACGGTTCGTGGCGGGCCAGCTCCGCCGGGAGCAGCACGCTGGCACCGTCTCTCCCGGCGTGGAAACCGACCTCACGGCCGAGCTGATGGTCCGGACGTCCGCGTCCCTCCTCGTGATCCCCAGCCACGTCGTCGACCCGGTGGACCGTCCTCAGCCGTCCTCGCGGTCCGGGTTCTCCAGCCGGAAGAAGTTGCTGGGCGACCCGTCGCTGCGCTCCTCCTGGTAGATGAAGTTCAGCCGGCGCTTGTCGAACGTGGCGAACCACTCGTCCCAGTCGACGTGGCGCAGCGTGTCGCCGCCGTAGCCGGGGAAGTCGAACCGCAGCACGCCCAGGTGGTCGCCGTGCTCGGTGCCCTCGACCGTGGCCGGCACGGCCTCCCGCCGCTCGGCCCACTGCCGGATCACCTCGTGGCTGGTGGTGACCAGGCTGCGGCCGGGGCGCTCGGGGTCCTCGGCGGTGGAGGTGACCTCCTGGGAGTACTTCACCGAGGACGACGTGGCGGGGCCGGTGCGTGCGCCACCGCCCTGCCGGTCGGCGGCCTGCTGGGCGGCGTTGGCAACGGCGTGGACTAACTCCTCCTTGTGCATGTCGGAGGCGCCGGACACGTCCAGCTCCCTGGCCTTGTCCCGCAGCTCGTCGACCTTCAGGCCGCGCAGCTCGGTCTCGCTGACGTCGGGGGTGTTCGGGGTCTGGTTTCCGGGTTGTTCAGCCATGCACAACGCGTACCCAGCACTTGCGAACGTTATCCCTGGCTTTCGACGGCACCCGCATGACGATCCGGAAGGCGCGGGCGGCGGCCGGTATGGCGGGTTGGACCAACTTCCAGGCGTCGCCTTGTCGGGTTGGACGAATACTTCTGCCCGCTTCGTTTCTAGCGTAGTCGCGCATGAGCACCGTCCTCGATGTCCACGGCTGGCTCCAGGAGCGGTTTCCGCAGCTCCTGCGGGAGCACGGCGTTCCGGGCGCGGCGTACGCGATCGCGCGGGGTGACCAGGTGGTCGAGGGGGCCACCGGGCTGCTCAGCACGGCCACCGGCGTGGCGGCGACCCCGGACTCGGTGTTCCAGATCGGGTCGGTGACCAAGCTCTGGACCAGCACGCTGGTCATGCAGCTGGTCGACGAGGGACTGGTCGAGCTGGACGAACCAGTCCGGACCTACTTACCCGAGTTCCGCGTCGCGGACGAGGACGCGACCGCGGTCATCACCGTGCGGCAGCTGCTCAACCACACCGCCGGCTTCGAGGGCGACATCTTCACCGACACCGGCGTCGGCGACGACTGCCTCGAGAAGTTCGTCGCGACGCTGGACGCGGTCCCGCAGCTGTTCCCGCCCGGCGAGCGGTTCTCCTACAACAACGCCGGGTACTGCGTGCTCGGCCGGCTCGTCGAGGTGCTCCGCGAGCAGACCTACGACGACTGCCTGCGCACCCACCTGATCCGGCCGCTGGGGCTCACCCACGCCGCGCCCAGCGTGTACGAGGCGATCATGTTCCGCGCCGCCGTCGGCCACGTCGAGCCGGAGCCGGGCGCGGGCTACGTACCGGCCCCGATGTGGGCGCTCGCCCGGTCGAACGCCCCGGCCGGCTCGATGCTCGCCATGCGCCCCCGCGACCTCGTGACCTTCGCGCGGATGCACCTCGAGGACGGTCTGGCGGCGGACGGCACCCGGGTTCTGGCGCCCGGGACCGCCGGCCGGATGCTGGCCAAGGAGGTGGACCTGCCGGAGCTCGGGCTCATGGGCACGTCCTGGGGGCTGGGCTTCGAGCGGTTCGACCTGCCCACCGGCACGCTCGTCGGCCACGACGGCACGACCATCGGGCAGGGCGCGTTCCTGCGGATGGAGCCCGAGACCGGGCTCGCGGTCGCGCTGGTGACCAACGGCGGTGACGCCATGGCGCTCTACCGCGACGTCGTCGGGCACGTCCTGCGCGAGCTCACCGACGTGGGGCTGCCGCCGCTGCCCGTGCCGCCACCGCGGCCCGAGCGGATCGACGCCGGGCGGTTCCTCGGCACCTACTCCGCCGAGGTGTTCGACCTGACCGTCAGCCAGGACGGCGAGGGCCGGATCTGGCTCGAGCAGACCCCCAAGGGGGTCTTCGCGGACATGGGCGGCCAGGTCGAGCGGTCCGAGCTCGTCCACTACCGGGACGACATGCTCATCCCCGTCAAGCCCGACCGCGGCATGCACCTGCCGCACGCGTTCGTCGGTGACGACGGCACCGGCCACGCCCTGTACCTGCACGTCGGCCGCGCTGTGCGGCGCGCCGGCGCCTGACGCTCCCCCACCCCCCACCAGCACGCACGGGAACGGATCCGCCATGAAGCTCTCCTCAGCGGGCACCATCGGCCTCTGCCTCTGCCTGGCCGCCGCGCTCACCGGCTGCGGCGGCGCGGCCACCTCGAACAGCGGCAACGCCGACGTCGTCGACGGCGGCACGTTCACCCTCGGGATGTCCTCGGACCCGGGCAACCTGGACCCGCAGATGGGGGCGGGCAGCTCGCTGTTCACCGTCACCCAGTTCGCCTACGACCCGCTGGTCTCCGTCGACGGCAAGACCGGCGAGATCCGCTCGGCGCTCGCCACCGAGTGGAACGTCGCGGACACCACGGTCTCGCTGACCCTGGCCGAGGGCATCACCTGCGCGGACGGCGCCGAGCTGACCGCGACCGACGTCGCCGACAACCTCAACTTCGTCGCCGATCCGGCGAACAAGAGCCCGTTCCTGGGGACGTTCCTCCCGCCCGGCGCGTCGGCGAAGGGCGACGACGCCAAGCGCACCGTGACGATCACGCTGGCGCAGCCGGCGCCGTTCGTCCTCAACGGGCTGGGGAACCTCCCGATCGTCTGTCCGAGCGGGATGGCCGACCGGTCCACGCTCGCCAAGGCCACCGCGGGCACCGGCCCCTACGAGCTCACCGAGGCCGCGCCCGGCGACCACTACACGTACACGATCCGCGACGGCTACACCTGGGGACCCGACGGCGCGTCGACCGACATCAAGGGCCTCCCCGACACCGTCGTCATCAAGGTCGTCGAGCAGGAGACGACCGCGGCCAACCTGCTGATCTCCGGCGGCCTGAACGCCGCTCAGATCGTCGGCCCGGACGCGCAGCGGCTCGAGAAGTCCGGCCTGTTCGCCGCCGAGACCCCGGCGATCGTCGGGGAGCAGTGGTACAACCACGCCCAGGGCCGGGTCACCAGCGACCCGAAGGTCCGGCTGGCGCTCACCCAGGCGCTCGACCTCGCCGAGCTGCAGAAGGTGCTCACCTCGGGCCGCGGCACCGGCGCCACCACGCTCGCCACCAACGAGCCGATCGCCTGCCCGGGTGACTCGGTCTCCGACTCGCTGCCGGCCCACGACGTCGAGGCCGCCAAGGCACTGCTCGACGAGGCGGGCTGGAGGGCCGGCGGCGACGGCACGCGGACCAAGGACGGCAAGCCGCTCGCGCTGACCTTCCTCTACCAGAACGACAACGCCAGTGGCGGCGACGCCGCCGCCGAGCTCGCCGTCCAGCAGTGGAAGGAGATCGGCGTCCAGGCCACCGCGCGCAGCCAGAACGAGACGACGCTGACCGGCACCATCTTCGGTGCGGGCGACTGGGACGTCGCCTGGGTCTCGCTCAACGTCAGCAGCCCCGACCAGCTCGTCCCGTTCCTGTCCGGGCCCGCGGCACCCGACGGCACCAACTTCTCCGCGATCTCCGACCCGGAGTACGACGCGGCGGTGCAGGCCGCGATGGCGACCAACGGCGTCGAGGGGTGCGAGGACTGGCTCGCCGCGGAGTCCGGGCTGATCGCCAAGGGCGACATCGTTCCGTTCGCCAACAACATCGTGCCCACGTTCGGCAAGGGCGCGAAGTTCGAGACGCCGGGCCAGCTGATCCCGACGAGCATCCGGATGCTGGCGAGGTAGGACGTGACCGTGACCGTGAGCCCGACCGCCGCACCCCCACCGGCGGACCAGGCCCGGGTCGGGCTCCTGGCCCGCCCGTGGGTCCGGTTCGGCGCCCGCCGCCTCGGCCGGTTGGTGGTCTCCCTGTGGGTACTGGTGACCGCGTCGTTCGCGATGATCCACCTGATCCCCGGGGACCCGGTGCGCGGGGCGCTCGGCCCCACCGCGCCGGCGGAGCTGGTCGAGGCACGGCGGCAGGCCCTGGGACTCAACGACCCGATCATCACCCAGTACCTCGACTACCTGAGGGGCCTGGTCACCGGCGACCTCGGCACCTCGATCTCCTCGCGGCTGCCGGTCGCCGAGATCGTCGCGCAGCGGTTGCCCGCCACGCTGGTCCTGGCGGTGCTCGCGTTCCTGGCGGCGGTGGTCGTGGCGATCCCGCTGGGTGTGGCGATGGGCGTGCTGACCCGGCGGGGCCACGGCCGGCGCACCGAGCTCGCGTTCACCACCACCAGCATCGTCGTCGCGACGATCCCGGACTTCTTGATCGGCGTCATGCTGGTCTACGTGTTCGGGGTCCGGCTCGGGTGGCTCCCGGTCGCCGGCAACGAGACCGCGGCGGCGTACCTGCTCCCGGTGGTCTCGTTGGCGATCGGGCCCGCCGCGATCCTCGCCCGGATCGTCCGCGTCGAGCTGGTCACCGTGCTCGAGGCGGACTTCGTCCGCACGGCCAGGGCGAAACGCCTGCCCGCCCGGACCATCTACCTTCGCCACGCGCTGCCCAACGCCGTCACCGCGGCGCTCACCCTCGGCGGGCTCCTGCTGAGCGCGATGGTCGCCGGCACGGTGCTGGTGGAGAACGTCTTCGCCTGGCCGGGGCTGGGTAGCACGGTCGTCCAGTCGATCCTCACCAAGGACTACCCGGTGGTGCAGGCGATCGTCCTCGTCTACGGGGTCGGCGTCCTGGTCGTCAACACCCTCGTCGACCTCGCCCTGGCCCGGCTGGACCCACGCTCGCTGATTCGGGAGGGCTGAGGCGTGCACGGACGCTGGAGGCGGGTCCTACGCACCCCCCTGGGTCTCACCGCGACGGTCCTCGTGGTGGCGGTCCTCGCCCTGGCCGTCCTCGGTCCGGTGTTGTGGGGCACCGGCGCCGAGGCGGTCGACACCGACGACATCCTGGCCCAGCCCTCCGCCGAGCACTGGGCGGGAACGGACAACCTCGGCCGGGACATCCTGCTCCGGGTCCTCGTCGCCGCCCGGCTCTCGATCATGCTCGCCCTGCTCGCCGTCGTGATCTCGATGGTCGTCGGCCTGCTGCTCGGGTCGCTGCCGTTCCTGGTCGGCTCCCGGTTCGGCCGGCTGGTCTCGGCGGCGGTCAACATCGCCGTCGCCTTCCCGGGAGTGCTGCTGGCGCTGTTCTTCGCCGTCGTGTTCGGCGTCGGCGCCACCGGGGCGGTGCTGGCCATCGGGCTGGCGGGGGCACCGGGCTTCGCCCGGCTGACCCAGACCCTGGTCGCCGGGGTCGCCGCCCGTGACTTCGTCGCCGCGGCGAGGATCGCCGGGGTGGGCAGGGTCCGGATCCTGTTCCGGCACGTGCTGCCGAACATCGCCGAGCCACTGGTCGTCAACGCGACGATCGGCGCCGGCAGCGCGCTGTTGTCGTTCTCCGCTCTGTCCTTTCTCGGGCTGGGGGTCCAGCCGCCCTCCTACGACTGGGGCCGGCTGCTCTACGACGGCATCGGCGCCATCTACGTGAACGCCGCGGCCGCGCTGGCACCGGGCCTGGCCGTGCTCCTCGCCGGGCTCGCGTTCAACCTGTTCGGCGAGTCGGTCGCCAAGGGGCTCGGGGTCGACGTGGGTACCGGGCCGCACACCGTCCACCGCACGGCCCGGATCCGGCCGGTGGACCGGTCGGACCGCGAGACCGGCGGGGCGGAGCTCGAAGCGGCACCGAGCGATCTCGTGCTCGACGTCCGCGACCTCGAGGTGACCCTGCCCGGCGCCAGCGGGCCGGTGCGACCGGTCCGTGGCGTGACGTTCTCGGTGCGCCGCGGCGAGGCGGTCGGCATCGTCGGTGAGTCCGGTTCGGGCAAGTCCCTGACCGCCCTGGCGATCACCCGCCTGGTGGGCGACGAGGGCCGGGTCGACGCCGCGCGGCTGGAGCTGCTCGGGCACGACCTGCGCGCGCCGGACACCGCGGTCCGGCGCAGGATGCTCGGCACCTCGCTGGCCATGGTCTTCCAGGACCCGATGACCTCGTTCAACCCGGCGCACCGGATCGGCGGCCAGCTGGCCGAGGTGGCCATCCACCACCAGGGCATGAGCCGTCGCGCGGGCTTGCGTCGCGCGGTGGACCGGCTGTCCGCCGTGCGCATCCCCGACGCGCCGACGCGGGCCCGGCAGTACCCGCACCAGTTCTCCGGTGGGATGCGCCAGCGGGCGATGATCGGCATGGGGCTCATGGGCACCCCGGCGCTGATCGTCGCGGACGAGCCGACGACGGCCCTGGACGTGACCGTGCAGC
This sequence comes from Actinophytocola xanthii, assembly GCF_001921205.1. Classification (GTDB taxonomy): domain Bacteria; phylum Actinomycetota; class Actinomycetes; order Mycobacteriales; family Pseudonocardiaceae; genus Actinophytocola; species Actinophytocola xanthii. Next base: position 85,433 of record NZ_MSIE01000002.1, on the reverse strand, counting down.
AGCAGGTGCTCGACCTGCTCGCCGCGATCCGCGCCGCCGACGAGGTGGCGCTCGTGCTGATCAGCCATGACGTCGCGGTGGTCACCGAGGTCTGCGACCGGGTGATGGTGATGTACGCCGGCCGCGTCGTCGAGGACCTCCCGGCCACCGACCTGGCCACGGCGGCACTGCACCCCTACACCAGGGCACTGGTGGCCGCCGTGCCGGACATGACGACGGACCTGGCCGAGCCGCTCGCGACGATCCCCGGCCGACCGGTCGCGCCGGCCGACGTGCCGCCGGGCTGCGCCTACGCCGACCGGTGCCCGCTCGCCACCGCCCGCTGCCGGGACGAGGACCCGCCGCTGGTCGCCGATCCGCGGGTGCGGCCGGACCACCGGGTCGCCTGCTGGCACGCCGGCGAGCCGCTGCCGGCCGGGCAGGCGGGCCGGAACACCGACGAGCTGGTGGAGTCACCGTGACCGGGTTGAGCTTCGCGGACGTCACCGTCCGCTATGGACGGATGACCGCGGTCGACGGGGTCAGCCTGGAGGTTCCCGAGGGCCAGGTGGTCGGGCTCGTCGGCGAGTCGGGATCGGGCAAGTCGACGCTCGCCAAGGCGGCGGTCGGTCTGGCCCCGCTGACCGCCGGCCGGATCAGTCTCGGCGGCGCACCGGTCCCCACCCGGGGCCGGCACCGTCCACTGCAGATGGTTTTCCAGGACCCGTACTCCTCACTGGACCCGAGGATGACGATCGGTGAGAGCGTGGCCGAGGCGATGCCGCCGGGGAGGTCGCGTGCGCAGCGCCGGGCCGAGGTCGAGCGGCTGCTCGACCTGGTGCACATCGACCCGGCCGCGGCCTCCGCCCTCCCGTCCCGGCTCTCCGGCGGCCAGCGGCAGCGGGTCGCGCTGGCCCGAGCGCTCGGCGCGAACCCCCGGGTGATCATCGCCGACGAGATCACCTCCGCCCTCGACGTCTCGATCCAGGGCGCGGTCCTCAACCTGGTCCGCGAGCTCCAGCGGGAGCTCGGCCTGTCGATCCTGTTCATCTCCCACAACCTCGCGGTGGTCCGCTACGTCGCCTCGCACGTCGCGGTCATGCGACAGGGCCGGGTCGTCGAGCACGGACCGACCGCACGGGTGCTCACCGAACCCAGCCACGACTACACCCGCGAACTGCTCGCCGCCGTACCCGGGCGGACCACGCGAAGGAGCCGGCCATGACCCGACGGATGCGCATCGAGGACCTCCCCCAGCTCGCGGTCCCGTCCCAGCCCGCGCTGTCCCCGGACGGCACCCGGGTCGTCTACGTGCTCCGCACCCTGGACATCGAACAGGACCGCAACGTCGACCAGCTGTGGTTGGTCGACACGGCGGGCGGGGCGCCCCGCCGGCTCACCTCCGGGCCGGCCGACACGGTGCCGTCCTGGTCCCCCGACGGTCGACGGCTCGCGTTCCTCCGCGACGGCCAGGTGGCCGTGCTCGACGCCGACGGCGGCGAGCCGGAGCGCGTGACGGAGCTGCCGCTCGGCGCCGGCACTCCGTGTTGGAGCCCGGACAGCCACCGGCTCGCCTTCGCCGCGCCGGTCGACCCGGCGGGCGGGGCGACGGGGCCGATGGTCTCCGACGGCCTGGACTACCAGGCCGACGGCGCCGGGACCTTCGGCGCCGTCCGCACCCAGCTCCACGTCCTGGACCTCGCCACCCGCGAGCTCCGCCAGCTCACCGACGGACCGGACGGCGCCGGCGACCCGTCCTGGTCGCCCGACGGCACCGTGCTCGCCTTCCCCGGTCGTGCCGGTACCGACAGCGACCTGCGTTGGCGCACCCCGGTCCACCTGCTGGCGGTCGACGACCCCCGCGCCCGGCCCCGCGTCCTCGCCTTCGAGGAGGGCATCGCGGCCACCGTGAGCTGGGTCGCCGACGGTTCTGCGCTGCTGGTCGCGGGCTGGTCCGGCGATCCCGTCGGCCACACGCGCCTTTTCCGGGTGGGCGTCGACGGCACCGCCACCGGTGCCGTCGACGACCTGTCCGGCGCCACCGACCGCAACGTGATGCCCGGCGCCCCCGGCTACCCCGGTGGGCTGCCGCGGGAGCACGGCGATCGAGTGGTGTTCTGCCTCCGCGACCACGGCTGTACGCATCTGTGGTCGGTCGCCGCGGGGGGCGGCGACGCACGCCCGGTCCTCAACGGCGAGGGCCGGGTCGTGTCGGGGCTGTCGGTCGCGGGCGACCGGGCGGCGCTCGCGCTCGCGACCCCCGAGTCCTTCGGCGAGATCGTGGTCGTCGACCTCGTCAATGGCGACCACACCGTGCTGACCGACCACGGCGCCGCGCTGGAGGGCCTGCGCCCGCACCCCCGCGAGGAGCGGTGGTTCACGATCTCCGACGGGACCCGCGTCCAGGCCTGGCTGAGCCACGACCCGGCGCGGAGCGGGCCGCGGCCGCTGCTGCTCGACATCCACGGCGGTCCGCACAACGCGTGGAACGCCGCCGCCGACGAGATGCACTTCTACCACCAGGAGCTGGTCGAGCGTGGCTGGGCGGTACTGACGGTCAACCCGCGGGGCAGCGACGGGTACGGCGAGGCGTTCTACGACGGTGTCCGCGACGCGTGGGGTGTCGCGGACGCCGCCGACTTCCTCGAGCCGCTCGACGAGCTCGTCGCCGAGGGGTTCGCCGACCCGGACCGGCTCGCGGTCGCCGGGTACAGCTACGGCGGGTTCATGACCTGCTGGCTCACCGGCCACGACGACCGGTTCGCCGCGGCGGTCGCGGGCGGGACGGTCAGCGACCTGGCGAGCATGGGTGGCACCAGCGACGACTGCCACCTCCTCAGCGCCTACGAGCTGGGCGCCACTCCCTGGCAGGATCCGGAGCGCTACGCCGCCATGTCCCCGATCACCCGGGTCGCCGACGTCCGCACGCCGACGCTGGTCATCCACGGCGCGACCGACCTGCGGTGCCCGGTCGGCCAGGCCCAGCAGTGGCACACCGCGCTGCGCGAGCGCGGCGTCCCCACCCGGCTGGTCGTGTACCCGGACGCCTCGCACCTGTTCATCCTGACCGGCCTGCCCTCGCAGCGGCTCGACTTCAACCGCCGGGTGCTCGACTGGCTGGAGCAGTACGTCACCCGCGGCGGCCGCCCGCGGATCGACGCCGCCCACTGGCAGCGGCGGCTGTCCCGGCTCGCCGAGCGGCACAGGGTGCCCGGCGCCCAGCTCGGCATCCTCCGCCTCGCGGCCGACGGGGCCGACGACGAGCTGGTCGAGGTCGCGCACGGCACGCTCCACGTGCGCACGGGCGCGCCGGTCAGCACCGACGCGCTGTTCCAGATCGGCTCGATCACCAAGGTCTGGACGGCGACGGTGGCGATGGCGCTGGTCGACGACGGGCTGCTCGGCCTGGACACCCCGGTCGCCGAGGTGCTGCCGGAGCTACGGCTCGCCGACCCCGACGTGACCAAGGCGGTCACGGTTCGGCACCTGCTCAACCACACCAGCGGCATCGACGGTGACGTGTTCACCGACACCGGCCGCGGCGACGACTGCCTGGAGCGGTACGTCGAGGTCCTCGGCGACGCCGGGCAGAACCATCCGCTCGGCGCCACCTGGAGCTACTGCAACTCGGGCTACGCCCTGCTGGGCCGGGTGATCGAGAAGGTCACCGGGAAGACCTGGGACCAGGCGATGCGCGAGCGGCTGTTCACCCCGCTCGGCCTCGCGCACAGCGTGACCCTGCCCGAGGAGGCGCTGATGTTCGCCACCGCGATGGGGCACGACGAGCGTGCGGGCGAGCTCGTGCCGGCCCAGGTCTGGGGGCTCCCCCGCTCGATCGGCCCGGCCGGGCTGGTGACCTCCACCGTCGGCGACGTGCTGGCCTTCGCCAGGATGCACCTGACCGGTGGTCTCGCTGCCGACGGCACCCGCGTCCTGAGCGCGGAGAGCACCGCGGCCATGGCCGCGCACGAGGCCGACCTGCCGGACAAGCACGTGCTCGGCGACTCCTGGGGCCTGGGCTGGATCCGGTTCGGCTGGGACGGCCGCCGGCTGCTCGGCCACGACGGCAACACGCTGGGCCAGGCTGCGTTCCTGCGGGTCCTTCCCGAGGAGGGGATCGCCGTCGCGCTGCTCACCAACGGCGGACACACCCGCGACCTCTACGCCGACCTCTACCCGGAGATCTTCGCCGCGCTCGCCGGCCTCACGATGCCGACGCCGTTCGCGCCACCGGCGGAGCCGGTGGCCGTGGACGTGGCGCCCTTCGTCGGGGTCTACGAGCGGGCCGGGGTGCGCACGGAGGTCGAGAACGGGCCGGAGGGGCCGGTGCTGCGCACGACGCTCACCGGCCCGCTCGCCGAGCTGGAACCGGACCCGGTGCACGAGTACCCGCTGGTCCCGGTTGGCCCGGCACTGTTCGCGATCCGGCCGCCGGAGGCGGAGACGTGGATGGCGGTCACCTTCTACGAGCTGCCCACCGGAGAGCGGTACGTGCACTACGGCGCGCGGGCGACGCCGAAGGTGTCCTGATGGCCGGCCTCAGCGAGATGCTGGACGAGGTCCGGGCTCTGGTCGAGTGCGAGTCGCCCTCCTCGGACCTCGACGCCGTCGCCCGCTCGGCCGAGGTCGTCGCCGCGGTCGGCACCGCGCGCCTCGGTGTCGCGCCGGAACGGATCGTGCTGGACGGCCGCACCCACCTGCGCTGGCGGCTCGGGGACGGTCCGTCGCGGGTGCTGCTCCTCGGCCACCACGACACCGTCTGGCCGCTCGGCTCCCTGGCCGAGCACCCCTGCACCGTCGAGGACGGCGTACTGCGCGGACCGGGCTGCTTCGACATGAAGGCCGGACTGGTGATGGCGTTCCACGCGGCGGCCGGGCTCGACGGGGTGACCCTGCTCGTGACCGGCGACGAGGAGGTCGGCTCGCGCAGCTCGCGGGCGCTGGTCGAGCAGGAGGCGCGGACGGCCGCCGCCGCGCTGGTGCTGGAGGCGTCGGCCGACGGCGGGGCCCTCAAGACCGAGCGCAAGGGCATCTCGCTGTACGAGGTGCGGGTGCTGGGCCGCGCGGCGCACGCCGGGCTCGAACCGGAGCGCGGCGTCAACGCCACCCTGGAGCTCGCCCACCAGGTCCTGGCCGTCGACACGCTCGCCGACCCGTCGGGCACGACGGTCACCGCGACCGCCGCCCGCGCCGGCACGACGACCAACACGGTCCCGGCCGCGGGGTCGTTCGCGGTCGACGTGCGGGCCAGGACCCTGGCCGAGCAGGAGCGCGTCGACCAGGCGATGCACGCGCTGCGACCGGTGCTGCCCAGTGCGCGGGTCGAGGTCGTCGGGGGTCCGAACCGGCCGCCGCTGGAGGCGTCGGCCTCGGCGGAGCTCTTCGAGCTCGCGCGGCGGGTCGCGGCACGCCTCGGGCTGCCGGAGCCGACGGCGGCCGCGGTCGGCGGGGGGTCGGACGGGAACCTCACCGCCGGTGTCGGCACGCCCACCCTGGACGGGCTCGGCGCTGTCGGCGGCGGGGCGCACGCCGCCGACGAGCATGTGCTGGTCGAGGAGCTGCCCGGCCGGACGGCGCTGCTGCGCGCGTTGGTCGAGGACCTGCTGGTGGGTCCGACGAACCCGCTCGCCGGCTCTGGTGCGGCACGACCATGACCACACCCGACGAGCTGAGGAGCATGAACCTCGTGACCGATATCAGCGTGGCGCCCGGTGCCGTGGGGGCGGATCTGGACCAGGCCGCGCACACCGCGGCGGCCGCGGCCAGGGCGGCCCGGGTGTCGGTGCGTGAGCTCACCGATCTCGCCGAGCTCAACCAGGTGGTGGACCTGTTCGCCACGATCTGGGGCCGCTCGGCGAACCCGCCGGTGACGATCGAGCTCCTGCGCGCGTTCACCAAGGCGGGCAACTACGTGACCGGCGCCTTCGAGGCCGACCGCCTGGTCGGTGCCTGCGTGGGGTTCTTCCACGCGCCGGCGGGGGACGCCCTGCACAGCCACATCGCCGGGGTGTCGGCGTCGGCCACCGGCCGCAGCGTCGGCTTCGCGCTCAAGCTGCACCAGCGGGCCTGGGCGCTGAGCCGCGGGGTGTCGGAGATCGCCTGGACGTTCGACCCGCTGGTGGGGCGCAACGCCTACTTCAACCTGGCGAAGCTGGCCGCACGGCCAGCGGAGTACCTCACGAACTTCTACGGCCCGATGCTCGACGCGATCAACGGCGACCAGGACTCCGACCGGCTGCTGGTGCGCTGGCGGCTGCGCGACCCCGCCGTGGCGCTGGCCGCCGCCGGGCGCGGTGTCGGCACCGTCGCCGAGACCGAGCTCGCGGCCGGGGCAGGGGTGGCGCTGCGCGTCGGCGAGGACGGCGCCCCGGTGCCCGGCCCGCTGGACCGCGCGGTCTCGCTCGTCGCGGTCCCCGGGGACATCGAGAAGCTCAGGGTGACCGATCCCGGCATGGCGCGGCGCTGGCGCGTGGCGCTGCGGGACGCGCTGACAGGGCTGGTCGCCGCGGGCGGCCGGATCGACGGTTTCGACCGGACTGGCTGGTACGTCGTGCGGAGGGAAGCGTGAAGCTCACCGGAGTGGAACTGCGCCGGGTGGCGATGCCGTTGGTCGCGCCGTTCCGAACCTCGTTCGGCACCCAGACCAGCCGGGACGTGCTGCTGGTCCGGGTCGTGACCGACGACGCCGAGGGCTTCGGCGAGTGCGTGGCGATGGACACGCCGCACTACTCCTCGGAGTACGCCGACGCGGCGGCGGACGTGCTGCGCCGGTTCCTCGTACCGGCGCTGACCGGTGTCGACCTGCCGGGCGCGCACGCCGTCGCGGAGCTGCTCGCGCCGTTCAAGGGCCACCGGATGGCGAAGGCGGCGCTGGAGATGGCGGTGCTCGACGCCGAGCTGCGCGCGGAGGGCCGCTCGTTCGCGCGGGAGCTGGGCGCGGTGCACGACCGGGTTCCGTGCGGGGTGTCGGTGGGCATCATGGACAGCGTCCCCGAGCTGCTCGACGCGGTCGGCGGCTACCTGGACGAGGGCTACGTCCGCATCAAGCTGAAGATCGAGCCGGGCTGGGACGTCGAGCCGGTGCGCGCGGTCCGCGAGCGCTACGGCGACGACGTGCTGCTCCAGGTGGACGCGAACACCGCCTACACGCTCGGCGACGCGCGCCAGCTGGCCCGGCTGGACGACTTCGATCTCCTCCTCATCGAGCAACCGCTCGACGAGGAGGATGTGCTCGGTCATGTGGAGCTGGCCCGACGGATCCGGACGCCGGTCTGCCTGGACGAGAGCATCACCTCGGCGCGCGATGCCGCGGCCGCGATCCGGCTGGGCGCGTGCCAGGTGGTGAACATCAAACCCGGGCGGGTCGGCGGGTACCTCGAGGCGCGCCGCATCCACGACGTGTGCGTCGCGCACGGCGTGCCGGTGTGGTGCGGCGGGATGCTGGAGACCGGCCTCGGCCGGGCAGCCAACGTCGCTCTCGCCGCCCTGCCCGGGTTCACCCTCCCCGGCGACACGTCGGCGTCCGGCCGCTACTACGCGGCCGACGTCACCACACCCTTCGTCCTGGCCGACGGACACCTCGCCGTGCCGGTCGGGCCCGGTCTCGGCGTGGCGCCGGACCCGGACCGCCTGGCCGAGGTCACCACGACGACGGAGTGGCTCACCCCCTGAGCCCGGCCGCCGGCTCAGGGCCAGGTTCGCGCCAGCCGGGCGAACGTCTCGGGATCGCTGTGCACGGGAACCACGCAGAGCATGTGCCCGGCCGGGGTGCGCAGCGTGTGCGCCTCCTTCCACCCCGACACCCGCTCAGCGCCCAGCGCGGTCAGCCGGGCGACCTCGGCCTCGAGGTCGTCGGTCTCGATGTCGACGTGGTAGCGCGGCGGGCCGTCCTCGACCGCCTGGACGACCGTGAACAGGTCGGGGACCGCCCGGTCCAGCACCGTGAACTGCTCCTCCCCCGGGGCCGGGAAGGCCGGGACCCCCAGCGCGGCGGACCAGAAGTCCACCTCCGCGCCGGCCTCGGCGGCGGGCGTGTCGATCAGGATTCCGACGAACCGGCTGCGGTGCATGGCGTCACGCTACCGGCAGCCGGATCATTCCGGCCCGAACGGACGCCGTGCGCCAGACGTGTCGTGGTGTGAGCGCTCGGTGTTCGGTTGAATGGCCAGATGTCCCGACGCGCCGCGCTCGTCCAACTCGCCGTCTGGTGCGTGCTGGTCGCCGGTCTCGCGGTGATGTGGCTGCGCTACGGCGCTTCCACGACGACCACGCTGCTCACCGTCCTGTCCGGGGCCGCCGCGCTCACCCAGTTGCTCGCGGCCACCCGGTGGTCCCGGGACGCCGGGACCAGCTCGGCCGCGCAGCTCGACGACGCGGCCGACACCCTCGCCTGGGAGGTTCGCCGGCAATGGGAGGCCGAGGCGCGCCGACGCCTGCTCGACGACGGGCAGCGGCTGCCCGTGCGGTGCCGCACCGGCCGCACCGTCGTCGACCTCACCACGCTCGTCACCGACTACGCCGAGGCTCCTCGGCGGCTCGTCGTCGTCGGTGAGCCGGGCGCCGGCAAGACCGGACTGTGCGTGCTCCTCCTGCTGGAGCTGCTCCGCCGCCCGACGATCGCCCGGGTGCCGGTGCTGTTGCAGGTCTCCGCGTGGAACCCGAAGGAGAACCTCGACGCCTGGCTGATGCGCAGCATCCTCGAGACCTACCCGTTCCTCGGCAACGAGTCCCGCTTCGGTGCCACCGCCGTTCGCGACCTGCTCGCCAAGCACCGGATCCTGCCCGTCCTGGACGGGCTCGACGAGATGGCCGACCGGCGGCGGGGAGCGGCACTGCGCGCGCTCGACTCCGACCGCGGGGTCGCCGAGCCGCTCGTACTCACCTGCCGCAGCGGCGAGTTCGACCGGGCCAACGCCGGCGGGCCGATCCGCGAGTCGCAGGTGGTGACGCTGCTCCCGCTGGAGGACGACGCGGTCGCCGGCTACCTGCTCGACTCCGCCGCGAGCGACCGGCTCGAGCAGTGGGAGCAGGTGCTCGACCGGCTGTCCGACCGCGTCTCCGACCCGCTCGCCGAGGCACTGCGCACGCCGTTGATGCTCTCCCTTGCCCGCACCACCTACAGCGAGCCCGACACCGACCCGGCCGAGCTGCTCGAGCTGGACACGCCCGAGCGCGTCGAGGCGCGGCTGCTGGACGAGTTCACCCGGCAGGCGTTCGTCACGCGTCCGCCCTCACCGCTGTCCACTCCGGCCCGGGCACCGCGTCGCTGGCACCCGGCCCGCGCCGAGCGCTGGCTCGCGTTCCTGGCCCGCCTCGACGAGCGCGAGCTGGCCTGGTGGCAGCTGTGGCGCACGGTGCCGCGCTGGGTGTTCGTCGCCAACGGGATCATGGTCGGTGGGACGCTGTCGACGCTGCTCGGGTGGCTGTTGCTGGGGCTGTTCGGCCGGCCGGGGCTCGGTGCGTTGCTCGGGCTCGCGGTGGGCGTCGGCGGCGGCGCGCTGCTCGGGCTGTTGCCGGCCGAGGCGCCGCGCCGGTTCGTGCCGCGGATACTGCGCCGCAACGAGGTGGGCCGCGACCTCATGTTCGGGCTGATCGGCGCCGCGGCCGGCGGAATCGCCGTCGCCGCGGTCTACGGAGTTGCCTACGGCGCGGTGGTCGGGCTGGTGTTCGGCGTCGCGTTCGGCGTGATCCGCCGGTTCACCGAGCCGACCGAGCCGAAGGAGGCGGTCACCCCCGACACCCTGGTCCGGGGCGACCGGCGCGCGGTGCTGTCCGCGGCGGTGCTCGGCGCGGTCCTCGGTGCGGCGGTCGGCGGAACCCTGGCCGGCGTGCTGGGCGCCGCGAACCTGGCGGTGCCGGTCGAGCACCCGGTGTTGGTGGCGTTGCTCGGCGTGGGGGTCGGCGCGGTGCTCGGCGCGGGCGGACTCGGCCTGGTCGTGCACGCGACGAGCGCGTCCGGCCGGTTCAACACGACCCGGATCTGGCTGGCACTGCGCGGCTCGACGCCGCTGCGGCTCATGTCGTTCCTGGCGGACGCTCACCGGCTGGGGGTGCTGCGGCTGGCCGGTCCGTACTACCAGTTCCGCCACGAGCTGCTGCGGGACCGGCTGGCGCTGCGGCGGTGACCACGGCGGGCACGCCGAGCAGCCAGAAGGTTCGGCGACCGGTGGCGTCCAGGCCGTAGCGAGCGGCCGGGAACCGGATCCTCGCCCGGGACCGCCCCCGCAGCACGGCGCGGATCTGCACCTCGCGCATCCGGCGGTGCGCGCGCTCGAGGTTCGCCGGGGGGTAGGCGAACTCGAGCACCAGGCGCGCGTCGGCGGCGGAGCTGCGCAACAGCTCGGCGGTCGACTCGGCGTCGTTGAGGTCGTAGGCGCGGTCGCCGGCGGTGCATCGGACGATCTCGAACTCGCTCGTGCGCAGCGACGCCGTCCGCGCGGCGAGCCACGTGCGCGCGAAGTCCCGCTGCCGGCGCTCCAGCACCATCAGCGACGCCAGCCACACCGACGCGCACGCCGCGAGCACGACACCGAGCGCGGTCACCGGCTCGCGCAGCGGGTCGACCACGGCGAACTGGCCGGCCACCAGGAGCCCGGCCGCGGCGGCGACGACCCACGCGCTCCGCCGGCGAGCCCGGTCGAAGGCCGGCTCGTGCCCGGCGAACAGCCCGGACAGCACCGGCGACGGGGCACCGGCCACCGGGATCGCCAGGTCAGGGCGAAGCGGCGCGGTCCCGCCGGACGGTCCACCTCCCACTGCCGCACCTCCCCACCCGCTGGATCGCCATCCGGTCACCGCTCGTGACGGTCGCTGGCCCGCTGCCCCACATTGTCGCCGGGTCGGAGCAGGATGCCAAAGGGTGTTCGAGCCGCGCCGTGTCCGGTGCCGAGGCGGGGCCAGCGCCTGCGGACGAAACAGAACCAGAGGTAGACGTAGACGACGGCGTACAGCGGTCGTACTCGTCCGTAGTGTGCCCGAAGCACGGGTGCCAGCTCACGGAGCCGGCGGCAGACGTCACCGAGCGTGAGCTGTCCCCGGGTGGCCGCCGTGGTCACCCCGGCCCGCCGGTCCAGCTCGACGTCCTGGCAGTCGTCGAGCTGCTGGAGCACGCCGCCGAGCTCGCGCAGCAGCGCCATCTCCGCCTCCCCCATCGCCGGCCTCGCCAGCCCCAACATGACGACGGTGCCATAGGCGCCCTTCCCGCGGGTGACCTCGGCCAGCTCCGCGCTCGGGATGCCCGGGTCGCGCTGGCGCCGCGAGCGGATCTGGAACTCGTGCAACCGGCGCAGGGCGGCGAAGATCGGGTCGCTCGCCGGGCGGTCCAACCGCCGCTCGACCTCCCGGTAGATGCCGAGGAACAGCCGCTCGAGGTCACCCACCGGATGGAAGCTGCCGCCCGCGAAGAGCTCCGCGAGCCGTCGGTCCAGCTCGGCGCTGTCTCCGCCACCGCCGTTCTCGCCACCGCCGTTCTCGTCACGATCGTCGAGCAGGTCGTCGTAGGCGCGGGTGACCACGCCGGCCAGCACGCCCAGGTCGACCCGAAGGGGGATGCCCGCCGTCGCGGCGTACCCGGCGATGAGGAAGCACAGCTTCACGCCGGCCGAGCGCAGTGCCGCCACGACGTGCGCACGCCGCACCGGATCATCCACAGTGGACTCAACGATCGGCGGAACGATCGCGTCGTAGGTGGCGACGTAGGTCCTGGCCCGGCGCCGGAGGTCCGGAATCCGCCCGGCGAACCCGACCGAGCGCACCAGTGCGAGCAGCTCCGCCCCGGAGCCCTCGCCCGTGGGGGTGGACCGCGAACCGGCCACGGCAGCTCGCTGGTCCACTGGTCGGCACCCCCGGCGTGGTCACATGTTGTGGTGAACAGGGTACGGGTCCTGTAGCGCTGCGCGATCAGTGAGCGATGAGTGCGGATATCTGGCGGTGAGTTCCAGGAGCGGCGAAGAAACATGATAAAACGCAGGAGGAATCCGGAGGCCACTGGTCGCGCGGGTCCCGAGCGCCAGGATGTCCAGGCATTGACCGCGATCTACCAGGCCGCTCGCTCCGAGACCCTCACCCTGCTGAACATCAATATCGCTCTGGTCGGCGCGGAGCTGGCGTATCTGACCGCGTCGGTCGCATTCCTCGGCGACGTGGGCAAGCTACCGCCGACAGCGGTCGCCCTGGTGCCCGCACCCCTGTGGTTGGGGCTGCTGTACAACGTCATCATCATCGCCCTGTCCGGCAGGCACGGGAACTCCCTGGTCATTCTCGAACGACATATGCACCGCTATGCCGGTATTCCGCCGGATGAGCACGCATTGATCGGGTCCCGGGCCGGGGAGTACGTGGTCAACCCCGGACCGTCCGGCTCGTGGTGGTATCGCCCCACGATCTGGTTGATCTACCTCATCGCTCCAGCCCTCATCCTTGGCTACACCTGGTACGTCCTGGCCACTCTCGTCCGGATTCACCTGGAGTCCCCCTCGGTGTTCGCCGGAGGCCTCATCGGCTACGGCATAGCGGCAGGAGTGCTCGCGGCCGCCGTCACCAAAGCAATGAGGGACACCCCGAAGACCGATGCAGCGCCGAACTGTAGTCACTCTGTGTTGTCAATCTGTGCCCACCGGTCCCCGCACTGCGCCGTTTGCGTGAGTTGACCCACCTATTCGGTCTAAAGCGATTGTCCGTACCGCACCATTCCGTCATGAGTCTGGGTCGTGTCGCGGCAGGGGTGGGCGTCGCCACCGTGCTGGCCGCTGTGGTCCTCACCGGGACCTTCATCAGCTCCGCCGCCGGCGAGCCCACGACCACGGCCGGGCCCGGCCCCTGTGTCGGGGAGGAGTGCCCCGCCGCGTACCGCTCCGTGCACGGGGCGGACGACGGTGTCTACGACGGCCGCGACGAGGCGATCAACATCTTCGTCGGCCGGTCCTTCACGGTGACCGGAACCGCGGCCGAGGCGGAGGGGCGCATCGTCGTCGGCGGTGGCTTCACCCTGGCCAAGACGGGCCCGGACACCGGCTACGACATCGGCATCGTCGGACTGGGCTCGCAGGTTCCGCCGCCGGCCGACCTGGACTTCATGGTCACCGGCGGCGACGTGCACGTCGCCGCCGGCCAGGTACTGCGCGCCGGCGAGGCGGGTACGGTCCGCTACGCGGGCGCGCTGACCGGCACCGGCACGATCGACACGACGCTGGTACACGACCCAGCCGCCTTCGCCCCGTACGCCTCGATCCCGGACGCGCTGCGGACGGAGAGCACCTGCTACGCCGCGCAGCCGACGACCGGAACGGTGACCCGCACCGACGCGTCCACCCTCTTCACCGGCGACGGCCACTCGATGCTCCAGGTGTTCAGTCTGCCGGCCAACATCGGCAGCAACAGCGGCGGGATGCAGGGCATCGACTTCGCGGGAATCCCGGACGGCGCCACGATTCTGATCAACATGACCGGCTCGGCGCCCCGCATCACGAGTTGGTCCGGGTCGTTCGAGGGCCGTGACCAGATCGACCAGTACGGCCAGCGGCTGTTGTGGAACTTCCCGAACGCCGACACCGTCACGCTCAACGGCAGCTCCGAGTTCCAGGGCAGCGTGCTCGTCGGCACCCCGACCAGCACGACGACGGTCAGCACCCCCGGCTTCAGCGGCCGGTTCTTCACCTCGGGCGCGCTGGTCCACGGCAGCAACGCCAGCACCGCCGGCAACGAGTTCCACGCGTACCCGTTCAACGGCACGCTCCCGAACTGTGGCGCCGCGCCCTCGACCACGAGCACCACCACCGAGGCCACAGTCCCCGCCACCACCCCCGAGACGACGACGGAACCGTCCACCGAAACCACCACCACCACGGCCCCCATCACCACCGTCGACACGACGACCGAACCCACTACCAGCACCACCGCGGAAACGACCACCGAGACCGCCACGCTCCCCACCACCACCGAGCCCACAACCGAGACAACCACTCCCCCCATCACCACGGAGTCCTCAACCACCACCGAACCCACGACAACCACCACCGAACCCACGACAACCACCACCGAACCGACGACCGACACCACCACTCCCCCGCCCAGCACCGAACCCACCCCTCCCCCAAGCACCACCGTCGAAACCACCACCAGCACCACGGTGGAGACGACCACCACCAGCACGACCGTCGAAACCACCACCGACACCACGACGGAACCCCCCACCACCAGCACGACCGCCACCACCAGCACGACCGCCGACACCACCACCGACCCGAGCACGGTTCCCAGCACCACCGTCGACACCACGACCGGCACCACCACGACCAGCACCACGACCGAGACGTCCACCGTCCCCGGCAGCACCGACCCCAGCAGCACCGTCCCCAGCAGCACCGATCCCGCCTCGGAGACGAGCGCCCCGTCACCGACCACCGGCGACGAGAGCGCGCGCGCGACCAGTTCCGACGGCACGCCGCCCACCCCGGGGACCGACACCGGCCCACTTCCCCCCGCCACCCCGGGCACCACGACGGGCAGCCGCCTCGCCTACACCGGGTCGGCTCTGAGCACCGTCGTCGGCGTGGCCGCGCTCCTGCTGGTCGGCGGCGGCGCGCTCCTGGTGCTCACCCGGCGCCGGGTGCCAGGCACCAGCGAGGGATGACGACCGCGGGCGCGGACGGCCGAGGTGAGCAGACGCCTCAGCGGGGCCGGGGGAAGAACAGCACCAGCCCGACCAGCGCCGCGGCCACCGGAACCATGATCAATGGACTGTGGACCGCCGACGCGGCCGCCGACGCCGTGCCGGTGAGGAAGATCGCCTCCTGTGGACAGCGCACGGTGACGTCGTTCGCCGCGCGAACGCTGGTGGCCCAGTCGAGCGAAGTGTAGTTCGAGGTCCCGTCGGTGCTGAGCGCTTCGCAGCGCTGGGCCTCGCCGACGCCGAACGGCTTGTGCACCGAGGCCCGCACCCCGGCAGGCCACAGCCCCGGGGGGTGGCCGGGCCCAACGTCCTCGCCCCCGGCCAGGAGCAGCAGCCCGGTACCGACCATGAGGCAGGCCACCACCAACCCGCCGACGAACAGGCTCCACGCTATGCGCCGCAGCGCCCTGCGGCGACGAGCCGGCTCGCCGTCGGTACCCATCGTCATCTCGGCGTCGCCGTCCCCCAGGTAACCAGCGTCGGATGCGTCGTGACGGCAAGGGATGCTAGCCGGAACAGGTCAGACGGCGGAAGCGGCCGGCACGGGCACCCGCACGAGGACGTCCGCTCGCTCAGCCCGGCGCGCGAAGTTCGGCCAGCGCCGCCCGCAGCCGGTCGACGGCGGCTGGGCCAGTCGAGGCGTGCGGGGAGAGCCGGACCACGTCCGGGCGCACGGTGGCCACCACCTCCGCGCGGGCCAGCGCGGCCGCCACCTCCTCGACGGTGCGGCCGGGCAGGCGGAAGGACAGGATGCCCGCCCGGCGGTCGGTCGCCGAGACGATCTCCGCGCCCGCCCACCGCACCAGCTCGTCGAGCTCGGCCACCCGGTCGGCGATCCGGCGGCGGATCACCGCCGGCCCGATCTCCTCGGCCAGCTCCAGCGCCCGGGCCAGGCACCCGGCGTCGATCGGGCTGAGGTGGCTGACCTTCCAGGACCGGGCACCGGCCGCCGGCGCGTGGATCTCGTCGTCGAACACCCCGGGCTCCTCCACCCCGGTCCAACCCGAGAGCAGCGGTTCCATGCGGTCCAGGGCCCGGTCCGACAGCACGGCGAAGGCGGTCCCCCACCCGGCACGCAACCACTTCTGCCCACCGCAGACGAGCACGTCGGCGACCGACCAGGGTTCGTCGACGACACCCACCCCCTGGATGCCGTCCACCACCAGCAACCGGTCCCCCACCACCTCGCGCAGCGCGGCGAGGTCGGCCCGGTAACCGGTGCGGAAGTCCACGGCGCTCACCGAGACGGCTGTCGTGCCCGGGGTCAGCCCGGCGGCGACCACCTCCGGGGTGACCCGGCCGCCCGGCGGTCGCGACCAGCGCACGGTCAACCGGCCGGCCTGCTCGGCGCGCGCCCACGGGTAGGTGTTGGCCGGGAACTCCGCCGCCGACACCAGCACCTCCCCGGGCGGGACGCCGAACGCCGCCTGGAACAGGCCCTGGCTGGTGTGCGGCAACAGGACGACGCGGTCCTCGGCGGCGCCGCACAACCGCGCCACGGCCCGCCTCGCCCGCCCGTCATCGACCATCAAGTCGTCTACTGTGGACGAACCGGCCGTGGCGAGCCGGCGCAGCGACGCGGCGTTCTCCTCCACCACCGCCCGGGACGGTGGCCCGACCCGCGCGAAGTCCAGGTATCCCGGCGACTCCTCGAACTGCTCACGCCAGCCCTCGTCGATCATGCTCGCCAGTCAAGCATCTCCCGGGCGACTGGGTCAGGCCCAGGTCACCGGCAGGGAGTGGACCCCGAAGATGAGCATCTCGTTGCGCAGCGGGACCTGTTCGGCCGGCACGGCCAGGCGCAGGTTCGGCAGCCGGGCAAGCAGCTCGCCCAGCCCGATCCGCAGCTCGATCCGCGCCAGCTGCTGGCCAAGGCACTGGTGGACGCCGTGGCCGAACGCCAGGTGGAAGCTCCGGGGCCGCAGCACGTCCAGGCGGTCGGGCTCGTCCCAGTGCCGGGGGTCGCGGTTGACCTCCGGCTGCGCGACGATCACGGTGGAGCCCGCCGCGACCTCCACCCCACCGAGCGCGACGTCCTCGGTGGCGACGCGGATGACGCCCACCTGGATGATCGACAGATAGCGCAGCAGCTCGTCGATCGCGCCGTCCAGCAGAGCCGGGTCGGCGCGCAGCGCGGCGAGCTGGTCGGGGTTCTCGAGCAACGCGAAGGTGCCGAGCCCCAGCATGTTCGCGGTGGTCTCGTGGCCGGCGGCGAGCAGCAACAGCGCCATGTCGGTCAGCTGGACGTCGGTCAGCGGCGGGTCGGCCTCGTGGACGAGGCCGGACAGAATGTCGTCGGCCGGTGCCGCCCGCTTCGCCGTCACCAGCCCCTGGATGAAGGCGTACAGTTCTCCGGCGGCGCGGGCCCGCTCGCGCTCGGGGGTGTTCGAGCTCAGCGCCACGGCGGTGTGCTCCTGGAACCTGGCCCGGTCGGCGTAGTCGACGCCGAGCAGCTCGCAGATCACCAGCGACGGGAGCGGCAGCGCGTAGGCGGGCACGAGGTCGGCCTCGGTGCCGGCGGCGCGCATGGCCTCGACGTGGCGCACGGCGACCTCGCGGATGTGCGACTCGAGCAGCCGCATCCGGCGCACGGTGAACTGTCCGGTCAGCAGCCGCCGCAGCCGGGTGTGCTCCGGCGGGTCCATGAAGACGAACATCCCGTCGGTGCGGCTGTCCACCCGCCGTGGCGGCGTCGTGCCCGCGACGTCGGGGTGACGGACCCGGTCGGAGCTGAAGCGCTCGTCGCTCAGCACCGTGCGGGCCTCGTCGAGACCGGTCACCAGCCAGGCCGAGGCACCGTTGGTCAGCGTCAGGGGCTGGACGGCACCGGCGCCGCGGCGCCGCCGCAACCCGGCGGGCGGATCGAACGGGCGTCCGGTCCGTTCCAGCAGGTCCACCGGTAACAACCGGCGCAGCACGGTCGGGGTTTCGATGGTCGGTGTCGCGGTCTGCTCGCCGGGAGCCGTCATCGCCGCATCCAGCCTCTCGCGTACACCATGACCGAGCGGGGTCAGCTCGTCACCCTACGGGTTCGCGCTACTGGATGTCACCCACCGTGGCCGACCGGACCGGACCGCGGGCGGAGAGGTCGCCGGGCGGGATACCCGGGTGGTGCGCGTCCGCCGTGGCTGAGCCGGAGGTCGTCGCGGTCGGGCCGAGGGCGAGGCGGGACACGATGCGGTAGCGGTCGCCGCGGTAGAGCGAGTGGACGTACTCAATCGACCGGCCGGTGTCGTCGTTGGTGAGGCGCTCGAACAGCAGCGCGGGTGAGAGCACCGGCACGCCGAGCAGCTCGGACTCCGCGTCGTTGGTGACGGTCGGCTCGACCGACTGGATCGCGTCGTGCACCCGCACTCCGTGCTCGTCCAGGCGGTCGTAGAGACAGCCGGACTCGAGGTCCTCGAGGGACAGTCGCGGTGCGACGGCCACCGGAACGTGCAGGTACTCGATCGCCATCGGCGAGCCGTCGACGAACCGCTGCCTGGCGACGTAGAAGACCTCCGCGGCCGGTGACACCCGCAGCCGCCGGCCCACCCTCGCCCCGGCCGGGACCGTGGCGAACTCCAGAACCCGGCTGGTCCACGTCCCCGCCGCCTGCGGCAGCACCATCGCGCGGTCGTCGGACACCAGCTCCTGGGTGATCTTCGCCGGCGCGACGAACGTCCCCCGCCCGTGCTGGCGGACCAGCATCCCGTTGTGCACCAGCTCGTCCACCGCCGAGCGCAGCGTCGGCCGGGACACGGCCAGGCGCTGGCAGAGGACCCGCTCGGCGGGCAACGGCGCGCCGGGCGGGTGCGTCTCGATCATCTCGAGCAGGTAGTCGCGCACCCGCTCGCGCTTGAGGATGGCTCCGGCCATGCCCCCAGTATGACAACCGGACCAGTGGACAGATCGCAAAGTTGTCCAATCCGACGCGGAGCGGTAGGGGAATCTGCGCTTCCACGTGCGTATTGACTTGCGGATTGGTCTATGCCATTTTTGGGCTGGCCTGCTGGACCTTACCAATTGGTCATATCCTCGAGACCCGTGAGGTGACCCCGTGCCGCTCCGCCCCGCCGCCGGCCTGCTCGCGCTGGCGCTGACCCTCCCCGCCCTCGCCGCCTGCGGCTCCGACAGCTCGGGCGCGAGCCCCGGGGAACCGCAGAACCTGACCGTCTGGTTGATGAAGGACACCGCGACCGACGAGTTCGTCGCCGACTTCGAGGCCGAGTTCGAACGGGACCACCCCGAGTACACGCTGACCATCCAGATCCAGGAGTGGGACGGCATCACCGAGAAGGTCACCGGGGCGCTGGCCAGCACGGACCCGCCGGACGTGATCGAGGTCGGCAACACGCAGGTGGCGCAGTACGCGGCGAGCGGCGGGGTCAGCGACCTGTCCGAGAAGGTCGACGAGCTCGGCGGGGAGGACTGGCTCCCGGGGCTCGCCGAGCCGGGCGCGGTCGACGGCCGGCAGTACGGCATCCCCTTCTACGCGGCCAACCGGGTCGTCATCTACCGCACCGACCTGTTCGAGGCCAGGGGCGTCACCCCGCCGAGGACCCGGGACGAGTGGCTCGCCGCGACCGCGCGGCTGAACCAGGGCGGCGTGCAGGGCATCTACCTGCCCGGCCAGAACTGGTACGTGCTCGCCGGGTTCGTCTGGGACGAGGGTGGCGACCTCGCCGTGCGCGACGGACAGGAGTGGCGGGGCGCGTTGGGCACCCCGGAGGCGTTGGCGGGCGCGGACTTCTACCGCCGCCTGCAGGCGCTGGGCAAGGGACCGAAGGACTCCGACGAGGCCAAGCCGCAGCAGACCGACGTGGTCGCCCGGGGCGACGTCGCACAGTTCATCGCGGTCCCCGGCGCGGCGAAGCTGGTCACCGCGGCCAACCCGGAGCTGGAGGGCAAGCTCGGCTTCTTCCCCATTCCCGGCAAGACCCCGGACGAGCCAGGAGCGGTGTTCACCGGCGGTTCCGACCTGGTCGTCCCGGCGGCCTCCGGTCGCCAGGACGGCGCCTACGCGGTCGTCGCCGCGCTGGCCGGCGAACGTTGGCAGGTCGAGCTCGCCAGGACCATGAACTACGTGCCCAACCGGACCTCGCTCGCCGACGCCGTGCAGGACGACCCCGGCGCCGCCGCCATGGCCGAGGGTGCCGCCAACGGCCACGCCACGCCCAACTCGCCGAACTGGACGGCGGTGGAGGCCCGCAACCCCATCAAGGAGTTCCTGACCAAGGTGCTCACCGGCGCCGACCCGGAGGCCGCTGCCGACGAGGCCGACGCGGTGATCGCGGCCGCGCTCAACACGGCCGAGTAGCGCGCCGTGGTGCTCACCCACCAGGCGCCGCCGGCCGGCGCGCCGCCGGCGGCACGTCCTTCGTCGGCGCCCGGCCAGCGCCGGCGAGGGGCGCTGTGGCCGTACCTGTTGGTCGCGCCGACCCTCCTGGCGACCGCCTACCTGCTCGTCTACCCGTTGCTGCGCAACGTCATCATCTCCTTCCAGCACTTCGGGATGGGCGAGCTGATCCGCGGCGGCGCCGCGTTCGCCGGGCTGGACAACTACACCGCGGTGCTCACCGACCCGGAGTTCTGGTCGGTGGTCCGGCGCACCGCGCTGTTCACCGCGACCAACGTCGTCCTGATCATGGTTCTGTCTACTGTGGTCGCCCTGCTCGTGGTGCGGCTGGGGCGGGCGATGCGCCTGCTCGTACTCGGCGGGCTCGTGCTCACCTGGGCCACGCCGATGATCGCCGCGACGACGGTGTTCGAGTGGATGTTCCAGTCCCAGCTGGGCGTGGTGAACTGGGTGCTGGTGGAGCTGGGCTTCGAGCAGTTCCGCGGCCACACCTGGTTCGCCGACGGCCCGCAGACCTTCGGCATCCTCGTGGTGCTGATCGTGTGGCAGTCGGTGCCCTTCGCCGCGCTGACCCTGTACGCGGCGATGACGACCGTCCCCCACGAGCTGTACGAGGCGGCGCGGATCGACGGCGCGAGCGGCGGGCGGGCGTTCCGTTCGATCACCTTTCCCATACTGCGGCCGATGTTCGGGCTCGTCACCTGCCTCGAGGTGATCTGGGTTGGCAAGGCGTTCGTGCAGATCTGGGTGATCAGCGAGGGTGGTCCGGGGCGTGCGACCACCACGCTGCCCGTGTACGCCTACCAGATCGCCCAGTCATTGCACCGCTACGACCTCGGTGCGGTGGTCTCCATGCTCATGGTGCTGCTGCTGGCACTCGCACTGCTGTTCTACTTCCGCCACATGTTCCGCGAGGAGGCTAGGACATGACCGGCCGGCTGATCCGCAACCTCTCGGCGCTGTTCGTGTTCGTGGTGTCGGTGTTCCCGGTGTACTGGATGGTGCTGACCGCCTTCAAGCCCGCCCGCGAGATCCAGGCGGAGACGCCGACGTTCTGGCCGTCCGCGCTCACCGTCGAGCACTTCGCGACGGCAGTCCGCGCACAGGGCTTCTGGTCGTTCTGGCGCAACAGCCTGCTGGTGGCGGGGTCGGCGGTGCTGCTGTCGCTCGTGGTCGCCCTGCTCGCGGCGTACGCGGTGGCCCGCCTGCGCTGGCGGGGCAGGCGGGGCTTCATCCTCATGGTGTTCGTCGCGCAGATGACGCCATGGGAGGCCCTGCTGATCCCGATGTACGTGATCGCACGCGACACCGGGATGCTCGACACGCTGGCCATGCTGACCCTCGTCTACTTCATGATCACGCTGCCGTTCACGATCGTCACCCTGCGGAACTTCCTCGCCGCGGTACCGGTCGAACTCGAGGAAGCGGCCCAGGTGGACGGGTGCGACCGGCCGGCGGCGTTCCGCCGGGTGGTGCTCCCCCTGCTCGCGCCCGGCCTGCTGGCCACCTCGCTGTTCGGTTTCATCACCGCCTGGAACGAGTTCGCCTTCGCCAACCTGCTGATCATCAAGGACCAGGACGACCGGACCCTCCCGGTCTGGCTCTCCTCGTTCAGCAACACGTTCGGCACCGACTGGGGCGCCACGATGGCCGCGTCGACCCTGTTCATGCTGCCCGTACTGGCGATCTTCCTGGTACTGCAGGGAAAGGTGACCGCCGGGATCACCGGCGGCGCGGTCAAGGGCTGAACCGGGAGGCACCACGTGATCGTTCCCCGACCCACCCGCATGGTCTCGCGAGCCGGGCGGTTCGTCTTCGGACCCACCACCGCGCTCCGGGCCACCTCGGGTGCCGAACCGGCGGCCCGGCTGCTCCGGCGGTACCTGCGGCCCGCCACCGGCCTGCCGCTTCCCCTGTCCACCGATGGAACCGTGCTCCTCGCGCTGGACGACCAGCTGGTCGGCCTCGGCGAGGAGGGGTATGCGCTGACCGTGGGCGAACAGGCCGTCGTACTGCGCGCCCGCCGCCTCGCGGGGTTGCTGCACGGCGTGCAGACGGTCCGCCAGCTGCTGCCCGTCGAGGTGCTGGGCGACACGCCGGCTCCCGGCGTGCGGTGGAGCCTGCCCTGCGTCGACATCGCCGACTCCGCCCGGCTGCACTGGCGCGGAGCCATGCTCGACGTGGCCCGGCACTTCCAGCCGGTGCGGTTCCTGCGCCGGTTCGTCGAGCTGCTCGCCCTGCACAAGCTCACCGTGCTGCACCTGCACCTCACCGACGACCAGGGCTGGCGGATGCCGGTTCCGGACTTCCCCGCGCTCACCGAGATCGGCGGGCTGCGTTCGGAGACGCTGCTCGGGCCGGCCGGCGGCGACCGGTTCGACGGCACCCCCCACGGTGGCGCCTACACCAGCGCCGAGCTGCGCGCCCTGGTGGCCTACGCCGCCGAGCGCGGGGTGCGGATCGTCCCGGAGATCGAGATGCCGGGACACGCCAGGGCGGCGCTCGCCGCCTACCCCTGGCTGGGCAACCAGCCGGAGCGGCCGCTCCCGGTGTGGACCAGGTGGGGCATTTCCGAGGCCGTGTTCGGTGTGGACGACCGGACCCTCGACTTCTGCCGCACCGTCCTCGGTCAGGTCATGGACGTCTTCCCCGGCGAGTACGTGCACGTCGGCGGGGACGAGTGCCCGTCGACCGAGTGGGCGGCGAGCCCGGTCGCGATGGCCAGGGTCGCACGCGAAGGGCTTGCCGGACCGGAGGCGCTCCGGGGGTGGTTCCTGGGCCGGGTGGGCGAGTTCCTGCTCGAGAACGGGCGGGTGCCGGTCTGCTGGGACGACGCCGGCGACGGGACACCACTCGACCCCCGCACGGTCGTGATGCCCTGGCAGGACAGTGCCGAGCGCCCGATCGGGCGCGGCCACCAGGTGGTGCTCACCCCGTGGCGGTCGACCTATCTCGACTATCCACAGTCGACTGACCCCGGCGAGCGCTCCGGTCAGCCCGGCGCCGTGGTGACCATGTCCGACGTGTACCACCAGCCCGTTCCCGACCACCCGGCTGTCCTGGGCAGCCAGTGCCAACTCTGGACCGAGCAGGCGCCGCGCGCCGAGGACGTCGAGTACCTGGCGTTCCCGCGGCTCTGCGCGCTGGCCGACGCCCTGTGGTCGGCCAGCCCGGACTGGGCAGCGTTCGCCGCCGCGATGCCCGTGCACGAACGCCGGCTCGCGGCGTTGTCCGTCGCCCACCGGTCACTCACCCCGACGAGCTGAGAGGAGGTCGCACCCCACCCGGTACGCACCTGCACGTACAGGAGGAGAAGTGTCCCCCAGCACCAGAGTTCTCCGCACCAGAGTCCTCGCCGCGGCCGCCGCCATGGCCGCGCTGACCGCGTTCGTCCCGGCGCCGGCGCTCGCGGAGAGCACCGCGCTCGCCGACGGGCTCACCGCGAACTACCGCACCAGCGCCACCGGCGCCACGACCGACCAGGTGGAGCCCTGGTTCACGATCACGAACACCGGCACCACCACCATCCCGCTGTCCGAGGTCACGCTGCGGTACTACTTCCGCGGCGAGACGCCCGACGTCGGCTACCGGTTCTCCTGCTCCTGGGCGGTGCGTGGCTGCGGCAACGTCACCGGCACGTTCCGGCAGCTCGGCACCCCCACGGCCACCGCCGACCGCTACCTGGAGGTCGGGTTCACCTCCGGCGCCGGCTCGCTGGCGCCCGGCGGGACGACCGGCGACCTCCAGCTGCGGTTCTACCGCACCAACTGGGGTGCGATCACCCAGTCCGACGACTACTCGTTCGGCAACCGCACGACCTACACTCCGTGGTCCACAGTGACCGTCCAACGCGGTGGGACGACGATCTGGGGCACCGGACCGGGCGGTGGCGACGAGCCTCCCGACCCGCCCGACCCACCCCAGCCGACCGGCGAGGTCCTGTTCGATGACTTCGCCTACACCTCGTCGAGCGACCCGCGGATCGCCCAGCGCGGGTGGACCGTCCGCTCCGGCGGAGGCGGCCCGGGTGTCCCCGGAGCGGTCTGGGACCCGGCGCTGGTCACGTTCCCGTCCGTCGGCGGGAGCCAGGTGCTCCAGCTGGAGTCGTCGAACAACGGGTCGAGCGCCCGGCAGACCGAGCTGTACCACCAGCGCAAGTTCTTCGAAGGCACCTACGCCGCGCGGGTCTTCTTCACCGACACGCCGGTGCGCGGGATCGACGGCGACCACGTGGTGCAGACGTTCTTCACGATCACCCCGCTCGACGCCCCGATGGACCCGAACTACGGCGAGCTGGACTTCGAGTACCTGCCCAACGGCGGGTGGGGCGAGCCGTCGAACATCCTCTACGCGACGACGTGGGAGACCTACCAGAACGAGCCGTGGGTCGCCGACAACGTGCATACCGAGCAGCGCACCAGCTTCAGCGGCTGGCACGACCTGGTGATCCAGGTGGCGTCGGGTCGGGTGCGCTACTACGTGGACGGCACGCTGTTCGCCGACCACGGTGACCGGTACTACCCGGAGACCCCGATGTCGATCAACTTCAACCTCTGGTTCATCTCCGGCGGCCTGGTCGGCCAGCCCGGCGACCGCGCCTATCAGGAGCGGGTCGACTGGGTCTACTTCGCCGAGAACGAGGTCGTGAGCCCCGGTCAGGTCAGTTCCCGGGTGAACGGCTACCGCACCTCCGGCGTCCAGCACGTCGACACCGTGCGCTGAGGACGGGTCGGGGGCGGCGTACGCCGCCCCCGACCCGCGGTCCGGCTGGCACACTGGCCCAGGTGGACGAGCAGCGGATGGTTCGGGTGTCGAAGTACCTGGCCAAGCACCTGCGGCACCGACCGGAGCGGCTCGGTCTCGCGCTGGACGAGGCCGGCTGGGTCGACGTCGACGAACTGCTCGCCGCCTGCGCCAGCCACCAGTTCCCGATCACCCGAGCAGACCTCGACCACGTCGTGGCGGCCAACGACAAGCAGCGGTTCGCCTTCGACGCGCAGCGGCGGCGGATTCGCGCGAACCAGGGCCACACCGTCGACGTCGAGCTCGACCTGCCGGTGACCACCCCGCCCGACGTGCTGTTCCACGGAACCGTCGACCGGTTCCTGGCCGACATCAGGCGCGACGGGCTCCGGCCCATGGACCGCCACGACGTGCACCTGTCCGCCGACGAGCACACCGCTCGCCGGGTCGGTGCACGCCGCGGCCGGCCCGTCGTGCTGACCGTCGACGCGGCGGCGATGGTGGCCGCGGGCCACACGTTCCGGGTCAGCGCCAACCAGGTCTGGCTGGTCAGCGCAGTGCCGCCGGAGTTCCTGCGCTGATCGCCGCCTCCACGTCGGCCCATGTCGGCGTGTGCCGGACCCAGTCGGGCGCCGGATCGGGCTGGCTGCCGAACAGGTACAGGTTCGCCACCAGCCCGCGCAGCGCGCGGTGCACGTCGACCCGGTCGTCGATCATGTGCGTGATCCCGAGCTCGGCGCAGTGCCTCGCCTTGTCCGCCCGACGCTGGCAGAACCGGACGTTGCCCTCGGGCACGCCGGTTCGCCGGTAGAAGTCGTGGTGGGAGAGCCAGGCCAGCGTGCGCTGTTGCACCCGCTCACCGCATTTGGAGATCACCCAGACGCGGCCGTCGAAGCGCGGGACGATCCGGGCGAGCACCTCGAGTGCCCCCTCGCTCGGTGGGGAGGCGAGGGCCTCGGCGAGCCCTCCCTGGAGGAAGACGGTGTCGACCTCACCCGACGGGAGAGCCGCGCCCTGGATGACCCGGCCGAAGTCGACACCGAGTCGTTCATGCGTGTTCATGCCTCCAGCGTGGAGCGCCAGAGGCTAAAGCAGAACTATTGTCTGAGGGATTAGCTATAGTCAGTGGCTATGGATCTCGCTCGGCTGTCCACCGACGCGCTGGCCTCGTTCGCCGTGTTCGCCGAGCACCTGAACTTCACCCGCTCCGCCGAGGAGCTCCGGATCTCCCAGCCGGCCCTGCACGTCAAGGTCAACAAGCTGGCCGAGTCGCTCGGCCGTCCGCTCTACCGCCGGCAGGGACGGGTCCTCACGCTCACCCGCGAGGGCGAGGTGGTCGCCCGGTTCGCCCGCGAGCTCGATGTTCGCGTCGCCACGTTCCTGGCGGAGGTCCGCGGCACCGCGCCGACCCGCCCGCTCGTGCTTGCCGCCGGCGAAGGCGCCTACCTGTACCTGCTCGGCGACCTCGTCCGCGACATCCTGCGCGGCCGCGACGACGACCGGCGCCCACCCCTCAAGCTCATCAACTGTGACCGCGCGCGCATGCTGGGCGCCGTGCGGTCCGGCCGCGCCGACCTCGGGGTGGGAGTGCTCGAGACCCTGCCCGACGACCTGCACACCACCCTGCTCGCGAGCTACCCGGCGACCCTGGTCATGCCGGCCGACCACCCGCTGGCGTCCCGTCGCCGGCTCACCCTGGCCGACCTCGACGGCCACGCCCTGGTCCTGCCACCGTCCAGCCGCCCACACCGCGTCGCGGTCGAACGAGCGCTGCGCGACGCCGACGTGGACTGGGTCCTCGCCATCGAGGCCGAAGGCTGGCCGTTGACCCTGCACTTCGTCTCGCTCGGCGTCGGCCTCGCCGTCGTCAACGGCTGTGTGCGGCCCACCCCGGGCCTGGTCGCCCGCGAGATCACCGGGCTCCCGTCCGCGCCCTACTACGCGGTACACCTCCCCGACCGGGCCGACGACCCCCGGATCGACACGATCCTCACCGCGATCCAGCGGTCCCTGGACACCGACGGCGGGGAGCGGCGATGACGCTGGACGTGGTGTCGTTCAACGTCTACGTGGGCCTGCGCTCGCGCGGTGCGCCGGTACGCGAGCGGGCAGCCGAGTTCTGCCGGCGGCTCACCGAGCTCGACGTGGACGTGCTGCTGCTCCAGGAGGTCTGGACGGCTCCGCTGCTCCGGTTCATCGCCGCCCGGCTGCCGTCGCTGCCCCATGCGGCCTGGCTCCCGGGCCTGGCCGGACATCCCGCCGGCGGCCTGGCTGTGCTCGCCCGGCGTCCACTGTGCCCCCCGACGTACACGCCGTTCACGAGCGCGCGGCCCGACGGCGGGGGCCTCCCCTTCCGCGTGGTCTCCGCGCTGCGCTGCCGGCTGCAGGGCGTGCTCGCGGTCCGGACCGTCGACGGGACCCTCCTGGTCGGCAACACCCAGCTCACCGCCAACGGCGACGGGGACTGGTCCGCGGCCAACCGGCACCACGGCCTGCACCGCCGACAGGTACGCATCGTCCAGACCGCGCTGCGCGCCGCCGGCGCCCACACCATGCCGCTGTCGGTGCTCGGCGGCGACTTCAACATCGCCAGCAGCGGCCCGCTCTACCCCGAGATTGTCGAGCACGGCGCCTGGCACGACCCGCTCGCGGACGCCGGTCGGCCGACCTACCGCGCCGAGTACCTGCCGCCCGGACGACCGGCGCAGCGCATCGACTACCTGCTGGTGTCCGGGCGACCCGTCCTGGCGGCCGACCTGGTCCTCACCGAACCGGCCGGGTCGGTCGGCTTCCTGTCCGACCACCTGGCGCCGAGGGTGCGGCTACCGGAGTAGCACGCCGCCGCTCGCTCAGCGCGGCTCGGCGGCTCCGGCCGCGAGGTGGCCGATGTTGTCGCTGACCAGGAGGTCGTGCACCTCGCCCTGGTGATGGCTGGTGAGGTGGTCGACCAGGGCGTCGGCGCCGTCGGCGGTGGCCTCGATCTCCACCCGCCACTGCTCGCTCGCGTGCTGCCGGCCGTGCCAGCGGTGCACGCGCCTGATCGGCCCCTCGATGTGCGTGCAGCAGGTGCACTCCTCGCTCGCCACCTCAGCTGCCATGGTGGTGGCGAGCTGTTTGCTGTCGGTGGTGAACGTCACGACGACGTAGTCCATGGCTGTGATACTAGTCACGTCCGCGAGCCTCGCGCCTCCTTCGCGACGCGATCACACCGTGACGACGACCTTCCCCGAGGCGTGGCCTTCCTCCTGGTACGCCATCGCCGCGGGGAGGTCGGCGAAGGGGTAGGTCCGGTCGATGACCGGGGTGAGCCGGCCGTCCTCGATCAGCTCGGTGAGCGTCAGCAGCAGATCCCGTGCCCGGGGGAGGTAGCCGCTCGTCTGTGTCACGACCACACGCTGGGACAGCAACGGCGACACCGCGGCAGCGGCGAGGACGTGACCGACGGGTTGCAGCCACCGCCCGGCCGGCCCACCGACCACGACGCAGGTGGCGGACGGAGTCATGGCCCGCCGCAAGGACCTGACCGAGTGGCTGCCCGCGTTGTCCAGCAGCAGGTCGTAGCGCTCGCCGGTGCGGGTGAAGTCCTGGGCGGTGTAGTCGATCACCTCGTCCGCTCCGATCGAGCGGACCAGCTCGACGTTCCGCGTGCCGCACACCCCGGTCACGTGCGCGCCGAAGGCCTTGGCGAGCTGCACGGCGAACGTGCCGACGCCACCCGAGGCGCCGTTGACCAGGACGCGCTGTCCCGGCTCGAGGTGCCCCTGGTCGCGCAGGGCGTGCAACGCGGTGACCGCCGCCAGCGGCACCGCCGCGGCCTGCTCGAACGAGAGGCTCCGCGGTTTCGGGGCCAGCACGTCGCGGCCGACGCGGGCGTACTCGGCGAAACCGCCCCGGCCGGCCAGCGCGAACACCTCGTCCCCCGGGCGGAGGTCGGTCACCGCCGCGCCGACCGCCTCGACCTCCCCCGCGAGGTCGGCGCCCAGGACGCTGATCTTCGACGTCCGCAGCCCCAGCGTGCCCGGCATCAGCCGGGCCACGTACGGCTCGCCGCGCAGGTGGTGCCAGTCGTAGGGCTGGACCGAGGTGGCCCGCACGCGGACGAGCACCTCGTCCGCGGCCGGTACCGGCCTGGCGACATCGGTGAGCTCGAGGGCCTCGGGTGGGCCGTAGGAACGTAGGACGAACGCCTTCATCACTTGTCCTCCCAGCTGGCGAGCCAGCCGTACGTTGTAAGTCGTACGTTGTAAGGTAGGCTTACAGCGTAAGAACGTCAAGGACGGGGAGCGTGGGAGTCAGCCGGCCTCGCGGAGGCGGTCGAGGCCGTCGAGGATGATGTCGAGGCCGAACTCGAACTCGGCCTGGTCGTCGCACCACCCCAGCGTCGAGTCCGGGTCGTCGTGGGCGACCTCGGCGAGCATGCCGACGAGGTGGGGGAACCGCTCGGCCATCGCCTCGAGTTCGGCCACGGACTCCTCCCCACCGCCCGCGCCGGACGGGTCGAACAGCTCCTGGGCGAACCCGAGGGCCCGGCTGCCCAACGCATGCAGCGCGTGGTGGCACAGGTCGTGGGAGAAGCCGCCGGCGCGCATGAGCCCGATCAGGCCGTCGTGGTACCTCAGCACCTGCGGGCTCACCGCGCTGCGGGTCTCGAAGAGGGCCGGTGCCCAGCGGTGGCGGAGGAGGATCTCGCGTGCCGCCAGGACGCGCCGGCGTACGGCCTTCTTCCAGTCGGCGGGCTCGGCGGGCGGGTCGAACCGGTCGACGACCTCGTTGATCTCCCCGATCAGGAGGTCGACGGTGCCGTCCAGGACGTCTTCCTTGTTGGCGACGTGGTGGTAGAGCGACATCGCCTCGGCACCAACCTGCTCGGCGAGCCGGCGCATCGTGAGCGCCCGGACACCGCCCTCGTCGGCGATCGCGACCGCCGCCCGCAGAACGCGTTCCCTGCTCAGCGGGACGCGGGGCTCCGAGCTGGGCCTGTTCCGGGCTCCCACCAGCACCCTCCTTCGCCGCGATCTTACAGAGTAAGGTCACGACCGGAGGATCACGGCCACTCGGCCCTCACGCGCAGGCCGTGTTCAGCTCCTCGGAATGGTTCCGCACGCTGGCCTTGAAATCCTCGATGTAGCGGTCGAACTCCGGGTACCGCTGCAGGGCAGTAGGCACTTTGGACATGTCGGGTTCGAATTCCTCGAACGTCCGGGACAGCTCGGCGAGCGCGGCGCTCACGTCCTCGTCGTCCGCCTTCTCCGCCAGCTTGCCGAACTCCGGGCCGGTGGTCCTGGCCAGCTCCACCATGAGCTCGGGCGGTCCGTTCTCGACGAACTCCCGCGCCTGCGCGGCTCTGCTCCGCCCCTCCGAACACGCCTGTGCGGACGCCTCGCTGAGCGCGTCACCACATCCGGCGGCGGAAACGGTGACAACAACGAGGAGAAAACCCGCGGCCCTCATCTTCATGGGCGCAGCCTAAAGAACGGGAATGGGCGTCGACTACGTCGTCGCGGCGGAAGTTTCCGCTGTTCACCGCGCGAGCTCGGGGGCGGTCACGACCTCGCCGAGGCGGTGGGCCATCCGTGGCCGGTCGGCCGGTGCGAGGCTCACCCAACCGTCCTCGCGCACCAGCAGGTAGCGTCCGCCCGGCGTGTCGAACCAGCTGACCAGCGTCCGCGCCCGGCTGCGGCGCCCGGACCCGGTGGTAGCGGTGCACCCGAACTGGCCGCCGGCCCTCCGTTCGGCCAGCAGCGCCGCGAGCTCGGCCGCATGCTCGCCTCCCGAGCGCAGCTCCTCGACCGGGACCGTGAGCGACGGACCCCGTCCCGCCGGTGCGTCGCCGGTGACGCGCACGATCTCGTGGACGAGCGCTTCCGGCGGGATGGCCGCCACCCACACCCCGGCCCGGTGCGCCACGGCGACGGCGCCGTACCAGCCGTCCTCGGCGGACAGTGCGCGGACCGGTCCGCCGAGGAAGCCGACCGCGTCCACAGTGGTCCGTCCGGACGCGAGCACCCCGAGCGGCTCGGCCAGCGCGGCGATCGGCCCCTCGTACCACAGTCCCCTGCGCCACAACGCCTCCCGCGCCCGCTCGCGTACTGGGCGGTCGGCGGTGGGGAGCACGAGCGGGTAGGGCATGCGGCCGAGACCGAGCTCCTGCCAGGCGACCTCGAACTCGACGGCGGACAGCGCGATGCCGGTGGTGCTCATCGCGAACGCCCCTCCCGGTCCGTGGCCGGGGTTGGTCCGGCCGACCACTCGGCGGTCCAGGTGTCGCCGATCACCGCGGGTACCGCCGGCAGCGGGTTGAACACCTTCTCGCCGCCGAGGAACCTGGGCGTGCGGTGCTCCCCGGACTGGCCGGCGCCGGTCCCCGTACCCGCCCCCGGGGCGCCGAGCATGCCCGGCCCGCCGGTCGCGAGTGGACCTCGACCGGTCGCGGGACCGCCAGGCGCCGGCAGGTCCACCTGCCCGCGCTCGACCGGCACCGACCGGAGCGGGATCCGCGGCGACAGCACCGGCGCGGGGCTCGCGCCCCGGACCTCGGCGCCGCCGGTGCCGCCGAACCCGGCCAGGGTGGGTTCAGCGGCACCGGCGACTCCCCCGGTCACCCCTGCGGTCGTCGTGCGGCCGTCCCCACCCGGCGCGGGGACGGCCGGCAGCGCTCCGGCGCCGGTGGCGGCCTCGGCGCCGCCGGTCCGGGCCTGGGGCGGCGGGGGCGGTTCGGGGCAGGTCGGGATCTCCCCGTCGATCCGCTCGCTCCACCGCTCCAGCTCGGTCATCACGTCGACGGCACGTTCCAGGGCGGTACGCGCCCGCTCGCCTGGCTCCCGCAGGTCCGACACCGCCGCGAGCGGGTCGCCCGCCCGGCCGAAGGAGCCGAGCGCGGTGTCCCAGTCGAACTCGTCCGGCTCCGGCATCAGCACCCGGGCGGCCTCGGCGGCGTCGGCCTGCTCGGTGACGCACTCCCCCACGGCCTGCGCGCTCGTCCCCGCGTCCCGACACCAGCGGGTGAGGGCGAGCGTGGCCGCCCGTACCGTCTCGCCGGCGGCTCCCCGCCAACCTGGCTCGGTCGCGGCGATCCGTGCGGCGAGTACCTGCGCCTGGTCGAGCATGTCCGCCCCGAGCGCCGCCCAGTCCCGCCCGAGCTCGTAGGCCACGCCGGGCTCGTTGTCCACGGTCGCCGCGAGGTAGAGCTGCGGGTGCGACATCCCGGCCCAGTTCACCGGGCCGTCCCAGGGAGTCATCGGAAGGCACCCGCACGTTCCTGGTCGACTGAGGAGTACAGCTCGAGCGAGTCGCGGACGGCGTCGCGCGCCCCCTGCAACGCGACGCGGTACCCGGCGAGCGCGGCGGCGAAGGACTCCCCCGCCCATCCACTGAACCGCGCCGACATCGCCTCGCCGACCGGGTTCGCACCCAGCGGCAACGGCCGGGCGAGCTCGGCGACGCGCGCCGACCAGTCCTCGACCCGGTCCAGCTGCGCCTCGAGCGCCGAAATGAGATCGCGTCCGCTCGTGCCGTCCAGAGCGAACCCTCCGGGTTCCGCGACCATCTGCCCTCCCCGCGCTGAGCACTTCGTGATCGGCACACGGATTCGAGCCGCGGATGGTTCAGAAAAATCTTGAACGGGTGGCCGCGGCACGAACGCGACCTCGGGGTAGTGGGCGGACGGTCCGTCCAGGAGGTGGTTGTCCCGGCCGCGCAGCCAGCGGTCGAAGAACGAGGTGACGTAGGCGCGCAGCGCGGCCACCGCCCGAGCCGGGTCGACCGTGCCGATGGTGCTCTCGATGACCTCCTGGCCGACACCGACCTGCGGCAGCAGGGCGACCAGGTCGGTGTAGCTCTGGTGTCGGGAGCCGCGCAGCGTCAGGTCGCGCTTCCACCCGTGGGTGTTCGCCCAGAACGCTCCCCAGGACGGCTCGGTCGTGTGGTCGCTGCCCTCCCGGCCCATCAGCAGGAGCGGTTGGCGCAGCCCGTGGCGTGCCACCGGCATGAGGGTGGTCCCGTCCGGCACCCGGCTGTACTCCAGGGTGCCGTCCAGGTCGATGCCTGCCCTGATCCGCCGGTCCTCGTACATGCCCTGGGCCGCGGTGATGCCGCCCGCCGACTGCCCGAACATCCCCACCCGGCGCGGGTCGACCACGTCGGCCAGGCCGCCCGGGAGCGTACCGAGCCGGTCGATCACGAACCGGGCGTCCGCGACCCGCACCCGCAGGAGCTTCTCCAGCAGCGCTGGGATGGTGCCCTCCTCCTCGGCCTGCGCGAAGGCCCGGAGAAGCGGCTCGTTGCCGGTGACCGACCCGTCGGGGAACGACACCGCCGGCGAGTCGTAGGTGTGGTCGATCGTGACCACCACGTATCCCCGGCTGGCCAGCTCCTCGACCAGGACCGTGCCCCAGGTGCGCGGGTCGCCGGCGCCCGGCGAGTACAGCACGACCGGCCGCCGCCCGCCCCGCCGGTCGACCGGTGCGCCGTCGCGGGCATGGGTGCGCATGCCCGCCCAGTCCACCGTCCCGGACGGAATCCCCAGGCCCGGCGCCCTGACCGCGTCGAACCGTTCGGCCGCGCCCGGCGACATGTACCGCGCGCGGGGGCGGTCTGCGCTGGGCAGCGCGGGGTACCACACGCTGACCATCAGCTCCCGGTGCGGCATCGACGCCACCCACGGGTCCGGTCGCGACCGGTCCACCAGGTGCACCGAGACCGTTCCGACCGCGTGCCGGCCCGACGGCGCTGGCAGGCTCGGCTGGCCGTCCGCGACCGCCGGCGCCGCCGGTACCAGTCCCACCGCCGCCAGCAGGAACACGAGCGCCACCCGCACGAAGGCGACAGCGCGCGGTGAACGGGTAGTAGGAGAAGTCACCCACTCACGCTCTCGCGTCCGGCGCCGCCGCACAGTGGTGCCACCACCCGGAACCGGGGTGGGGACAACCCCACCGTTCCCCGGGCTGGTTCCGTGCCCCGTTCGCGGCCGTGCCCTAACGGACGACCGTGGTGAGGGTCTTGAGGACGCTGTCGAGGTGGACGCGCATGGCGCGTTCGGCCCGCTCCGGGTCGCGGGCGCAGACCGCGTCGATGATGGCCAGGTGCTCGGGCAGCGACACCGAGGGGCGGCCCGGCACGAGCGAGAGGCGGAACTGGTGGCGGACCAGCTGCCCGTGCAGCTGCTCGATGATCCGCGTCGCGGTGCCGTGCCGGGCGATGCCGCGGATGGTGCCGTGCAGCTGGGCGTTGAGCTCGGAGTAGCCCAGCATGTCCATCTGCTCCACCGCGGCGCTCATCGCCTCGCCCAGCCTCCGCAGCTCGGTGATCTCCTCGTCGGTCACGCGCTCGGCCGCCCGGGCGGCCACCAGCGACTCCACGGCCCGGCGGATCTCGGTGATCTCGATGGCCTCATCGGCGGTGACCTCGCGGACCCGGGCGCCGCGGTTGGGCTGGAGCTCGACCAGGCCTTCGGTGGCCAGCCGGGTCAGGGCGTTGCGGAGGACGAACCGGGTGGTGCCGTACCGCTGGACCAGCTCGGCTTCGATGAGGCGTTGGAGCGGCGCGTACTCGCCGCGCAGGATCGCCGTGCGCAGCTCGCCGAACACGTCGCTCATCGTCGCACCGGCCGGCGGCGCGATCTTCGAACCCTCATTTCGCCTGGTACTCCTTGTCGCCTCCGCTCTCCCCCATCGTAGGCAGTGCACGTCGCCGGTTACCGGCCGAGTGGGTCAGCGGATCGCCGCCGTCACGGCAGCAGGGCGTCCACGTCCAGCGGCTTGGTGATCAGACCGTCGTCCTTGGCCAGCTCGGCCAGCAGCCGCACCGACTCCTGGTCGATCTCGCTGGGCCACGTCGGCAGCACCAGGTCGTCCCGCACGGTCGAGTCGATCTGGGTGTAGCTCTCCAGGACGCCTCGGGCCTCGTCGGGGTGCTGCTGCGCATAGTCCAGAGACTTCTTCATCGCCTTCTCGAAGGCGGTGACGGCCCGCGGGTTCTCCTCGGCGTAGCGATCGGAGGTGAAGTACATCCCGACGGTCATGTTCGGGCTGGTGCCAGCGTAGTTGGAGACAACCTGCCGGTGGCCGTCCCCGGTCGCGAGGGTCAGGAACGGCTCGACGACCTGGCCGGCGTCGACCTCACCGTTGGCCACCGCCGCCGCGATCTCCGGGAACGGCAGCTCGACGTAGCTGATGGTGGACGGGTCGCCACCGGCCTCCCGCACCACGTGGTTGACCGTCGTCGTGTTGATGTTCTTCAGGGTGTTGACCGCCACCCGCTTGCCCGCCAGGTCCTTGGCCGTCCTGATCGGCCCGTCCGCCTTCGCGATGACCGCGCCGAAGTCCTCGCCCTCGGCGCCGGTGGAGGCGACGCCCGAGGAGACCACCCTGACCGCCAGGCCCTGCGACTGGGCCAGTAGCAGGGAGGTGGTGTTGCTGAACCCGAACTGGAACTGGTCGCTGATCACGGCCGGCACGATCGCCACGCCGCCCTGGGCGGTCTCCAGCTTCACCTCCAGGTTCTCCTCAGCGAAGAAGCCCTTCTCCACCCCCAGGTAGAGCGGCGCCACGTCGACGATCGGGATGACGCCCACGGTGACCGCCGTCTTCCCGTCCGAGGACGTCGAGGCCGCCTCCCCGCACCCGCCGGCTACCAGCGCCACGGCGGCGACGGCGGCGAGGAGATGGCGGCGACGAACGTGGTTCGGGCCGGTGCGTGGGGGCATGTGGGTCTCTCCCGGGAGTGAAGGTGCGGTGGCAGTGAGTGAGTGACCGCGCACCCTACCGGATTGTCAACAATTGTGAATTCAATGCTGCCCACGAGCTTGTCGCCCTGGGACTCCCCCGCGGACCGGTCCGGGCCACCGGACCGCGAGCCGGCGCCTACGTACCTGTCCGGCGGGCGAGGTAGTCCTTGACCACAGCCACCTGCGGCGATTCGAGCTCGGCGAAGATGGCCAAGGCCTGTTCCAACGCCCGCTGCGACTCGGGACGCCGGTGCACGCGGTCCAGGACCTTGCCGAGACAGAAGAGGTTCGCGGCCTGGCCGAGCCGGTCGCCAATCTCCCTCCGCGCGTCCAGGGACTCGCGGTAGCAGCCGACGGCCTCGTCGAGTCGACCCAGTTGCTCGTAGGTGGCCCCGAGGCTGTGCAGCGCGAACCCGATACCGTGCTGGTCACCGATCTCCCTGCGAATCGCGAGGGATTCGGCCAGGTGAGCCAGCGACTCCTCGAACCGGCCAAGGTCCCGGCACGTCGCGCCCAGACGACTGAGGCTTCCGGCTTCGCCGCGGCGGTCACCCAGAGCCCGCCGGATGGACAACGACCTCCTCAGGCAGTTCAGAGCGATGTCGTACCGCCCCAGACGGCGATACACCAGGCCGAGATTGCTCAGCGTGCCTGCTTCTCCCCACCGGTCCCCGATCACCCGCCGAATCACGATGGACTGCGTGCTGAGCCGGATCGCTCGGTCGAACTGCTCCAGGTCGTAGTGGGCGACGGCGAGGCCGCTCAGGATCCACGCCTCGTTGTCCCTGTCCTCGCTGACCCGAGCGGACTCGAGACCGATCCGATAGATGAGGATCCACTCGCTCCAGAGCTTGCGCAAGTCGAAGAAACTCCACAATGCCCTGGGAAAATGAGCGGCAACCGCATGCTCGCCGATCGCGGCCGCACGTCGGACGACAGCGACCAGGTTGGACCGTTCCCCTTCGCACCAGGCCAGGGCGTGCTCCCGGTCGGCGAACTCCTCCACGCCGTGCCGCGGTCTCGGAAGTGCGAGCGCGGTGCGGCGGTGGAGTGGGAGAAGAGCCCGATCGGCGAGGTCGGCCGTGTGCAGATACCAGAGCAGCAACCGGCGAAGGGCGGCCTGCCCGTCATCGAACCGGCCGTCGACCTCGGCGCGTTCGTCCGCGTACACCTTCAGAAGATCGTGGAACGCGTACCGAGAGCGGGCGACGGGCTCGACGAGGTGGGCATCGGCGAGTTGGCGTAGCCGCATCCGCGCCTCAGCTGGTGGTCGGTCGAGCAGCGCCGCCGCCGCGTCGATGCTGAAGGACGCGCCTGGGTGGACACCGAGATGACGGAACAGCCGAGCGGTGTCCGCTTCCAGGGCCTGGTAGGACCACGAGAAGACCGATCGGACCGCCGTGGTCTCGTCGTGTGAACCCTCGGACCCGAGCGCGTCCAGACGTTCGCGTTCACTGCTCAGGTCACCGACGACATCGGCGAGTGAGCTGTACTCGTCGTCCGCGACCCGTTCGCCGGCGATGCGCAGGGCGAGGGGTAGGTGAGCACAGAGCCGCGCGAGTCGCTCGGCGTGGGTTGGTTCGTCGTCGATTCGACCAGCGCCCACCGCATGGCGGAGCAGCGCCATCGCATCCTCGTTGGGTAGAAGACCGAGCCGCAGCCGAACGGCACCGTCGCGGGAGACAAGCCCGGAGAGGCCGTTCCGGCTGGTCACCAGGACCAGGCAGGTGCGCGATCCGGGCAGCAACGGCCGGATCTGCGTGACGGCGTACGCGTTGTCGAGCACGACGAGCAGCCGGCGATTGGCAAGCAACGAACGGTAGAGCGCCGTCTGAGCGTCGACACTGGTGGGGATGTTCTGCCCCGGCAACCCGAGCCCGTAGAGGAACTGCTCGAGCGCCTGCTGGCCCGACAAAGGCTCGTCCGGGGAATACCCGCGCAGGTCCACGTAAAGCTGACCGTCGGGAAACTCACCGCAGATGCGGTGCGCCCAGTGCACGGCCAAGGCGGTCTTTCCCACCCCCGCGGTTCCGGCGATCAGGCCGATTCGCACTGGTTCGTCCTGGGCGAGGAGCGCGTCGAGTGCCGCCATTTCCGTCCCGCGGCCGGTGAAACCGGCGACATCAGGCGGAAGTTGGCGAGGTACCGGTGCTCGCACCGGCAGAGGGGCGTGGCTGACATGCACATCGCCGTACACGTCGCGCGCCTGCACCACACTTCGTGCGGTTCCCGTGAACGTGTTCGCGCTGTCGTCCATCCGGACTCCGATCACGCTGGTCGATCGAGGATACCCGCGGGGATTCGCGAGGTTCTCCGCTCAGCGGTCGGTGACCGGGACGTGCCGCGTCCTCGTCGCGGTTGGCCGCGGCCATGCTGCACGCGACGGTGGTGCCGCTGGGCCGTTCGCCGGTTGGCGAACGGCCGCGGCGCACGAGTCGGCCTGGCGCAAGGGCGGGCTCAGGTCAGGCCGCTCCCGGGATGGACCGTGCCGATCTTCAGCTGGCTCTCGGGGATCGGGCCGGAGCAGGCGCGGGTGGCCCAGGGCAGGAACTCGGCCTTGCGTTCGTTCGGCGGGTACACGCGCAGACCGCGCACCGGGACCACGAGGCAGTCCGCCGGGTCGAAGTTGTCCGGGTTCACGACGCCGAGCGGGGCGGCCGCCGTGCCGCGGGGTGCCAGCGTCACCGCCGGGCCCGCCGTGCCTACGCTGGCCGCGGGCGCACCCACCTGGTGCCCGTCGTCACCCGCCACAAAGGACACTCCGGGGAAACCCTGGACGGTGCACGTGCGGCGGCCGTTGTTGGTGAACACCAGGGCGTGGTACCTGGTTCCGGCGGTCCCTTCGGAGTCGCCGAGTGCCACGTCCACGTCGCGGACCCCGCACTGGGGCACGCGGCCGGGCGTCTCCGCCGGCGCGGAAGCCGGCAGGCCCGCGGCGGGTGTGGCGGCGCCGACGATGGCGATCGCGGCGATGACGGCGGCGCGGGCGAGCAGGGACATGTTCCTGTGCGTTTTCTTGTGC
Source organism: Actinophytocola xanthii (assembly GCF_001921205.1). GTDB lineage: Bacteria > Actinomycetota > Actinomycetes > Mycobacteriales > Pseudonocardiaceae > Actinophytocola > Actinophytocola xanthii. The sequence goes on along the minus strand of NZ_MSIE01000002.1, from coordinate 46,960 downwards.
AGCATTGAGACGACCTTTCCCCCTGTATGTCGATCCGACGAGAATCGCGCGTCGACGCCACCGTGCGCCAGGGTCCTAGGTCACCAACTGGACGGCCGGTCAAGAATTTCTCGCCAAGGGCTGGACCAGGGTGGCACCATCGAACCGAGGAGAGGAGCGAGCATGGCACGAGTGCTGGTCCTGACAGGCGACGCCGCCGAGGAGCTCGACTCGATGTACCCGGTGTTCCGCCTGCGCGAGGGCGGCCACGAGGCGGTCGTCGCCGCCCCGACCACGCGGCCGGTGAAGCTGGTCGTGCACGACTTCGAGCCCGGCTGGGACGCCTACACCGAGAAGCCCGGCCACCAACTGCCCGTCGACCTCGCGTTCGGCGACGTGCGCCCAGAGGACTACGACGCGCTGGTGATCCCCGGCGGCCGCGCACCGGAGTACATCCGGACCGACGCGGACGTCGCCCGCATCGTCCGGCACTTCTTCGACCGCGGCCTTCCGGTGGGCACGATCTGCCACGGCCCACAGGTGCCGGCCGCGCTGGGCCTGCTGCGGGGCCGGACGACCGCCGGGTTCCCACCCCTGCGGACCGACCTGGAACAGGCCGGCGCCACGTTCGTGGACGGGCCGGACGTCGTCGACGGCGCGATGGTCTCGTGCCGCGGCTGGCCCGACCTCCCCGAGTGGTCCCGCGCGTTCATGCAGGTGCTGGAGAAGGCGAGCGTCGCGCCCTGACCTACAGCGCCGCGGCCGGCCTCCTACACTTCGCGAGTGCCCGTGACCCCCATCGATCCCCAGCCCCGCTCCTACGCGCAGGGAGCCCTGCTCACCGACTTCGACCGAGTTCTGTTCGTCAGTGGTCAGGTGCCCGAGACGAGCGAGCGCGGCGTGCCCGAGGGCTTCGACGCGCAGTGCCGGCTCGCCTGGCAGAACGTTCTCGCCGTCCTCGAACAGGGCGGCATGACCGAGAAGAACCTGGTCAAGGTCACGGTCTTCCTCGCCGACCGGAAGTACCGGGAAGCCAACGCCCGCATCCGGCATGAGGTCCTCGGGCATCACGAACCGGCGCTGACGGTCATCATCACCGGAATCTACGACGAGGCGTGGCTCCTGGAGATCGAGGCGGTCGCCGCGGCGTGACCAGCTCGCCGCGGCTGGACACCCCGACCTTCTCGAACACCTGCTTCAGGTAGTCCCGAACTGTGTGCGGGACAGGTGCAGCGCCGCGCCGATCTCCCGGGTGGGTAGCCCCCGGGCGACCAGCTGGGCGACCTGTTGCTCCCGCGGTCCGAGCTGGTAGGCCTCGAGCATGCTCGGCGCCGTCTCCGAGGCCGTCGCCGGTTCGATCACGGTGGCGAACCGCCCGGTGGTCCTTGGACGTGATCGTCCGCGAGGATGCCGGCCGCGACCTGTGGCTCTACCCCGGCGACAGCCACGGCGGCCCCCTCGACACCCCCCGTGTCAGGATCGGCAACGGTTGGTGAACGCCGCCGGCCCCGGGTCTGTCCCGGGGCCGGCCCGGGCATGACGAGGCCGGGAACGGGGTACAGCCGGGGTGTGAGCGAACCACTGGACACCGGCAGGACCGAGCTGACGCCCGACGAGGAGGCCCGCGCCCGCCGCGAGCACGACCTCGACCGCCCCGAGGAGTTCGACAGCCGCAACGGGGTCGACGAGCGGGTGGGGACCCGGGCGAGCCTGCTGCCCGAGGAGCAGGAGACCGGCAGCGCCGACCCCGAGGCCCAGGCCCGCGAGGTACTGCGCGACTCCGAGCTCCGCACCGAGATGCCCGAGTCGGCCCCCGACACGTTCTTCGAACGCCGCCCCTCCGGGGAGTGAGCGGTTAGGCTCGGGGTAACCGCGAGGAGGGCGTGATGAGCGACGAGGAGCTCGTGGTCGAGTTCGCCCTCGTTCGCCTGGACAACCCGGGCCTCGACCTCGAGGAGGTCGCCTCGCTCGTCGTCCGTCGGTTGGGGCCGCAGCGGATGCTCGAGTTCGCGTCCCGGACCCTCGCCGTCCGGGACGAGCTCCGCGGGGCCGTGTTCCCCGCGGCCGTAGAGCACGTGCTGCGGGTGGTGTTGACCCTGCGCGGGCCCGTCGACTAGTCGACGGGCCCGGATCGGTCTCAGCGCTTGCGGCGAAGCCTCTGCGCGGCCTGCTTGGCCCGCTCGCGGTTGCGCGGGTCCCGCGCCATCTCGCGCGCCTTGTTCGTCACCTGCTGCCCCTTCGGGCTGCGCATGAAGCTCTTGATCCGGTTCATCAGGCCGGCCATCGCACTCTCCTTCGTACTCACTTGGCTGCCCCAGGCGTACCCAGCGCCGGGCGGGTCAACCACGGCGGGACCGAAGGTTTATCGCGGCGACGACGGGTATCCCGCCCGCTCCAGACGCGGTCGTCGACGGGAGGCGCTGGTGCGAGCCATGGTGTATCGCGGGCCCTACAAGGTCCGGGTCGAAGAGAAGGACATGCCCCCGATCGAGCACCCGAACGACGCGATCGTCCGCGTCACGCTGGGGGCGATCTGCGGATCGGACCTGCACCTGTACCACGGGATGATGCCGGACACCCGCGTCGGCATGACCTTCGGGCACGAGTTCATCGGCGTGGTCGAGGAGGTCGGCTCCGGGGTGGCGAACCTCAGCCGGGGCGACCGCGTCATGGTGCCGTTCAACATCTTCTGCGGGACCTGCTGGTTCTGCGCGCGCAGCCTGTACTCCAACTGCCACAACGTCAACCCCAACGCCACCGCGGTCGGCGGCATCTACGGCTACTCGCACACCTGCGGCGGGTACGACGGTGGTCAGTCCGAGTTCGTCCGGGTGCCGTTCGCCGACGTCGGCCCGACGATCATTCCCGAGTGGATGGACGACGAGGACGCCGTCCTGCTCACCGACGCGCTCCCCACCGGCTACTTCGGAGCCCAGCTCGGCGACATCGTCGAGGGCGACGTGGTGGTGGTGTTCGGCGCCGGGCCGGTCGGCCTGTTCGCCGCGAAGTCGGCCTGGCTGATGGGCGCCGGCCGGGTCGTCGTCATCGACCACCTCGAGTACCGCCTGGAGAAGGCCCGCACGTTCGCCCACGCGGAGACCTACAACTTCACCGAGTACGACGACATCGTCGTGCACATGAAGAAGATCACCGACCACCTCGGCGCCGACGTCGCGATCGACGCGGTCGGCGCCGAAGCCGACGGCAACCTCACCCAGCACATCACGGCGGCCAAGCTGAAGCTGCAGGGCGGCTCCCCGGTCGCGCTCAACTGGGCGATCGACTCGGTACGCAAGGGCGGCACGGTCTCGGTGATGGGCGCGTACGGGCCCATGTTCAGCGCCGTCAAGTTCGGCGACGCCCTCAACAAGGGCCTCACGCTGCGGATGAACCAGTGCCCGGTCAAGCGGCAGTGGCCGCGCCTGTTCGAGCACATCCGCAACGGTTACCTGAAGCCAAGCGAGATCATCACCCACCGCATCCCGCTCGAGCACATCGCCGAGGGCTACCACATCTTCTCGGCCAAGTTGGACGGGTGCATCAAGCCGCTGGTCGTCCCGAACGCCGGCTGAGCAAGGAGGACGACGCCATGACCTACACCTCGGACAAGCCCCCGCTCCCCGAGACGACCGAGCAGCTGCGTGCGCGGATCCCGGGCTGGGGCGCGGACCTGGACCCGAAGGACCGGCCGTCGGTGCCGAAGCTGCGGTGGCAGGAGGACAGGACCGGGGCCCACTGGGACTTCCCCGAGCGCCAGCCGGAGCGGTGGCCGCGCGAGCGCTCGATCGAGCACGCGTTCCTCACCCCGGTCTTCGGCACCTCGTGCCCGCCCCGCGGTGTCTCCGGGGCGCTGCGCCGGTTCTCCTACCGCAGGTTCAGCGAGGGTCGCGCCGCGCACTGGCTGCTGCTGCTGGCCGCCGACCGGGTCGACGCCTGGGAGAACCACCTCCGCTCGTTCGCCACCGCGCGCCCGGACAACCCGATCACCGAGACCGGGGTGCTGAGCGAGTTCTCCCGGCACGGCTTCTCCTCCCGGTTCGGCAAGAAGCGCGCGGACGCGGGGCACCACCTGCTCGACCCGGTCATCGTCGCCGGTCCGTGGGTGCTCGCGGGCGGCCTCGCCTACTCCGGCGTCCGGGCGGCGCTGCGTCGCAGGCGGCGCTGAGCGCGGTTAGGCGGCGAGGACGAAGGACAGGAAGAAGCCGCCGGCGGTGGCGAACGCGTTCAGTGGCCGACCGTGCTCGAACGCCTCGGGCATCAGGGTGTCGGCCAGCGACGCGAGCACCGCTCCCCCCGCGAAGGACAGCGCCACGGCCAGCACCGTGTCGCTCAGCCCACCCGCCGCCAGCCTGCCGAGCACGACGGCGGCGGTGAGCAGCAGTGCGCAGACCGTCCAGGTGGCGATCACGGTCCGCCTGCTCTGCCCCGCCTCGCGCATGGCGACGGCGCCGACCAGCGACTCCGGCAGGTTCGAGAAGAAGATCGCCACAAGCAGCGTCAGCGAGGCGCCGCCGACCAGCGACACCCCGAGCGCGAGGTTCTCGGGCACGCCGTCCAGGGTCACCGCGGCGAGCAGCGCGAGGCCGACGCCACCGCGCGCCCCGGTCTTGGCCACCTCCTGCTGCTCGGGCCCGGGGTGGCCGGTGACGTAGCGGTCCAGGGCGGAGTCCACGAGCACGAACGTGGCCGCGCCGGCCAGCAGGCCCAGCCCGGACCGGACCGCCCCGCCGAGGTGGAACGCCTCCTCGAACAGCTCGAAGGCGAGGGCGGAGATCAACGCTCCGCTGGCGAAGGCCAGCAGGACACCGGTGACCCGGCGCGGTGGACGCCACATGGCACCCACCACCGAGCCGATCACCAACGCACTCGAGGCGGCCAGGCCGAACAGCAGCGAGGTGAGCATGCCCCCGATTTTCGCGCCCGGCGGGCCGCAGGCCAACCCGCTCAGCCGTAGGCCCGCGCCTGGAGCGCGGACAGCTCGGCGTAGGGGCCCGATCCGGCGGCGAGGGTGGCGTGGTCGCCCGACTCCACCACCTGGCCGTCCTCGAGGACGACGATCAGGTCGGCCGAGCGCACGGTGGAGAACCGGTGGGACACCAGGACGGTGACCCCGCCGGTCCTGGCCGCGACGCGGCCGGCGTGCTCGGCGTAGCGCTGGAACAGGTCGTGCTCCGCCTCGGGGTCCAGCGCCGACGCCGGCTCGTCCAGGACCAGCAGCAGCGGCGCCTCCCGCATCATCGCCCGCCCCAGCGCGAGCTTCTGCCACTGCCCGCCGGACAGCTCCGCCCCGTCGGCGAAGCTCTTGCCCAGCTGGGTGCGTGCGCCGTCGGCCAGGTCGTCGAGGACACCGGCGGCCTGGGCGCGGTCCAGCGCCGCTCGCACGGCCGGCTCGGACCGGACCCGGGGCAGGTCACCGACGCCGACCGCCTCCTGGGCCGAGAGCTCGTAGCGCACGAAGTCCTGGAACCCCGCAGCGATCCGGGCGTGCCACTCGCCAAGGGGCATGGCGTGCAGGTCCGTCCCGTCCACGAGAATGCGGCCGGCCGAGGGCCGGTAGAACCCGCACAGCAGCTTGACCAGCGTCGACTTGCCGGCACCGTTCTCGCCGACGAGTGCGACGGTGGCGCCGGCGGGGAGGCGGAGGTCGACCTCGCGCATCACCGGGGCGTCCGTGCCGGGATAGGCGAACGTCACCCCGGCGAGCTCGATCCCGGTACGCAGCCGACGCGGCGGCCGCGTGCGCGGCGTCGGTGCCGCGGACGAGGTCACCGCGGCGCCGACCTCGGCGAGCCGGCGGTAGGCGCCGGCCGCCCGCTGGAGGTCCTGTAGCAGGGTGACCGCCGTCGCGACCTGCTGGTTCACCTGGCCGGCGAGCACGATGACCACCACGACGTCGCCGACGCCGCGCCGCCCGTCGGCCGCGTCCTGCACCACGAGCAGCACGCCGCCGACGTAGGCGAGCGCGAACACGAGCTGCCCCGCCGCACGGACCCAGGTCGCCCTCAGCTGGGCGCGCCACAGGCCCCGCGTCGCCGTGGCCCACAGCCGGCCGTGCCTGGCCCGCAGCTCGTCCTGGACCCCGCACACCCGCAGTTCGCCCGCCGCCCGGGGCGAGGTGGCCAGGTGGAACAGGTTGAGCGCGGCCCTGGTCGGCTCGGCGGTCGCCGTTCTGGCGCGGTCGACGGTCCGCTCGGCCCAGCGCCCGGCGAGCAGGGGCGGCACCGCCGCGACGGGGAGGAGCAGCAGCACCGGGTTCCGCGCGGCCAGCAGGGCCGCGGTGAGGGTCACGGCGAGGACCAGGCCCAGACCGTTCAGCAGCGCCTCCAGGCCGGTGCGGAACTGCCGGCCCTCCTGGCGCAGCACGGTCAGCGCGTCGGCGTGCTCGGCCAGCTCGTGGTGCTCGATGCCCGGCGACCCGTTCGACACCTCGATCAGGCGCTCGTCGAAGTCCAGCTCGGCCAGCTCGGCGATCTCGTAGTAGGCGAGGTGCGCGAAGTGGCCGAGGGTAAGCACCATGACCGCCAGCACGCCCGCCGTCACCCCGGCGAGCGCCGCCCGGCCGCCGTCACCGGAGACGATCTCGACGACCATCCAGCCCAGCGCCGCCGCCAGCAGCGGAGCCGCGACGGCACCGGCCACCATCAGGGCCACGGCCAGTGCGGTCCGGCCCCGGCTCGTCCGCCAGGCGGTCGTGGCCATCGTTCGGGCACCGGCGAGGAGCCCGTTCACCGGGTTGGTTCCCCGGCGCCGGTGAGCCGGTCGGCCTGCAACCGGAACAGCCGGGCGTAGCTCCCGTCGCGGGCCATCAGCTCGGCGTGGCTGCCCTGCTCGGTGACCCGGCCGTGCTCGAGGACGACCACGAGGTCGGCATGGCGCACGGTCGAGAACCGGTGCGAGATCAGCAGCGTCGTGGCGCCCTCGGCGAGGCGGCTGAACTCCTCGAGAAAGCCGGCCTCCACCCGCGGGTCGAGGCTCGCCGTCGGCTCGTCCAGCACCACGATCGGCGCCCCGTGGCGCACCGCGAACAGCGCCCGGGCGAGCGCCACGCGCTGCCACTGCCCGCCGGACAGCTCCGCTCCCCCGCGCAGGTGCCGGGCGAGCGGGGTGTCCAGACCGCGGGGAAGCCGGCCCACCGGGCCGGCCAGCCCGACCGACGCCACGAGGTCGGCGATGGCCTGCCGGTCGTCCAGGTGGGCGACGGCGCCGAGCCCGATGTTGTCGGCGACCGACGCCTCGTATCGCACGAAGTCCTGGAAGATCACGCTGAGCCTGGCCCGCCATTCGGGGAGCGGGAAGGCACGGATGTCGACGCCGTCCAGCCTGATCGCGCCGGCGGTGGGCTCGTAGAGCCGGGCCAGCAGCTTGACCAGCGTGGTCTTGCCCGCGCCGTTCACCCCGACGAGGGCGGTACAGCGGCCGACGGGAATCGTCAGGTCCAGACCGTCGAAGACCATCCGGCGCTGGCCCGGGTAGCGGAACGAGACCTTGTCGAACCGGATCGTGCCGACCGGTTCGGGCACCGCCGCTCCCGACGAGGGCTCCGGCGGAGGAGGGACCTGGTCGGCGAAGCGGCGGACGGCGTCCCAGGCGCTCATGCCGATCACCGTCGGCATGTCCGCCTCGGGGTAGTGCTCCGCCAAGCGCAGCATGCCGAGCGTGGCCTGCGCGACGAGCACGACGTCGGCGAGCCCCAGCGAGTGCCCGCTCGCGCCGAGTATCCCGAGGACCAGCCCGGTGACCGCCAGCCCCAGCACCGAGAGCCAGACGAACGGCCACAGGTAGATGCGCCGGCGCTCGGCCCAGAGCGGGCGCAGGAAACGGAGGTGGGTCTCGCGCAGGCGCGCGCGCAGCCAACCGGCCAGGCCGAAGACCCGGATCTCCTTGCCCGCCTCGGCTCCGGCGGCCAGGCCGCGCAGATAGTCGATCTCCCGTTCGTCGGCGGCGAGTCGAACCCGCACGTCGGCGTAGCGCCGCAGCCCGCCGCGCTGCCCGTGGCGGAACAATAGGACCACGCCGACCAGGACCGCGGCGGCCGACCAGGAGAACACGACGCCCAGCGCGACGGCGTACCCGGCGAGCTCGGTGTAGCGGGCGACCAGCGCCAGCAGGCCGGTGGCGGCCCGGCCCGGGCTCCGCACGCCGAACTCCACCTCCCGCGCGGCGGTCCGCAGCGCGTCGAGGGCCTGCTGGTCCTCGAGCGGACCGAGTCCGGGGCTGCGCAGCGCCGCCGCCATCAGCTCGTCGAACACCCCGCCGTCCACGCGGCGCGCGGCGAGCTCGGCGAGGGCGCGCTCGGCCGGTGCGAGCAGCTGCCTGGCGACGAACGCGGCGGCCGCCACGCCGAACGCCGCGACGAGCGCGCTCCACGCCGCCGAGTCCGAGCCGGCCTCGACGGCCGCCGGAACTCCTCCGAGCACCAGTGCCGTCGCCACGGCGAACACGACCGGCAGCACGCCCAGCAGCAGGTTCGCCCCGGCCAGCGCCGCGACGAGCCCGGAACCGGCGCGGGGCAGCAGCGCGGCGATGTCCCGCCGGGCGGTGAGCTGCCGCAACCAGGAGCGTCGTGCCATGCCGCTATCCGGCCGCCCTGCCCCGCGCCAGGTACTCCGCGCAGCTGGGCAGACCCCGGTCCGAGATGACCTCGTTGAGCGTGCCGAAGTCGACCCGCGGCACCTCGGTCAGCAGCCGGGTGATCGGCGTCCGGTACTTGCCCGCGATGTAGCGGTAGTTCTGGCGGGCGGACCTCGCGTTGTCGCCGTGGTCCTTCTCGTGTGGGTAGTGGATGGAGGCGGCTGCCCTGTTCACGCTGAACCGCGCGCCGTCGCGGTGCAACCGGTAGGCGAGGTCGAGGTCCTCACCGCCCCACTGCCGGAACGCCTCGTCGCACATGCCCACCGAGCGCAGCTGCTCTGTCCGCGCCGACAGGTGGCAGCCCCAGGCCATCAGCCACGGCGCGGGAACGTGTCCGAAGTGGTCGGTGTACCGGGTGTAGAACGGCTCGCGGAGGTCCGGCCACGCTCCCCGCGCGGCCATCGCCGCGATGGTGGCGTCGAGGTCGTCGAGGTCGACGAACGCCCGGATGCGTTGCGCGTCGTCGTTGTCGAGGTTGAAGCAGTACACGTACCCGTTCACCACCCGCGGGTGCGGCGTGGCGTCGTGGTCGTCCACATGGGCCCGCAGACATCCCGAGTGGAGCAGCACACCGGAGTCGACGAACACGCAGATGTCGCCGCGGGCGTGCTCGATGCCCACGTTGCGTGCGCGGGCCAGCCGGTAGCCCTCGTCGGACTGGAAGAAGTACCGCAGGTCGAGCCGGTCGGCGAACCCCTGGGCCAGTTCGGCGGTGCCGTCGCTCGAGCCGTCGTCGACCACCAGCACCTCGAACTGGTCTCCGGGTAGGGTCTGCCGGGCGAGCGAGGTGAGCGTGAGCTCGAGCAGCCGCCTGCGGTTGTAGGTCGGAACGATGACACTGCACCGCGTCGGGCTACCCACGGGCTCCTCCCCGCGCCGCCGCGACCCGCTCGACGATTTCGGCCGCCCGCCGTGCGCCGTCGTTGGCCCGGTAGGACTTCTGGACCCGGGCCACCGCGTGCCGGATCGGACCGTCCGGGTCGAGCAGCCGCGCGAGCGCGGCCATCGCCGAGTCCGTCGTCAGGTCCGCCGGGTCGACGGCGATCCCGGCGCCGGCCCTCTCCACCAGGCGCGCCTGCAACGGTTGGTCGCTGGCCAGCGGGACGACGAGCAGCGGCACGCCGCTGTAGAGGCCCTCCATGACCGAGTTGGCACCGCCGTGGGTGACGAACGCGTCGGCGTGGGCGAGCATCTCGAGCTGCGGTGCGTAGCACGTGGTGATCACGTGGTCCGGCAGCTCCTCGGCGCGCTGGTCCACCGCCTCCGAGCTGATCACCAGACACGCGCCGAGCTTGCCTGTCGCCTCGACCAGCGCCTCGACCACACCGTGGATTGTGAGTCCGGTGTGGACACTTCCGAACGACGCGTAGACGAGCTGCCGGTCCTCAGGGACCAGGTGGAACGGGAACTCGGTCTCGTCGCCTCGATGTCGCGGGGTGATGGTGGGTCCGACGAGCGAGGTGTTGGCCGGTGGGCTGACGTTGCCGACGAGCTCCTCGGTACCGAACACCACGTTGGCCGTCGGTGAAGGACACTCGAAGAGGCGGAAGTCGGGGTCAAGTCCGTACCGGGCGAACAGGTCCGCTCTCGGTGCCACGACAGCGGACATGTCGCCGCGGTAGGCCGGGCCGAAACCCGGCGGGTGCACGAGCTTCAGTCCCGCGCATACGCCGACCCAGGGCAGCTCCGCCAGCTCACAGGCGATGATTCCGGGGTAGGACATGGTGTCCACGACGGCGACGTCCGGCCGCAACCGGTCCAGCAGCGCGCGGACGTCCTCGAGCAGGTGCGGCACGGGGGCCAGCAGGAACGAGTGGTAAACCGCCCAGACCCGGGCCGGGTCACGCGCGACCGCCGCCATCTGCCGAGGTCCGGCGAGGATGCCGGCGGGCAGGGCCGGGGTGTCGAGGAGCTCGACGCCCACCTCGGCCAGCTGCGCCCGGTCCGCCGGACCGACGGCGGCCGGCAGGGGGAGCCAGCTGACCCGGTGGCCACGCGCCAAGAGGTGCTGCACGACGCCGACGAGCGGGTTCAGGTGTCCTTTGGACGCGCTGTCGCCCACCTGCAGGGAGATGACCAGTACGTGGTGCCCGTTCACGCGGCTGCCACCGCCGCGGCGAGCGCCCGCATCCGGGCAACCTGGTCGGCCACCAGCGCGGACTCCACTGGCGACAGATCGGGAACCCGGAACTCACCGTCGGGGAGGCGGGCGAGGCCACCGAGGTAGACCAGCTCGTCGTTGCGAGAGCTGACCCGGCGCGGGCCGGCGACGGGAACCGTGCCGCCGTCGAACCAGGCGTCGACGAGGCGCGCGACGTGGCCGATCGCCCTGTCCGCGGGTGGATGGTCCCGCTCGAACTCGGCGGCCGTCAGCGCGGCGACCGCGACGGCGACCCGGCCGTGCGGGTCGTCCGACGGCACGTGACCACGCCGCTCGAACACGGCCGCCATCCGCTCCGGGTGCCGGATCCAGGGCAGCCGGAAGGAGTTCGCCGCGGCCTGGAGTCTCGCCGTGACGACCGTCCACGGCAGCGCGCCGACCCGTTCGAGAAGCCCTGGTACCGCCGACAGCACGGGAACCGGTCCGAGCCCGTGCATGCCGGTGACGGGCAGCTCGTGTGGTTCCAGGTCGACGGCCCAGCCGGCGGCGAGCACGTCCCGGCAGCGCTGCGCGTCGAGCTGCATGCCCACGCCGAACACGGACTCGTGACCGGCGACCTCCGCAAGCCTGGCGCAGAACAGTTCGACCGGGTTGGTCACCACGAGCACGGGACGGTCCCGCCAGGTCCCCGGGTCGAGAAACCGTTCGATCAGCCGGTGGTTGCGCCGCGCGACGACGAGACGGCCGGCCTCCACCTCCACACACGACCGCAGCGCCACGGCCTCGTCGTCGGCGACGCAGACCAGCACGGGGGCGCGGTTGTCGGCCAGTTCCGCGAACACCGCGGGGGTGACGTTGCGCCCGAGGCGAAGGGCCCGACGCGGTTGGCTGGTGACCGCCGCGAAATTCCGGTGCGGGTGCCGGTCGGCGATCTGTCTGAGCACATTGCTTCCCACTTTTCCCAGACCCCATACGACGAGGTCGGGCGGGCTGGTGAAGCGGTGCCCAAGATCTAATTTCTCGGGTAATTCTCCAACGGTCACTCACGGGAGTATGCCCAGGCCCGCGAGCGGTGGTCAACACCAAACCGAAATTTGCTCGCGTTATGGGACGGGAATTTATGAATTCATTCGGATGAATCGAATGGTCCATTGTGGCCGGATTTTCTCGGCCGCCGCGGTTGTTTCTCCGTCGTCGTCAATCGGAACAGATCCGGGCGGGCGTAGTGCCCGACCACGTCGAGGTCCAGGTAGGCGCCGTCGAGCAGGTCGAGGTCGATCTCGGTGACCAGCACGTCCCGCCGGTCGAAGACCGGCCCCGCGAGCAACGCGCCGAACGGGTCGACGACGCAGCTGCCGCCGCGGATCAGGACCTCCTCCTCCACATCGGTCGGGAAGTCCGGCGGGTAGTCGGCGCGCACCGCGAACTGGGCGGCGGACAGCACGAAGCACCGGCCCTCGACGCCGATGTGTCGCATGCTCGCCGCCCAGGTGTCCCGGCAGTCGACGGTGGGAGCGCAGTAGATCTCCACTCCCTGCTGGTACAGCGCGCCGCGGTAGAGCGGCATGTAGTTCTCCCAGCAGATCGCCATCCCGACCCTGCCGAGGTCGGTGTCCACGACGGCCACATCGGAGGCGTCACCCTGGCCCCAGATCAGGCGTTCCGTGCCGGTCGGCACGAGCTTGCGGTGGTGGCCGAGGAGGCTGCCGTCGGGGGCGAACAGCAGCGCCGTGCAGTAGAGCGTGTGGCCGGCACGCTCGATCACCCCGACCACGACGTGCGCGCGGTGCGCGGCGACGGCGGCCCGCAGCAGATCGAACTCCGCACCGGGGATCTCGATCGCCGACCGGCGGTAGCGGGCGAACAGCGCGCGCCCCTCCTCGGTGCGGGAGCCGACGGTCGCCCCGAAGGTCACGCCCTTCGGGTACCCGCCGACGAACGCCTCCGGGAACACCACCAGCTCAGCGCCACCGGAGCTCGCGTCGGCCAGCAGCGCCTCGAAACGACCCAGCGTCTCCGGCAGGTCGAACAGCAGCGGCGCGGCCTGTACGACCGCGACGGTGCGACTTCTCATGACGTCCCTCCCGGACTGGCGGCAGCCGTGGGCGCGGCGAAGCGGGCGAACTCCCACGGGTCGTGGGCGGAGAACACCGCCACCTCGTCCCCGTGGGTCGCGGCCAGCTCACGCAGCCGGGCATGGGTGCCCAGCCGCAGGTCCCGGTGCACCTCGGCGCGGGTCTGGATGACATCGAGCAGCGGGTGCGGCTCCCGGTGCTCGCCGAGCTCGCGGTGGTAGTAGTACGCGTCGCCGGCGTGCAGGAGCCATCGCTCGCCGTCGGGCACGGCCACTCCGGTGTGTCCCGGCGTGTGCCCGCCCAGGGGCACCAGCAGCAGCTCGGGGACGCCCCGCACCCGCATGGCGTCGAACCCGAACCACCGCTCCTCGCGGGCCGGGCCGTACACCTCCCAGCGCGGTCCGTGCGCCCAGTGGGCCGGCCGGTACCGCGGGCCGTAGCTCCCGGACAGCGCCGCGGCCAGCTCGCTCGCCAGGACGTGCACCGAGGCCCGGGGGAAGTCGGGCAGCCCGCCGCAGTGGTCGACGTCGAGGTGGGTCACCACCACGTGGCGCACGTCGGAGGGGTCGTGGCCGAGCCGCTCGACCTGGCGCAGGGCGGTCTCGGACTCGCGCAGCGCGGGTTCGCAGAACGCGACCCAGTCGGCGTCCAGCGACCCGCCGGGGTCGCGCACGTCGTCGAGGCCGAGGCCGGTCTCGACCAGCACCAGCCCCGCCGTGTCGGTCTCCACGAGCAGGCAGTGGTTCACCACCGGAGCCGGGGACAGCCCGGGGTAGGTGGCCTCGATCGTGCGGACCGAACCGCAGTTGAGGTGGTGGACCCTCATCTCGCTCCCTTCGCCGCGAGGGCCAGGTCGGCCACCTGCCTCGCCGTGGATCGGACGACTGTGGCGTCGCGGCGGACCCTGGCGAGCAGCAGCGCGCCCTGGATCGCCGAGACCACGAGCACGGCGACGGCCTCGGCGTCCTCCACCCGGTGCCGGCGCAGCAGCTCGGCCATTCCGGCGAGCCAGCTCGAGTAGGTGCCATCGCAGGCGGCCCGGATCGGCTCGCTGTCCGCGGCGGCGTCCAGGGCGACGGTGGCCACCGGGCAGCCGGCCCGGTAGTCCGAACGCTCCAGCTCGGCGGCGAACAGCTCGGCCACCGCCATGATCGCCTCGCCGACGTCTTCGGCCCGCGCCGCCGTGGCGGCCATCGCCGTGCCCAGCTCGGCGCCGGCCATGCTCACCGCCTCGGCGGCGAGCTGCTCCTTGCCGCCCGGGAAGTGGAAGTACAGCGAGCCCTTCGGCGCCGAGCCCTCCTCGACAACCTGGTTCAGGCCGGTGGCGCCGTAGCCCTGCCGTTGGAACAGCCGGGCCGCGGCGCGCAACATCCGCTCCCGGGACTCGCCTCGCCTGGCCACGGCGAAACTATGACGACCGGTCTACTGATTGTCAAGATCACCGACAAGCTCGGAGGTCCGCCGCGGCGACCGCGACCCGGACGGCGTCGCCCGGGCCCTCGGTGAGGACCGCCGTGGTCACCGCGGTGAGCGAACCGGCCGGGGTGTCCAGGTCGAGCCGGAACGCACCGCCGAGGGGGACGACCCGGCGCAGGACACCCTCGACCACGACCGCGTCGGGTGGGGGCGGTGCGGACCCGGCGAGCGGTCGGCAGCGCTCGGGCCGGGCGACCAGCAACACCTCCCGGCCGGTGAGCGCGGGCGGGAGCTGGGTGGTGAACCCGAGCAGCGTCGCGCACTCCTGGTCGGCCGGCGCGTCCAGGACCTCGGCGGTCGGGCCGAGCTGACGGATCTCGCCGTTCACCAGCAGGGCGGTGCGGTCGGCGAGTGCACGGGCCTCCTCCCGGTCGTGGGTGACGAGCAGGACGGCGGCGCGCTGCCGGTCGAGCGCGGCACGCAGGTCGGCGAGCAGATCGGTGCGGGTGGTCGCGTCGAGGCCGGTGAACGGTTCGTCGAGCAGCAGCACCCGCGGACCGACGGCGAGCGCCCGGGCGATGGCGACCCGCTGGGCCTCGCCCCCGGACAGGGTTCTGGCGTCGCGGCCGGCGAGCTGTGCGACGCCGAGCGCGTCGAGCCAGGGCCGCGCCCGGTGCCGTGCCTCGCCGCGCCGCACCCCGCGCAGCCGGAGACCGGCCGCGGCGTTGTCGAGCACGGTCGCGCGTTGCAGCACGGGGCGTTGCAGTACCGCGGCGACCGCACGCCGGAGCTCGGTGGTCGTGGCGGTCCGTCCGTCGAGCAGGACCGAGCCGGACCGCGCCGCACCGCCCAGGTGCGCGAGCGCACGCAGCAGCGTCGACTTCCCCGAGCCGTTGGGCCCGAGAACGGCGAGGGTCTCCCCCGCCGGAACGTCCAACCGCGACACGGCGACGACCTCCCGGCCGCCCGCGCTGACCCGCAGATCGCGGCAGCCGATGCTCACCGCGGAGCCGTGGTGCGGTGCTGGGCGAGCGTGACGGCGAGGTTGACCGCGAACGCGATGACCAGCAGCACCAGGCCGAACGCGATCGCCAGGGCGAACTGGCCGCGGCTGGTGGCGAGCACCGCGGCGGTGGTGAGCACCCGCGTCTCCCCCGCGAGGTTGCCACCGACCATCTGCGCAGCGCCGACCTCGCTGACCACGGCGCCGAACCCCGCCATCGCGGCCGCCAGCAGCGGCAGCCTCGCCTCGGCCAGCAACGCGCCGAGCGCGCGGACCCTCGTGGCGCCCAGCGCGCGCATCTGGAGCAGGAAGTCGGGGTCGACCTGGCGCAGGGCCGCGGCCGTCAGCGCCACCACGATCGGCACGGCGATTGCCGCCTGGGCGACCACCATCGCGGTGGGGGTGTAGAGCAGGCCGAGCGCACCGAGCGGACCGTCGCGCCACAGCAACACGGTGACGAACAGCCCGACCACGACCGGCGGGAGGCCCATCCCGGTGTTGGCGACCGCGAGCAGCACCTGCCGCCCCCGGAAGCGGCCGAGCGCGAGCGCCGCGGCCACGGGAACCCCGAGCAGGACGGCGATGGCCGTCGCGGTGAGCGAGACGCGCAGGGTCAGCCCGGTGATCTCCCAGGTCTGCTCGTCCCCGGTCAGCAGCAGCCGCAGTGCCTCGAGCAGGCCCTCGCCGAGCACGTCCACGCGGTCAGTTCCCCAGGTTCGCTTCGTCCTTGCCGGCGTCCGGGACGAACAGGGGCTGACCGCCCTCCTCGGTGCCGAAGTCGCCGATCATCCGCTGCGCCCGGGGCCCGACGATCCAGTCGGCGAAGGCCTTGGCCCCGTCGGGCTGGACCCGGTCGCCGGCGCGCTCGGTCAGCTCGATGACGTGGTAGATGTTCAGCAGGGCCTTGTCACCCTCGCTCAGCACCTCCAGCCGCAGGTTCGCCCGCTGCGCGAGGTAGGTCGCCCGGTCGGTCAGCGTGTAGGCGGCCGTCTCGCTGGCCACCTGGAGCGTCGCGCCCATGCCCTGTCCGGTCGACCGATACCACTGTCCCTTCGGGTCGATCTGGTTCTGCTCCCAGAGCCGCTCCTCGCGGGCATGCGTCCCGGACTCGTCGCCGCGCGAGACGAAACCCGCCTTCGCCGTGGCTATCGCCCGCATCGCCCGCGCGCTCGGGAGGTCACGCACCCCGGCCGGGTCCTCCGGCGGGCCGACGATCACGAAGTCGTTGTGCATGACCAGGCGGCGCTCCCCCGCCGTGCCCTCGGCGACGAAGTCCAGCTCGGCCTCCGGAGAGTGGACGAGCAGGACGTCGGCCTCTCCCCGCCGACCCAGCTCGATGGCCTGCCCGCTACCCACGGCAAGCGGTTTGACCTTCCACCCGGTGTCCTCGGTGAAGGCCGGCAGCAGCTCGTCGAGCAGCCCCGAGTCCTGCGTGCTCGTGGTGGTGGCGAGGATCAGCGACCGCTCGGCCGACGGGCCGGCGGCCTGGTCGGTACCGCCACAGGAAACGACCGAGACGAGGACTGCCAGGAACGCCAGCAACCGAGACACAGGCCGTCCTCTCCGCTGAGCCACTCTGCGTGTGTACAGTATACAACAGGCTGTTCCGGTCAAAGGCAACGAACGGTGGGTGTGGACGTCCCCTGACGATGAACGCTGTGCGGAGGCGCCGGGTGTGGGTGTTCGTCGCGGTGGTACTGGTCGGGCTGGGCGCCCTGGCCGGTGCGGCGTTCCTGCCGTGGAGTGCGAACCACTTCGGCTACGCGCTGCCCGGCGACCAGGGGCTGCCCTACCGCGTGGAGTACGGCGACCGCGACTACCGCAGCCACGTGACGTGCGCCGGCGCCGACTGGTGCGAGCCCGGCACGCGCCGCGCGGACGTGGGAACCCCGTACTGCACTCCGCGTGCGGAGCTGGAACTCGGTCGGCTGCACCGCGTCGGCGAGGTCCCCACGCTGTGGGGGTCGCCCCACGCCATGTTCCTCACCATGGAGCCTCAACCCGGCACGACCCCCATCGCCGTCCTCGTCGAGGCGACCGACGGCTGCTACGTCAGCTTCATCCTGATGGGCGGGCCGTAGCTATGGTGGACCGGTGACTCGTCAGGTGTCGGCCAGCCGCGTCGTCGAAGCGCCGGCCCGGGAGATCTTCGAGCTGCTCGCCGACCCCGCGAACCACCCGGTGATCGACGGGTCCGGGACCGTTCGCGGGTCGAGGAGCACCGGACCCCGGCGGCTGGAACAGGGCTCGCGGTTCGGCATGGACATGCGGCTCGGCCTGCCCTACCGGATCCTGAACACCGTCGTCGAGTTCGAGGACGGCAGGAAGATCGCCTGGCGGCACTTCGCCGGGCACCGCTGGCGCTGGGAGCTCGACGACCTCGGCGACGGCCGGACCGAGGTGACCGAGACCTTCGACTGGTCCACCGCACGGTTCCCCAAGGTCATCGAGCTGCTCGGCTTCCCCGCCCGCAACCGCGAGGGGATCGAGGCCACCCTCGACCGCCTCCCCGGCATGTTCCCACGAGCGACCTGAGCCGATCCCGCTTCGCCTCAGACCACCTCGACGCTGTAGACGACCACGTGGTGGTCGGAGTAGGCGGAGTTCCCGACGCCGCACCACCGCGTCGTCTCGGTGCTGAAGATGTAGTCGATCTTGTAGCCACCGTCGTGGGTGTCCCGGTCGGAACCGTTGTCGCACTCCGCGTACCGCCCCCCGTACACCCCCGCCGGCCACAGCCAGGCCCGGGAGTTGCCGGCGAAGTACGGCGGCTCGACGTTGAAGTCGCCGCCGAAGGCCACGTTCTGGTAGCCGTCGACGACGGCCTTGATCTCGGCGAGCTGGTCGTCGGCGTACTCCCAGCTGGGCTGGTCGGGGTTCCCGCCGGCCGGGGTGAGGTGCAGGTTGCAGAGCCGGAGGTTCCAGTAGGTGGCCGTCGCGCAGTGGAACGGTCGGTTCTGGCCGGTCCACGGTTGGGTCGTGGGGTATGCCCGCGCGTCGGCGAGTCCGGCCTTCACGACGATGGCGGTGCCGATCCGGTCGTTGCGGCCGGTGTCCTCTCCACACTTGTTGTTTGTCCGCACACCGTCCTCGGACCACTGGTACGGCTGGAAACTGCGGCTCCAGCCGGCCCCGAGCTGGTTCATCAGCGCGGTGAGGTCGTTCTCGCAGACCTCCTGGAGCAGCACGGCCTGGACGAAGCTGTTGGTGACGTGGTGCTTCACCACATCGATCTTGTCCTGCGGTGTCCCGGTGTTCGCGCAGCCCCAGGACGGCCGCTGGGAGCCGCACATGTTCCACGACATCACCTGGAGGTTCTTCGGCTCGGCGGCGGCCGCCGGGGCCTGGGCCAGGCCGGCGAGCCCCAGGGCCACCACCGCCAACCCTCCGAACAGGACTCGGCGCACTCGGGTGCGTTGGTTCATCTCGTCTCCCAACTCCTAGCCGGTCATGAACACCAACAGGGCGAGCGCGGCGGCCGCGGCGAGGCCACCCCCGATGGTGACCGTGCGCAGGCTCCGGCGCAGGGTCGTGTCCCACGCCTCGCCGGCCCGGCTCGCGAAGCGCGCCAGCGGGGTGAGGGCGCGGCCGAGGCCGAAGCCGGTCCCGGTGAGAACCGCCGTGAGAAAGTCCGGTGTGGACAGCAGCAGCGCGGCGGCCAGGACGTAAGGGACCGTCGACGAGACATAGGTACGTACGCCGGTGCCCAGCTCGAAGCCGAACTGGAGGGAGCCGCGTGCCACGTTCGCGGTCAGCACCTCGCGCGGCACCTGGCGCGCGTTCTGGGGCAGTGGGAACCTGACCAGGCCGGCGTCCCTGGCGACGCCGACGGCGGCGAGCGCGACGACGACCCCGGAGCGCACCGCCTCTGGGGCGGGTGCGACCAGGCCGCTGGCCGCGTACAGCACCACCGCGCTCACCGCCCCACCCAGCACCAGCCCGGTGCTGAACAGTCCGAGCGCGACACCTTGCCTCGTCCGGCCCCGCCACCCGGGCGAGGTCAGCGCTACAGCGCTGTTCCTGGTTCAAACCGAGCCGGACAGCGTGAACCCGGCCAGGCCGCCGAGCACCGCCCACGCGGCGACCGCCCAGCCGGCCAGGGCGAGCGCGACCGCGCCCGCGGCCAGCACCAGCAACGGCGCCAGCGGATGGGTCAGCCCGCGCCGGGCGGAGGCGGGGTACGGCCTGGTCACACCGCGCCGCCGGCGAGGGTGCGCCAGGTCTGCTGCCCGACCACCCCGTCCGCGGACAACCTGTTCTGCAGCTGGAAGTCGCTCGCCGCGGCACGGGTGGCCGATCCGAACACCCCGTCGACGGTCAGCCGGTAGCCGTACCGGTTGAGCTGCACCTGGGCCGCACGGACCTGCTGGCCGTTGTCACCGGAGCGGGTCGTGACGGCCAGGACCGGCCAGGTCGCGGTGTCCACGATGCCGGTGACCGACAGCCCGCGAGCCGTCTGGAACGAGCGCACGGAGGTTGTCGTCCCCGACCCGAACACACCGTCCACTGTGGTCGCGAAGCCGTGGTGGGTGAGCAGGTGCTGGATACTGGACACCGTCTCGCCACGCGCGCCCGAGCCGACCCTGGGCCAGCTCACCGTCTGCGGGCAGCCGCACTCGGTGGTCCACCGGCAGATCGACCGGACCCATCCGGACGCGGTCGACCGGTAGCCGTCGTGGCAGCGCCGCTCGATGTGGCACGAGCACGTACCGCAGGCCTGGTCGTAGCGCCACAGCCAGCCGTCGTAGCTACCGGACAGGCACGCGTTGGGCCGCAGCCGCCAGGTGACCTGGTCGTCCTTGTGGAAACCGAGGTTGGGCCCGGAGGTCTCGCACGCGTCGGCGAAGATAGTGCTCGGGCCGCAGCCCGGCGAGCAGTTGTGGTCCGCGGCGTAGGACGGGCAGGTCGGGTAGATGTCGTACCCGTCGGCCACGGCTCGGCGCACCGTCGGGAACACCGTGCCGAGCACGGACAGCCCGAGGGCGCCGCCGGCCCGCAGGACCGCACGTCTGGTCGGCGCCCAGCCCCGCACGGACAGTCGGGCGGTCCGCGGACGCCACTCGACGGGCACACCGGGTTCGGTTCCGCGCAGCGGTGGGACGATCGTGGTCACGTCTGGCCTCCTGTCAGCGGGTCCGCACCGGGTCGAGCAGCTCGCGGACAGCCGCCCTCGACCCCACCGGGGCGGCGGCGCCGATCCGGCCGTCGTCGTCGACCAGTACCGCGAACGGCGTGGCGAGCGCGCCGTAGGCGGCGAACAGGTCGCCCTGATCGGGGTGGACGGTGACGCCGGCGGGCGGTGGGTCGGGCGCGGCTCCCTCGTACAGCGCGTGCACCGGGATCCGGTCCCCGACCTCCCCGGCGGTCTCCTCCAGCACCTCGGTGCAGGTGTGGCAGGTCGGGCTCAGGAACAGCAGCACCGCCGGGAGCCGGGTGCCGAGCCGGTCCAGGTCCGGCGCGCCGGTGCCCGGTCGGGCACCGCTCCGCGCGGTGTGCCGGACCGTGCCCGAGGACAGCGCGTGCACCTGGCGGACCAGGCCGGACACGACGAGGGCGAGGAGCAGCAGGGCAACCCAGGTCACGATCAGCGCGCTGGTCTGGAAGCTCACGGGACCACCTCGTGATGTCGGTCGGGGGCCGGGTCGTGCATCGCTGCTGGCAGGTGCCAGAGCAGGGTGCCGATCGTGAGCGCGGCGAGCAGGGCCACCACCAGCGGCGGGTCGACCCGGGTGAGCGGCCGGACCACGGCGGCGGCCGTGGCGGCGAACGCCGCCAGCGCGGCCAGGGTGACCGCCCGGACCATCACCCACCGACCCATCGGCACCTCGGCCCCGCCGCAGCCGCACGGCCCGCCGCGGCCGCTCCTGGCGACGTGCCGGCTGTAGCCGCCGTACCCGGCGAACAGCGCGGCCGCGACCGCCAGCGCGGTAGCGGTGAGCGAGCCGGACGCCCGCACCAGTCCGACCAGCAGCGCCGCGGCGACGGCCACCTCGGCCGCCGTCACCGCGCCCGCCACCGGACGCACCGCGTGCCGCGGCACGATCCCGTGCACGGCCAGGGCGAACGGCAACGCGCCGGGGGCCCGTACCCGCTCGGCGACCGCCACGACCAGGACGAACAACACGACGTAGGCGGCGACCGTGGCCGGGAACGCGAGCATGCCGCCTCACCGGGCGTCGAGCAGGCGCAGCCCGAGCCGGTCCACCACTGCCGGTACCCGCTCAAGGTCGGTGGCGGCGAGCGGGAGCACGGTGGTCCAGGTGTCGGCGCCGGCGAGAACGAAGTAGGGGTCGCCGTTGGACAGCCGGTCGGAGAACAGCTCACCGGAGCGGGTCCGGGCACCCTTCCACGCCGGCAGCCGGGTCGCCTGCGGTGCCGAGGGGACGGTCAGCTCGAGCAGGCCGAGCGTGGGAATCTCCTTGACCAGCGTCGCCGGCGCGGCCAAGGCGCTGGCCGGGTCCCGGGGTCGCAGCATCAGGCCGTCGTCGTGCTCGGCGATGCCCAGCGAGTGCAACAGCTCGACGGCCGTGGCCGTGGTCGTGGCGTAGAAGTGGCCGATCAGGCAGTGCCGCCTGCCCTGCCACACGACCAGCAGCAGGTCCTCGGTGATCCGCGACCCCGGCTCGGCGCGGCGGGTGCGCCCGACGAGCAGGGTGCCGCCGTCGAACCGCAGCTCCTCGTCGAAACCGGACAGCCCGAGCGCCGTGGCGACCTCGGCGCCCAGCCCGGTGCTCCCGGCGACCAACTCGTGCCGTCTGCCTCCGACAGTGACCTCCACCGACGACGTGCACGGCCGTCCGAGGTCCAACGGCCCGCTGAGCTCGTACCGGCGACCGTCCAATGCGCGATGCACCACGGTGGCCGCCAGGCCGGTCGCGTCGGTCACGGCCACCCCTCCGCCTCAGGTTGGGTACTCACTGACCTTACGGAGCAACTTGAGGTGAATCTATTACAAACCGTCCTTGAGGGAAATAGCCTTCTCGGTGCCGGGCGGCCCGCCGGGCAGCGGCGTCGTGTCGACGTACCGCACCTCGTACACCCGTGCGGCGAACCGCCAGCCGTCGGCGGTGCGCCGGTAGCGGTCGTGGTAGATCGCGTAGTTGAGGTGCGCGGCGCCGTCGCGCATTCGCCCGAACTCGGCGGTGTAGGCCCGACCGGTCGCCGTGTCCCCCTCGATCCGGACCGTGCCCGGGTGCACCGTCTGGACGAAGTAGTCCCACAGCCCCTGTAGCCGCTCGATGCCGGCGCGGATCTCGGCGCGACCGGTGAACCCGATACCCACGTGGGGAATCCGCCACACTCCGTCCGATGTGAACAGTGCGACGAAGCGGTCGTAGTCGCGCATCGTCCCGGCGTCGGTGAACTCGCCGGCCAGCGCCGCGACCTCGATCCGGTCGGCGACGTCGCGAAAGCCGTCCATGCCTCAGCCCTCGAAGGACTGTGGACCGAACCGCGCCCACGCGAGGACGGCGGCCAGGACGAGGATGGTCAGGGTCACGACGACGCCCTGGGTCTCCCCACGCCGCAGATGGGTGACCGAGGCGCCGGCCATCAGCAGCGCCACCCCGACCGCCGCCAGCGGCACCAGGACCGGTGCGACCTCGAGCAGTGCGGGCAGGACCAGCCCCACCGCGGCCAGGATCTCGAGCATCCCGATAACCTTGACGGTGCCGGGGCCGAACCCCTCGAGGGCTCCCATTCCCGAGGCGACGAGCTTTTCCTTGGACTGGACGAGCTTCGCGACGCCGCTGGCCAGGAAGAGAACGGCCAGCAGCCCGGCGATGCCCCACAGAGCGATGTTCATACCGGTCCGACGAGACGGACCCACGCGTTGTGAGGCGGCGTGCAACCCGGACGGCCCGCCTGTCCGTCCTCCCGCCGGAGGTGCTCACCATGAAGACCTGGTCTCGTGTCACCGTCGCCGCCGTCGCGGCAGCGGCAGCGCTGTTCGTCGTGTTCGCCGCTGTAGGTCAGCAACCCCCGGACGCGTCGCCCGAGGAGGCCCCACCCCCCGCCGCCGGGTGGCGGTGGGAGTCCTACGGCGGGGTCGACGTCCAGGTGCCCGACGAGTGGGGCCACGGCACCACCGGCACGCCGCCCTGCCTGCCCAGCATCGAGCCCGACACCCCCTACGTCGGCCGCCCGGGCGCTGTCGAGTCCATCGGGTGCATGGGCCCGTCCGTACCGGAGCTGGCGGACCGAAGTGCCTACCTGTGGTTCGACTCCAGCGCCAAACCGGGCGTACACACCCACGACGGCGGCTGGGTGGAGGAAACCCGCCTGGTCGCGGGCGTGCCGCTCACGGTGTTCTCCGACGACGCCACCGAGCGCACCCGCATCCTCAACTCGGCCCGCCGCGCGGCCACCGACGGCGAGGCTGGCTGCCCCACCGAGCACCCGGTGTTGACCGGGCCGGACGCGCGCCCGACCCCCGCTCCCGGCGGCCTTCCGGAGGCGGGCGAGGTGCGCTCGGCCACCCTCTGCCGGTATGCGCTGACCGACGTCCTGCGTCCCCGGACGAGCCCCGTGCTGTCGCGGACCGTGCTCTCTGCCGACGAGGCCCGGGCCGTGGTCGCCGCGGTCACGGCGGCACCGCAGGGCGAGGGCCCCAACCAGCCCGAGTCCTGCATCCCCGAGGTCGCCTACGGCGACGAGGTGCTGCTGCTCCTGGTCCGCGACAGCGCCCGAACCCACGAGGTCTTCGTCCGCTACAGCGGCTGCGATGGCCACGGGATGGACGACGGCACCACCCACCGCCGACTCACCCCGGACGCGCTCACGCTCCTGCTGTCCGGCTCGCACCGGCCCACCGCGCTGAACGGCATCGTCGCCGACGTGCTCCGCGAAGCCGGTCGGTAGCGTCGGCCTGCCTGCCGCTACGACGCAGAGGCTCGGCGTCCACCGGCGGCATGCGACTCCCGGCGGCGAAGTGCCCGCCTGGCCGGGAGGACGCCGGCGGCAAGCGTGATCGCGATGCAGCAGGCGACCACGGCCAGGAAGGGCGGCCACGGGACCAGCGTCCGAACGGTTTCGCTGACCCTACCGAGCGCGATGTGGACGGTGGCCAACGTACCGATCATGACAGCGCAGCCGAGTGACACACCGGTCACGGCCACCGTGAGGCCCTCTCGCCGAGCCAGCGCGAGCGCCTGGCGTCGCGTCGCGCCGACCTGGCACAACACCCGGAGCTCGCGGGTCAGGTCGCCGACGGCGATGAGCTGGGTGTTGGCGATGGCGATGGCGGTGTAGAGGAGCGCGACGCCCAGCAACGCGATCAGCGAGAGCCGATTGAGCCGGTCGAACCGCTCGTCCAGGGTGGTCAGGTGCGACTCCACGGTGACCAGGGCGCCGAGCGGGACGGCGGCACGGATCGCGGCCAGCTCGGCCTGCGGCGTGAGCGCGAGATACACCGCGTCCGGCATCGGTGTCGTCGAGTGGGTCCGCGCGAGTTCCCAGGGAAGGAACACGGCGGGCAGGCCGAGCCGGTCCTCGACGACCGCGGCGATCCGCGGTGTCACCGCCGCGCCGTCGCCCAACCAGAGGGTGGCGGTGCCGCCGGTTCGCCAGCCGTGGGCCTCGGCCAGCGACGCGGAGACGGCCACGGCCCCCGCGGAGAGTCCGTCGACCGAACCCGAGATCGTCGGCAGCCGTACGACGTGCCGAGCGGCGGCACCGTGGACGAACCACGCGGTGTGCTCGCGAACCATGTCGCCCCGGTCGTCGAACACGCTCGTGGCCTTGACCGGCACCGCGGCCGTGACGCCGGGCAGGCCGGCGAGCCGGTCGGCGGTGCCGGACGGCAGCCGCGCGGCACCGGCGGGGACGACCACCATCGGCGCGGTGAGGTGGTCACGGAGGCCGGCCGCCTCGGTCGCGCTGATCGTCGCTGTGCCGGCGAGCGTTCCGCCGGCCAGGCCGACGGTGACGAGCACCGGGGCGATGCTGGCGGCGTAGCGCCGGGTCTCGGATCGCGCGCTCGCCCTGGCGAGCATGGCGATCGGGCTCCGGCCCGTCGTGACCAGTCGGTTGACCGGCCGCATCAGCGTCGGGAGCAACAGCGTAGCGCCGACGATCAGCAGCATCACCACGACGAGGAGGTAGGCAGCGCCGGCCGGCCCGGACATGAGCCGAGCCATGGGGATGGTTCCGCCGAGGCAGGCCGACCCGAGTACCCATCCGACGACGGCACGCGCGCCGCCACGCCGTTCGACCGTGGCCTCGCCGATCGCCTCGACCGGGCGGATCCGGCCGGCCCGGCGGGCGGGTGACCACGCGCCGGCCACGGCGACGGCGAGACCGAGCGCGTACGCGGCGGCGAGCGGCCACCACACCAACTCGGTGGTGAACCCCGTCGGCGCGAGCCCGTGACCGGCCAGCCAACCCGCCGCGGCGGGAGCGCCGAGGGCGCTGAGGGCGATGCCCACCAGGCCGGCGGCCGCGCCGACGAGGAGCGCCTCGCTCCGCACCAGCCGGCGGACCTGCCTGGGTGTCGCTCCCGCGGCGCGCAGCAGCGCGAGCTCGCGCCGACGCTGGGTGACGGTGAACCGGAAGGTGCCGGCGACGATGTAGACGGCCACGAATCCCGACAGCCCGGCGACGCTGCCCGCGAGCGAGGTGACGCCGACGTAGAGCCCGGCTTCGGGGTCGAGCTCGGCGCCGCGGCGGTCGTCGCCGGTGAGCACCCGAAGCATCGGGAAGGCGTCGAGGGCGGCCCGGACGTCCTCGCCGAGTGTCGTCGGGTCCACACCCGGCGCGGGGACGAGCGCGATCGCCGCGACCCGGCCGCCGGCCAGCCGGGCGGCGAGGTCGTTGGCGACGTAGAGCGCCGGCTCCGCCGGGGTCTCGATGATCCCGCTGACCGTGAACCGCCGCGGTCCCTCGACGGTCACCACCGTCACCTCCTCACCCACCCGCGTCTCGGTCGGGGCCGTGATCACGACGTGCTCGGGCCGGGTGGGCGGGCCGCCCGCCGCGAGCCCGCCGGGACGCAACGCGCGCGCGGCCCAGGGACGTGCCTCGGTGGCCGCACCGAACCGCGCATAGCTGACGTGCTCGACGATCACGGCCGACACGTCCTCGAGCCCGGCGAGCGCGTCGACGGCACCGGCGGGGACGAACCCGCGCTCGTCGGGGGGCAGCGCCGGGTCGAACCCGTCGGCGGGGTCTAGTGCGGTCACGCCGGCGCGGTCGGGCCCGGCGACGACCACGGAGGGGGCGACGTACCAGCGTGGCGGGATGTCGTGGCCGCGCAGCGCCGCGGCGAGGATCAGACCCGCCGTCGCGAACAGTCCGACGCCGAGCGCCAGCGCGAGGAACGACCCGAGGAAGCCAGCCCACCGCGTCCGCAGCGTCTGCCGGGCGAGGGCGGTCATCGAGCCTTCTCCGCTGTTCTCTTCTCGGCTGTTCTCTCCTCGGCGACCCGCCCGTCGGAGAGGACGACGACCCGGTCGGCCTGGGCCGCCGCCACCGGGTCGTGGGTCACCATGATGACGGTGTGGCGGTGCTCGTCGACCAGCGATCGCAGCAGGCGCAGCACGTCCCGTCCGCTGCCCGAGTCGAGCGCCCCGGTGGGCTCGTCGGCGAAGACGATGGCCGGCGCGGTGACGAGGGCGCGGGCGATCGCCACCCGCTGCTGCTGGCCGCCGGACAGCTCGCTCGGACGACTGCCGGCCCGGTCGCCGAGTCCCACCGTCGCGAGTGCCACCCTGGCTCGTCCCGGGGTGGGGCGAGCTCCGGCGAGCCGAAGCGGGAGGGTCACGTTCTCCTCGGCGGTGAGCGAGGGCAGCAGGTTGAAGGCCTGGAAGACGAAGCCGATCCTTTTCCGGCGGAACACGGTCAACTCGGTCTCGTCCATGGCGTTCAGGAGCACACCGTCCACCGCGACCTCGCCCGAGGTGGGACGGTCCAGCCCGGCGGCGCACTGCGCGAGGGTGCTCTTGCCCGAGCCGGAAGGCCCCATGATCGCGGTGAACGTGCCGGCCGGAAAGTCGAGCGTGATTCCGTCCAAGGCCGTGACGGCGACGGTTCCGGTGCCGTGGATCTTGCGGAGATCGACGATCCGCACCGCGGGTTCGGCAGACATGCGATCCACTGTGTCCGCCGGCGGGCCGTTCTTCACGGGTGCCAGGGTGAGTGAGAGAGGTAGTGGTGGCGTGACTGACAACCGGGGCGCCGGCCCGTACGGTCGGGGGTTGCGATGACCACGGTAAGCGACGAGACGAGCTGGCGGACGCTGACCGGCGGGCCGTCGCGTTTTCTCGCGTCGTCGTGGCCGTGGCGGTCGGTCGCCTATCTGCTGACCGGCTGGATCGTCGCGATGCTGTGGGTGGCCGTGACGGCCCTGCTGCTGATCGTGCCCGCGTTCGGGCTGGTACTGCTGCTCGGCGGGATACCGCTGGGCGTGGTGGAACGTCGACGCCTGCGGTTGATCGACCCGGTGCCGGCGCCCTCGCCGCATTCCCCACCGGCCAGGCCCGGGCTCGTGGCCTGGCTGGGTACCCGGTTCCGGGAGGCGGTCACCTGGCGGGAGCTCGGTCACGCCGTTCTCTTCTCGCTGGTGCTGGCGTGGGTGGACGCCGCGGTGGGGCTGCTCGTGCTGTGCGCCGGCTACGTGATGGCCTTCCCGGTGCTGATCGCGTTGATTCCCGAATACCAGCCGGAGCTCTTCGGTCTGATCCCGGCCCGGCAGCCCGAGGCGCTGCTGGCGACGGCACTGGGCCTCGCGGTCCTGCCCATAACGCTCTACCTGGTCACCGCCTACGCCGCCGCCCGCGCGACGCTCGCCCGCCGCTTCCTCGTCGACCGTCCCGACGCGAACACCGAGCACCGGGTGCGGGAGCTGTCCCGTTCGCGGGAGCGGATCCTGGACGCCATGGACGCCCAGCGCCGTCGCATCGAACGCGACCTGCATGACGGCGCGCAGCTGCGGCTGACCAGCCTGATCATGACTCTCGGCATGGCGCGGCTCGAGCTCGCCGCCACGCCGGGTCCGGCGAGCGAGGCGGTGGAGGACGCCTATCGGCAGGCGAGGACGACGCTGAGCGAGCTGCGCGAGCTCGTCCAGGGCATCCATCCCCAGGTCCTCACCAACCGAGGGCTCCCGCCGGCCGTCACCGAGATCGCCGAGCGCTCACCGGTCCCGGTCGACGTGCGCTTCGAGCTGCCCCACCGGCCGCCGGGGGCCGTGGAGGCGGCCGCCTGGTTCGTGATCAGCGAAGGCCTCACCAACGTCGCCAGGCACAGCCAGGCGGACCGGGCCTGGGTCACCTGCGCCTACGCCGGCACCCTGCTGGTCGTCGAGGTCGGCGACGACGGCGTCGGCGCGGCCGACCCCGACCGCGGTACCGGCCTCCAGGGTCTGACCGACCGGGTCTCGGTGCTCCACGGCCGGATCACCCTCAGCAGTCCGCCCGGCGGACCCACCGTCCTGCGAGCGGAGCTGCCGTGCGAGTAGTGATCGCCGAGGACGCCGCCCTGCTGCGCGAAGGGCTCGCCCACATCCTCCGCCACGCCGGACACGAGGTGACGCCCGTCCCGGACGTGCCCGGCCTCCTCACCGCCGTCGCGGCCGCGGTCCCCACCGCCATCATCACCGACATCCGAATGCCACCGGACTTCCGCGACGAGGGACTCCGGGCCGCCCTCCGACTCCGCCAGGACCACCCCGGCCTGCCCATACTCGTGCTGTCCCAGTACGTCGAGCACACCTACGCCGCTGAGCTCGTAGCCATGGGCGGCGGCATCGGCTACCTGCTCAAGGACCGGGTGGGCGACATCCCCGAGTTCCTCACCGCCCTCGACGACGTGGCCGCCGGCGGCACCGTCATCGACCCCGACATCGTGCGCAGGTTCCTCAGCCGCCGCACCATGCGGGCCCCGATGGAACGCCTGACACCGCGGGAGCGCGAGGTGCTGGCGCTGATCGCCGAAGGCCGCACCAACACCTCGATCGCCCGTCAACTCCACGTCACCGACGCCGCCATCGCCAAACACGTCAACAACATCTTCGCCAAGCTCGACATCCCACCCCACGTCGACGGGCATCGCCGCGTCCTCGCCGTCCTCGCCCACCTACGCCACGACCACGGTTCGGGGCAGAGCCCCGCCGGTTAGGGCGCGTCCGCACAGTCCCAGTCGATGGGCTTGGTGATCCAGGTCGTCGCTGGCAAGGCGGAGGGCAGGCCTCGTACCGGCGCCGGGGTGAACCGGGCCACCTGGAGCGGCAACGCGGGTGCGCCGCCGCCGCGAGTGTGACTACCGTTCGTCTCGCGAACCCTCCAGTGATCGACCAGACCCGCGCCGCCGCGGGTCAGGCCGATCCCACTGGAACCCGCGTCACCCGGGCGTTACCGTCGACGGGCCGACGAAGTGGACCTCCGGGAACTGGGGTGAGGGACCGTCGAGCAGGGGCCGGTGCTCGTGGCGCAGGTGCCGGTCGAGGAAGGCGGTCAGATAGGTGCGGATGATCTCGACGATCCTGGTCCCCCCCAGCGACGGACGTGGCAGGTCCAGCCACTCGGCCAGGACGGCCGCGTCGCTCGGGGAGGCGTGTCCCATCTCCGGTACGTGCAGCCAGCGGCGCCAGCCGGTCAGGTGCGTCCAGGTCCGGTCCCAGTCCGGACGTGCGCCCGGGGCGCCCTGTTCCTCCGCGCCCACCATCAGGAACGGGCGGGACAGGTCCTCGGCCAGGGCGGGGAAGAACGAGCCGTCGAGGTTGGCGCCGGCGTCGACCCGGCGGTCGACGAGCATTGTGTTGGCGGCCGCGGAGCCGCCGATCGAATGGCCGAGGACGGCGATCCGCCGGGGGTCGATCAGGTGGCGGTACCGGGGCCCGTGCAGCAGACGGTCCAGTACCAGGGAGATGTCGAGCACGCGGCTCGCGGCGATCGCCTCGCCGTCCCAGTCCCCCACGCACACCACGCACTCGGCGACGCGGCCGTCGGGGAAGGTGACGGCCGCCGCCTCGTAGGTGTGGTCGATGCTCGCGACGACGTAGCCGCGGCTGGCCAGTTCCTCGGCCAGCGTCGTCAGCGTCCAGCGGGAGAACACCAACCCCGGCGAGAGCACGACCAGTGGCCGCCGGCCCCGCAGCGGTGGCGCGTCGACCCGCGCGTGGGTGTCGACGCGGTGCATCGAGTCCGGCGGCACATGGTCGAACCCGTACAGCTCCAGCAACGCCCGTGACTCCTCGGCACTCGCGTACGGTGCGCGGTCACCGCTCGCGGCGGCGGCCGGGTACCAGACCGAGACCATCAGCTCGCGCGGCCCGGTCGGCACCCACGGGTCCACCCGGTCCCGGTCGACGAGGTGTGCCTCGGTCCAGCCGACCGCGTGCCGGCCGGTGGGTGCCGGGAGCACGAGCCGGTCCTCGGCGGGTGCCGCGCCGACGAGCGACGCGACAGCCGCGACGCTCGCCGCGATCCAGCGGACAGCTCGCATAACGGGACTCCTTCGGTTCGGGTCAGGTGAAGGCGGTGCCGACGCTAGGGCGGCGGGCGTCTCAGGATCATCGGTCTTCCGCCGGGGAGCGCCCCTGACTTTCGTCAGGGGCGCCGCCCCGCCCCGGGTTTGTAGGGTTGCCCCCGTGCGAAACCGGCGAGCCGACCTGGCCTGGGCGCCGCTGCTGGCCGTGTCCAGCGCGCTCTCCCTCACCGAGGTTCGCGATACCACTCCCGACTGGCTTCCGTTGGTCATGATCGCGCTGGCCTACCCCGCGGGCCGCGCGATGGTGTCCTTCCCGCTCGCACTCGGGGTGTTCACCGCCGTCGGTTTCGCCGGCCTGGCCCTGGCGTTCTGGCGCTCCCCGGACCCGCTCGGCCACTGGGTCACGGTCGTCTCGGTCGAGCTCGTGTCCTCGGTGCTCCCGTGGTGGTTCGGCCGCTACCGGCGCCTGCGCGCCGAACAGGCCGACCGCGAAAGGGTCATCGTCGCCCAGCAGGCCCGGCTGCGCGAGCGCGCCCGCATCGCCCAGGACATGCACGACGCGCTCGGGCACGAGCTGGCCCTGATCGCCCTGCACGGCGGCGCCCTGGAGCTGGCCGGCGGGATCACCGAGGAACAACGCCGCTCCGCGGCGAACCTGCGGGTGTGCGCCGTCCGCGCCACCGACCGCCTGCACGAGATCGTCCAGGTGCTCGGCAGCACCGACGCCGCCGCCGACCTGCGTCCTGTCGACGAGACCATCGAGAACCTGGTCCGCCGGGCCGCCACGGCCGGCCTTCCCGTCCAGTTCCACCGCATCGGCCCGCCCCCCGCGTGGTCGCCGATGGCGGGCCAGGCGGCTCACCGCCTGGTCCAGGAGTCCCTCACCAACGCCACCAGACACGCCCCCGGCGCCGCCGTGACCGTCACCCTCGCCCGCCAGAACGCCCACACCCGCATCGAGATCGCGAACGCCCCGGCCGCCGACCCGCCGGCCCGGGAACGAGCGGGCCAGGGTCTGATCAGCCTCGACGAGCGCGTCCGGGTCGCCGGCGGCTCCCTCCATGCCGGCCCGAGCCCCGACGGCGGATGGGCCGTCACCGCCGTTCTGCCCGACCACGCCAGCCCTCAGGACGACGACGGCCCGCTCGAGGTCGACCTGGGCGTCAGCAGACGCCTGACCAGGCGCGAGCTTCTCCAGACGGCCACGCTCCCCCTGGGCCTCGCCCTGACGTTGCTGGCAGCCCTGGCCGCGGTCCAGCTCGTCACCGGTACCCGGACGGGCCTCCCGCCCGACCGTTTCCAGGCCCTCCATCCCGGCCAGCCGCGGTCGGAGGTCGAGCGCCTGCTCCCGCCGCAGGACATCGGCCGAGAGCCCAGGGTCGTCGCCACCCCGCCCCACCCCACCGGGGCCACCTGCCGCTACTACCACGTCGGCGACGGCCTGTTCGACCTCGGCCCCGACGTCTACCAACTCTGCTTCGCCGAGGACGTGCTGGTCTCGACAAGCCGCCTGGAACAGGCATGACCCCCATCCAGGTGGTCCTGGCCGACGACGAGGCCATGGTCCGCGCCGGCGTCCGCGCCATCCTGGCCACCGACCCCGACATCGAGGTCGTCGCCGAAGCCCGCACCGGCCGCACGGCGGTGGACCTCGTCCGCGCCCACCGCCCCCAGGTGGCCCTGCTGGACATCCGCATGCCCGACCTCGACGGCCTCCAAGCCGCCCAGGAGATCGCCGTCGTCGCCCCCACGACGGCAGTGATCATGTTGACCACGTTCGGCCAGGACGACTACATAACCCGAGCCCTCACCGGCGGCGCGGACGGCTTCCTCCTCAAGGCGTCCGACCCCCGCGAACTGCTCACCGCCGTCCACGCCGTAGCCGGCGGCGCCGCCTACCTGTCCCCCGCCGTAGCCCGCCGCGTCATCGCGAGCTACCGCACCCAAGGCCCCCACGACGAGGCCCGCCGCGTCATCACAACCCTCACCGACCGCGAACGCGATGTCCTTGTGCTGTTGGCCGCCGGCCACTCCAACGCCGAGATAGCGGCCGCCCTCTTCATCGTCGAGGGCACGGTGAAAGCCCACGTCAGCTCGATTCTGGACAAGCTCGGGACCCGCAACCGGGTCCAGGCCGCGATCCTCGCCCACCAGGCCGGCCTGACCCCCTGAGCGATCGGTTCAGAATGAGGAACGCGACCGGTAGGGGACCAGGTCGGGTCAGGGCCGTGGGCGCAAGGCGGTCAGGACGACCGTGACGAGCCGCCCGACCGCCGCCTTGGAGGGCAGGGTGCTGGCCGCGTCGAGGGCGTGCAGGCAGTAGGTGGCGAGTTCGTGGGGTGGGACATCGTCGCGGAGGTCGCCGGCGTCGGCGACCGCGGTCAGCAGCTCGCTGATCATGGAGTGGACCTGCTGCTGCGCCGCGGCAATGTGCTTGTCCTGGTGCAGGAAGCTGGCGAGTTCCGCGCCGTGGTGCTTGTGTTGGTGGTGTCGCACCCGCTGGTGGTGGATCATGGCATACGCCTTGAGTACGGCCTCGAGTCGCGTGCCCGCGTCGTCCGCCTGATCTCGGACCTGGGCGAGAAGTTCGAGGTGACTGGCGATCTGCCGTTCGTGCCACGCGAACAGGATCGCTTCGACGTCCGGAAAGTACTTGTACAACGTGGCACGTCCGATGCCCGTCCGCTCGGCGATCTGCGACATGGTCACCGACAGGACGCCGTGCTCGGCCGCCAACCGGGCCGTGGTGTCCAGGATCGCGTCGCGAACCTCGCGGCGATGCGCGTCGATCGTTTCGCTCCACAATCTTGGCACGGACAGAGTGTACGTGGTGACGTTTCCGATACAGTGTGTCTCGTATACGTCAGGAGCCGGTCGCCTGGTTCACAGCGCAGGCAACGAGCAGCGGCAGTCCTCAGCACCCAATCCGAGACGATCCCAGGGCGACGTCGTCGAACCACAAGGTGTCGCCACTGCTGCCGTAGCTCTCCCACCCGAACCGGAAGTCACTCAAGGACGGCGTCCACGGCCCCCGCCGCAACCACTGCGAGTCGATGTCCGGGGTAGGCGTGGTGTCCACGTGGAGCCCGGCGACCTCACTCCCGTTCACCCACGTCCGGAGTTCGGACCCGGTCACCCCGAACTCGACACACACCCACTCCCCCACCGCGAGCGGCACACTCTGCGCGACCCCCGCCGGACTCTGCTCGGGCAGGGTCGCGTCATCGGACTCCCGGTTCCACTGCAACGCCCGGTTCTGCCCACCCATCCGCAGATCTTTCCCCCCGTCTGTCACATCCCGCATGGCCAGAAACGTCACATGTGCATCAGGCAATGCAATCGTGTGCCGCACGAAGAACCGAGCGAACAAGGCCGACCCACCCACCCCCCGCGTAGTCCGCACGAAGACGTGGTCGCAGTACCCACTCCCCCCATCAACCCGCACCGACCGGAGCCCCTCATGCGCGACAGAGCTGTCCACCACCGCCCTCCCCGTCCCCTGACAGTTGGGGAACACCACGCTCCACTCCCCAGAAGGCGTAACCCCCACCTGATCCTCGAACCCATCACAAAACGCCCCAGAAGGACAAGCAGCAGCCCTCACCTCCCCCACCCCACCCCTCTCTCCACCCTTCTCTCCACCCATCCCAACCCCCACCAAAGCTCCCAAACTCAACACCACGACCCCAACACCCCACCGCATAACAACCTCCTCCACAGAACCAATACACAACACCCGAGCCCGGGTTTGGGAGCGCTCCCAAACCCAACATACGACCCCCAACCCCTCCCCCACAACGCCCACCCCCAACCCAAACCCCATAGAGGAGCCTCCTGGCATCCCGTCGACCTGGCGAAGCCCGATCACTTCGCGTCAAGGGGCCCTCCACCACCCAACCCCAACGAGCCCCCCACGCCCCTTGACGCGGAGTGATAGCCCTCAGGGAGGTCGACGGGATGCCAGGCCCCGAGCCGCACCCAACCGCACCCGCCTCCCCACCCCCCGGCATCCCAGAGACCTGCCCGTCCGGCGAGGACATCAAGGCAGCCCCGAGCAGCCCCAGCCCGCACAGCCCTGAGCAAACCCAGCCCCCTCAGCCCAGCCAAACCGCGCGGACCCTACCCGCCCAGCCCACTTCTGTCACTAACCAACAAAAGTCAGCCGGAGTTCGCCAAAACCATGCAATACTCGCCCCAATGCCTTCCCACCAGCAAAGGCCCCCCATGCCTGACAACGCCGTCACCCGCAGAAACGTCTTTCAAGCCTCCGCCACAGCCGCAGCCGCCCTGACCGCCGCCGGCCTCCCCATCCTCACCACGGCCACCCCAGCCCTCGCCGACACCCGACACGGCAGGCTGAGACCAGAGCCCCTCATCCCACCCCGCAACCGCGGCATCATCCTCTACAGCGTCCGCGACCGCATCACGGCCGCACCCGACACCTCCGGCGTCCCCTACGGCTTCGAACGCGTCCTGGCCCGCCTCGCCGAGATCGGCTACAAGGAGATCGAGTTCGCCGGCTACAACCAGCACACCTCGATCCTCGGCCGCCAGATCACCCCACGCGAGATCCGCAAGATCCTCGACGACAACGGCCTGGTCGCCAACGGCACCCACACCCAGATCAACCCCGCCACCTTCGAACAACAGCTCGACATCGCCCAGGAACTGGGCATGCGCAACATCGGCACCGGCAGCGACCCCACCAACAGCGCCTACCGCCCCGACTGGGACGCCGCCGCCGACACCTGGAACGACCTCGGCCGAACGGCACGGGCACGCGGGCTCCGCCTGTACACCCACAACCACGACGCCGCCTACAGCTTCCTCCTCGACGCCGGCCCCCTGGACGCCAACGGCAAGCCCAC
The DNA here is from genome assembly GCF_001921205.1 of Actinophytocola xanthii. Classification (GTDB taxonomy): domain Bacteria; phylum Actinomycetota; class Actinomycetes; order Mycobacteriales; family Pseudonocardiaceae; genus Actinophytocola; species Actinophytocola xanthii. The sequence continues at coordinate 11,464 of NZ_MSIE01000002.1, read as the reverse complement.
CCGCTCCTCCGGCCTCCGCCGCCTCGAGTACTTCTTCGACAGGACCGACCCCCGGTACGTCTTCTTCGAGATGGACGTGTTCTGGGCCTACGTCGCCCGCTTCAAGCACCACACCTACACCGACCGCCTCGGTCGGCAGCGGACCGACGTGTTCGACCCGATCCTCACCGTCGCCCCGCGCACGACGCGGTTCCCGCTGTTCCACGCCAAGGACGGCAACAAGAACCCGACCGCGGGCAACGGCTACGACATGGTGCCGCTCGGCGAGGGCGACATCAACTTCCAGCAGTTCTTCCAGACGATCGGCGAGCAGGACTTCCACCACGCCAACTGGGAGCAGGACACCGCACCCGGCGGCACCACGCTGCCCGCGCAGTCGCTGGACTTCGCCGCGCTGAGCTACACCAACATGTCCGAGCTGACCATCTACCGCCGCCGCTGACCTCCGCGTCCCCTGCCGCAGCTGGAGAAAACATGATCCGTGCGCTCCGTTCGGCCACCGGCACCGCTGCCGCCCTGGTCGCCGTGACAGCCCTTGCCGTCGGCGGCGTCACGCCGGCCGCCGCCGCTCCCTCGCCCGCCGCCGACGAGACCTACCGGGTGCTGGTGTTCCACAAGACCGATGGCGAACGTAGACCGTCCATTAAGGACGGTGTGCAAACGATCCGGGACCTGGCGAACACCAACGGCTTCACCGTCACCGCCACCCAGGACGCCGCCGTCTTCACTCCCGAAAGCCTGGCCACCTTCCGCGCCGTGGTGTTCCTGAACACCGTCGGCAACGTCCTCAACGACACCCAGCAAAGCGCCTTCGAGGGCTTCATCCGCGCCGGCGGCGGCTACGTCGGCGTGCACGCCGCCGCCGAGACCGAGCCGGACTGGGCGTTCTACCAGCAGCTCGTCGGCACGAAGGTGGCCGGTGTGGCGAGCGTGGGCCGGGGCAACGTACAGGTCGCCGACCGCGCCCACCCCTCGACGAAAACCGTCGCGCGCACGCTCACGCTGACCGAGGAGTGGTACAACTTCGCGTCCAACGTCCGCGGACGCCAGCACGTACTGGCCACTGTGGACGAGAAGTCGTTCACCGGTGGGACGATGGGCTTCGACCACCCGGTCGCCTGGTGCCAGGACCACGTCGGAGGGCGTTCCTGGTACACCGGGCTCGGCCACTCCATCGAGTCCTACCGGAACAAGAACGTACGCGGCCACCTGCTCGGCGGGATCCAGTGGGCCGCCGGCGCGGTCGCGGGCGATTGCGGCGCGACGGTGCTGGGCAACTACGAGAAGGTCACGCTCAACGACGAGCCGGGCGAACCGATGTCGCTCGCCGTCCTGCCGGACGGCCGGGTCCTGCACAACACCCGAGGCGGCGAGATCCGCCTCTACGACCCGGACACCGACGCCAGCCCGGTGATCACCACGATCCCGGTCTACAGCCACGACGAGGACGGCCTGCAGACCCTCTCGATCGACCCGAACTTCGCCACCAACCGCTGGGTGTACGTCTACTACTCACCCAAGCTGAACACGCCGGTCGACGACCCCTCGACGCCGGGTGTGAACGAGGGCGACGCACCGGCGACCAGCACCGACCCCACGGCGTGGGACCGGTTCAAGGGCTACAACCAGCTGTCCCGCTTCAAGCTGGTCGAGTCGCCGACACCGCACCTGGACCTGGCCAGCGAGCAGCAGATCATCCGGGTGGACGCCGACCGCGGCATCTGCTGCCACGTCGCGGGCAAGGTCAAGTTCGACGGCAGGGGTCTGCTCTACCTGATCACCGGCGACGACACGAACGCCGGTGGGTCCGACGGGTACACCCCGATCAACGACGCGACGAACCAGGGCCCTGGCTTCGACGCGCGCCGGTCCTCGTCCAACACGAACGACCTGCGCGGCAAGGTCCTGCGGATCAAGGTGCGCGAGAACGGCACCTACACGGTCCCCAACGGGAACCTGTTCCCGGAGTCGGCCGACCAGGAGGGCAAGACCCGGCCGGAGATCTTCCTGATGGGCCTGCGCAACCCGTTCCGGTTCGACGTGGACCCCTCGGGCCGGCTCTACATCGCCGACTACTCCCCCGACGCACGCACGTCGAGCCCCACCAGGGGCCCGGAGGGCACGGGCCGGTGGTTCAGCACGAACAAGGCCGGCAACTACGGCTGGCCGCTCTGCGTCTCGCCGAGCCTGCCCTACATCGACTACGACTTCGAGACCAAGATCTCGGGTGCGGCGTTCAACTGCGGGGCGCCGGTCAACGACTCGCGGCACAACACTGGTCTGCGCGTGCTGCCGGCGGTCCAGCAGCCGCAGTTCTGGTACACCTACGAGGCACGCACCCCGTGCGCCGGCTCGTACCTGGTGACGCCGCCCGCCCCGTGTGACTTCAAGTGGCCGGTGATCGGCACCGGCGGTGTCGGTCCGCACGGCGGTCCGATCTACGACTACGACAGCGAGTCCACGTCGAACACCAAGTTCCCGGAGTACTACGACAACGCGGTCGTGTTCGGTGAGTTCACCCGGGACAAGCTGTTCATGATGCGGACCGACGGCAAGGGCAACCTGGTCGGCGTCGAACAGTTCCTGCCCGGCACCGTCTTCGACAACCCGATGGAGATGGAGTTCGGTCCGGACGGCAACCTGTACGTGCTGGAGTACGGCGACGGGTTCTTCCGCCCGAACCCGGACGCCCAGCTGTCGGTGATCCGGTACGTCAAGGGCACCCGTTCCCCGGTGCCGGCGATGAGCGCGACCCCCACCTCGGGTACGGCACCGCTCACCGTGGCGTTCTCCAGCGCGGGCTCGCACGACCCGGACCCGGGTGAGTCGATCTCGATCGCCTGGGACTCCACCAACGACGGAACCGTCGACTCCACCGAGCCGAGCCCCTCGTTCACGTACACGACCAACGGGACCTACACCGCCAAGCTGACGGTCACCGACTCCAGCGGCAAGACGGCCGTGCTCACCCGGACGATCACCGTCGGGAACACCGCGCCCACAGTGAGCGTCACCTCGCCGGTGGGCGGCACGTTCTTCGAGTGGGGCGAGGACGTCCCGTTCGAGGTGACGGTCACCGACCCGGAGGATGGCACGATCGACTGCTCGCGGGTGACGGTGACCTTCGTCCTCGGTCACGACAGCCACGGGCACGGCATGGGGTCGACCACCGGCTGTAGCGGGGTGCTGCCCACGCCCGCCGACGGCGGCGACCACGCCGGCGGGTACCTCTACGGCGGCATCAGCGCCCAGTACACCGACCTGGGCGGCGGCGGCCAGCCGGGACTGACCACGATCGACCAGGCGGTCGTCCAGACCCCGCGCCAGCTGGCGGCGAACGCCCAGGTCAAATCGGGCGTCGACGTGACGGTCAGCAACGACACGGGTGGCGGGACCGCCCTGACCGGCATCGACACGGGCGACCACATCGCCTTCGCCCCGATCAACCCGGGCGACGCCTCCGCGGTGACGTTCCGGTACTCGGGCGGCTCGGCGACGACCGTCGGCAACCCCCGGGCGGCAGTCGAGCTGCGCCTCGACTCGCCGACCGGCCCGGTGGTGACCACCGCCACCCTGCCGGCGACCAGCGGTACGAACGCGTGGGCGAGCCACACCGTGCCGGTGTCCGGACCGGTCGGCGAGCACCGGCTCTACCTGGTGTTCCGGTCGGTGCCCGGTGGCCCGGCGAGCGGCCTGGTCAACCTGAACTGGGTCGAGTTCACCCCGGTCGGCTGATCCCGACCAGATCACGGCGAGAGGCCGGCTCACCCGACCACGGTGAGCCGGCCTCTCGGCCGTCCTGCCCTTCCGCGGGACCGCCCGCGACGGTTCGCCGGCCCGTCGCCGGGAGCGTGAGTCCAGACGAGCGCACGCCCAGGCGGCGAGCCCCGGTCATCGTCCCGGTCTCGCGGTTCGTTCGAGCGTGGTCCAGCCGGTCCAGCCTCGCTGCGTCAGGAGCTCCGTGAGCCGGCGGGCCGGCGGGGCGCTGTCGAACGCCAGGGCGTCCATCGCCGCGGCGAACGACGGGTCGATGTCGAGGTCGTCGACGTAGTCCGCGCCCCGTTCGTCGGCCATCCGCGTCAGGCCGGCGGCCAGCTCGTCGGCAAGCTCGGTGAGTCGGCGATCGGCGTCGGTCCGGTCGAGCGTCTCGCCCAGGGTGCGGTAGAACCCGACGAGCCGCGGGTCCGCGAGCTGTTCCCGCTTCCGTCCCACCCACGCCGGTACCCGCTCCGGGCGGTGCGCGACGAGCGGGACCCACCCGTCGCGTTCGACCCGGACGATTCGCTCGTCCACCCCGAGCTGGCGGAGGTGCGCGAGGAACTCGACCACCTCCGGGAGCAGCGCCAGGTCGTCGCCGGCGGCCAGGCGGGCGATCCGCTCGCGGTGCCGCTGCCGCTGCCGGATCTCCGCCCGCAGCCGCCCGTCGATGTCCGCGACGGCCCTGGCGAGCTCCTCCTCGTCGGCCTCGAGCAGCTCTCGCACCCGGGCCAGCGGAACACCCGCGTCGGCCAGGGTCCGGATCCTGACCAGCTCCAGCACGGCCTCGGCGCCGTACCGCCGGTAGCCGCGGTGGTCCCGTTCCGGCTCGGGTAGCAGGCCCGTCGCGTGGTAGTGCCGCACGGCACGGACCGTCACCCCGGCATACGACGCCACCTCGCCGATCGTCAGCACGGGGCCTCCCTTCCAGAGGTCCGGATGATCCGGGCGACGTCCTGGGCGTGGCTGAGGACCAGCCCGTGCCCGGCGTCGAGCCAGGACACCGCGACGTTCGGCCGCTCCCGGACGAGCCGCTCGACGCCCGCCCGCCAGTTCCGGTTGCGCCACGCCGCCCGCCCCTGACGGCTCTCGCCGGCCATCGCGGTGGACATGATCATGGTGATCGGGTGCGGGATCCTCTCGTACCGGTCGAGGATCCTGGCTCGCACCGCCTCCACCTCCACGTTCAGGTCCAGGATGTCCCGTGCGGTCAGCGACACCCGCTCGGCCTCGCTGGCCAGGGTCTCGGCCATGGCACGGAACTCCGGGAGCTCGGCCTCGGTGATGAACGGTTCGGGTACGGGGTTCGCGCCGTCGACCAGGACGAGCTCGGCGACGGTGTCGGGATGTTCGGCCGCGTGGTGCACGACCAGGTCCGCCCCGAGCGAGTGGCCCACGAGCACGGGTGCCGAACGCCACCCGAGGCGGGGAAGCTCCGCCATCACGGCGCCGAGGTCACCGAGGAACGCCTCGAACGAGTACCGGACGGCAGGCGAGGTGCGGCCGTGTCCGCGGAGGTCGAAGGTGACCACGTCGTGGTCGCGCCCCAGCAGCTCGGTCAGCTCCCCCAGCTCGGCCTGCGTCGTGAGGAGCCCGGGGCACAGGACCAGTGGGCGTCCTCGCCCGCTGCGGGACACCGGGATCCGTATGCCGTCGTGTCGGACCACCAGACGGTCTGCTCGCGCGCCCATGCCCCCATGCTCGGCGACTGCCCCTGCGTCAGGGCAACCCCGACCCCGGACGAGGGCCGGGGTCAGCTCTTGAGCGCGCGGCGGGCCTGGTCCAGGTAGTGGTCCACCAGCTCCGTGTCCGGCTGGCCGGTGCGCAGCTCCTTGGCCCGTTCGAGCAGCGCGAGCGCGACGGCAGCCGCGTCGGGTCCGGGCAGCGGGACCGGCCGTCCGACGCGGACCAGGCCGGCGACGCCGGGTTCGCACAGGGCGGCGGCACCGAGGTGTTGCAGGCAACGGGCCTCGCCGGGGTCCTCGCCGATCCGGCGGAACACGGTCCGCGCCCGCTGCCAACAGCGGGCCGCCTCGACCAGGGTGCCGTCCTGGGTCGCCAGCGCCGTGCCCTGAAGCTCGACACTGTGCGCCTCGCTGCCGGCGTCGCGTGCGTCCCGGGCGACCTTCTCCGCCTCCCGCAGGCACTCCAGCGCCTCGTCGGGCTGTTTCTGCAGGATCGCGAGCATGCCAAGGTTGACCAGCATCACCGCTTGTTCAGGCCGGTCGGCCCCCGCCCGCAGCGCCTCCAGCGCCGTCATCGCGGCGCCGATCGCGGCGGAGTCGGGCTCGGGCCCGGCGGCCGCCAGCAGTGCGCGCTCCACCCATTCCCGGATGTCGAGCTGGGTGCGAACGGGACCGTGGACGGCCATCGCGTGGGAGCGCGCGATGTCGAGCCAGGGCAGCGCGTCGCCGGGCCGGCGCGCCAGCCGGTGCGCGGCTGCGATGCGCTGGACGGCGACCGCCGCCACGTCCTCGCGGCGGTTGGCCAGCGCCAGCTCATAGAGCCCCTGGCTGACCTCCAGCAGGCCCCGGGACTGCTGTTCGCGGACGTACCAGCTGTTCAGCCCGTCGGCGATCACGCACAGGTGGTCGAACACCAGCGCCAGCAGCTCCCCCTCCGGACGGTGCTGTCCCTGGAACAGGGGGCGCAGCGACGGCTCGGAGTCGCGGAACCAGTCCCGTGCCTTCGTGGTGTCGACGTCCAGCCGGCCCGCCCACTCCTCGACGAAACCGGCGAAGTACCGCACCAGCGCCGGCACCGCGCACAGCGCCACCGCGCGCCGCTGGGCCGGCTCGGTGCGCAGGAGCGGTCCCCGGATCTCCTGCGGCACCCGGTACCGCCCGTCCTGCTCCCGCACCAGGTTGCGCAGCCGCAGCGCCTCGAGCAGCTCCGTGGCGTTGCCCCCGGGCGGGCTCATCGCGCAGGTGCGGACGATCGCGTCGACCGTGCCCCAGGTGATCCCGGTGACCGGCAGCTCGGCGAGCGCCCGCAGCAGCCAGGCCTCCTGCACGGTCAGACCGTCGCGGATGTTGTCCAGGATCGCGGTCCACACCCGTTCCAGGGGCCCGTGCACCTGCCCCTTCGCCCGCAGCTGGACGAGCATGCGCCGAACCGACTCCTCGGCGCTCTCCACGGCGCTGAGCCGCCGGATCTCCCGGGCGAGGGTCTTCACCGCGCCCGGTCGCCCGGCGCAGGAGGCGGCCAGCAGCGCGTCGACCGGGTCGTCCTGTCTGGGGCCGCGCAGCCGGCGCAGCAGGTCGAGGATCCTCTGCCGGGCCGCCGGCTCCGGCACCTCCCGCTCCCAGATCTCCCGCAGGTGGACGAGGGGCAGCTCGAGGACGGGAACCACGCGGCTCTCGGCGGCGTCGCCGACCGCCGTCTCACCGGCCACCACCAGCCGCGGCCAGGTGCCGGTCGGCCACCGACGCAACAGCCACGCCACCTGCTCGGGTGTGGAGACGTTGTCCAGGAACAGGATGGCTCCCTGGCCCGGCATCTTGTCCAGGAGCTGCTCGGCGGCCCGGTCGAGCACCTCGTCGGTGCTGTCGGACGGCTCGTCCACCCCGAACGCGGTCACGAACCGGGCTGCGGTCTGGACCGCGTCGTAGGGCTCGCTCGTCGACCGGCTGCGCAGGTCGAACCGGAAGATCCGGCTGGGGTCGCCGCCGTCCTTCTCGACCAGCCGCTGGGTCACGTGCTCGGCCACGGCCGAGGTGCCGATGTCCCGGACGCCGGCCAGCACGACCGCGCCCAACCGCAGCACCCGGTCCCGCGCCTGCTCCAGCTCGTCGCTCCGACCGAACAGCGGCTCCGACGGGGCGTGCCAGGGCAGGTGCTCGATCCGCGGCGGTTCGGGCTCGGTCGGCTCGCGGGGGCGGTCGAGCAGCACCAGCACCAGCCAGCCCACGCCGGCGAGCACCGCGACCCCGGTCAGGACCGGCAGCAGCAGCGGGCCGACCGTGGTCCCCCACCAGGACTCGCCCGCCTCGGCCCCGAGCTGCTCGGAGAGCAGGGTGGCGACGAACCAGGTGACCGCGCCGAACAGGAGGAGCTTGACGCGGGTGAGGAGCCTGCGCTCGGGTCTGCCCACCGCGGCTACCTGGCCATTCCGCCGGTCAGCCCGGCCACCACGGTCCGCCAGGTCGCCAGCAGGATCGCGACCGGGACGAGTGCGGACACCACGGCACCCGCGGCGACGGTGCCGGCGGAGGTGGCGAACTGCCGCGCCTCACCCCACAGCAGCAGGGCCAGAGGGCTGTCGGCCGGTCCGCCGATCAGGAAGCTGACGATGAAGTCGTTCCACACCAGCACGAACTCGAGCACGGTCACCGCGACCAGAGCCGGGCGGTACCGGCCGCGCCGCCACATCGCGTCCAGCGCGGGGCGGGCGTCGCTGCCGACCCGGGGCGCCGCGGCGAACGCGGCCCGCAGCACCAGCGTCGCGAACGGCAGCCCGGCCGCGGCGTGCACGAGCGCGAGCGAGACCCGGGAGCCGGCGAACACCTCGCTGAGCGGCCCGGCGTACATCTGCACCGGCGCCACCGCCAGCACGCCCAGCAGCACGGTCAGCACCCCGGAGACCCGGCTGGGCAGCCGCCAGGTCAGCAGGTAGGCAGCGGGCACCGCGCAGGCCACCACCAGCAGGGTGGCCGGAACGGCGATGGAGACGCTGGCGGCCAGCGCCGGCCAGAGCCAGGTGTCGGCGACGGCGGCGAAGGAGCCGAGACCCAGCCCGTCCAGCCGCCACCAGCCCGACGCTCCGGCCGCCGCCGGGTCGTGCAGCGCGGTCGCCACCAGCACCACCAGCGGCAGTGTCCACACCAGACCGATCAGGAGGCCGATCACCCAGCTCCACCACCGGGTCCGCTCCGAGGCCGGTTCGGCCAGCGGCACCGGGTCCGGCACCGGCGCCCGGCGGATCCCCCGGGTGCCGAACAGGCTCAGCGACGCCACGGCCGCGAACAGCAGCACCGCGAGCGCGGCGGGCGCCCCGGTCTCGGTCGACCCGGTCGTCATCCGCCACCAGAGCAGCCCGACGACGTCGACGTCGGCGGAGATGGAGTCCGGGGAGGCGATCAGCACCAGGTCGAACACGCGGATCGCGGCGACGAGCACGGTCAGCACGACGACCGAGGCGACCGGTCCGACCCGGAGCAGGCGCAACCGGCCGACCCGGTAGCCGAGGCCGTTGTTGGCGTCCAGCCCGGCGCGGAACAACACGACGACGAAACCCAGCCAGGACCAGGCGAAGGCGATGCCCAGCACCCACCAGATCAGGCCCGGACCGAGCCAGGTGGCCTCGCCGAACAACGCGGTCACCGTGCCGCGTTCGGGGTTGGGGTCGAAGATCATGCGAAACGCGGCGCCGGACACCATCGCCGAGACGCCGAACGGCAGGACCATCAGGTAGAGCAGGAACCGCCACAACCCGCTGACCAGCCGGCTCAGCACGGCGATCACGTAGCCCGCGGCCAGCAGAACGACGCCGATCCCGACCCACAGCACGCTGTGGCCGGCCGCGCGGAGCGCGTCGGGGTCGGTGAGGACGTCGCCGAAGTTGCCGAGCCCCCACAGCGCCCAGACCAGCGTCCACGCCATCGGCACCACCAGCAGGACGAGCAGCGCCAGCGCGGGTAGTCCGAGCAGGTAGCTCCAGCCGCCGCGAGCGGTCGCCGGCCGCAGGCCGCCGGTCAGCTCCCGCCCGGCGACCTCGAGCCGCAGCCCACCCGCGGTCCGGATCTCCGTGCTCATCGCGCCGCCCTCCCGGCGTCGGCCATCGCGGTCGCCGCCTCCCGTGCGGCCTCGCCCGGCTCCGTGCCGGCGGCGAGCGCGCGCAGGAGGTTCTGCAGCACCTCCTGCAGCAGAGCGCCCAGGGCCACCGTGTCCGACAGGCCGAACTGGAGGTCGTTCGAGGGCCGTGCCAGCTCCAGGGCCAGCTCGAGCAGGTTCTGGCTGTACTCGCGGGTGTCGGTCTCCGGGTCGGCCGCGATGAACCCGCCGGTGTCCCTGATCCAGGGGACCGGGGCGTCCGGGGTGCACAGGTGGCGGAGCACCCGGCGCGCCGCCGGGCTCGCCGGTGCGGTCAGCACCAGCAGGTCACCGGTGACCACGAGCCGCCCGTCGAGCCCGGCCGCCGAGGGGAAGGTGAACGTCCCGATCTCGTCGTCGGGCACGCCGAAGGAGCGCGTCACCGACTCGGCGAACGCGGGCGCCGCCACCATCGCCGCGGTGTGGTGGCGGAACACCTCCAGGACCGCCTCCGGGTACTGGGCGACCAGCGCCCGCTCCGGCCCCCCGGCGAGCGCGCCGGACGCACCCCACATCTCGGCCACCATCCCGAACGCGTCCCGCACGTCGCGGCCAGCCCAGCCACCCCGCTCGCCCGCGACGAGGGCGTCGTAGGTGTCGTCGAAGTGACGCAGCAGCACGTTCTCGAAGAACCGGGCGAGCAGCCACCCGTCCGCGCCGCCCAGGGCGAGCGGCGCGACACCGGTCCGCTCGACGATCCGCTCGTTCAGGTCGAGCCAGTCCGTCCAGGACCTCGGGGTGTCCAGCCCGTGCTCGACGAACAGCCGCCGCCGGTACCAGACGACCGAGGAGTGCGCGAGCTTGAACGGCACCGCGTGGTGCCGCCCGCCGTATGCCGGCAGCTGCGGGCTCCACAGCGCGTCGAAGTCGTGGTGCCAGACCTCGTCCGGTAGCGGTGCCAGCCGGTCCCGGTTCGCCCGCACGAGCTTGGGCTGGGGCAGCGCCACGATGTCGGGCCGGCCGGTGGGGTTGGCGCCGAGTGCGGCGTCGATGTCGTCGCCCAGCGGAACGAGCGCGCAGTCGTCGACGTAGCGGCCGAGCACCCGCTGGAACGCCGCAAGCTCGGTCGAGCTCCAGCTCACCGCGATCCGGACGGACTCACCCAGCCCGGTGGCTCGGCCCAGTCCCGCGCAGCCGCCCGCCAACCCGAACGCCGGGCCGAGGGCGGCGGCACGCAAGACCGTGCGTCGGTGGACGGCTCGCGAAGGCATGACTCCCCAGAAAGACCATGACGGACCCTCACCTTAGCCTGAACTCGAACGAGGGGTGTGATCACTCGCTCGGGTCTTTTGTCGACCCGTACCGGGGATTGCTCGCCCGGGTTGCCGCCCGCCACCATGGGAGCCGCGCGCAGAGTCTTCGAGCTCGCGCCGGCACTGGGGTACCGGACAAACGACGGTTCACGAGACTGTCGGTCGCCGGCGGGGCTTTCCCACCCTATTTCGGGGTATGAGCGTACAGAATCAGGATCCACAATGACGGAACTCAGACCTGTCCGTCGGCGGCTTCTCATGCTCGTCGCGGCACTGGTGTTCTCCCTCGTCGCGTCCGCGCTGACCGTCGTCGTCTCCCCCGCTGCCGAGGCGAAGTCGGCAGCGGCCCAGAACCAGCCGGTGACCCGGCTGGAGGTGTTCGTGCGCGGCTCGGACGGCGCCGTCTGGCACAGGTGGCAGACCGCACCCAACAACGGCTGGTCCGGCTGGGCCTCACTGGGTGGCTGGATCGACCGCGTCGCGGTCGGCCGCAACGCCGACGGCCGGCTCGAGGTCTTCGCCCGCGGCTCGGACGGCGCCCTCTGGCACAAGTGGCAGACCCCCAATGGCCGTTGGTCCGGCTGGGCCTCCCTCGGCGGCTGGATCGACCGGCTCGCGGTCGGCCAGAACGCCGACGGCCGACT